>NZ_JBLUQC010000006.1:0-364195 GCF_048068435.1 Pseudomonas sp. NY15437
GGCGGTCAGCGTGATCACCGACATGAACCTGCAGATCGCCAGCGCCGCCGAGGAACAGAGCGCGGTGGCGGAGGAGATCAACCGCAACGTCGCCGGCATCCGCGATGTGACGGAGTCGCTGTCGAGCCAGGCGCAGGAATCGGCGCAGGTGAGCCAGTCGCTGAACAAGCTGGCCAACCACCAGCAGGGATTGATGGATCAGTTCCGCGTCTGAGCCACCCCGAACCCTGTAGGAGCGGTCCAGCCCTGCGAACCGCCGGCAACGCCGGCGCCAGATCTGGTTCGCGAGCATGGCTCGCTCCTACAAAAGCAAGCCGGAGTGACCCTGTAGGAGCGAGCTTGCTCGCGAACCGCACGGCACGACCCCATCGCGGACGAAGTCCGTCCCTACGCGACGCCCACCCTCTCCATACCCCCTTGCTGTCCAATCCGCTCATCCAGATTGGCGGCTTTCGACATTGCCCGCACGCCAGCGCAGCGGGAACATCAGGGAACTCCACACAAGAACAAACCCAGGAGTTCCGCGATGCGTTCCCATACCGCCGCCACGGCCGAGTTCGACTACCGCGCCACTGCCGACGCCGTCCTGGCCGGCAACCTCGATGCCCTCAACGCCTGTGTCGAATGCTGCGACCGCCATGCCATTCCCGGCCGCGTCGCGCTGTTCTGGGAGGGCAAGGATGGCGACAGCGCCTCCTATACCTTCACTCAGCTCAAGGAACTCTCCGGCCGCTTCGCCAGCTTCCTCCACAGCCTGGGCGTGCGCCCTGGCGATGTGGTCTCCGGCATGCTGCCGCGTACCCCCGAACTGCTCATCGCCGTGCTCGGCACCTGGCGCCTGGGCGCGGTCTACCAGCCGCTGTTCACCGCCTTCGGACCCAAGGCCATCGAACACCGGGTCAAGCTGGCCGGCAGCAAGGTGGTCGTCACCGACGGCGCCAACCGCGGCAAGCTCGACGAGGTGCCCGACGCCTTCGCGCGGGTGACGGTCGGTGGGCCGAAGGGGCAGGGCATCCGCCATGGCGACTACAGCTTCTGGGCCGAACTGGAGCGTCATTCGCCGGACTTCGAACCGGTGCTGCGCAGCGGCGAAGACCCCTTCCTGCTGATGTTCACCTCCGGCACCACGGGGTTGGCCAAGCCGCTGGCCGTGCCGCTCAAGGCCATCGTCGCCTTCGTCGGCTACATGCGCGATGCGGTGGGCCTGCGTGAGGAGGATTCGTTCTGGAACCTCGCCGATCCGGGCTGGGCCTACGGTCTCTACTACGGCGTCACCGGTCCGCTGGCCATGGGGCACCCGATCACCTTCTACGAAGGTGCCTTCACCGTGGAGAGCACCTGCCGCATCGTGCGCAAGTACGGCATCACCAACCTGGCCGGCTCGCCCACCGCCTACCGCCTGCTGATCGCTGCCGGCGAGGCGGTGTCCAAACCGCTCAGGGGCCGTTTGCGCGCGGTGAGCAGTGCCGGCGAGCCGCTGACGCCGGAAGTGATCCGCTGGTTCGCCAGCGAGCTGGGCGTGACCATCCACGACCACTACGGCCAGACCGAACTGGGCATGGTGCTGGCCAACCACCACGAGCTGGAGCATCCGGTGCACCTGGGCGCCGCCGGTTTCTCCATCCCCGGCCACCGCGTGGTGGTGCTGGACGAGCAGGGCAACGAGTTGCCCGCCGGCCGACCCGGCGTGCTCGCGCTGGACCGCCGCCGCTCGCCGCTGATGTGGTTCGCCGGCTACCAGGGCATGGAAACCAAGGCCTTCGTCGGCGACTACTACCTGAGCGGCGACACCGTGGAGCTGAACGCCGACGGCAGCATCAGCTTCGTCGGCCGCGCCGACGACCTGATCACCACCTCCGGCTACCGCGTCGGCCCGTTCGACGTGGAGAGCGCGCTGATCGAGCACCCGGCGGTGATCGAAGCGGCGGTGATCGGCAAGCCGGACCCGGAGCGCACCGAACTGGTCAAAGCCTTCGTGGTGCTCTGTTCGTCCTTCCGGCCGGGCGCGGAGCTGGCCGAGGAACTACAACAGTACGTGCGCAAGCGACTGTCCGCGCACAGCTACCCGCGGGAAGTGGAGTTCGTCGACGAACTGCCCAAGACCCCCAGCGGCAAGATCCAGCGCTTCCTCCTGCGTAATCAGGAGATCGCCAAGCAACGCGAGGCCGCCGAAAAAGCGGCGGCTCACTAGGTACAGCGGAGAGACTTCATGCAGATCCAGAACAAGGTATTCCTCATCACCGGCGGCGGTTCCGGCCTCGGCGCGGCCACTGCGAAGCTGCTGGTTAGCGCTGGCGCCAAGGTGGTGCTGGCCGACGTCAACGCCGAAGCCGGCGCGGCCCAGGCGGCGGAACTGGGTGAGGCGAACGCGCGTTTCATCCGCACCGACGTGTGCAGCGAGGCGGACGGCAAGGCCGCCGTGCAGCTCGCCCTGGATGCCTTCGGCGCATTGCACGGCCTGGCCAACTGCGCGGGCGTCGCGCCGGCCGAAAAAGTCATCGGCCGCAACGGCGTGCATGGGCTGGACAGCTTCACCCGCACCATCAACATCAACCTGATCGGCACCTTCAACATGCTGCGCCTGGCCGCCGAGGCCATGGCGAAGAACGAGCCGGACGCCGGCGGCGAGCGCGGCATCATCATCAACACCGCCTCGGTGGCCGCCTTCGACGGGCAGATCGGCCAGGCGGCGTATTCCGCCTCCAAGAGCGCGGTGGTCGGTATGACCCTGCCGATTGCCCGCGAACTGGCCCGCTCGGGCATCCGCGTGATGACCATCGCCCCCGGCATCTTCGAGACGCCGATGATGGCCGCCATGCCCCAGGAAGTGCGCGACTCCCTCGGCGCCAGCGTGCCGTTCCCGCCGCGCCTCGGTCGCCCGGACGAATACGCCGCGCTGGCCCGCCACATCATCGAGAACAGCATGCTCAACGGCGAAGTGATCCGCCTCGACGGCGCCATCCGCATGGCCGCGAAGTAAGGAGGAGAGAATCATGAACGATCCCATCGTCATCGTCAGCGCCACCCGCACGCCCATGGGCGGCTTCCTCGGCGACTTCAAGGACGTCACCGCCGCCACCCTCGGCGCGGCCGCGATCCGCGCGGCCGTCGAACGCGCCCGCCTGGGCGCCGAAGAGGTGGACGAAGCCGTGCTCGGCTGCGTCCTTGCCGCCGGGCAGGGCCAGGCGCCCGCGCGCCAGGCCGTGCTGGGCGCGGGCCTGGCGCGCGGCACGCCGTGCTCCACGGTGAACAAGATGTGCGGCTCGGGCATGAAGGCCGCGATGATGGCCCACGACGCCATCCTCGCCGGCAGCGCCCGCGTCGCCCTGGCCGGTGGCATGGAGAGCATGTCCAACGCGCCCTACCTGCTGGAACGCGCCCGCAGCGGCTACCGCATGGGCCACGGCAAGGTGCTCGACCACATGTTCCTCGACGGCCTCGAAGACGCCTACGACAAGGGCCGCCTGATGGGCACCTTCGCCGAGGATTGCGCCGAGAAATACGGCTTCACCCGCGAGCAGCAGGACGACTACGCCATCGCCTCGCTGACCCGCGCACAGAAGGCCATGAGCGAAGGCCGCTTCAAGGACGAGATCGTCGCGGTGACGGTCAAGTCCGGCAAGGAGCTGCGCGCCATCAGCGAAGACGAGCAACCGCCCAAGGCCAGGCTGGACAAGATTCCCACCCTGAAACCGGCGTTCCGCGACGGCGGCACGGTGACGGCGGCCAATGCCAGCTCCATCTCCGACGGCGCCGCCGCACTGGTGCTGATGCGTCTGTCGGAAGCCGAAAAGCGCGGCCTGACACCGCTGGCGGCGATCCGTGGGCATTCGTCCTATGCCGACGCGCCGAATCTGTTCCCCACCGCCCCGGTGGGCGCGGTCGAGCGCCTGATGCAGCGCACCGGCTGGGCGCTGGGCGATGTCGACCTGTTCGAGGTCAATGAGGCCTTCGCCGTGGTCGCCATGGCCGCGATGCGCGACCTGGACATCCCCCATGACAAGCTCAACGTCCACGGTGGCGCCTGCGCCCTCGGCCATCCCATTGGCGCTTCCGGCGCGCGGGTGATCGTGACCCTGCTGTCGGCGCTCAAGCAGTACGACCTCAAGCGCGGCGTGGCCTCGGTGTGCATTGGTGGCGGCGAAGCCACGGCCATCGCGGTCGAGCGCTTGGCCTAAGGAGCGAGAGATGATTCCCAGCGAAGAAGACCTGCAGATCCGCGATGTGGCCCGCCAGTTCGCCCAGGAGCGGCTCAAGCCCTTTGCCGCCGACTGGGACCGCGAGCACCGCTTCCCGGCCGAAGCGCTGAAGGAAATGGCTGACCTTGGCTTCCTCGGCATGCTAGTGGCGGAGGAGTGGGGCGGCGCACAGACCGGCCACCTGGCCTACGCCATGGCGCTGGAGGAAATCGCCGCCGGCGACGGCGCCTGCTCGACCATCATGAGCGTGCACAACTCGGTGGGCTGCATGCCCATCGCCAAGTTCGGCAACGACGAGCAGAAGCGCCAGTTCCTGGTGCCCCTGGCCCGCGGCGAGATGATCGGCGCCTTCGCCCTGACCGAACCGCAGGCCGGCTCCGATGCCAGCTTCCTGAAGACCCGTGCGCGCCGCGACGGCGATCATTATGTGCTGAACGGCAGCAAGCAGTTCATCACCTCCGGCAGCCACGCCGGCCTGGTGATCGTCTTCGCGGTGACCGATGCAGCGGCGGGCAAGAAGGGCATCAGCGCCTTCATCGTGCCCACCGACACCCCCGGCTACCGCGTGGTGCGCGTGGAGGACAAGCTCGGCCAGCATGCGTCCGATACCTGCCAGATCGCCTTCGACGACGTGCGCATTCCGGCCAGCTACCGGCTGGGCGAGGAGGGGCAGGGCTACGCCATCGCCCTGGCGAACCTGGAGGGCGGGCGCATCGGCATCGCCTCCCAGGCGGTGGGCATGGCCCGTGCGGCCTTCGAATACGCCCGCGACTACGCCCACGAGCGAGAGACCTTCGGCAAGCCGATCATCCAGCACCAGGCCGTGGCCTTCCGCCTGAGCGACATGGCGACCGAGATCGCCGTGGCGCGGCAGATGGTCCACCACGCCGCCAGCCTGCGCGAAGCCGGCCTGCCGTGCCTGACCGAAGCCTCCATGGCCAAGCTGTTCGCCTCGGAAATGGCCGAGCGCGTGTGCTCCGCGGCGATCCAGACCCTCGGCGGCTATGGCTATCTGCAGGACTACCCGGTGGAACGCATCTACCGCGACGTACGCGTGTGCCAGATCTACGAGGGCACCAGCGACGTGCAGCGGCTGGTCATCGCGCGCAGTCTGTAACGGGTTCGCCGGTAGATCCCGGCCTGTTCGTTGGACAGGCACTTCGGCAGGGCGGGGGCTGCCGGTGGCTTATCAGGTAGCGCGGACTGTTTTTTGTTGGGCCGAGGGGGACGCCGGGTCCTTGCTCGCGATCCGTGCTCGCTTGAGATTTCACCGCTGGGCGGTTCGCGAGCAAGCTCGCTCCTACAGCTCCAGCGCCCGCCGGACCTGTAGGAGCGGATCTTATCCGCGAAATCCCGGCGTAGCCGGGACAGTGACTGCGCCGGGAATGGCGGCCGTGCGGCAGGATCGCGGAGAAGCTCCGCACCTGCCAGAGCGGGTTGCGCCGGCATTTCCCTGTAGGAGCGGGCCATGCCCGCGATCGCGCGCATGGCGCGCTCCTACAGGCATCCGGGGATGGCAATCGTAGGATGGCGTGGAGCGAAGCGATACCCATCGATGGGCATCGCCCGAAACATCAGGCGCGCTCCGCCGCCTCGCGCGCTTCCCGCGCCGTCACCTGCTGGCACAGCTCGATGATCTGCTCGCGCATCCAGCGGTTGGCCGGGTCCTGGTCGGTGCTTTCGTGCCAGTACAGGTGGGTTTCCAGCTTGGGCACGTCGTTCACCGGCAGGTCGACGAAATGCAGCCCGTGGTGGCGGGCGAAGCGCTCGGGCACGGTGACCACCATGTCCGTCTGCTGCACCACGGTGGAGGCCATCAGGTAGTGCTGCGAGCGCAGGGCGATCTTGCGCTGCAGGCCCATCTTGCCCAGCGACAGGTCCACATAGCCCAGGCCGCTGCGACGGCTGGATATCTGGATGTGCGCCACCGAGAGGTATTCCTCCAGCGTCAGCTTGTCCTTGGCCAGCGGGTGGCCCTGGCGCATCGCGCAGACGTAACGGTCCTCCATCAGCTTGACGTGGCGCACCTGCGGGTCGGTGTTCAGCGGTGCATCCACGGCGAAGTCCAGGCGGCCGGCGGCCAGCTCCTTGGTGGTCTCGCGGCGCTTGGATAGGAAACTCTCGATGTGCACGTTCGGCGCCAGGCGGCGCAGGCGCTGGAACAGCGGCGGCAGGACGATGGCCTCGGTGAGGTCGGTCATGCTGATGCGGTAGGTCTTGCTCGCCTGGGTCGGCGTGAAGGTGCGGCTCTCCTGCACCGAGACGCGCAGCAGCTGCAGCGCGTTGCGCACCGGCCCGATGATGTTCTGCGCCATGGGCGTTGGCACCATGCCCTGCGCGGTCCGCACGAACAGCGGGTCGTTGAAGGTTTCACGCAGACGGGCGAGGGCGTTGGAGACGGCGGGCTGGGTAATGCCGACTATCTGTCCGGCGCGGGTCAGGTTGGCTTCGGTATAGATGGCGTCGAAGACGATGAACAGGTTCAGGTCGACCTTGCTGAGGTTCATTCCAGGGCTCCGCTTGTAATTGTTCTGCGGCCGATCATACCCGATCGAACGCTTAGGTCCATACGGGTTATGAATGTTCATTGATTCGGATAATAGGCTGGGTAAATGCCTTTCGCTGTTCTAGCATCATCACCACACAAACAACCGCCGCCAGAAGGTCAGCCCCCATGGATTTCGCTTATTCCGCCAAGGTTCAGGATCTGCGTGAGCGCCTTACCGCGTTCATGGAAGCCTACGTCTATCCCGCCGAGAAGGTATTCGAGGAGCAAGTGGCCCAAGGCGACCGCTGGCAGCCCACGCAGATCATGGAAGACCTCAAGGTCAAGGCCAAGGCCGAAGGCCTGTGGAACCTGTTCCTGCCCGAGTCCGAACTGGGCGCCGGCCTGACCAACATGGAATACGCGCCGCTGGCCGAAATCATGGGCCGCTCGCTGATCGGCTCCGAGCCGTTCAACTGCGCCGCGCCGGATACCGGCAACATGGAAGTGCTGGTGCGCTACGGCAGCGAGGAGCACAAGCGCACCTGGCTGGAACCGCTGCTGCGCGGCGAGATCCGTTCCGCCTTCGCCATGACCGAGCCGGGCGTGGCCTCGTCCGATGCCACCAACATGGAAGCCAACGCGGTGCGCGAGGGTGACGAGTGGGTCATCAACGGCCGCAAGTGGTGGACCTCCGGCGCCTGCGACCCGCGCTGCAAGATCATGATCTTCATGGGCCTGACCAACCCGGACGCGCCGCGCCACCAGCAGCACTCGATGATCCTGGTGCCCACCGACGCCCCCGGCGTGAAGATCCTCCGCCCGCTGCCGGTGTTCGGCTACGACGACGCCCCGCACGGCCACGCCGAAGTGCTTTTCGAGAACGTCCGCGTGCCCTACGAGAACGTGCTGCTGGGTGAAGGCCGCGGCTTCGAGATCGCTCAGGGCCGCCTCGGCCCGGGCCGCATCCACCACTGCATGCGCTCCATCGGCATGGCCGAACGCGCGCTGGAACTGATGTGCAAGCGCTCCGTCAGCCGCACCGCCTTCGGCAAGCCGCTGGCGCGCCTGGGCGGCAACATCGACCACATCGCCAACTCTCGCATCGAGATCAACCAGGCCCGCCTGCTGACCCTCAACGCGGCGTACATGATGGACACCGCCGGCAACAAGATTGCCCAGAGCGAGATCGCCCAGATCAAGGTGGTGGCGCCGAATGTCGCACTCCAGGTGATCGACCGCGCCATCCAGATGCACGGCGGCGCCGGCGTCTCCAATGACTTCCCGCTGGCCTACTGGTACGCCATGCAGCGCACCCTGCGCCTGGCCGACGGCCCGGACGAGGTGCACCGCGCAGCCATCGGCAAGTACGAGATCGGCAAGTACGTGCCGCGTGACGCCCTGCGCAGCAGCCGCTGATTGTCGGTAACCCGGAAAAAGGCCCGCTGATGCGGGCCTTTTTCTTTTTTGAGAGCTGAAGATCTCCGTGAATATGGTATTAATTAAGATTCATAAATATAATAAAGGTTTGAGTTGTAGGTTTGAAATTTAAGGGCCTTGAAAGGTATGGATGTTAACTTTGAAAGCTTGTTCACTTGGGTGGGCTTCCTTCGGGATAATCCATTCATAGTTATTCTAGTTCTTTCTATAATTGGCGGCTCATTGCTTTATATAAAGTATAAGGCGGGATCCGGTTTCACCCTTACAGATTTCTTTTGGTTTTTTTGGACGAGGCAGAAGGAATCAGATAAGAAGGATCTCATGGCGGAAATTATTGAAATTGAAAGATTTAATTTTAATCATAATATGCGTGCAATCTCGCTGCGCCAAAAAAACCGCTATGAAGAATGGGTTAGAGTGCATGAGCTTGATTTTAAAATGCTATCAAAGCTAAAAAGATACTTTAATATTGAAAAGTTAAAGATTAAGAAGGTTCATTTTGGAATTGCAATTTTTTCCTTCTTTTGGCGTTGCTTCCGTTAGGCCCAATGCTGGGTGCGGCAACCGTAGCAATAAAGCCCGCAGGGCTGGTTAAGATTAATGACGAAGGTTGGTTTTGGCTGAATAGTAAAGAGGCTGTTGAATATGGTTTTCTAGGGCCGCCCAAAGATGCTTGGCTGTTAAGTCCGGGGCGTTGTAAGGCCGGTGATAGTTCGCCCTCCAAGCTTTCTGTTGATACGATTTCCGAGATTTGCAAGGCATTCGCTGATGATAAAATAATAAAGAGAATGGATGAGTTGGTTCGCAGTCAGAGAGTAGCTTTCGGTTTTTTGACTGCTTTTTTCTTGGCGGCGATTCTGTTTTTTGCTAAAGAGCTTATGGTTATTCTGAATAGCTATGACTCGCGAATGATGCTTCTTCGTCAGTTTCGGCTCCATAGGCGTAAGAGAACTTCCGGACGCTCTTAATTGGCCCGGCTCTGATTTTATCGGTTTGACGACTAATATAAGTAAGAAGGCCAGCTTTTGCTGGCCTCGGTGTTTCATTTTTCAGGTGAAGTCTCCGTTGCGTCCATTCTGGCTTTTTCCAGCCACCACTGCCGCCGCGTGTGCAGTTGGGCCGCAAAGGCCCGCGCGGCGGCCTCGTGAGAAAAGCGCAGCGCACGGCGACCGAGGCGGACCTGCCAATAGGCCCGGCCGCGATACTCAACGGCTTCGATCCTCACCTCCAGCGCTTGCATGGGTCCTCTCCTGGCTGACGATTTCCAGCGGTTCCTCGCTGGTCCGGCGGGTCTTGAGCAAGGATAGCAGTATGCCACCTGCCAAGAGGCCGAAGGTTACGCCAAGGGACAGGGCCGCGGGAACCTTGCCGATGAATCCGTGGAGGAAAATCTTCGTGCCGATGAACACCAGCACCAGCGCCAGGGCGTACTTCAGGTAGACGAAGCGGTGGATCATCGCCGCCAGCGAGAAGTACAGGGCGCGCAGGCCGAGGATGGCGAAGATGTTCGAGGTGTAGACGATGAACGGGTCCTGGGTGATGGCGAAGATCGCCGGCACGCTGTCCACCGCGAACACCAGGTCGGCCAGCTCGATCAGGATCAGCGCCAGGAACAGCGGGGTGGCGTAGCGCACCAGCTTGCCCGAGGCATCCGGCTTCTTCACGAAGAAATGGTGCTCGTGGAGGGTGTCGGTCATGCGGATGTGCTTGCGCAGAAACCGGAGCACGGGATTGTTGGCCAGGTCGGGCTCGGCCTCATGCCTGCTGAACAGCATCTTCACGCCGCTGAACAGCAGGAAGGCGCCGAACACGTACATGATCCACTCGAACTCCTTCACCAGCGCGGCGCCCAGGCCGATCATCAGGGCGCGCATGACGATGGCGCCGAGGATGCCCCAGAACAGCACCTGGTGCTGGTAGCGGCGCGGGATGCCGAAGAAGCCGAAGATCATCGCCATGACGAACACGTTGTCCATGGACAGCGACTGTTCGACGAGGAAACCGGTGTAGTACTCCACCGCGCTGGTGGCGCCGAACTCGTACCAGACCCAGCCACCGAAGGCCAGGCCGCAGGCGAAGTAGCCGGCGGACAGCATCAGGCTCTCGCGCACGCCGATCTCGTGGTGATCGCGTTGCAGGACGCCTAGGTCGAGTACGAGCAGAAGAATCACGATGGCCAGGAAGGCCAGCCAGAACCAGGTGGCGGTTCCGAGGAATGGTTCGGTCAAAAAGGCGTGCAGAGCTGTCATGTGGCCCCTCCCTTAGTGTCGTTGTCGAAAAGTGACTCCGACATGGCGGTTGGCAACCGTCAGAGGGGCCCGGCGTCACTGGCGGGAACATAGCAGAGCGGACGCGGCAGGCAAGCGATGGAACGTAACAAGTTCCTACATCAATTCGGGAAAGAGGCGTCAGCGTCTGACGCAAAGTCTAGACGCTGGCTCTCGGCAGGGTTGGTGCGTGGCTCAATACACCCAGACTTCGACGCGGCGATTCTTCACCCGGCCGTCGTTGTCGCTGTTGGCCGCCACCGGCAGTGCGTCGCCCATGCCGCTGATCTCTCGGAACATTACGCCCTCCTTGGCCAATTCGCGGCGCACGGCCATGGCGCGCAGCTTGGAGAGCAGTTCGGCGCGGGCCGGGTCCTGTTTCGGATCGCCGAAACCGACCAGCACCGCCTGCTTGTTCATTTTGCCGTTCTGCTGCAGGTACGCCAGCAGCCGGTCGATGTCGCGCTGGGCCTTGTTGTCCAGGGTCGCGCTGCCTTCGCGGAAGCGGAAGTTCACCGACAGCCGCTCGGCCTCACGGGCCAGGGCCTGGTAGTTCGCCGGCATGCTCGCGCGCGGCGCCATCTTCACCGCCTGCACACGCTGGCCGACGAAGCCGCTGGCGCTGACCAGCGCCTGGCCCTGATCGCCCTGGGCGAACTGCACCAGCGCGCGGGCCCAGCGGTTGGGCTCCTCGGGCTTCATGTAGAGGAACAGGCGGCGCGACAGCGGGTAGTCCTCGGTCGCGACCAGCGTAGTGGACGGCGCCATGGCCTGGGAGTCGCCGTCGGCGATGCGCAGGGCCTTGGCCTTCTGGATCGACGACAGCCCGACGAAGCCGATGCCTTGCGGGTCCTTGCTGACCTCGGCGGACAACTGGTCGCTGGACTCGAAGCGCTGCACGCCGCTGGCCAGCGCCTTGCCGTGGCTGGCCAGTACCAGTTCCTTGAAGGTGTCGAAGGTGCCCGAGTTGTCATCGCGGGAATACAGGCGGATGGCACCGCCACGCCCGCCGATTTCTTCCCAGGTTTTCACCTCGCCCGAGTAGATTCGCGCCAGCGTCTCGGTGCTCAGTTCATCCAGCGGATTGGCTGCGTTGACGATGATCGCCAGGCCGTCGATGCCGATCACCTGTTCGGCCTTGGCACTGCG
The DNA here is from genome assembly GCF_048068435.1 of Pseudomonas sp. NY15437. Taxonomy (NCBI): domain Bacteria; kingdom Pseudomonadati; phylum Pseudomonadota; class Gammaproteobacteria; order Pseudomonadales; family Pseudomonadaceae; genus Pseudomonas; species Pseudomonas sp. NY15437. The sequence goes on from NZ_JBLUQC010000006.1 coordinate 11,541, forward strand.
CAGGTTGCCCGACGCCGACAGGCCCGCCGCTTCGGCGTCCTTGATCGGACGCGAGGCGGCGGCCATTTCGGCGCTGTTGTCCTTGAGGGCGACGAAGCCGGTACTGGAGCCGTGGGCGGCCAGGTCGACGATGGCCTCCTTGCCGTCCTGGCTGCGGCCAATGATGCGTTGTTCGTTCTCCGCCTTGCCCGGCTGGGCGCTGACGTTGCTGTAGCCCTCGCTGACCAGCAGGCCCTTCACCAGCTCCGGCAACAGGTGCGCACCGATGGTGTTGGAACCCTGGATACGCAGCACCGGCTCACCGCCCTGGGACGAGGGCAGGGCGGCGAAGGCCGACCAAGGGAAGGCGTAGCAGATGAAGACGATGGTGAGCCAGGCGATGGTGACGGGCCAGGGTTGGGCGTCGCTGGGGCTCGACTTGTACTGCATGGGTCAACTTCCATTTGAGGCATCGTTGGCGCGGCAGATTAAGTCGGAATCATTGCATCGATATGACGCATTCCGGCGACGCGGAATCGTTTCGGAGAAAGCCGGGGTGGCGTGGGATGTTTCCGATTTTCCCCGCCAGCGACAATCGTTAAACAGCACAGCTCTGGACCGGACCTACGGAGACTGTGATGAACGACATGATCGACTCCGCGTCGTTGCTGATGAAGCTGGTGATCATCCTGTGCGTGATGCTGATGGCCTGCTCGGTGATGGTGCTGCCCGACAAGACCTTCGCCGTGGCGCCTGCCGTGCTTCTGCTGATCGCGCCGATGTTCCTGCTGACCCTGCTCCTGGATCTCACCGAGGGGTTGCGTCGGCGTTGACGGGTCTGGTCACCGTCTACGGATTTTCCTGGCCAATGGGGCACACGCCGCGCGCCGGTTCTTTGGGTTCATGAGAAATGTCCGACGGTGGATCGGACGAGACTGATAACAGTGGCGGTGGACCCCGGCGAAACTTACGCGGTTCAAGGAATCCGCCGCTGGAATGTGAAAATGGCTCTGTTTCAATCCGCCTCCAGGCGGCAAAACTCGCAACAGATCTTGCGTCATCTCGTGCTGGTCCCCCTGGCCCTTCGCAAGGCCGCCGTCCCGTGCTGGGGGCGTACCTGGCGCAGGGGTGCGCTGAGCGTTCAGCGGCCACGCGAGGTCAAGTTCAAAGGTTCCCGGCTGGTTATGCATTCGTGGCTGTCGTGGATGAGCATGTTCTCCCGCGATACCGCATTGGCTGCCGCCTTGGCGGGTGATACCCAGCCGGCGGCGCCGGTCACGGGGGCGCTGGAGGCCGAGCTGTCGCGAGAGATGATGATCGATTTCGCGAATATCTCCCGGAGCCGCAAGCAGTCGGCTGTCGCCTCCGTCGCCAGCGAGGTGGATACGCCGACGGCCTCAACGACCGGCGCAACGGATCATGCCGCCGTCGAGGCTGTGGCCGAGGCCGAAGCCGCCGTTCTGCTGCAAGCGGGGCTGGTGGAATTTGCCGCGCCGGACACCGTTGACGAGCAGTTCATGGAAACTCTGGTGGACGACAGCGCGCCACTGGTCGGCGAAGCGCCTGCCGCGCCGATGACCGCCGCGGCAGAGTCTGAACAGGCTGCGCCACTGAACGTGGCAGACATTCCTGCATCGCCGGCGGCTGCACTGGCGAGCACCGTCGGACTGACTATTCAGGACGTCGTGGGTGAGCCTGAGGATATCGAGTCGGTGATCGAGCCGGCCGAGGCCGTCGAGGTATCCGCCGCACGGGAAGAGCCAGCGGAGATTCCGGTGCTGCAGGCGTCGTCCATCGAGCCTGCTTTCGAACCCCAAGCCCCAGTGCTTCCTGCGCCGGACGCTACTGTCGCAGAGGTCCACGTACCCGAACTGCCGCCTGAGCTTGCGGCGCCTGCCGTGGACGAGGTCGTGGCCGCCGAGCCGCAGCCGGTCGACGTCGAGTCTGTCGTCGATTCCCAAGACCATGAACTCGCAGCGCTTCCGGAGCTGGAATCCACGGCTGTCGAGCCTCAGGTGTCCGAACTGTCGCCCGAAGTGGCGGCTCCTGCCGTGAACGAGGTGCCTTACGCCGAGCCGCAGCCCGTCGACGTCGAGGCTGTCGTCGATTCCCAGGACCATGAACTCGCAGCACTTCCGGAGCTGGAAGCCAAAGCTGTCGAGCCTCAGGTGTCCGAACTGCCACCCGAAGTTGTGGTTCCGGCCGTGAACGAGGCGCCGTACACCGATCCGCAGTCCGTTGACGTCGGGCCGGTTCTCGAACCGCAGCACCCGGAGCTCCCAGCGCTTCCGGAACTGGAACCTGTCGCTGCCGAGCCGCAGGTATCTGAACCGATGGCCGAAGTTGCGGTGCCTGCCGTGGACGAGACGCTGATCACCGAGCCGCAGCCGCATCACGTCGAAGCCGCCAGCGAGCAGCAAACGCCCGCGTCGCCGACCATTACCGAGGCGGCGGCCACCGTCGCAGAACGCTACATGGCGGCCACTTCGGCCAACCCCGCGGGCGTGCAAGTCGAGCAGGCCACGGCTGCCGAGCTGCCGTCCAGCGAACCTGTCATCCCACCCGAACCGGTGCACCAGGAAGCGCTGCCGGAAGTGGTTGCCGAGCTCCCGCAGCAGGTTGCCGAGATCACTGCAGCAGTCGAAGAGCTGGTGTCGATTGCGCCGACCTGTGCCGACGAGGGCGCCGTGGACACTTCGCTCTTCGTCGGGCCGCCTGCACCGCCCGAGCGGGATAGCGCCGCAGCAGCACTGCTTGCCGAGAAAGGCCTCGCCGAGGAGCCCGCAGCCGAACTTCACGTGGCTGCGCAGCAAACCAGGACAGGCGAGGCAGCCACGCGTGGGCAGTCCGCTGCGACCGAACAGATGGCGACGGCTGTCGAGAAGCCCGCCGAGTCGGACCTGGCCCGGTCCATCGCCGGTATCGAGGCCGCCTTTGCCGAAATGCTCGAAGAAAAGCGGGTGCTGCCCGATATCAGCAACGTGCAGTCCTTTACCGCGCCGACCCGCCGCGACCGGCGACTGGCCGAGACCTACAACCTTTCGCGCGTCGATGGCGACCGCAACCTTGAGGCCTTCGCGCTTCGTGGAATCTTGATACAGAAGGATGATGCAATGACCGATACCCAAGACGTGACGGCCGACGCCGAACTGCATGCCGCCCCGATTTCCTCGGCGGAGCTTCAGGAGGTCGCCACGACGCTCAACGTGCCGCAACTCGATGCCGATCCGGACGACGTCCTTTCCGATGTGCAGAGCACCCTCAACTCCCTCGCCGGCATGGCTCAGGGGCTGAGCCAGCAGAAGCAGGCTGCCGGGCGCCTGCAGGACGAGCTGGAAGAGTGGAACAACCAGTTGATGGAGCGCGAGCGCCTGGCGGGCGACAAGGAAGAGCGCCTGGCACAGATGGAGACCCATCTGAAGGAAGCCAAGACCAACCTGGATCGCATGGCCGCCGAGAACAACCGTCTGCTGGCAGAGCGCAGCGAAGCGCTCAAGGAACTGGCCCAGACCGTCGACGCCCGTGACCGGGCGACCCTGCGCAAGGCTGAGGCTATCCAGGCGGAGCAGCAGCGCATCGACGAGCTGGCGGCCAGCCTGCGCGCCCGTTCCGCTGAGCTGGATGAGCGCGAAAGCCACCTCAAGCGCAAGGCCGAGGAGCTTACGGTGCGCCTCAAGCAGTTGCAGAGCGCCAAGGACAAGTTCAGCGCCATCGTTCAGAGCTTCAACGAGACGGTGCAGTTCAACAGCACCTTGTCGGCCATTTCCAAGACCGTAGCCGAGTAAGTCGGTGGGCCAGTGCGGCGGCCGGCGCACTGGCCAGACTGACCAGCTTTCACGCGCAGGTGGAACGGGAGCGAGGCACCACGCTCCAGGCTCTGGTGCGGCGGGCATCGAAAGACGATGTCCTGCCGCTCTGCCAAACAATAACAGGCATAGCCGTATGACGAACGGATCCGCTTCAGCGCTCGACAGCCGCTGTGGCGCTCCGCTTCAGGCAACAGGACATGTCATGCCCCGCATCGTATTCGTCGAACCTTCCGGGCCTGATTTCCTGGCCTTACGCCGCCACCTGAGGGCTGGCGGATTCAAGGAAACGCTGCACCTCAAACATGCGCAACAGGCCTTGCGACAACTCAAGGCCGGGGAATGCGACCTGCTGGTGGTGACGCTCGACCTGCCCGACATCCATGGGCTGGAACTGATCGTGATGCTTCGCCAGCGTGGCCAGTTGGACCCGGCGACGCCCGTCATGGTGTGTTCCCACCGCAATACCTCGTTGAGCATCCATCAGGCGGTGCGTGTGGGGATTTCCGGATTCATCCTGCTGGGCGATCGCTTGCCCTTGCTTGGCGGCGCCATCGAGACGCTTCTGGCAGGCGGTTCGGTGTTGCCGGAGCATCCTCCGCTGTGTGCCGAGGACGATCCACGGCTCGGAATCGCGCGCGAATTCTCCTCCCATCAGATCGCGGTGCTGCACGGGTTCAATCGCGGCCATTCGGCCTCATCGCTGGCAGAGATATTCGACTTGCCCGGCACGGCCATCGATCAGTGCAAAGGGCGACTGATGCGCAAGATGTCGGCATCCTCCCTCGATGAACTGCTGTGCATCTGCGAGAACATCGGCCTGTTGTAGAGACAGGCTTTAGCGTCATGCGGCGCGTCGCTGGAGTCTGGTGGCCGGAAAAAGGGGACGGTTAATTGTTTTCCTTCATCCGTGCAGGAATTCCCTGACAGCCAAAATTTCCCAAGATCGTAAGAATTGCCCTGAATCTGTTCGCTCATTTCTCCCAGTACTGCGGACAGCCCTTAGGTATTTGATTGAGCCGTGCGATGTCGTGGCTGGGGTAGCGCCTGCTTCCAGGGTCCCTCCCGGGCCATGCGCCGTCACGCTCCAGCGCGATGACGTGCGGCGCGCTCGATCATTCTTACGGTAGGACTTCCCATGAGTCTGAATACGGAACGGTCCGAAGAACACGACGGGCCTGAGCAGTCGACTGTGGTCCATCCGACCCAGCCGCATGAGCAGACCGCTGACACCGCTTCGGCCGTCATGCCCAGCGACGGTGATCTCGAAGGCCAGTCGGTGATCGACGCCTTCGCGTCCTTCGAGCGTGACCTGGCCGCCCTCGAGTCAACCTGCGCCTATCCAGCCGAGGCACCGCCATCGGTCAACGAATCGAGCGACGGGCTCGCGTTCGACCGGCGGGAGGCTCCTGAGCCGCACACCTCGCAATTTTCTACCGAGTCTGTCGCCGTCGAGCCGTCATCTGCCACGCCGCGACCCGCTCCAGCCTTTGCCAACCCTTCTGCAGCGCCATCCTTCATCGAGGAATTTTCCACCATGAACGTCCATAACCAACTCCAGCAGAACCACGCCGATAGCTCGCTGGTCGCCGATGCCGCTTCTCCGGCGGGAAGCGCGCCAGCCCTGGAGACCGATGGCGTGCTGCGTGACGTACAGTCCAGCCTCGACTCGCTGGCCGGCATGGCTCATGGCCTGTCCCAGCAGAAGCTGGAAATGATGCGGGTGCAGGAGGCGCTGGAAGAGCGCCGTGCGGCGGCGCTGGAACGCGAGCGGCAACTGACCGAGCGGGAAGAGCGCCTGGCCCAGCAGGAGCAGCGTCTGCAGGAAGAGAAACACAGCATCGAGCGCCACGCCGAACAGAACGCAACGATCCTGGCCGAGCGCAGCAGCGCTCTGCAGGCCCTGGCCGAAACCGTGGATGGCCGCGACCGCGCGACCGCCAAGCGTGCCGAGGTGTTGCAGAAGGAACAACAGAACGTGGAGCGTCAGATCGCGCAGTTGCGCGCACGTGCCCATGATCTGGACGAGCGCGAAGCCGGCCTGCAACGGCACAGTGCCGATCTGGCGGCGCGCTTCAAGCAACTGCTCGATGCCAAGGAGCGCTTCGGCGCCATCGTGAAGGGCTTCAACGAGACGGTGCGCTTCAATACCACCTTCAGCGCCATCAGCAAGACGGTCGGCGTGCCGGAAGAGGAGTGATCGACCCGGCGCCGCCCACGCGACGCCACGGGACCAACGCCCGGCCAGTGTGCCGGGCGTTTTTTCGTCAGCTCAGTTGCAGCCAGATCGGCGCGTGGTCCGATGGCTTTTCCATGCCGCGGATGTCGTAGTCCACGCCGGTATCGGCGATGCGTCCGCGCAGGGCTTCGGAGGCGAGGATCACGTCGATGCGCAGGCCGCGCTTGGGGGTGTCCTCAAAGCCGCGGCTGCGGTAGTCGAACCAGCTGAAGCGGTCGTCCACGCTGGGGTTCTGCAGACGGAAGCTGTCCACCAGGCCCCAGCCCTTGAGGCGGGCGAGCCACTCGCGCTCTTCCGGCAGGAAGCTGCACTTGCCGGTCTTCAGCCAGCGCTTGCGGTTTTCTTCGCCGATACCGATGTCACAGTCTTCCGGCGAGATGTTGATGTCGCCCATGACGATCAGTTGCTGGTCGGGCTGGAAGCGGGTTTCCAGCAGGTCCTGCAGGTCGGCGTAGAAGCGCTGCTTGGCGGGGAATTTCACCGGGTGGTCGCGGCTTTCCCCTTGGGGGAAGTAGCCGTTCATGATGGTGATCAGCTGGCCTTGCGCGTCTTTGAAGGTGCCCCAGATGAAGCGCCGCTGGGATTCCTCGCCGTCGTTGGGGAAGCCGCGTTGCAGTTCCAGCGGCTCCTGGCGGGAGAGCAGGGCGACGCCGTAGTGGCCTTTCTGTCCGTGGTAATGCACGTGATAACCGAGGGCTTCGATTTCCTCGCGGGGGAACTGCTCGTCGGCGACCTTGGTTTCCTGCAGGCCGATCACGTCCGGCTGGTGGCGTTCGATGACCGCCTGCAGCTGGTGGGGACGTGCGCGCAAGCCGTTGATATTGAAGGAGACGATTTTCATCCTGAGCGCCCTGGCAAAAGCACGATGCTAGCCCAGGCGACCGATCCTGGCGACCCCGGCAAGGCGCTGCTAGGGTTTTGTGGCTGGACTCATAAGCATAAGAAGAACTCACCCAAGAGGCGTCCGCATGCCCGATACCCTCGCCGAAGTCCGTCTGCTGGACGGCAACTACAGCTGTGAAGTGCGCTCGCTGCTGTACCACGCCTACCGCCACGAACCCACGTTCGCCTATCTGTTCGAATCCGACCGCGCCGGTTTTGACCAGCGTGTGCGGGCCACCGTGCGCGAACTGGTCAACCAGCACTTTCTCGAAGAGCTGCCGGCCATCGGCCTGCTGATCGAGGACCGCCTGGTGGGCGTGGCGCTGGTGGTGCCGCCGCAACGCCGACTGGATGTCACCGAAAGCTGGTTCTGGCGCATGCGCATGCTGCTCACCACCGGCCTGGGGTGCACCCGTCGCTACCTGGACTATCACGCTGCGGTGCTGGCCTGCCTGCCGCCGGGGCCGTATCACGTATTGCCGCTGATCGGCGTGCACCCGGAGTTCCAGGGCAAGCATCTCGGGGAGCAATTGCTCGACGCGCTGCACGCGTGGTGCGCCGAGGAGGGCGGCTCGCAGGGGTTGGTGCTGGACACCGGCAACGCCCGCTACCTGGAGTTCTATCGGCGGCATGGCTACGAGGAGCTGGGAGAGGTGGCCCTGGGGCCGATCCGCGAGCACGTGCTGTTTCATTCCACCCTGGGGCACGGGGCGGCGACGACGTCCTCGGGTTAGCCGGCGACTCGCATCGTCGGAAGTCTCCTACGCTCTAGAGGAAGGCATTGCGGGGAAAACCCGTGCTAGCATTCCGCGCCATGAGAGTTGTCCAAGGATTGCTTGGGCTGCTGCTGGTAATGGCCTTCTGCTTGCAGGGAGCCCTGGCGGCCGAAGCCCATCTCGACGTTCGTATCACCCCCGCCAACGCTGCGCTCAAGGCCAATATCGAGGCCTATGTGGGCAGCCTTGGCGAGCGTGATCAGGCGGCCCTGCAACGGTTTCGGCGCAATGCCCAGGAGCAGGCGCAGAAGGCCGCCCAGGCATTGGGCTACTACCAGGCGCGCATTCGCAGCCGGGTGACCGATGACACGGTGCCCACCCTGCGCCTGAACGTCCGCCCCGGCGAGCCGATCCACTTGCGCAACGTGACGGTGCGCATCGACGGGCCGGCGGCCCAGCTCAAGAGCTTCCGCGTACCCGGCGGTGATGCCCTCAAGCCCGGTGCGCAACTCAACCATGGCGCCTACGAGGATGCCAAGCGGCTGATCCAGAACCAGGCGTCGCGCTTTGGCTTCTTCCGCGGCCAGTTCACCCAGCAGCAACTGCGCATCGATCCCGAGGCCGGCGTGGCGGACATCGAACTGGTGTACGCCAGCGGGCCGCGCTACCGCCTGGGCAAGGTCGATTTCGCCGGCGATTTCCCCTTCGACGACGAACTGCTGCAACGCATGGTGCCGTTCAAGGAAGGCGCCGATTACGACTCCGAGCAGATCGCCGACCTCAACCAGGCCCTGCAGTCCAGCGGCTACTTCGATGGCGTGCGCGTAGACGCCGCGCCGGGCAATGCCGATGGCGAGGTGGTGCCGGTACACGTCCACCTGGACGCTCGCAAGCCGCGCACCATGGGCCTCGGCCTGGGCTTCTCGACGGACGTCGGGCCGCGTGCTCGCGCCACCTGGACCCGCCACTGGGTCAACCCGCAGGGCCACAGCCTGGGCTTCGAAGCGGAAGTGGCCGCGCCACGGCAGAACGTCGGCGCCTGGTACGAGATTCCGCTGGACCCACCCCTCACCGACAAGCTGCGTTTCACCAGCGGCTACCAGTACGAAGACCTGGTGGACACCGAGAGCAAGCTGCTGACGCTTGGCGGCGAATGGCACCACAAGCTCGACAGCGGCTGGCAGCGGGTCGTCTCGCTGAACTGGCAGCGCGAGGAATACAAGCTGGGCGACGATTCGGGCCTGAGCAGCTTCCTGATGCCGGGGATCGGCTACTCGATCCTCGAAGCCGACAACAAGGTCGACCCCGGCAAGGGCTACCGCCTGCAGTTCGACGTGAAGGGTGCCAAGGAAGGGCTGCTGGCCGATGCCGACGTCGCCCATATCAGCGCCATGGCCAAGGGCGTCACCAGCTTCGGCGGCGGGCAGCGCCTGCTCGGGCGCATCCAGGTCGGCGGCATCGCCACCAACGATTACAGCGCGATCCCGCCGTCGCTGCGCTTCTTCGCCGGTGGCGACCAGAGCGTGCGCGGCTACGACTACCAGACGCTGTCGCCGAAGAACTCCGACGGCGATCGCATCGGTGGCCGCTACATGGTCGCCGGCAGCGTCGAGTACCAGTACCCCATCGCCGAGCGCTGGCGCCTCGCGGCTTTCGTCGACCAGGGGAACTCGTTCAACTCCCTGGACTTCCCCTCGATCAAGACCGGCGTCGGCTTCGGCATCCGCTGGATTTCCCCGGTCGGGCCACTACGCCTGGACCTGGCCGACGGCCTCGACGAGGACGGCGGCATCCGCCTGCACTTCTCCATGGGGCCTGAGCTGTGAGCCGCGCCGGCTGGATGCGCGCGCTGCGCTGGAGCCTGGGCAGCCTGCTCGGGCTGATCCTGTTGCTGGTGCTCGCCCTGGCTGCCTTGCTCGGCACGGCGGCGGGCAGCCGCGCGCTGCTGGGCGGGGTGCCGGGCCTGAGCGTCGACGCCTTCGACGGCCGCCTTGCCGGTGGCTTCAGCGCCAAGCGCCTGGAATGGACCGACGGTGCCACCCACCTGGTCCTCGACCAGCCGCAGATCGACTGGTCGCCGGCCTGCCTGCTGCGCATGAGCCTGTGCCTGCACAGGGTCGTGGCCAACGAGGTGCTGCTGACCCTGCCGCCCAGCGAGCCGAGCGAGTCGTCCGGCCCCATCGAACTGCCCGATCTGAGCCTGCCGCTGACGCTGGAACTGGGTGACATCCGCATCGGCCGCTTCCTGCTCGATGGGCAGGAACAACTGCGCGACGCCGAGTTGGTGGCGCACTGGGACCACGAAGGCCTGCACATCGATTCGGTGAAGCTTGCCCGCGACGGCCTTAACCTGTCGCTCAAGGGCTTGCTGAAACCGACGCAGGGCTGGCCGCTGGAGGCCGAAGGCAGCCTGGGCCTGCCCGCGCCGGGTGAAAAGCCCTGGACTCTGCAACTGCAGGCCAAGGGCGAGTTGATGGGCCATCTGAAGCTGCAGGCGCAGAGCAGCGGTTACCTGAACGGCCAACTGGAGGGCGACCTGCAGCCGCTGGCGGACAACCTGCCGGCCAGCGCGCTTGTCACCGCCGATGGCTTCAAGGCCGACGCCTCGTTGCCCGACACCCTGACGCTGAACCAACTGCGCCTGAGTGCCAGCGGCAACCTCAAGGATGGCTACCAACTGGCCGGCGCCGCCGTGCTGCCTGCCGAGCAAAGCCCGGTGGCGCTGAGCCTGCGCGGTCGCGTGGACGCGCAGGGCGCAGACATCGCCGCGCTGGACCTGAGCGCCGCCAAAGACCAGCGCGTGGCCGTCACCGGGCGCCTCGACTGGAAGGACGCCTTCGCCGCCAACGCCCAGCTCGACTGGCTGGACTTCCCCTGGCGCCGCCTGTACCCGGCCATCGACGAGCCGCCGGTGAGCGTGCACACCTTCAAGGCCGAGGTGAGCTACAGCGACGGTGCCTACCTGGGCAACTTCGACGGTGCCTTCAGGGGCCCGGCCGGCGATTTCACCCTGGCCAGCCCGGTGTCGGGCAACCTCACTGAAGTCTTCCTGCCCTCGCTGAAGCTGGTGGCGGGGCAGGGCAAGGCGGAAGGGCACCTGAAGGTCGGCTTTGCCGACGCGGTGAGCTGGGATGCCGCCCTGGATCTGTCCGATTTCGACCCGGCCTACTGGCTGGCGGAGATGCCGGGTCGCCTGGGCGGCCCGCTGCGCAGCCAGGGTACGTTGAAGGGCGATGTCGTGAACCTCGACGCCAACCTGGACCTGCAGGGCCGCCTGCGCGGCCAGCCCGCCGTCTTCAAGGCGAATGCCCAGGCGCAGGGGCAGGCATGGAAGGTCGACGGCCTTACCCTGCAACTGGGCGACAACCGCGTCAGCGGCCAGGCCGCGCAGGACCAGCGGCTGTCCGGCCGCCTGGACATCGCCCTGAATCGCCTGGGCCAGCTCTGGCCGCAGCTGTTCGGCCAGGTCAGTGGCCGGCTCGATCTGGCGGGCACCCTGCAAGCGCCCCAGGGGCAACTCACGCTCGCCGGGCAGCGCGTCGCCTTCGCCGATCAGGGCCTGCGCACCCTGGACCTGACGGCGTCCCTGGATGCCGCCCAGCGTGGCCGGGTGAACCTGACGGCCCAGGGCCTGCACAGCGGCGATAGCGATTTCGGCGTGCTCAAGCTCGATGGCAGTGGTGACCTGCAACGTCAGCAACTCACCGTGAACCTGCAAGGCAAACCGGTGGCGCTCGACCTCGGCCTGGACGGCACCTGGAACGGCAAGGATTGGCGCGGACGCCTCGCCAAGGGCGGCATCCAGAGCGGCGGCCAGGACTGGCGCCTGCAACAGCCGGCGCGCCTGGAGCGACTGGCGGATGGACGGATCAACCTGGGCGCCCATTGCTGGGCCTCCGGCCCCGCCAGCCTGTGCATGGAGGACCAGCGCCTGCTGCCGGACCCGCGCCTGCGCCTGCACCTGCGCGAGTTCCCGCTGGACAGCCTGGCCCGCTGGATGCCCGAGGACTTCGCCTGGAAGGGCAAGCTCGATGGCGACGTGCAGCTCGACCTGCCCGCCAGCGGCCCCAATGGCTCCATCCTGGTCAACGCCAACAACGGCACCCTGCGCATCAAGGAGCAGGAGGAGTGGGTCGATTTCCCGTACCAGCGCCTGCAGCTGGAAAGCCGTCTGACCCCGCGCCGTGTCGATACCAGCTTGCAGTTCCAGGGCGACAAGCTCGGCAGCCTGCAAGCCCAGGTGCAACTCGACCCGCGGCCGAAGAACAAGCCGGTGAACGGCACCTTCAGCCTCAATGGCCTGGACATCTCCGTGGCACGGCCGTTTGCGCCCATGGTGGAAACCCTCAAAGGCCACCTCAATGGCAGCGGGCAGATCAGCGGCGGCCTGATGGCGCCGCGGGTGGAGGGCGAACTGCGCCTGAGCGACGGCGAGATTTCCGGCGGCGACCTGCCGACCCGCTTCGAGCAGTTGCAGGTGACGGCGCGTATCGCGGGCGAGCAGGTCGATCTCAGCGGCGACTGGAAGGCCGGCGAGCGCGGCAACGGCACCCTGTCCGGACGCATTGCCTGGGCCAGCGGGCTCGACGTCGACGTCAAGCTGCGCGGCAATCGCCTGCCCGTCACGGTGGAGCCCTACGCCAACCTCGAAGTCGAGCCGGACCTGAGCATCACCATGGCTGCCGAGCGCCTGGCGGTGGCCGGCACGGTGCAGGTGCCGCGTGGCGCCATCACCATCCGCCAGCTGCCGCCCTCCACGGTCAAGGTCTCCGACGACACGGTGATCGTCGGGGCGAAGCAGGAGCCCAAGAGCGCGTTGGCGCTGAACATGGACATCGACGTCAAGGTCGGTAGCGACAAGCTGACCTTCAGCGGATTCGGCCTGAATGCCGAACTGGCCGGCCAGGTGCACGTGGGCGACAACATGGACACCCGCGGCGAGCTGCGGCTGAACAACGGCCGCTACCGTGCCTACGGGCAGAAGCTGGAGATCCGCCGCGCGCGTCTGCTGTTCGCCGGGCCCATCGACCAGCCGTTCCTGGATATCGAGGCGATTCGCAAGGTGGATGACGTGGTGGCGGGCCTGCGCCTGACCGGCAATGCCGAGCAGCCTCGCAGCGAGGTGTTCTCCGAGCCGGCCATGAGCCAGCAACAGGCGCTGTCCTACCTGGTGCTGGGCCGGCCGATGTCCACCGGCGAGGACAGCAACATGCTCGGCGAGGCGGCGCTGGCGCTCGGCCTGGCCGGCAGTGCGCCGCTGACCGGCGAGGTCGCCCAGCGCCTGGGTATCCAGGACTTCCAGCTGGATACCGAAGGTACCGGCAACAGCACCAGCGTGGTCGCCAGCGGCAAGCTCTCCGAGCGCCTCAGCCTGCGTTATGGGGTGGGCGTGTTCGAGCCGGCCAATACCATCGCGCTGCGCTACCTGCTGAGCAAGAAGGTCTACCTGGAGGCCGCGAGCGGCCTGGCCAGTTCGCTGGACATCTTCTACAAGCGCGACTTCTGAGGCTTTCGCAGGAGCGAGCCTGCTCGCGAACCGCATGACCTGCCTTGCGCGTGGACAGCCACGGCGCTGTTCGCGAGCAAGCTCGCTCCTACAATCGTGTCTCGACGCAGGGCGAGCAATCCTGAGCGGGTTATCTGCCCTGCGACCCCTGCAAGACTGGCGTGCCCTGGCATGTCACCCACCTTCATGGCCCCTTAAGGTACCCGGCACAGACTCCCCCCGCCGCCGGACGCTGTGCGCACAAGGGGAGTCATCATGCGCCTGGATCTCATCAGGACCCACCTGCTCGAATTCATCAACAAGGGCTTCCCGGCCCGTCAGTTGCGCCGGCTGGCCGCGCGCGACCTGCTGCGTGGTTCCGCCGCCGGGCGCCAGGCGCCCAATGCGCTGACGACCGCCTTGCTGGAGTGGTCGGCGCTGGAGTCGGCCACGGTGCTGGAGCGTCTGGAGAGCCGGCGCGAAGGCCTGAGCGAGAGCGAGGCGGGCGAGCGTCGCCAGCGCGAGGGGCTCAACGAAGTGGACCAGGATCGCCCCATCGGCGCCTGGATGCACCTGTGGTACTGCTACTGCAACCCTTTCAACCTGCTGCTCAGCGTGCTGGCCGGCATCTCCTGGTTCACCGAGGACGTCGAGGCCGCGGTGGTGATCGGCAGCATGGTGGGCATCTCCACGCTGCTGCGCTTCATCCAGGAAAAACGCTCCAACCGCGCCGCCGAGAAGCTCAAGGCGATGGTCAGCAACACCGCCACGGTGTTCCGCAGCGCCGAGGCCGACGGCACCGCGCTGCGTCTGGAAGTCCCGATCCGTCAACTGGTGCCCGGCGATGTGCTGTGGCTGTCGGCCGGCGACATGGTGCCGGCGGATGTGCGCCTGCTCAGCGCCAAGGACCTGTTCGTCGGCCAGGCCGCGCTGACCGGCGAATCCCTGCCGGTGGAGAAGTTCGCCCAGTTGCGCGACGCCCGCCAGGGCAATCCGCTGGAGCGCGACAGCCTGTGTTTCATGGGCACCACGGTGGTCAGCGGCTCCGCCCTGGCGGTGGTGATCGGCACCGGCACGCGCACCTATTTCGGTTCCCTGGCCGAACGGGTGATTGCCAGCGACCCTACGCCCACGGCCTTCCAGGCCGGGGTGAATCGGGTGAGCTGGCTGCTGATCCGCTTCATGCTGGTGATGGCGCCGGTGGTCCTGCTGCTCAATGGCTTCACCAAGGGCGACTGGCTGGAGGCCGCGCTGTTCGCGCTGTCCATCGCCGTCGGCCTGACCCCGGAGATGCTCCCGATGATCGTCACCTCGACCCTGGCCAAGGGCGCGGTGGTGCTCAGCCGGCGCAAGGTGATCGTCAAACGCCTGGACGCCATCCAGAACTTCGGCGCCATGGACATCCTCTGCACCGACAAGACCGGCACCCTGACCCAGGACCGCATCGTCCTCGAACGCCACACCGACGCCTTTGGCCAGGTGCAGGACCGCGTGCTGCAGCTGGCCTTCCTCAACAGCCACTACCAGACGGGGTTGAAGAACCTGCTGGACGTCGCCGTGCTGGAGCACGTCGAACTGCGCCACGCACTGAAGGTGGACAGCCGCTTCCGCAAGCTCGACGAGATTCCCTTCGACTTCGCCCGCCGGCGCATGTCGGTGGTGGTCAGCGAGCGCGAGGATAATCACCTGCTGATCTGCAAGGGCGCGCTGGAGGAGGTGCTCGCGGTCTGCGCCACCGTGGAGACCGCCGAGGGCATCGAGCCGCTCACCGGTGCCCGCCTGGAGAGCATCCGCGCGGTCGCCGACGGGCTCAACCAGGAAGGCTTGCGGGTGGTGGCCGTGGCCACGCGCGAGCTGCCGCCCACCCGTGACACCTACGGCGTAGCCGACGAAAGCGGCCTGTGCCTGGCCGGCTACATCGCCTTCCTCGACCCGCCCAAGGAAACCACCGCGCCGGCCCTGCGCGCGCTGGCGGACAACGGCGTGGCGGTGAAGGTGCTCACCGGCGACAACGACCGGGTGAGCCTGAAGGTCTGCCGCGACGTGGGCCTGGTGGTGGACGGCGTGCTGCTCGGCCCGCAGCTCGACGAGCTGGACGATGCCGCGCTGGGGGAACTGGCCGAACGCACTACGCTGTTCGCCAAGCTCACCCCCAGCCACAAGGAGCGCCTGGTGCGCGTGCTGCGCGAGCGCGGCCATGTGGTCGGCTTCCTCGGCGACGGCATCAACGACGCGCCGGCGCTGCGCACCGCGGACATCGGCATCTCGGTGGACTCGGCGGTGGACATCGCCAAGGAAGCGGCCGACCTGATCCTCCTGGAAAAGAGCCTGATGGTCCTGGAGGAGGGCGTGGTCGAGGGGCGCCGCACCTTCGCCAACATGCTCAAGTACATCCGCATGACCGCCAGCTCCAACTTCGGCAACGTGTTCAGCGTGCTGGTGGCCAGCGCCTTCATCCCGTTCCTGCCGATGCTGCCGCTGCAACTGCTGGTGCAGAACCTGCTCTACGACCTGTCGCAAATCGCCATTCCCTTCGACCACGTCGACGACGAGCTGCTGCGCAAGCCGCAACAATGGAACCCGGACGGGCTGGGGCGGTTCATGGTGTTCTTCGGGCCGATCAGCTCGATCTTCGACATCGCCACCTTCCTCGTGCTGTGGCATGTGTTCGACGCCAACTCGCCGGAACACCAGACGCTGTTCCAGTCCGGCTGGTTCGTCGAAGGCTTGATCTCGCAGCTGCTGGTGGTGCACATGATCCGCACCCGGCGCATTCCCTTCCTGCAGAGCCGCGCTGCCTGGCCGCTGCTGGGCATGACCCTGGCGATCATCGCGGTGGCGATCTTCCTGCCCATGGGGCCGCTGGCGCATTCGTTCCGCCTGCAGGCTCTGCCGCTGGGCTACTGGCCATGGCTGCTGGCGATCCTGCTGGGTTACATGGCGCTGACGCAGGCGGTGAAGGGCTGGTTCGCCCGCCGCTATGGCTGGCAGTAGACGACGCGGAACCAACGTGCGAACCCGATCACCGCTGGTCACGCGGGCGTCGGGTTCACTACACTCACGGCATCCGTCTTCTCCTGTCGTGAGTCGTGATCTTGCCGTTGCAAGCCCTTCGCCTGCCGTTGTTCCCGCGTGCCCGCCTCAAGCGCCTGGTCATCCTGGGGCTGGCACTGGCCAGCGTGCCGTTGGCCGCCTGCGAGAAGACCCTGCGCTGGGATGACGATCCGCCCTTCAGCATGCAGTTGCCCGACGGCAGCGTCGGCGGTCTCTACGTCGATTTGAGTCGCACCGTGCTCGAGCGCCTGGGCTGCCAGGTGCGCCTGGTCAAGCTGCCCTGGGCGCGGGCGCTCAAGGAGCTGGAGCTGGGCCGTCTCGACGTGCTGCCCGGCGCCTTCCGCAAGCCCGAGCGCGAGGTCTATGCCTGGTTCTCCGGCGCCGTCTTGCCGCCCTCGCGCAACATCCTCTTCGTCCGCCACGGATTGCCCGAGCGGGACAGCCTGCGGCAGCTCTCCGACCTGCCGGGCCGCGACTTCCGCCTGGGCGCGCAGATCGACGTGTCCTACGGTGAACCCTATCGCCAGCTGATGGCCGACCCCGACTATGCCGCGCGGGTGTTCTTCAACCCCAGCCGGACCAACCTCTGGCACATGGTCGACAAGGGCCGCGTCGACGGCATCATCGCCGACGAGCACAGCGGCCGGTACGAGTTGCAGCAGTTGGGCCTGGCCAAGCGCATCGAGCCCACCGGCGTGGTGGTCTCGGCGGAGTCGGCGGAAGTCGCCTTCAGCAAGCGCACCCAGGACGAGGACTTCGTCCGCCGCTACGCGCAGACGCTGAAGACGCTGGTGGACGCGGGCGAGGACCGGCGCATCCTGCAGCACTACGTGAGCAACTGAATCAGGGCGTGTGCCAGAGGTTGGTGCGGCGCGCCTTGGCTTCATGTTCCTCGAACTGGTACTGGCCGACTTCCTCCGGCGTCTGCGCGTCGCTCTGCCGCCAGCTCGCCAGGCCGATGCTCAGCTGTGCCCGGCCGATATCAAGGGTATGACCGCAGTTCGGGCACTCCGCCGGCGTGACCCACACCGCTCCGCGCACGCTGCCGTCAGGCAGCGGCTCGGCGTGCTTGAGGGTGGCGCTCTTGCCCAGCGCGAGCTGCACCAGGGCCGCGCGGGAGCGCTGGCCGAAGGGGTGTTCCAGTGCCGGGGCGCTGACGCCGCGCAGGTGAATGGTGACGTCGCGGCCGTCGGCGCGCTGGCAGGTCAGCTGGTCGCCGCTGAAGACGGCGGTCACCTGGCATTCCTCATCCGCTTGGGCGGCGAGGGGAAGGACGAAGAGCACGAGCAGTGCGGCACGAACGAATGGCATGGAACCTCCGGTGGACCCTGTCAGCATAACCGCTGCGGCTGTCCACCGGCGTTCCGATCTGCAGCTTTTACTGGATCAGCGACATCACCTGCTCGCTGTAGCGCCCGCCGGCAGCCGCGCCGCTGGGGAAGATCGCGTCCAGCTCCAGCAGCTCCGCCGGGGTCAGCACGAGGTCCACGGCGGCGACGTTCTCTTCCAGGTACTTGCGCTGCTTGGTGCCGGGGATCGGCACCAGGTGCTCGCCCTGGGCCAGCACCCAGGCCAGGGCCAGTTGCGACGGCTTCACGCCGCGGGCGGCTGCCAGTTCGGCGACCTTTTCGACCAGGCGCAGGTTCTTCGCGAAGTTGTCGCCGGTGAAGCGCGGGCTGGAGCGACGGTAGTCGTCCTCGGCGAAATCATCCGGGCTCTTCAGCGCACCGGTGAGGAAGCCGCGGCCCAGAGGGCTGTAGGGGACGAAGCCGACACCCAGGCGCGCGCACGCGGCCAGTACGCCGTTCTCTTCCGGGTCGCGGGTCCACAGCGAGTATTCGCTTTGCAGCGCGGTGATCGGGTGGACCTTGTGCGCGCGCTCCAGTGTCTGCGCCGAGGCTTCGCTGAGGCCGAGGTAGCGCACCTTGCCGGCCTGCACCAGCTCGGCCATGGCGCCGACGGTGTCCTCGATGGGCACGTCGGGGTCGACTCGGTGCTGGTAGTACAGGTCGATGTGGTCGGTGCCCAGGCGTTTCAGGCTGCCTTCCACGGCCTGGCGGACGTATTCCGGACGCCCGTTGGCGCCACGCGCCTGGGGTTGCTCGGGAGTGCGCACGATGCCGAACTTGGTGGCGAGGAAGACCTGCTCGCGCTTGCCCTTCAGGGCGCGGCCGAGCAGTTCCTCGTTGGTGTGCGGGCCATAGATATCGGCGGTGTCGAGCAGCGTCACGCCCAGCTCCAGTGCACGGTGCAGGGTGGCGATGGATTCTGCCTCATCGCTGCCGGTGGTGTAGAAGTCGGACATGCCCATGCAGCCGAGGCCGATGGCGGAGACGACAGGGCCTTGCTGGCCGAGGCGACGAGTCTTCATAGCGAATGCTCCGAGGGGGAAAAGAGGGGGCAGGACCATTCTTGTTGTTTGTTCAGCATGGATAAACTGGCTGTTTGCGGTTTAACTATTCAGCCTGGATGAATAATCGGAGTGCGCCATGGACCGCTTGCAGGCCATGCAGGTCTACACCCGCATCGTGGAACTCAAGGCCTTCGGCAAGGCGGCGGACAGCCTGCAATTGCCCCGCGCCAGCGTGACCCAACTGATCCAGCAACTGGAGACGCACCTGGGTGTCCAGTTGCTGCGTCGCACCACGCGGCAGGTCAGCGTCACCGCCGACGGCCAGGCCTACTACGAGCGCTGCGTGCGCCTGCTGGAGGACCTGGAGGACGCGGAAAACTGCTTCTCCGACTCGCCCGACAACCCGCGCGGCAAGCTGCGGGTGGACCTGCCCAGCTCGTTGGGGCGGCTGGTGGTGATCCCGGCGCTGCCGGCGTTCTGCCGGCGCTACCCGCAGATCGAGCTGGAGCTGAGCCTGAACGACCGCCAGGTGGACCTGGTGCGCGAGGGCGTGGACTGCGTGCTGCGCGCCGGCGAGCTGCCGGACTCCAGCCTGGTCGGCCGGCGCATCGCCGAGCTGGAGCAACTGACCTGCGTGAGTCGCGCCTACGTCGAAGCGTTCGGCCTGCCCGAGCACCCGGATCGGCTCGAAGGGCACCTGGCGGTGAACTACCAGTCGGCCTCCAGCGGGCGAATCTTCGACCTGGAGTTCCGCTTCGACGGCCACCTGCGCACCCAGCGGCTGCCCAGCCGGGTCACGGTGAATCATGCCGACGCCTACATTGCCGCCTGTCGCGCGGGCTTCGGCCTGATCCAGGCGCCGCGCTATCACCTGAACGAGGGGCTGGCCAGCGGCGAACTGGTGGAAGTGCTGCGCGCCTGGCAGCCGCCGCCACTGCCGGTCAGCGTCCTGTACCCGGTGCGCCGACAGATGTCGCGGCGCCTGCGGGTGTTCTCCGACTGGCTCGGGGATCTGTTCGAGGCTGGCATCGATTGAGCTCGCGCTCGTCGGAAAGCTGCGGGATCTGCCTGCCGGGGTCAATGCGCTGGCTATGCTCAAGCCCGCCGTAGAGCGCTGCGCAGTCGCTGCAGTTGCGGCGTTTCTTTTCAACCATTCCCTGAAGGAAACGACCCAAATGAGCATCGTCAAAGCAAAAGATGGCACCGAGATCTTCTACAAGGATTGGGGCAGCGGGCAGCCGGTGGTGTTCTCCCACGGCTGGCCGTTGAACGCCGATGCCTGGGACGCGCAGATGCTGTTCCTGGTGCAGAAGGGCTACCGGGTTATCGCCCATGACCGCCGCGGCCATGGTCGTTCGGGCCAGCCGGCCAAGGGCAATGACATGGACACCTACGCCGACGACCTGGCGGCGGTGATCGACGCGCTGGATCTGAAGGGCGCCACGCTGGTAGGCCACTCCACTGGCGGTGGCGAGGTGGCGCACTACATTGGCCGCCATGGCACCAAGCGGCTTTCCGGCGCCGTGCTGATCGGTGCGGTGCCGCCGCTGATGCTCAAGACCGCGGCCAACCCCGGCGGCCTGCCGATCGACGTGTTCGATGGCATCCGCAAGGGGGTGAAGGAAGACCGCTCGCAGTTCTTCAAGGACCTGGCGCTGCCGTTCTACGGCTACAACCGGCCGGGTGTGAAGGCGTCCCAGGGGGTGATCGACAACTTCTGGCTGCAGGGCATGATGGGCGGGCACCTGGGCCTGTACCTGTGCATCCGCGAGTTCTCCGAGGTGGACTACACCGAGGACCTGAAGAAGATCGACGTGCCGGCGCTGATCCTCCATGGCGACGACGACCAGATCGTGCCCATCGGTGCTGCCGGCCAGCGCTCGGTGGAGCTGGTGCAGAAGGGCGAGCTGAAGGTCTACAAGGGCGGTTCGCACGGCATGTGCACCACCATGGCCGACCAGGTGAACGAGGACCTGCTGGGGTTCCTCAACCGCTGAAGCCGTTCGCGAGCAAGCTCGCTCCTGCAGGTGCCTGGGCGCTCTTCCTGTAGGGGCGAGCTTGCTCGTGAACTCTCTCTTCAATGGACGTGCTGGAGCACGTTCACCAGCGTCCCCAACGGATCACACACGAAGAAGCGCCGCACGCCCCAGGGCTCGAGGGTCAGCGCATAGGGAATTTCGTGGCCGGCCGCGAGGGCGCGCTCGTGTACCTCGTCGAGATTGTCCACTTCGATGGACAGGTCCGGCACCGGCGCTCCCGAGCCGCCTTCGCTGGCCAGGCTTATCTGTGCGGGCGCACTGTCGGCGCTGGCGAGGGTGATCAGCCAGCCGTGGTCCATCGCCACCTCCAGATCGAACAGCTCGCGGTAGAAACGCGCGACGTCGGCGGGCTTGCCGGTAGCTAGGTTGGCGACGATGCGGCGGACGGTCATGGCTGAACTCCTTGGCTGGAGTCCGCCAGCATAGACGCTCAGTGCGCCGGGCGTGCCGGCGGCATCCGCCGGCGGTGGATGCGGTAGAACTGGTAAAGCACGCCGATCACCAGTACCAGCAGCGCGACCATCACCGCCATCTGCACCGGTGGCGAGTCCGGCCCGTGGCCGATGGGGTTCGACGGCGGCAGGCGCGACAGGGATTCGTTGAGCGTGGGAATCATCATCAGGAAGAAGCTGAAGCTCATCGCCGCGGTCTCCAGGTATTCCCGCAGGCCACCCAGGGTGCCGATGCGCTGTGCGTAGCTGCCGACCGCGAGGGCCAGCAGGCAGAGGATGCCGATGGCGTGCCCGGCATTGAAGCCGCCGGTGCTGGACAGGCCGAAGGCCGTCAGTACGCCGAGGATCATCCCGACGATGTACCAGCGCCCGGCGGGGCTGCGCGGGTCGATGCGACCCGCCTGGTAGAACGCCCACAACCCGGCGACCAGCGGCACCAGGCTGATGGCGGTATGCACGATACCCAGGGTGGAAAGCGGATTGGCCATGACCAGCACCTCGCGAGCGGACACTCGTCCGTGGACGCTTTTCGTGAACAGGGGCGCCACGCATCCACGAGCTGTGCCGGAGCACGGAGGGGCGGGTGTGTTGTCAGGGTAGACGCAACCCGCCGGGTAGAAGGGCTGTGTCCGGCTCAGCCGACGAACGTCACAGGCGCTTGTTGAGCCAGCGCGCGAGGCGGTCGCCGCCGAACTGGATCAGCGTCACCAGGGCTACCAGCAGGATGATCACCGTGAGCATCACCTGGGTGTCGAAGCGCTGGTAGCCGTAGCGGTAGGCCAGGTCGCCCAGGCCGCCGGCACCGATGGCGCCGGCCATGGCCGAGGAGTTGATCATGGTCACCAGGGTGATGGTGAAGCCGGCGACGATGCCCGGCCGCGCTTCGGGCAGCAGCACGTTCCAGATGATGTGCCGCGGCTGGCAGCCCATGGCCTGCGCCGCTTCGATCAACCCGTGGTCGACCTCGCGCAGGCTGACTTCGGCGATGCGCGCGAAGAACGGCGTGGCGGCGATGGTCAGCGGCACCACCGCCGCCCAGACGCCGTAGCTGGTGCCGACGATCAGCCGGGTGAAGGGGATCAGCGCCACCATCAGGATCAGGAACGGGATCGAGCGCAGCACGTTGACCACGCTGCCCAGGCTCTGGTTGACCAGGCGCGCCTGGAAGATCCCGCCGGGGCCGGTGGTGACCAGCACCAAGGCCAGCGGGATGCCCACCAGGAAGACGATGGCCGAGGACGCGCCGATCATCAGCAGGGTGTCGAGCAGGCCTTGCAGCAGGCGATCAGGCATGGGTGAGCACCTCCAGGCGGTCGGCGACATCGCGGGCGCGTTCGAGCAGTTGCGGGGCGCTGGCGGCGGGCGCGGCGACGCTCAGCAGCAGGCGGCCCAGGGCGCGGCCCTGGATGCGCTCGATGCCGCCGTGCAGCAGGCTGACGCGGCTGCCCAGGGCCTGGGCGATGGCCAGCAGGTCCGGCTCCTGCTCGCGTACACCGGTGTAGTGCAGGTCGAGGATGACTTCGTCGGCCGAAGGATGCTCCAGGCGCGCCAGCAGGTCCGGCGGCAGGTGCTGTTGCAGCGAGCCGAGGAGGGTGCGGCTGACCTCGTGCTGCGGGTTGCCGAAGACTTCCCAGACATCGCCCTGCTCGACGATTCGCCCGCGCTCGAGCACCACCACGCGGTCGCAGATTTCACGGATCACCGCCATCTCGTGGGTGATCAGCACGATGGTCAGTCCCAGGCGGCGGTTGATGTCGCGCAGCAGCGCGAGGATGGCCTGGGTGCTCTCCGGGTCCAGCGCCGAGGTGGCTTCGTCGCAGAGCAGGATTTCCGGCTGGTGCACCAGGGCGCGGGCGATGCCGACGCGCTGCTTCTGCCCGCCGGAGAGTTGCGCCGGGTAGGCATGGCGCTTCTCGGTCAGGCCGACCAGTTCGAGGAGCTCATCCACCCGCTCGGCGATGCGCGCCTTGGGCACGCCGGCCACGCGCAGGGGCAGGGCGATGTTCTGCGCGACCGTCTTGGCCGACATCAGGTTGAAGTGCTGGAAGATCATGCCGACGCGGCGGCGCAGGCCGACCAGTTGCTGGGCGTCGAAGGCGCCGATGTCTTCGCCGTCGATCAGCACCTGGCCGACGCTGGGTTGTTCCAGGCGGTTGAGGGTGCGGATCAGCGAGCTCTTGCCGGCGCCGCTGCGGCCGATGATGCCGAACACTTCGCCACGGCGGACGGAGAGTTCGATGTCGCTCAGTGCCTCCACCGGGCCGTGGTGGCCGGCGTAGGTCTTGCCCAGCCCGCGCAGGGCGATGTGCTGGGTGGCGAGTTCGAGATTGCGATTGAAGCTGACCATGGTGGGGGCCTGTTCTGAGTTTGGGAGCGAGAGCTGGCGTAGGAGCGGACTTCGTCCGCGATGGCATCCGGCGCGAGGCGAACCTATCGCGGACGGAGTCCGCTCCTACGTAAACGCTTGCCCATTCATTGCCAGGAACGTAGGGCGCATAACCTGGAACAGGTTATCCGCCAGCTGCTGCGCGGCGGATAACGCTGGCGCGTTATGCGCCCTACGACCGTAGCTACGGTGATGGCGCGTGCTCTTCGTAGGAGCGAGCTTGCTCGCGAACGGCCCCCGCAGCGCGGATTGGTTCGCGAGCAAGCTCGCTCCTGCAGGGTCAGTTCCAGCCCGGCTGGTAGAGCGAGCCGTGGGCCTTGTCCAGCGCGGCGCGGACCTGCGGCGAATGCTGGTAGAGATCGACGAATTTCTTCAGCCGGCCGTCCGGGTCCTTGAAGTCGTCACGGGTCACGAACTGGATGACGTACTCCTTGTTCTCGATGCCGTCGAACAGCAGCGCGCTGTTCGGGTCGATGGTCCCGGCCAGGCGGATGTAGTGCGGGTAGCCCTGGGCCAGGTCGACTTCGTCCAGCGCGCGCACCAGCTGGACCGCTTCCAGCTCGATGATCTGGATGTGCTTGGGGTTGGCCACGATGTCGTCCAGGGTCGCCTTGTAGCCCACGCCGTCCTTGAGCTTGAGCAGCCCGGCCTTCTGCAGCAGCTGCAGGCCGCGGCCGCCATTGATCGGGTCATTGGCGATGGCGACCTTGGCGCCGTCGGGCAGGTCGGCGATGGCCTTGTACTTGGTCGAGTACAGGCCGACGTTGTTGATGATCCCCGGCGCGAAGGCCTTCAGGTGCAGGCCGCCCTCGCGGTTGGCGTTCTCCAGGAAGGGCGTGTGCTGGAAGTAGTTGGCGTCGATGTCGCCGTGGTCGAGGGTGATGTTCGGCGCGTTCCAGTCGGTGAACTCCACCAGTTCGACCTTCAGGCCCTGCTGGGCGGCTTCCTTCACCGCCACTTCCAGCGGTGGGGCGAAGGCGGCGGTGGTACCCAGGCGCAGGGTGTCGGCCGCCTGGGCGAGGCCGGCGGCGAGGAGGCTCAGGGAGAGGCCGAGGGTAAGCTTGAAGCGTGCATGCATGGCAACGAATCCTTATGGGTTTAAACGGAGAAGGCTGGAGTCGCTCCAGTGGCGGTTGCCTGGCGGAAGCTCGCGCCGACGTGCCGTGCGGGCAGTCGGGCGCGGCCGGCGCCGAAGAGTTTTTCCCGCAGGGTGCCGTCGGCGTAGGCCGTCTTGTAGGCACCGCGGTTCTGCAGTTCCGGTACCACGAGGTCGATGAAGTCGGCGTAGCTTTCCGGCTCCACGGTGCGGGTGAGGTTGAAGCCGTCGAGGCCCGCCTCGTTGATCCAGCCCAGCAGCTCATCGGCCACCTGCACGGGGTCGCCCACCAGCGTGGTGTAGCGGCCGCCGAGGGTGAACTGCTCCAGCAGCTGGCGCACGG
Organism: Pseudomonas sp. NY15437; assembly: GCF_048068435.1. Taxonomy (NCBI): domain Bacteria; kingdom Pseudomonadati; phylum Pseudomonadota; class Gammaproteobacteria; order Pseudomonadales; family Pseudomonadaceae; genus Pseudomonas; species Pseudomonas sp. NY15437. The sequence continues at coordinate 36,371 of NZ_JBLUQC010000006.1, forward strand.
TGGCGTCGGTGCGAGCGACGGTCAGTGCCTTGGTGGCGGACTCGATGGCGTTGGTCTTCTCATAGCGGATCGGCTCGTCCAGCGCGTAGCGCGAGAAGTCGATGCCGGTGGTGCTGGCGAAGTGCGCAAGGCCTGCCTCGGCGCTGGCGAAGCGGCGGTATTCGGCGAGCTTGTCGCGGGCCTCGGCGTCGGTCGGCGCGACGATGACGTTGATGCCCATGAACACCTTGATGTCGTCCGCGCGGCGACCGGCATCCACGGCTGCCTGGCGGATGCGGTCCACCAGCACGCGGGTGGCTTCGCGGGTCTGCGCCGAGACGAACACGCACTCGGCGTGGCGTGCGGCGAAGGCCAGCCCGCGATTGGACGCGCCGGCCTGGAACAGCAACGGCGTGCGTTGCGGCGATGGCTGGCTGAGGTGGTAGCCCTCGACATCGAAGAACTCGCCGTGGTGGCGGACCTTGTGCACCTTGCCCGGCTGGGCGTAGACGCGGCGCTGGCGGTCGACGACCACGGCGTCGTCTTCCCAACTGCCTTCCCAGAGTTTGTAGAGCACCTCCAGGTATTCGTCGGCGCGGTCGTAGCGGCGGTCGTGGTCGATCTGCCGCTCCTGGCCCATGGCGCGGGCGGTGCTTTCCAGGTAACCGGTGACGATGTTCCAGCCGACCCGGCCATCGCTCAGGTGGTCCAGCGTCGACAGCCGGCGGGCGAACGGGTAGGGCGCCTCGTAGGTGAGGTTGGCGGTCACGCCGAAGCCCAGGTGCTGCGTGGCGCCGGCCATGGCCGAGACCAGCATCAGCGGGTCGTTAACCGGCAGCTGGATGGCTTCCTTCGCGGTCAGCTCGATGCCGTTCTGGTAGACGTCGTAGACGCCGAGGATGTCGGCGAGGAACAGGCCGTCGAACAGGCCCTTTTCCAGCAGGCGGGCGAGGTCGGTCCAGTGGCGCAGCGTGTTGAAGTCACTGGAGCGGTCGCGCGGGTGGGTCCACAGGCCGTGGTTGATGTGGCCGACGCAGTTCATGCTGAAGGCGTTGAGGAGGATCTGCTTCTGGGTCATGGGAAGTCCTTGCGAGGGCGGCCTGATGACTGCAGTGCGGCACCTGCAGGGCGAATGACCCGGAACGGGTTGTTTACCGCCATGGCGGATAACGCCGTGGGCGTCGTGCTCCCTGCGATGCCGATTCTGAGGACGACTGGAGCGAGCGTTTTCCCCTCACCCCAGCCCTCTCCCGGAGGGAGAGGGGGCAGGCCGTGCCGGCTGATGCTGTGGTTTCTCCCTGCACCGAACGGTCCCCTCTCCCTTTGGGAGAGGGTTAGGGTGAGGGATTCTTGTGGGCGCAAGGCGCGGGGCATCAGATCGTCCCCCGGCGCGGCGGCAGTTGGTCGTTGAGGTAGTAGTTGCCCACCGCGAAGTACTTCCAGCGCGCCGGGTCGTGCAGGGTGTGCACGCGGGCGTTGCGCCAGTGGCGGTCCAGGCCCAGCTCGGCGAGGCTGGCGCGGCTGCCGCCCAGTTCGATCAGCTTGGAGCCCGCCAGCAGCGAGACTTCGGTGGTGATCGCCCGCGCCTCGGCCACGGCGATGGAGGCGGCGGCGACGCTCTCGGCGGTCGGCTCGGCGGTGGCTGCATCGAGCACGCGACCCGAGCGATCCAGCAGCGCTTCGGCGGCGTGCAGGCGGATCGCCAGGCGACCGATTTCATTGATCGCCAGCGGGTCGTCGCTGGCCTTGTCCACGCCCGAATCGATCCACGGCCGCGCCTTCTCGCGCAGGAACACCAGCGCATCCTCATAGGCGCCACGGGCGATGCCGGCATCGATGGCGGCGTGCAGGATCTGCGCGAAGGGACCGACGGTGGTCGGGCGCTCGAACGCGCTCTGGAACGGCACGATGTCGTCCTCGCTCACGGGCGCGCCATCGAATACCACGCTGCCGCTGCCGGTGGTGCGCTGGCCGAAGCCGGACCAGTCGTCGATCACTTCCACGCCCTGGGTGTCGCGGGCGATGAAGGCGAACTGATGAATGCCCTCGTCATCGATCACCAGGGTGGGAATGCGCTGCGCGTAGAGTGCGCCAGTGCAGTAGAACTTGCGGCCATGAATGCGCAGCTCGCCGTCTTCGCGCGTGAGGCGCGTGGTGCGGTCGTGGGCGGTGCGCGTGCCGATTTCCGCCAGCGCATTGCCGAAGCGCACGCCGGCCAGCACCTCGGCGAACAGGCGGGCCTGCTGCTCTTCGCTGCCATTCACCCGCAGTAGTTCGACGGCGTAGAAATGGTTCTGCGGAATCTGCCCCAGCGAGCCATCCGCGGCGGAGATGATCGCGATCACGCGGGCCACCGTGACGCGGGAAACCCCGGCGCCGCCGTACTCGCGGGGCACGGTGATGCCCCACAGGCCGGAGCGGCTGAAGCGTTCCAGTTCGTCCCAGGGCAGGCGACGTTCACGGTCGCGGGCGATGGCGCCTTCACGGAAGTCGGCGGCCAGGGCGCGGGCGACGTCCAGGGCTTCGTCGTCGCTGCGGATGATGTGGATGGGGCTGCTCTGCTGCAGGGGAGATTGTACGATGCTGTTCATCGGCGCTCCTCAGATCCAGGAATGACGCGCCGGGCGGGCGCCGTTGAGGTGATAGGCGCCAACCGCCTGGACCTTCCAGCGCACCGGGTCGTGCAGGGTGTGCACGCGGGCGTTGCGCCAGTGGCGGTCGAGGTTGAATTCGGCGAGGGTGGCGCGGCTGCCAGCCAGCTCGAAGAGCTTCTCGCTGGCGGCCAGGCTGATCTCGGTGGTCAGCACCTTGGCCTCGGCCACGGCGATGGATGCGCGGGCGGCGGACTCGTCGTCGATGGGCCGCGCGCTGACCTCGTCGAGCACATGGCCGGCGCGCTCCAGCAGCGCCTCGGCGGCGTGCAGTTCGACCTGCAGGCGGCCGATTTCGGCGATGGTGAAATGTTCTTCGCTGGCGTGCTCGACGTTCGCGTCGATGAAGGGGCGGGTGCGCGTGCGGATGAAGTCGATGGCGTCTTCCAGGGCGTTCGCCGCGATGCCGGCATCGATGGCGGCCTGGATCAGTTGCGAGACGGCGCCCTGGACGTTCGGCACATCGGCGAGCCGGCCGTTGTGGATCACCAGGGAACCGGAAACCGGGGCGTTGTCCAGCAGCACCGTGCCGCTGGCGGTGGTGCGCTGGCCGAAGCCGGACCAGTCGTCGACGATGCGCAGGCCTTCTACGCCGCGCTCGACGAAGCCCATGACGGCGCGGCCTTCCTCGTTGATGGCCTTCACCGCGACCCAGTGGGCGAACAGCGCACCGGTGGAATAGAACTTCTCGCCGCTGACGCGGAAGTTCTCGCCGTCGCGCACCAGTCGCGCCTTGAGTTCGAGGGTGTTGCGGGTGTTGCGTTCGGGGCCGGCATTGCCGATGCGCCGACCGTTCAGCACGCCGCCGAACAGCACGCGCTTCTGCGCGTCGCTGGCGACGTTGTCTATCACGTTGAGCAGGCCGAACTGGTTCTGCGGGATCTGCCCCAGCGCCGGGTCGGCGGCGCAGATCACGCGAAAGACTTCGGCCACGGTGGCGTAGGACACCTGCGCGCCGCCGTAGGCGCGGGGAATGCTGATGCCGCCCAGGCCGAGGGCGGTGAAATGCTCCAGCTCGCGCCAGGGCAGGGCGCGCTCGCGGTCGCGCGCGGCGGCGCCGGGTTTCGCCAGGCGGGCCACTTCGTGGGCGGCGTCGATGGCCTGGGCGTCGTTGTCGATGCGGCGCGCCGGGAGTAGCCGGGGCGCCTGGTCACGAAGGTCCTTGGGTGCGGATTCGTAGGTCATGCGGTTTCCTGTGGTTGTGGAGCAGGGAACTCCCTCTCCCTAACCCTCTCCCTGAAGGGAGAGGGGACTGTCCGTGTGCGTTGAAACAGATGCATCAGCCGGCGGGCTTTTGGCTCCCTCTCCCTTCAGGGAGAGGGCGGGGGGAGAGGGTGCTTCGCCCCCGCGCCCGATCTCGCATCAGAACGCCGGCGCGATCTCGCCCTTGTAGCGGGTCAGGATGAACTGGCGGACTTCCGGCGAATTCAGCGCCTTGGCCAGCTTCTGGATGCCCGGGTCCTGGATGTTGTCCGGGCGGGCGACGAGGAACTCGGCGTAGAGGTCCTTGCCTTTCTCCACGATCAGCGCGCTCTTGATGTCGATCCCGGCTTCCAGCGCGTAGTTGGCGAAGACGAACGCCAGGTCCACCTGCTTCACCGCGCGCGCCAGCAGGGCGCCTTCCAGTTCACGGATCTTCAGGTGCTTGGGGTTATCGGTGATGTCGCGCTCGGTGGACTGCGGGTTGGTCGGGTCCTTGAGCTTGATCAGGCCGTTCTCGGCCAGCAGCACCAGCGCGCGGCCGGTGTTCACCGGGTCGTTGGGGATGGCCACGCTGGCGCCGTCGGGCAGCTCGGCGAGGGACTTGTACTTGGTGGAGTAGGCGCCGAAGGGCTCGATGTGGATGCCCACCACCGGTACCAGGTCGGTGTGGCGGGTCTTGTTGAAGTCATCGAGGAAGGGGCGGTACTGGTAGTAGTTGGCGTCGAGGTTCTTCTGCGCGAGCTGCAGGTTGGGCTGGATGAAGTCGGTGAAGACCTTGATGTCCAGGTCGACGCCTTCCTTGGCCAGTTCCGGTTTGACGAACTCGAGGATCTCGGCGTGGGGCACCGGGGTGGCGCCGACCACGAGTTTTTCCCCCGCGTGGGCGGAGAAGGCGACGACGGCTGCCAGGATGGCGATGGCCTTTTTCATGGGTGTTGCTCCTTGAACAGTAGTGGGTGGGCCGTCGTGGGGTGGACGTGGGGCCTTGTTGGCAGCGGGGCCGGCTGCCGGCGGCTGGATCGCGAATGCCGCTCCCGGGTGGGGAGTGGGCGGGGAATTCAGCGCCTCGTGTAGCGCGCGACGAGGCGGTCCCCGCTCATCTGCAACGCCTGCACCAGCAGGATCAGCAGGGCGACGGTGATGATCATCACGTCGGTCTGGAAGCGCTGGTAACCGAAGCGGATGGCCAGGTCGCCCAGGCCGCCGCCGCCGATCACGCCGGACATCGCGGTGTAGTCCACCAGCACGATGGCGGTGACGGTCACGGCGGCGATCAGCCCGGTGCGCGCTTCGGGCAGCAGGGTGTGCCAGATGATCTGCCAGGTGCTGGCGCCCATCGCCTGGGTGGCTTCCACCAGGCCGCGGTCGACCTCGCGCAGGGCGGTTTCCACCAGCCGCGCGAAGAACGGCGTGCAGCCCACCACCAGCGGCGGAATGGCACCGGCGACGCCCAGCGAGGTGCCGGTGATCAACGTGGTGACCGGGATCAGCACGATCAGCAGGATGATGAATGGCAGCGAGCGCAGCATGTTCACCACCACCGACAGCGCGCGGTACAGGCCGGGGCGGGCATGCAGCTGGCGCTTGCCCGTGAGGTACAGCAGTACGCCCAGCGGCAGGCCCAGCAGCACGGTGAAGGCCAGTGCGCCGCCGAGCATGGCGAGGGTGTCCAGGCAGGCCTGGGCGAGGTCGTGCCAGTCGAGGTTGCGGAACCAGCCGTCCATCACTGCTCACTCCTGCGGAGCTTCGCCGCGCGGTGCGGCGCGCGCAGGCGGTCGCCCTGGCCGAACAGCTTGTGGCGCAGGGTGCCTTGCTCGTACTCGCGCTTGAACAGCCCGCGTGCCTGCAACTCGGGCACCAGCAGGTCGACGATGTCGACGAAGGTTTCCGGCGCCACCAGGCTGGAGAGGTTGAAGCCGTCGACGTCGGTTTCCTCGACCCAGGCCTGCAGCTGGTCCGCCACGGTCTGCGGCGAGCCCACCAGCAGCGGGCCGTCGCCACCCAGAGCGCAGTAGTCGGCGATTTCGGCGGCGGTCCACTGGCGCTCCGGGTCGGCGGCGCTGAAGGCATCCACCGCGGACTGGATGGCGTCGCTCTGTACGTGGCGCAACACCTGGTCCGGCGCGTACTGGCCGAAGTCGATGCCGGTCCAGCCGGACACCAGTGCCAGGGCGCCCTCGCGGTCGCTGAACTGGCGGTAGTCCTCCAGCTTGGCCAGGGCCTCGGCGTCGGTCGGCGCGACAATCACCGTGAGCTGGTTCAGCACCAGCACGTCGCTGGCCTGGCGGCCGGCTTCCACGGCGAGGCGGCGCAGGTCCGCCACCTGGTCGCGGAGGATGCGTTTGGTCGGCGCAGCCACGAACACGCATTCGGCATTGCCGGCGGCGAATGCCTTGCCGCGGCTCGACGCGCCGGCCTGGTAGAGCACCGGGGTGCGCTGCGGCGAGGGCTGGCTCAGGTGGAAGCCGGGCACTTCGAAGTGCTCGCCCTTGTGCTGGATGGGGTGCACCTTGCGCGGGTCGGCGTAGACGCCGCTGGCGCGGTCGGCGACCACCGCGTCGTCATCCCAGCTGGCTTCCCAGAGCTTGTAGCAGACCTCCAGGTATTCCTCGGCCAGGGCATAGCGCTGCTGGTGGTTGAGCTGCTGCTTCAGGCCCAGGTTGCGCGCGCCGCTGTTCAGGTAGGAGGTGACGATGTTCCAGCCGGCGCGGCCGCGGGTCAGGTGGTCCAGCGTGGAGATGCGCCGGGCGAAGGGGAACGGGTGCTCGAAGGACACCGAGGCGGTGATGCCGAAACCCAGGTGCTCGGTGGCCGCGGCCATGGCCGGGACGATCTGCAGCGGGTCGTTGGCCGGCACCTGCGCGCCGGCGCGCAGCGCGGCGTCGGCGTTGCCGTGGTAGACGTCATAGACGCCCAGCACGTCGGCCAGGAACAGCCCGTCGATCTTGCCGCGTTCGAGGGTCTTCGCCAGCTCGATCCAGTAGTGGATGTCGGTGTAGCGCGCGGCCTGCTGGTCGCGCGGGTGGCGCCAGAGGCCGGGCGAGAGGTGGCCGACGCAGTTCATGGCGAAGGCGTTGAGGCGGATCTGCTTGCTCATCGCGCTTCCTCAGTTCCAGTCGTGGCGCGGCGGACGCTTATCGTTCAACAGCCAGTTGCCGACCAGGTGGTACTTCCAGCGCACCGGGTCGTGCAGGGTGTGCACGCGGGCGTTGCGCCAGTGGCGGTCGAAGGCATGGCGGGCGAGGGTGGAGCGGGTGCCGCCGAGTTCGAACAGCTTGTTCGTGGCGTCGATGGCGACCTCGGTGGTCAGCACCTTGGCCTTGGCCACGGCGACCGAGGCACGGGCGACGCTGTCTTCGTCCGGCGCCGGGCGGGCGGCATCCATCACCTTGCCGGCGCGCTCCAGCAGGGCGTCGGCGGCCTCGATACGGATGCCCAGTTCACCGACCTGGATGATGGTGAGCGGGTCTTCGCTGGCTTTCTCCACACCGGCGTCGATCCACGGGCGCGCCTGTTCGCGGACGAAGGCGATGGTGTCGCGCAGCGCCGCGCGGGCAATGCCGGCGTCGATGGCGGCGGTGGTGATCTGCGCGAACGGGCCGGCCAGGGTCGGCACGTCGTAGGAACGGTGCGTAGGGAAGACGTTGAACGCCGGCACGCGCAGGCCTTCCACCAGCACGGTGCCGCTGGAGGTGGTGCGCTGGCCGATGCTGGCCCAGTCATCGACGATGACGAGGCCCGGCGTGCCGCGCGGGACGAAGGCGAGCTGGGCGTTGTTCTGCTCGTCGAGGCCCAGCACGCCGATCCAGTGGGCGTACAGCGAGCCGGTGCAGTAGCCCTTGCGGCCGTCGATGACCACGTTGTCACCGTCGTGGCGCAGGCGGGTCTGGATGTCCTGGACGTTCTTGCCGCCGGTCTCCGACAGCGCGTTGGCGAAGCGGTTGCCCTTGAGCGCGAGGTCGAAGAAGAAGCGCTTCTGCTCGTCGGTGCCTTGCAGGCGGATGTCTTCCAGCAGGCAGTAGTGGTTCTGCGGAATCTGCCCCAGCGACGGGTCGGCAGCGGAAATGATCGCGATGACTTCGGCGAGGGTAGCGTAGGACACCTCGGCGCCGCCGAACTCGCGGGGCACGGTGATGCCCCACAGGCCGCTGTTGGAGTAGACCTCGACGACCTCCGGTGGGACCTCGCGGTTGCGGTCGCGCTCGGCGGCGCCTTCGAGCAGGAAGGCGGCGACCTTGTGGGCGACCGAGAGGGCCTCGGCGTCAGAGCCGATCCGGTGCGCGTTGGGTTCGCGGATGTCGTAGTGGGCGGATTCGGGGAGTTGGGGCATGGCAGTACAGCGACCTCGGCAGATGAATCGACCCGGCGTTCGGGTCTGTCTGATCAGGTCACTGCACAAGCTGTGCCGGAAATTAATTTCCTTTTAAATCAATGACTTGGTTTTTCAGTCCAACAGTTGAGGCGCTGGGCGGACAGCAAAGTGTTGGGTGAGTGTTGCTGGGGCAACAGTGCTTTAGCAGCGATTGGCCGTGCAGGAGCGCCTCCACAGGGAAGCCCCGGAAAGCCCCAACGTAGGATGGCGTGGAGCGCAGCGATACCCATCAATTGCACTGCAGGGCGCGCCAGCGTGATCCGCCGTCGAGGCAGGCAAATAACCCGTTTCTGCTCCTACAGGGAGGCGCCGAGCTGAGCGGGTTCGCGAGCAAGCTCGCTCCTACGAAGAGCCCAACCGATCCGGCTTTGGCTTGGCTTTGGCTCTTAGAGACTTCCAGAGAAATGTCCGCACGCGCCGAATGCCCCGTTCAGGAGGCCGAGTGGAAGCGGAGTTTCAGGGGTTGAGCGACATGGATGTCGCGAGAGCGGCGATGGGCCAGGGATGGCCCTTCGACGCGTGCCCCTGAAACTTCGCTGGAACGAGGGTATTTTTCGCCTAAGCGAAAAACCGGATGTCCGGGGCAAGACCTTTGCCTTCTTTGGGGCGTTTGCCAAAGAAGGTCGCCCGAGGGGGCGAAACAAGATGCCTGGGCGCACGCCGAAGCGGCGCAGAAACACCCGATCCCAAGCGCGTAGGGTAGATAACCAGAACTTATCCGCGAAGTCCCTTGCAGATACATCGATATGCCCGGCGAACTTCGGTGCGATGGATTCAATTGCAGGTCGCGGGCATGGCCCGCTCCTACAGGGTGGCTGTCGACGATCAGGCGATGTCCTGGCACACGTCGATCCAATCCGCCGCCACCAGCTGCGCCAAACGCTGCGGTTCGATTCTCACCGCGCTGTGCACGGCACCCGCCGCCGGCAGCACTTCGTCGAACGCCTGCAGCGACACATCGCAATACACCGGCAGCGGTGTGGCCAGGCCGAACGGGCAGACGCCGCCCACCGGGTGGCCGGTCAGCTCCACCACTTCCTCGGCGCCGAGCATCTTGGCCTTGCCGCCGAAGGCGTCCTTGAGCTTGCGGTTGTCCAGCCGCGCATCACCGCGCGCCACCACCAGCACGGTGCGCTCGCCGACGCGCAGGGATAGCGTCTTGGCGATGCGGCCCGGCTCCACGCCGTGGGCTTCGGCGGCCAGGGCGACGGTGGCGGTGCTGGTTTCCAGCTCGATGATGGCGATGTCGGGGGCCTTTTCGGCAAAGAAGGCGCGAACCGATTCCAGGCTCATGGGCAATGCTCCGTGTGGTGCGAAAACCTCTGAATCTAGGGAGCGCGGCCCCGTCTGTCCAGACCGGAAGGGTCAGCGCCCACGGATCAGCAGGGCTTCGATGCCAGGCACCTTCAGTCCCTGCTCGGCATTCACCAGCTCCAGGCGCGCGGCGAAGATTCGCAGCTCCCGCTCGGCGGCCTGCACGGCGCGCGTCAATGCGCTGTGCGGCACGCTGACCGAGCGCTGCGGCGCCGGTGGGGAGAACGCCTCGCTCGCGCTGCGGAAATCAAAGATGACGGTCTGGTGCTGCTGGCTGATCTCCGGCGACGGGTGCCCGCTATAGAGGTAGGCGCCCGTGCCGGCGGCGATGCGCTTCCAGCTGCGCAAGTCGCCCAGGTCGCTGCAGCATTGCGGCAACAGCGCATCCACATTCCCCGCACGCAGCACGTAGCCGCCGGGCAGCGGGCGGACCTCGCGCCAGTCCGCCGATCCGCTGAGCTGGTCGTGGCAATGCAGGCGGATCAGCCGCGCAATGTCTGCGTCGCTCAGTTCGGCAATGCGGTGAAAGGCGCTGCCCGGCAGGTATGGCCTGAGCGCCGGGCCGAAGCCGTGGGCCTGCAGGCTGCGCTCATGGTAGGCCCGCCAGCGTTCCCGGTGTTCCCAGTAGGGCCCCTCGGCTGGCGGCGGAACGCTGTCCACCAGGTAGAACAATTCGATGACGGGGATGAGCTGAACCTGCATGGGGGCGCCGGGAGTTTGCCGAGCGGCACGTTCTAATGGCGCGGGCCCTGGGCGTCCATAGCGAATTTTCCTATATCGCCGCCAGGAAGCTGTGGCGCGACCTATGCTCAAAGCCCCGTTGCCCTGCTGAAATTTTTTTGCGTGGCCTGTCGATCTGCCGTCACGCCCATCGACTACTTGTCAGGAACCGGTAGCCACCGGCCGCCCCGCTAGCCATTACAAGAGACTCACAAGAGGAGAAAGACCATGCGTTTCATGGTGATCGTCAAAGCCACCGCTGACTCCGAAGCCGGTGTGATGCCCAAGGAAGAGCTGCTCGCCGCCATGGGAGCCTACAACGAGGAACTGGTGAAGGCCGGCGTGATGCTGGCCGGGGAGGGCCTGCACCCCAGCGTGAAGGGTGCACGGGTGCGCTTTGAAGGCGCGTCGCGGCAGGTGATCGATGGCCCGTTCGCCGAGACCAAGGAGCTGATCGCCGGTTTCTGGATCATGCAGACCGCGTCGTTGCAGGAGTGCATCGACTGGGTCAAGCGCTCGCCCAACCCCTTCGATGGCGAGTCCGAGATCGAGATCCGGCAGATCTTCGAGGCCGAGGACTTCGGCGCCGAATTCACCCCTGAATTGCGCGAGCAGGAAGAACGCCTGCGCGCTGAAATCGCCAGCAAATCCTGAGCCTGGAGGATACCGCCATGTTGATGAATGCCTATCTGGTTTTCGACGGCAACTGTGAAGAAGCCTTCCGTTACTACGCCGAGGTGCTGCGTGCCGAGCTGCCGGCGCTGATGCGCTTCGCCGACGCGCCGGGCTGCGAGGACATGCCCGAGGCGCTGAAGAACCGCGTGATCCACGTCCGCCTGGAGGTGGACGGCCACGTGCTGATGGGCTCGGACGCCTCGCCGCAATGCGGCCAGTACGAGGGCGTGAAGGGCGTGTCGATCACCCTCAATGTCGACACCAAGGCCGAAGCGCGGCGCCTGTTCGACGCCCTCGGCAAGGGCGGCAAGGTCACCATGCCGCTGGAGCAGACCTTCTGGGCCGAGCTGTTCGGCGCGGTGGAAGACCGCTTCGGCGTGCCGTGGATGATCAATTGCGAGAAGGAGGCCTGACGCAGCATCTCCCTGTAGGAGCGCCCCATGGGCGCGTTCGCGGGCATGGCCCGCTCCTACAGGCTGGTGGCGGGCTCGCTTTTCTGTAGGAGCTGGCCATGCCTGCGACGGATCGGGCACCGGAGTTCCACGGACGAAGTCCGCCAACGGGACTCTTGCAGAGCGGACGATGTCCGCGTTCGCGGGCATGGCCCGCTCCTACAGGCTGGTGACGGGCTCGCTTTTCTGTAGGAGCTGGCCATGCCTGCGACGGATTGAGCACCGGAATTTCGCGGACGAAGTCCGCCGACGGGGCTCTTGCAGAGCGGACCTTGTCCGCGTTCGCGGGCATGGCCCGCTCCTACAAGGTGTCTTTACCGGCGGCGGCGCGAAACCGCTCCGGCGTCGTCCCGGTGAACCGCTGGAACGCGCGGTGGAAGCTGGTGACATGCTCATAGCCGAGCAGGAAGGCGATCTCCTGCAAGGCCATCCGGCTGGCCAGCAGGTAGCGCTGGGCCAGCGCCATCCGCACTTCCAGCACGATGCCCTTGAAGGTCAGCCCGTGGTCGCGCAGCCGGCGCTGCAGCGTGTGCGGCGGCAGGCGCAGCCACGCGGCGGTCTGCTCCAGGTCCGGCAGCGGAATGCGTGCGTTCTGCAGCAGGTAGTAGCGCACATCGTCGGGCAGCGACGGGCCGCGCTCGAAGCTGGCCAGCGTGGCCGCGCCTTGCGCCTGGCAGAGCCGGCTGACCGACGGGTTGGCGGTGGAAAAGGGCTGGTCGTGAAACGCCTTCGGAATCCACAGCTCGGGCTGCTCGGCATTGAACTGGCATGGGCCGGGAAAGAGTTCGCCATACACCGCGGCATGGGCCGGCGGCGGGTAGGGCAGGTGCAGCTGCATGTCGCTGCAGCGTTCCAGGTCCGGCAGGCGTTGGCACAGCCAGCGCCAGGTGCTGCTCAGCCACTCCTCGCAGAGGGCGATGCGCTCCACTTCGTTGAAGGGCGGGAGCTTGAGTGTCAGGCGGATATGCTCGCCGAGCTCCTCGCGGCGGGTGTGGATCGGGTGGGGCATCAGGCTCGACGGCTGGCCGAGGGAGATGTCCCAGGAGCGCCGCAGGTTGGCCGCGCTGATCAGCGCATAGCCGATCACCCCCAGGTCGTAGAGGTTGTAGCGCTGGCCCAGGCGCAGGAAGAAGTCGGTCTCGCCGAGCAGCCCGGCGGCCTGCTGCAGCAGGCGGTAATAGCGGGCGAAGTTCATCTTCGGCGCCGCCGCCTCGCCGTCCGAGGGCAGGCCGAGACCGCCCAGCAGCGGTAACAGCGGCGGCAGGGTGGGGCGGGCGCGCCACTCGTCGAGGAAATGGCGGAACAGTTGTCGCGCTGCGTAATCGATGTCGAAGGACGCGGTGGGCATGGGCGGGCTCAAGCTGTCGTCTTGTGCTAGTGAGTTGTCATCTTATGCTAGTCGGGGAGGAAAAGCCGAGCCCTATACTGCCTCCACGAACAAGAACAACAAGGGCCTGCCATGACCGCTCCGGACCGCTTCCGCTCCTCCCATTCCCCCAGCGACCGCTTCGCTGAACTGCTGCTACACAACGCCCGCTTCTATACCCTCGACCCCGCCCAGCCCTGGGCCGACGCCGTGGCCATCCGCGACGGCCGCCTGCTGGCGGTGGGCCGCCGCGAAGACATGGAACACCTGATCGGCCCCGACACCCTGGTGCGCGATCTCGACGGCGCGTTCTGCATGCCCGGCCTGCACGACATGCACACCCATCCGGACCTGGCGCTGAACCCGCGCTACGCCGACGACCTCGACGTGGGCATCGAAGACCCGACCCCGGAGCAACTGGCCAGCGCCATCCGCGCCTATGCCGACAGCCACCCGGGCGACGGCTGGGTCTATGGCCAGTACTGGGTGCGCTACACCTTCCGCGAGGCCGGGCTGAAACCCGGCCGCGAGTGGCTCGACAGTATCCTGCCGGACCGCCCCGTGGCGCTGCTGGACCGCATGTGGGGCACCATGATGGTCAACTCCCGCGCGCTGCAACTGGCCGGCATCGACGCCAGCACCGCCGACCCGCGCAACGGCTATCTGGAGCGCGACGAACTGACCGGCGAGCCCAACGGCCTGCTGATCGACGGCGCCTACGCGCTGATCCACGCGGCCATGCCGCCGACCCCGGCCAAGGTGCTGCGCCAGTCCTACCGCGAGGGCGTGCACTTCCAGAGTTCCCGCGGTGTCACGGCGGCCAAGTACCTGCATGTCTGCGAGAGCCGCCTGGACGCCCTGAAATACCTCGACGACGCCGGCCAGCTGACCCTGCGCGTGGAAGCGGCGATCAGCTGGCAGGACGACATCTTCCCGGTGCGGCGCCGCTGGGAGCTGCTCAGCGGCGAGCGTCACTACTACCGCAGCGCGCGGCTGTCGGCGAACGCGGTGAAACTCCACTTCGACGGCACGGTCGAGCCGCGCTCTTCCTTCCTTATTACGCCTTGGCCGGGCGAGGACGCCTGGCGCGGCAAGCTCAACCTGACCCCCGAGCACATCACCGACATGGTGGTGGACATGGACCGCCGCGGCATCCGCGTCATCGCCCACTGCACCGGTGATGCGGCGTCCGATGTGTTCCTCGATGCGGTGGCCGAAGCGCGCCGACGCAACGGTTTCAGCGGAGTGCGCCACCAGTGCGCGCACAGCACCATCCTGCACCCGGGCAACCTCAAGCGCTTCCGCGAGCTGGAGGTGATCGCCGAGTTCTCCCCGGCGGCCTGGTACCCGACGCCCTTCGCCAGCGGCGCGCGCTCGGGCTACGGCGCGGAGCGGCTCAAGCGCATCTATGACTTCAAGGGCGTGCTGGCTGCCGGCGGTATCGCGGTATTCGGCACCGACTGGCCGGTGGCCTCCATCGACCCCTGGCTGGCGCTGGAAACCCTGGTGACCCGGCAGAACCCCTGGAACGACGACCCGGCGTGCTTCGGCGAGCCGATCAGCCTGGAGCAGGCAATCCGCGTGGCGACCCTCAACGGCGCCTACGCCATGGGTCTGGAAAAGCTCACCGGCAGCCTGGAGGCCGGCAAATCGGCGGACTTCATCGTGCTCGACCGCAATCTCTTCGACCAGCCAGCGCGCAACTTCATCCACCGCACCGAGGTGCAACTGACCTTCGTCGAGGGCCGCCCGGTGTACGACCGCCTCGGCCAGTTCAGCGATACCGCCCTGGCGGCGGTGTGGCAGGGCGAGCCACCGCGCATCGAGGGGGTCAACGCATGAATGCCGCAAGCATCCCGGTGACCGTGGTCGCCGGCTTCCTCGGCGCCGGCAAGACCACGCTGCTGCGCAACCTGCTGGAGCGCTGCGAAGGCCGACGCCTGGCGGTGATCGTCAATGACTTCGGCGAGCTGAACATCGACGCCGGCATGATCGCCGAGCAGACCGAGGCCGTGTACAGCCTGGAGAACGGCTGCATCTGCTGCAGCGTGCAGGACGACCTGCTGGCCCAGCTGGAGCGCCTGGCGACGATGCACCCACCGCTGGAGCAGGTGGTGATCGAGTGCAGCGGCGTGTCTGACCCGCAGCGCATCGTGCAGACCCTGGGCTACCCCAAGCTGCGCCGGCGCCTGCACCTGGACGCCGTGCTGACCGTGGTCGATGGCGCGCGCCGCGAGCCGCTGGAAGGCGAGTACGCGCGGCTGGAGCGCATGCAGGCGGCGGCAGCCGACCTGTTGCTGCTGAACAAGTGCGACCTGCTGGATGCCGAGGAACGCACCCGCCTGCGCGAGCGATTCGGTCGTGGCGCGCGGGTGCTGGAGACTATCCAGGCGCAGATTCCCGATGAGCTGTTGCTCGGCGAGCCGTCACGCAAGTTGCGTCCCCATGGGCAGGAAGGCATCGACCATGGTGATCTGTTCGATAGCTGGAGCTGGCAGGGCGAGGCGGCCTTCGATGGCGCACGCCTGAAGCACTGGCTGGAGAACCTGCCGCGCGGCCTGTTGCGGCTCAAGGGGCTGATTCGCCTGGCAGGGCAGGGCGAGAGTGTCTGGCTGCAATACGTGGGCGGGCGCTATCAGCTGCGCCCGGCCACGGCGGGCGAAGCGTCGCAGGGCACGCGGCTGGTGTTCATCGCCGAAAAGAATGCGGGGCTGCGGGCGGATCTCGAAGCGGGGCTGCGCCAGTGCTTTTCGTAGGAGCGAGCTTGCTCGCGAAGCTTTTCCCGGCAACTCCTGCGCTGGAGCGGTTCGCGAGCAAGCTCGCTCCTACAGGGTAAGGCTTCACGCTAAAGGCAATAAAAAACCGGCCACCAGGGCCGGTTTTTCATTGCACTCCGAACTCAGCGGTATTCGCAGAGGTAGGCGGTGTCCTGGGCGACCTTGAGCTGGAACTTGCTGTTGGCCGGCACGGTGAACTGGCTGCCGCCTTCGAAGGTTTCCCAGTTGTCGCTGCCCGGCAGCTTGACGGTCAGCGCGCCGGCGACGACGTGCATCACCTCCAGCTGGCTGGTGCCGAACTCATATTCGCCGGGCGCCATCACGCCGATGGTGGCGGGGCCTGCGGTCATGTCGAAGGCGATGGATTTGACGGTGCCGTCGAAGTACTCGTTGACCTTGAACATGGGCGTCTCCTGCTAGAGGGGTGAAAAAGGGCCCGCCAGTATGCCCAAGGCCGCGGGCGCCGTCACTAGAGCGGCGCAGGCGACCGTGCGGTCTGCGAAGGAAGGCTTATTTCAGCCCGCCACGGGCAGGGTCAGCGGCAGCAGGCGGGCGGTGTTGCGGGCGTCTTCCAGGGCGCGGTGCGGCTGCCCCTGGAAGTGCAGCCCGGCCAGGTGCAGCGCGGCATTCAGGCCCACCGGGCGCTTGAGCTGGCGGGCCTGGGCGAAACGCTGCTTGAGGTTGACGTGGGGGACGCGGGACAGGTGGCTGTCCAGGTGCTGGCGGCGCCACTCCAGCTCCAGCTGGCGACGGTCGTAGTCGCCCCAGCTGGTCCAGCCGGCCAGGCGCGGGCTGTGCTGGGCGAGCCAGCGTTCGAATTGCGGCCAGACTTCGTGCAGCGGTGCGGCGGCATCGACGTTGGCCTGGGTGATGTGGGTCAGCTCCCGGCAGAACGCCGTCAGCAACGGGCGCCGCTGCGGACGGACGAAGCGCTGGAAATGGTCCAGCTCGCGGCCGTCGGCTTCGGCCACCAGGCTCGCGCCGATCTCGATGATCTCCATTTCCTCGACTGGCCAGCCGCCTTCCTCGGTGGTGGCTTCCAGGTCGATCACCAGCCAGTGGGGCATAGTCGGTGCTCGTGGTTGGGTTCGAATCGAGTATGGAAGGCGTTTGCGAGGCCGGCAAACCGCGCTAGGCTGAGCGCCTTCTGCTGACAAGGGGACCGCGATGGCGAAAGTGGCATTCATCGGCCTGGGCGTGATGGGGTATCCCATGGCCGGGCATCTGGCGCGCGAAGGGCACGAGGTGTGCGTCTACAACCGTACCGCCAGCCGCGCGGCGCAGTGGGTCAGGCAATTCGGCGGCCGCTCGGCCCAGACCCCGCGCGAGGCCGCGCAGTGGGCGGACTTCGTGATGTGCTGCGTGGGCAATGACGATGACCTGCGCAGCGTCGTGCTGGGCGAGGACGGCGCGCTGGCCGGGATGCAGCCCGGCGCGGTGCTGGTGGACCACACCACCGCCTCGGCGGAGGTGGCCCGCGAACTGGCGGTGGCAGCCGCCGAGCGCGAGCTGGGCTTCCTCGACGCGCCGGTGTCCGGCGGGCAGGCCGGCGCCGAGAATGGCGCGCTGACGGTAATGGTCGGCGGCGACGCGGCCATCTTCGCCCGCGCCGAGCCGGTGATCGCCACCTACGCGCGCATGGTGCGGCGCATGGGCCCGGTGGGCAGTGGCCAGTTGACCAAGATGGTCAATCAGATCTGCGTTGGCGGCCTGTTGCAGGGGCTGTCCGAAGCGCTTCACTTCGCCCAGAGCGCCGGTCTGGACGGCCTGGCGGCGATGGAAGTGATCAGCAAGGGCGCTGCGCAGTCCTGGCAGCTCGAGAACCGCCACCAGAGCATGCTGGAAGGGCGCTTCGACTTCGGTTTCGCCGTGGACTGGATGCGCAAGGACCTGGGCATCGTCCTCGACGAGGCCCGCCGCAACGGCGCGCAGCTGCCGGTCACGGCGCTGGTCGACCAGTTCTATGCCGAGGTGCAGGCCGCTGGCGGCGGGCGTTGGGACACCTCCAGCCTGATCACCCGCCTGCAGGGCGCGCCCGAGTCCTGAGCCGCCTTATCGTGCGTTCAGGCGCGGAAGATGAAGTACACCGCGCCCAGCAGGCACAAGCCTGCCCATAGATAGTCGAGCTTGAGGGGCTGCTGCATGAAGTACACGCTGAACGGCACGAAGACCGCCAGCGTGATGACTTCCTGCATGATCTTCAGTTGCCCCACCGACATCACCGTGTAGCCGATGCGGTTGGCCGGCACCTGCAACAGGTACTCGAACAGGGCGATACCCCAGCTGACCAGCGCCGCGATGATCCACGGCTTGCTGCTCAGGGTTTTCAGGTGGCCGTACCAGGCGAAGGTCATGAACAGGTTGGACAGCGACAGGAGAAACGCGGTTTGCAGCCAGACCGGCATGGCAGAGGCTCCAGTGGGGGACTGCGCCTGAGCCTACTGGATGCGCCGCGAGGCAGCCAAGGGGCAGCGGCGACCAGGCTCGCGCGAAAGCTGATGTATCGCCTGCGTCAGGCGTTGGCGATTACTTGCACCGTGGCGGGGCTCCGCCGATCCGGCCAGCTTGGCGGAACGGCTGACGCGCTTTATGCTCGCCGCCATTTCTGGCGTCCCCGGTGTTGGGGGCGTCTGGCGGGCGTGGCGGCGTCCATTGGCGAGCAATGGAACGGCTCCGCGCTTCCAGCCTGTGTCTATTTCCCGACGTGAGAGTTCTTCCATGGAGTGCCGTATCGGTTGTGGCGCCTGCTGCATCGCGCCGTCGATTTCCTCGCCCATCCCCGGCATGCCCGACGGCAAGCCGGCGGGCGTGCGCTGCGTGCAACTGGACGAGCGCAATCTGTGCAAACTATTTGGCGACCCTCGGCGTCCAAAGGTCTGCGCGGCCTTCGAGGCGGACGTCGAGGCGTGCGGCAGCAGCAATGAACAGGCGCTGCAGATCCTCACCGAGTGGGAGCGCATCACAGCGGCCTGATGTGACTTGGAAGTCACGTTTTCGCGGTCCATACTGACGCCCCGACCCGCTCAAGACCGCGGATTGCGACGGGGCGGCGGCATTCGCTGCCCCCACAAGATCAAGAATAAAGAGAGGTAAGACGATGCGTGGTGTATTGCGTATGACCCTGCTGGCCACTGCCGTGGTGGGCTTTGCCGGTACTGCCCTGGCGGAAGACTGGAAGCTGGAGAAGGAAGACGACGGCGTGAAGGTCTTCCTCAGCCCCGTGGCAGGCTCCAAGTACAAGGCTTACCGTGGCGTCGTCGAGATCAAGGCGGACGTAGCCAAGATCAACGCCCTGCAGGAAGACGTGGCCGGCTCCTGCAAGTGGATCCACGCCTGCGCCGAGATGCGCCTGCTCAAGCACGAAGGCGACGATTCCTGGACCTACTCGAAGATCGACATGCCCTGGCCAGTGACCGGCCGCGACGTGGTGATCCACGTGACCACCGAGAAGACCGCCGATGGCGGCCTGATCCGCCACCTGAAGGCTGAGCCGACCTACATCCCGGAAGAGAAGGGCGAGATCCGTGTGCCCAAGCTGATCGGCGAGTGGAAGCTGGTGCCCAAGGGCGCTGGCGTGACCGAAGTGACCTACCAGGTGCAGACCGAGCCGGGCGGCAGCATTCCGTCCTGGCTGGCCAACAGCTTCGTGGTCGACGCGCCGATGAACACCCTGAAGGGCCTGCGCAGCGCTGCCGAGAAGTAATCGACGCTGGTGTGCCGCGCCATGAAAAGCCGCCTTCGGGCGGCTTTTTCGTTTCCGGTAGGAGGGATTGTTTGCGAATGGGGTCTCTGGTGGTGCTGGTGTGAAGCGGTTCGCGAGCAAGTTCGCTCCTACAGGCGGGCGCTTTGCGTTCGAGTTGCACGATAGATTCCATCGCGTTGGTTTTCGCGCACGCTATGGATAGCGCGTCGCCTGGGGCTTTTCGTAGGAGCGAGCTTGCTCGCGAACCGCTCCTACGAAATAGGCGAACACCGCGCAATGCAGGCCATAAAAAAAGCCGCCCGAAGGCGGCCTTTTCCTGCTCCGTAGCGCTTAGCGGGCCTTGAGGTCCACGAAGTCGCGTTGGGCGGAGCCGGTGTACAGCTGGCGCGGACGGCCGATCTTGTACGGGCCGGAGAGCATTTCCTGCCAGTGCGAGATCCAACCCACGGTACGTGCCAGGGCGAAGATCACGGTGAACATGCTGGTCGGGATGCCGATGGCCTTCAGGATGATGCCGGAGTAGAAGTCCACGTTCGGGTAGAGGTTGCGCTCCACGAAGTAGGGGTCGTGGCGGGCGATTTCTTCGAGCTTCATGGCCAGTTCCAGCTGCGGGTCGTTGATGCCCAGCTCCTGGAGGACCTCGTCGCAGGTCTGCTTCATGACCTTGGCGCGCGGGTCGAAGTTCTTGTACACGCGGTGGCCGAAGCCCATCAGCTTGAACGGATCGTTCTTGTCCTTGGCCTTGGCCACGAACTTCTCGATGTTCGACACGTCACCGATCTCGTCCAGCATGCGCAGCACGGCTTCGTTCGCACCGCCGTGAGCCGGACCCCACAGGGCAGCGATGCCCGAGGCGATACAGGCGAACGGGTTGGCACCCGAGGAGCCCGCCAGGCGCACGGTGGAGGTGGAGGCGTTCTGCTCGTGGTCGGCGTGCAGGATGAAGATGCGGTCCATGGCCTTGGCCAGCACGGGGCTGATCGGCTTGGTCTCGCACGGGGTGTTGAACATCATATGCAGGAAGTTTTCTGCATAGTTCAGGTCGTTGCGCGGGTACATCATCGGCTCGCCCTTGGAGTACTTGTACACCATGGCGGCGATGGTCGGCATCTTGGCGATCAGACGATGCGCCGAGACTTCCCGGTGCTTCGGATTATTGATGTCCAGGGAGTCGTGGTAGAAGGCGGAGAGGGCACCGATCACGCCGCACATCACGGCCATCGGGTGCGCATCACGGCGGAAGCCGTTGAAGAAGGTCTTCAGCTGCTCATGAACCATGGTGTGGTTCTTGATGGTGCCGACGAACTTTTCCTTCTGCTCGGCAGTCGGAAGCTCGCCATTGAGCAGCAGGTAGCAGGTTTCCAGGTAGTCGGACTTCTCGGCGAGCTGTTCGATCGGGTAGCCGCGGTGCAGCAGCACACCTTTATCACCGTCGATGAAGGTGATCTTCGACTCGCAGGAGGCGGTGGACATGAAGCCGGGGTCGAAGGTGAAGTGACCCGTGGAGGTCAGGCCCCGCACATCGACGACATCGGGACCCAGCGTGCCGGAGAGGACAGGCAGTTCGACGGGGGCAGCGCCCTCGATGATCAACTGCGCTTTTTTGTCAGCCATGATGGCCTCCTATTTATGCTTGAAATCATCTGTACGACCCCCCACGCAGGGCCCGCACCACTATAGAGAGATAAATCCGAATGTCAATTTGCACAATCGGACATGATCGGCTCCTCCAAGCCTCTGTTTTGGCGAAAAAAATTGCCTGTTTACGCCTTTTTGGGGGGTGCGGCAATTAGTCCTTAGGTGAAGGTCTTTCCGTTGTCATTAGGGGCCTAACTGTCTATACTCGGCGACCAGCCGCCAAGGGCCGTCCGGCCTCGCTTCATCGGTGGTTGTCACTCCCGAAGGTGATGGGTACCTGACAAGTGCACCTCCCGACAACTAGCCCTGCTTCATATAAGGGCTCTCAGTGTGAAAAAAGCCGTGAATAGCAAACGACCCGTAAACCTAGACCTAAGGACCATCCAACTCCCTATCACTGCTTACACGTCGATTCTCCACCGTATCTCCGGCGTCATTCTGTTCGTGGGCATCGCAGTGCTGCTGTTCGCACTGGATCGTTCCCTCGCTTCGGAAGACAGCTTCGAGCAGGTGAAGGCGTGTCTGACCCATCCGTTGGTCAAGCTTGTGATCTGGGGCCTGCTGTCTGCGCTGCTGTACCACCTGGTAGCCGGTATTCGTCACCTCATCATGGATGCAGGTATTGGCGAAACACTGGAAGGCGGTAAGCGTGGTTCGAAAATCGTCATCGCTGTCGCAGTGGTGCTGATCGTTCTGGCGGGGGTATGGGTATGGTAACTAACGTCACTAACTTGTCGCGTTCGGGTCTCTATGACTGGATGGTCCAGCGCGTCTCCGCGGTCGTTCTCGCGGCTTATGTCCTCTTCCTGCTGGGCTTCCTGATCGCTCACCCGGGCATCTCCTACGCCGAGTGGCATGGTCTGTTCTCCCACAGCCTGATGAAGATCTTCAGCCTGTTGACGCTGGTTTCCCTGAGCGTGCACGCATGGGTCGGTATGTGGACCATCACCACCGACTACCTGACTCCGATGGCGCTGGGCAAGTCTGCGACCGTCGTGCGTTTCCTCGTCCAGGCAGTATGCGGCATGGCCATGTTCGCATTCTTCGTCTGGGGTGTGCAGATTCTCTGGGGTAACTGATCCATGGCTAGCATTCGTTCTCTTTCCTTCGACGCCATCATCGTGGGTGGCGGCGGCGCCGGCATGCGCGCTGCGCTGCAACTGGCCCAGGGCGGTCACAAGACTGCCGTGGTGACCAAGGTCTTCCCGACCCGTTCGCACACCGTATCCGCCCAGGGCGGCATCACCTGCGCCATCGCGTCGGCCGACCCGAACGACGATTGGCGCTGGCACATGTACGATACCGTCAAGGGCTCCGACTACATCGGTGACCAGGACGCTATCGAATACATGTGCTCCGTCGGCCCGGAAGCCGTGTTCGAGCTGGAACACATGGGCCTGCCGTTCTCCCGTACCGAGCAGGGCCGCATCTACCAGCGTCCGTTCGGTGGCCAGTCCAAGGACTTCGGCAAGGGTGGCCAGGCTGCCCGTACCTGTGCCGCGGCTGACCGTACCGGTCACGCACTGCTGCACACCCTCTATCAGGCCAACCTGAAGAACGGTACTTCCTTCCTTAATGAGTGGTACGCCGTTGACCTGGTGAAGAACCAGGACGGTCATGTGGTGGGCGTCATCGCCATCGACATCGAAACCGGCGACACCGTTTATATCCGTTCCAAAGCCGTGGTCCTGGCCACTGGCGGTGCCGGCCGTATCTACGCCTCCACCACCAACGCCCTGATCAACACCGGTGACGGCATCGGCATGGCCCTGCGCGCTGGCGTACCGGTGCAGGACATCGAGATGTGGCAGTTCCACCCGACCGGCATCGCCGGCGCTGGTGTACTGGTCACCGAAGGTTGCCGCGGTGAAGGCGGTTACCTGATCAACGCCCATGGCGAGCGCTTCATGGAGCGTTACGCTCCGAACGCCAAGGACCTGGCCGGCCGCGACGTGGTTGCCCGTTCCATGGTGAAGGAAGTGATCGCCGGCAACGGCGTGGGCCCGAACAAGGACCACGTACTGCTGAAGCTCGACCACCTCGGCGAAGAAGTTCTGCACAGCCGCCTGCCCGGCATCTGCGAACTGTCCAAGACCTTCGCCCACGTCGACCCGGTTGTCGCTCCGATCCCGGTTATCCCGACCTGCCATTACATGATGGGCGGCGTTGCCACCAACATTCATGGCCAGGCCCTGACCATGGACGCCAACGGCAACGAGCAGATCGTCGAAGGCCTGTTCGCCGTAGGCGAAGTGGCTTGCGTATCGGTACACGGCGCCAACCGCCTGGGCGGCAACTCGCTGCTCGACCTGGTGGTATTCGGTCGCGCCACCGGTCTGCACCTGGAGAAGGCGCTCAAGGATGGTATCGAGCACCGCCAGGCTTCCGAGTCCGACCTGGAGTCCGCGTTCAAGCGCCTGAACGGCGTGAACGAGCGCACCAGCGGCGAAGAAGTCGCTCCGCTCAAGCGCGAGCTGCAATCCTGCATGCAGAACTACTTCGGTGTGTTCCGTACCGGCGAATACATGCAGAAAGGTATCGCTCAGCTGGCTGATCTGCGTGAGCGTATCGCTACCGTCAAGATCAACGACAAGAGCCAGGCATTCAACACGGCGCGTATCGAAGCGCTGGAACTGCAGAACCTCCTCGAAGTGGCCGAAGCCACTGCGATTGCGGCCGAAGCCCGCAAAGAGTCCCGCGGCGCGCATGCCCGTGAAGACTTCGAGGAGCGCGACGACGAGAACTGGCTGTGCCACACCCTGTACTTCCCGGGTGAGAAGCGCGTTGCCAAGCGTGCCGTCAACTTCGCGCCGAAAACTGTTCCGGCATTCGAACCCAAGGTTCGTACTTACTAAGGGTGCCCGCCATGTTGCAAGTGAGTGTTTACCGCTACAACCCTGAGAAGGACGCTGCACCGTACATGCAGGACTTCCAGGTCAATACCGACGGCAAGGACATCATGGTCCTGGACGTACTGGCGCTGATCAAGGAACAGGACGAGGGCTTCTCCTACCGTCGTTCCTGCCGTGAAGGCGTGTGCGGCTCCGACGGCATGAACATCAACGGCAAGAACGGCCTGGCCTGCATCACCCCCCTGTCGGCCGCTGGCCTGAAGGGCGGCAAGCTGGTTCTGCGTCCGCTGCCGGGCCTGCCGGTCATTCGTGACCTGGTCGTCGATATGCGCATCTTCTACAAGCAGTACGAGAGCGTGAAGCCGTTCCTGCAGAACAAATATGCAGCGCCGGCCATCGAACGTCTGCAAAGCCCGGAAGAGCGCGAGAAGCTGGACGGTCTGTACGAGTGCATCCTGTGCGCCTGCTGCTCGACCTCCTGCCCGTCGTTCTGGTGGAACCCCGACAAGTTCCTGGGTCCCGCTGCACTGCTGCAAGCCTATCGCTTCCTGGCCGACAGCCGTGACACCGAAACCCAGGCGCGCCTGGCGAGCCTGGATGACCCGTTCAGCGTCTTCCGCTGCCGCGGGATCATGAACTGCGTGAACGTCTGCCCGAAGGGTCTGAACCCCACCAAGGCAATCGGTCACATCCGTAACATGCTGCTGCAGAGCGGCACCTGATCCGCGGCTTCGGCCAAGGATCCTGTAACGAGCGACACCTGTGCCGCCGGAACATTGTCCGGCGGTACAGTCCTTAGGACCCAAGCCCACAAAGCGGGGGTCCTGTTTTGAAAACGTATATATGACCAGCAGGGGCATCCGGGCTGGTACCCGGACTATCTGCGGGAATCGGTGGCTTGGAGTCGCTGTGTATGACTTCGCGCCAGAGATTCCACAGGTGGAGTCCCCTTACCGAGGGTGACCAAGCATGCACGAAAGCGTAATGCAGCGGATGTGGAACAGTGCCCATCTATCCGGTGGAAACGCTGCCTACGTCGAAGAGCTCTACGAGCTCTACCTGCACGACCCGAACGCTGTGCCAGAAGAGTGGCGCACGTACTTCCAGAAGCTTCCCGCCGACGGCAATCCCGCCCCCGACGTCTCGCATTCCTCTATCCGTGATCATTTCGTACTCCTGGCCAAGAACCAGCGCCGCGCTGCGCCTGTTTCCGCTGGCAGCGTAAGCACCGAGCACGAGAAGAAGCAGGTTGAAGTCCTGCGTCTGATCCTGGCATACCGTCTGCGCGGCCATCAGGCGGCATCGCTCGATCCGCTGGGTCTCTGGGTGCGTACCGCTCCCTCCGATCTGTCGCTCGAACACTACGGGCTTACTGCTGCAGACCTCGACACCACCTTCCGTACCGGTGAGCTCTACATCGGCAAGGAAGAGGCGACCCTGCGTGAAATCATCGATGCGCTGAAGCAGACCTACTGCAGCACCATCGGCGCCGAGTTCATGCACATCGTCGATTCCGAGCAGCGCCACTGGTTCGCCCAGCGCCTGGAAAGCGTGCGCGGCCGTCCGGCTTATTCCGCCGACGCCCGTTCGCACCTGCTCGAGCGCCTGACCGCAGCCGAAGGCCTGGAAAAGTACCTGGGCACCAAGTACCCGGGCACCAAACGTTTCGGCCTGGAAGGCGGCGAGAGCCTGATTCCGATGGTCGACGAGATCATCCAGCGCTCCGGCTCCTACGGCGTCAAGGAAATCGTCATCGGCATGGCCCACCGCGGCCGTCTGAACGTCCTGGTCAACACCCTGGGCAAGAACCCGCGCGACCTCTTCGACGAGTTCGAAGGCAAGAAACTGGTCGAGCTGGGCTCGGGTGACGTGAAGTACCACCAGGGCTTCTCCTCCAACGTCATGACCACCGGCGGCGAAGTCCACCTCGCCCTGGCGTTCAACCCCTCGCACCTGGAAATCGTTTCCCCGGTGGTCGAGGGCTCGGTACGCGCCCGCCAGGACCGTCGCAAGGACGGCAGCGGCGACAAGGTCGTGCCGATCTCCATCCACGGCGATGCCGCCTTCGCGGGGCAGGGCGTGGTCATGGAGACCTTCCAGATGTCGCAGACCCGTGCTTACAAGACGGGCGGCACCATCCACATCGTGATCAACAACCAGGTGGGCTTCACCACCAGCCGCCAGGACGACGCTCGTTCCACCGAGTACGCGACCGACGTGGCGAAGATGATCCAGGCGCCGATCTTCCATGTGAACGGCGACGATCCGGAAGCGGTCCTGTTCGTGACCCAACTGGCCGTCGACTACCGCATGCAGTTCAAGCGTGACGTGGTCATCGACCTGGTCTGCTACCGCCGTCGCGGCCACAACGAGGCCGACGAGCCGAGCGGCACCCAGCCGCTGATGTACCAGCAGATCGCCAAGCAGCGCACCACCCGTGACCTGTATGCCGACGCGCTGATCGCCGCCGGTGTGCAGACCGCCGAGCAGGCCCAGGAGAAGGTCGACGAATACCGCGACGCTCTCGACAACGGCCAGCACGTGGTGAAGAGCCTGGTGAAGGAGCCCAACAAGGAGCTCTTCGTCGACTGGCGTCCGTACGTGGGCCATGCCTGGACCGCGCGCCACGACACCCGCTTCGACCTGAAGACCCTGCAGGACCTCTCGGCCAAGCTGCTGGAGACTCCGGACGGCTTCGTCATGCAGCGTCAGGTACAGAAGATCTACGAAGACCGCGCGAAGATGTCTGCCGGTGGCATGCCGATCAACTGGGGCTTCGCCGAGAATCTGGCCTACGCCACCCTGCTGTTCGAAGGTCACCCGGTACGCATGACCGGTCAGGACGTCGGCCGCGGCACCTTCTCGCACCGCCACGCGGCGCTGCACAACCAGAAGGACGACTCGGTCTACATCCCGCTGGCCAACCTGTTCGACGGTCAGCCGCGCGTCAGCCTGTACGACTCCTACCTCTCGGAAGAAGCCGTCCTGGCCTTCGAATACGGCTACGCCACCACCATGCCGAACGCACTGGTGATCTGGGAAGCCCAGTTCGGTGACTTCGCCAACGGTGCGCAGGTCGTGATCGACCAGTTCATCACCAGCGGTGAAACCAAATGGCAACGCCTGTGTGGTCTGACCATGCTGCTGCCGCACGGTTACGAAGGCCAGGGTCCGGAGCACTCCTCCGCGCGCCTGGAGCGTTACCTGCAGCTGTGTGCTGAGCAGAACATCCAGGTCTGCGTGCCGACTACCCCGGCCCAGGTCTACCACATGCTGCGCCGTCAGGTGATCCGTCCGCTGCGCAAGCCGCTGATCGTGATGACGCCGAAGTCGCTGCTGCGTCACAAGCTGGCCATCTCGACCCTGGAAGATCTGGCCAACGGCTCGTTCCAGACCGTGATCGGCGAGATCGACAACCTGGACCCGAAGAAGGTCGACCGCATCGTGCTGTGCAGCGGCAAGGTGTACTACGACCTGCTGGAGAAGCGCCGTGCCGAAGGCCGCGAGAACATCGCGATCGTTCGTATCGAGCAGCTGTATCCGTTCCCGGAAGACGACCTGGCGGAGGTCCTGTCGCAGTACAAGAACCTCAAGCACATCGTCTGGTGCCAGGAAGAGCCGATGAACCAGGGCGCCTGGTTCTGCTCGCAGCATCACATGCGTCGTGTCATCGCCGCGCACAAGAAAGGTCTCAACCTGGAATACGCGGGCCGCGAAGGCTCGGCAGCTCCGGCTTGCGGCTACGCTTCGATGCACGCCGAGCAGCAGGAAAAACTGCTGCAGGACGCCTTCACCGTTTAACGCCAACGCGCAGTTGATACCGAATTTAAGGAAACACACATAATGGCTATCGAAATCAAAGCCCCAACCTTCCCGGAATCGGTTGCCGACGGCACCGTCGCAACCTGGCACAAGAAGGTCGGTGAAGCCGTCAAGCGTGACGAACTGATCGTCGACATCGAGACCGACAAGGTCGTGATCGAAGTACTGGCCGAGGCCGACGGCGTGCTGGCTGAGATCGTCAAGAACGAAGGCGACACCGTTCTCTCCAACGAACTGCTGGGCAAGCTGAGCGAAGGCGGTGCTGCCGCTGCCGCTCCGGCTGCTGCCGCCGCTCCTGCTGCCGCCCCGGCCGCTGCTGCGCCGGCTGCCGCCGCTGCCGACGACAACATCCTCTCGCCGGCCGCCCGCAAGCTGGCCGAAGAGAATGGCATCGACCCGAACAGCCTGGCCGGCACCGGCAAGGGCGGTCGTGTGACCAAGGAAGACGTCGTTGCCGCCGTTGAAGCCAAGAAGAACGCCCCGGCTGCCGCTCCGGCCGCCAAGGCTGCTGCGCCGGCTGCCGCCGCCGCTCCGGTGTTCGCCGCTGGCGACCGCGTTGAGAAGCGCGTGCCGATGACCCGCCTGCGCGCCAAGGTTGCCGAGCGTCTGGTCGAAGCCCAGTCCTCCATGGCCATGCTGACGACTTTCAACGAAGTCAACATGAAGCCGATCATGGACCTGCGCAACAAGTACAAGGACCTGTTCGAGAAGAAGCACAACGGCGTCCGCCTGGGCTTCATGTCCTTCTTCGTCAAGGCCGCCACCGAAGCCCTGAAGCGCTTCCCGGGCGTCAACGCGTCGATCGACGGCAACGACATCGTCTACCACGGCTACCAGGACATCGGTGTGGCAGTTTCCAGCGACCGCGGTCTGGTCGTACCGGTTCTGCGTAACGCCGAGTTCATGAGCCTGGCCGAGATCGAGAACGGCATCGCCACCTTCGGCAAGAAAGCCAAAGACGGCAAGCTGTCCATCGAAGACATGACCGGCGGTACTTTCACCATTTCCAACGGTGGCGTATTCGGTTCCCTGCTGTCGACTCCGATCGTCAACCCGCCGCAGACCGCCATCCTCGGCATGCACAAGATCCAGGAACGCCCCATGGCCGTTAACGGCCAGGTGGTCATCCTGCCGATGATGTACCTGGCGCTGTCCTACGATCACCGCATGATCGATGGCAAGGAAGCGGTCAGCTTCCTGGTCACCATGAAGGATCTGCTGGAAGATCCGGCTCGCCTGCTGCTGGACGTCTGATACGTCAGTTCACACGACGGCCCCGTACTACACGACGGCCCCGAAAGGGGCCGTCCGCTTCACCGGAATAAGGATTGAGACATGAGCCAGAAATTCGACGTGGTTGTGATTGGTGCCGGCCCCGGCGGCTACGTAGCCGCCATCCGTGCCGCCCAACTCGGCCTGAAGACCGCTTGCATCGAGAAGTACATCGGTAAAGAGGGCAAGGTCGCTCTCGGCGGTACCTGCCTGAACGTAGGCTGCATTCCGTCCAAGGCACTGCTGGACAGCTCCTGGAAGTACAAGGAAGCCAAAGAGGGCTTCGAAATTCACGGTATCTCCACCGGCGGCGTGAAGATGGACGTCCCGGCGATGGTTGCCCGCAAGGCCAACATCGTGAAGAACCTGACTGGCGGCATCGCTACCCTGTTCAAGGCCAACGGCGTGACCTCCTTCGAAGGCCACGGCAAGGTCCTGGCCAACAAGCAGGTCGAAGTGACCGGCCTGGACGGCAAGACCCAGGTCCTGGAAGCCGACAACATCATCATCGCATCGGGTTCCCGTCCGGTTGAAATCCCGCCGGCTCCGCTGACCGAAGACGTGATCGTCGACTCCACCGGGGCCCTGGAATTCCAGAGCGTACCGAAGAAGCTGGGCGTGATCGGCGCCGGCGTCATCGGCCTGGAGCTGGGTTCGGTCTGGGCTCGCCTGGGCGCGGAAGTCACCGTTCTGGAAGCCCTGGACAAGTTCCTCCCGGCTGCCGACGAGCAGATCGCCAAGGAAGCCCTGAAGACCCTGACCAAGCAAGGTCTGAACATCCGCCTGGGCGCCCGCGTCACCGGTTCGGAAGTGAAGAAGAAGCAGGTCACCGTGACCTTCACCGACGCCAACGGCGAGCAGAAGGAAACCTTCGACAAGCTGATCGTGGCCGTGGGCCGTCGCCCGGTCACCACCGACCTGCTGGCCGCCGACAGCGGCGTGACCCTGGACGAGCGTGGCTTCATCTACGTCGACGACCACTGCAAGACCAGCGTTCCGGGCGTCTACGCCATCGGTGACGTGGTTCGCGGTGCCATGCTCGCGCACAAGGCCTCGGAAGAGGGCGTGATGGTTGCCGAGCGCATCGCCGGCCACAAGGCCCAGATGAACTACGACCTGATTCCGTCGGTGATCTACACCCACCCGGAAATCGCATGGGTCGGCAAGACCGAGCAGCAGCTCAAGGGCGAAGGCGTCGAAGTCAACGTCGGTACCTTCCCGTTCGCCGCCAGCGGCCGCGCCATGGCTGCCAATGACACCACCGGTCTGGTCAAGGTCATCGCCGATGCCAAGACCGACCGCGTACTGGGCGTCCACGTGATCGGCCCGAGCGCCGCCGAGCTGGTTCAGCAAGGCGCGATCGGCATGGAATTCGGCACCAGTGCCGAAGACCTGGGCATGATGGTCTTCTCCCACCCGACTCTGTCCGAAGCGCTGCACGAAGCGGCCCTGGCGGTGAATGGCCACGCCATCCACATCGCCAACCGCAAGAAGCGCTAAGGAACGGGACCACGGCGGGGAGGGCGGCAGTCTTTTGCGAGGGGCTGCCTCCCACCCACCGGATCGTTTCTCCCCCGTGGGGGAACTCGGTCACAGGTGGCGTGGTGCCACGAGCGCCGCGCCGAATGCGCAATACCCAAGACGAAAACGGTAGACAAGCATGAATCTCCACGAATATCAGGGTAAGCAGCTGTTCGCTGAGTACGGCCTGCCCGTATCCAAGGGCTTCGCCGTCGACACACCCGAAGAGGCCGCAGAAGCCTGTGAAAAAATCGGTGGTACCGAGTGGGTCGTTAAGGCCCAGGTACACGCTGGTGGCCGCGGCAAAGCGGGCGGTGTGAAGCTGGTCAAGAGCAAAGAGGACGCCAAGGCGTTCGCCGCCAACTGGCTGGGCAAGCGTCTGGTGACCTACCAGACTGACGCCAATGGCCAGCCGGTCAGCAAGATCCTGGTGGAATCCTGCACCGACATCGACAAGGAGCTCTACCTGGGCGCCGTTGTCGACCGTTCCAGCCGTCGCATCGTCTTCATGGCCTCCACCGAAGGTGGCGTGGACATCGAGAAAGTTGCGCACGAGACCCCTGAGAAGATTCTGAAGGCCACCATCGATCCGCTGGTTGGCGCTCAGCCGTTCCAGGGCCGCGAGCTGGCCTTCCAGCTGGGCCTGAAGGGCGACCAGATCAAGCAGTTCACCCACATCTTCGTTGGCCTGGCCAAGCTGTTCCAGGACTACGACCTGGCACTGCTGGAAGTGAACCCGCTGGTGATCAAGAAAGACGGCAACCTGCACTGCCTGGACGCCAAGATCAACATCGACTCCAACGCCATGTACCGTCAGCCCAAGCTGCGCGCCATGCACGACCCGTCCCAGGACGACGCTCGTGAAGCCCATGCGCAGAAGTGGGAACTGAACTACGTCGCGCTGGAAGGCAACATCGGCTGCATGGTCAACGGCGCTGGCCTGGCCATGGGCACCATGGACATCGTCAACCTGCACGGCGGCAAGCCGGCCAACTTCCTCGACGTTGGCGGCGGTGCCACCAAAGAGCGCGTGACCGAAGCGTTCAAGATCATCCTGTCCGACAGCAACGTCGCTGCCGTTCTGGTGAACATCTTCGGCGGCATCGTTCGCTGCGACATGATTGCCGAAGGCATCATCGGCGCCGTGAAGGAAGTCGGCGTGAAAATCCCGGTTGTCGTTCGTCTGGAAGGCAACAACGCTGAGCTCGGCGCCAAGGTCCTGGCCGAGAGCGGTCTGAACATCATCGCGGCGACCAGCCTGACCGACGCTGCCCAGCAAGTCGTCAAGGCCGCGGAGGGTAAGTAATGAGCGTCCTGATCAATAAAGACACCAAAGTCATCTGCCAGGGCTTCACCGGCTCGCAGGGTACCTTCCACTCCGAACAAGCCATCGCCTACGGCACCAAGATGGTTGGCGGCGTGACCCCCGGCAAGGGCGGCACCACCCACCTCGGCCTGCCGGTGTTCAACACCGTCAAGGAAGCCGTGGAAGCCACCGGCGCTGACGCATCGGTCATCTACGTTCCGGCTCCGTTCTGCAAGGACTCGATCCTGGAAGCGGCCTTCGGCGGCATCAAGCTGATCGTCTGCATCACCGAAGGCATCCCGACCATCGACATGCTGGAAGCCAAGGTCAAGTGCGACGAGCTGGGCGTACGCCTGATCGGCCCGAACTGCCCGGGCGTGATCACTCCCGGCGAGTGCAAGATCGGCATCATGCCGGGTCACATCCACCTGCCGGGCAAGGTAGGCATCGTGTCGCGTTCCGGCACCCTGACCTACGAAGCCGTGAAGCAGACCACCGACGCCGGCTTCGGCCAGTCCACCTGCGTGGGCATCGGTGGTGACCCGATCCCGGGCTCCAACTTCATCGACATCCTGAAGCTGTTCCAGGAAGACCCGAAAACCGAAGCCATCGTCATGATCGGCGAAATCGGTGGTTCGGCCGAGGAAGAAGCCGCGGCCTACATCAAGGCCAACGTGACCAAGCCGGTGGTGTCCTACATCGCTGGTGTTACCGCACCGCCCGGCAAGCGCATGGGCCACGCGGGCGCCATCATCTCCGGTGGCAAGGGCACTGCGGACGAGAAGTTCGCCGCCCTGCAGGACGCTGGCGTGAAAACCGTGCGTTCCCTGGCTGACATCGGCAAGGCCCTGGCCGAGCTGACCGGCTGGGCGGTCAAGTAAGCGCCTCGCTGACTTAACCGTTCGTCAACAGAGGCCACCTTCGGGTGGCCTCTGTCGTTAGGGCGGCGTCTGAAAGAAGTGTCGTTCAGGCGACACCTACGTTCATTCCACGGACGATCTGACGTATGTCAGTGCAGCTCATCGGAATAGATCGTTAGGCTAGCAACTATATGAAGCGTCGCGTTCCCCACAAGGGAAGGCTCGCTCACCGTCCACTCCTACCCGGAGGCGACGGCGATTCCTGACCGTCATGGATGGCGGGATAAACAGAATGCAGGAGCAACCGGGCCACGAGCCCATGGAAAACCTCTGCTATCGGACTTCCAAGAACAAATCACCGTACCGATGACAGCAGCATCACAGGATGCCCAGGCTCGCCCCGCGTGAGTCGGCCCGTCCCGTCCGATGCGGCTTTGTCACGTCTGTACGGTCGATCTGCCTTGGGGGACCACAAAACCGTTTCAGCACTGTGGTATTTCCCTTCATGAACGTCTTGAAAGGCCAGGACATCCTGGCACTCGGTTTTATGACCTTCGCGCTGTTCGTCGGCGCGGGCAACATCATCTTCCCGCCGATCGTGGGCCTGCAGTCCGGGCCGCACGTGTGGATGGCCGCGCTGGGCTTCCTGATCACCGCGGTCGGCCTGCCGGTGATCACCGTCGTCGCCCTGGCCAAGGTGGGTGGCGCGATGGATACCCTGAGCCACCCGATCGGTCGCATCGCCGGCGGGCTGCTGGCGGCTGTCTGTTACCTGTCGGTCGGGCCGTTGTTCGCCACCCCGCGTACCGCCACCGTCTCCTTCGAAGTCGGCCTG
Source organism: Pseudomonas sp. NY15437 (assembly GCF_048068435.1). NCBI lineage: Bacteria > Pseudomonadati > Pseudomonadota > Gammaproteobacteria > Pseudomonadales > Pseudomonadaceae > Pseudomonas > Pseudomonas sp. NY15437. The sequence continues at coordinate 69,689 of NZ_JBLUQC010000006.1, forward strand.
GCGCCGCTGACGGGGGAGGGCGCACTGCCGCTGTTCCTCTACAGCCTGGTGTACTTCCTGATAGTGCTGGTGATCTCGCTGTATCCGGGCAAGCTGCTCGATACCGTCGGCCGCTTCCTCGCGCCGCTGAAGATCATCGCCCTGGCCGCGCTGGGCATCGCCGCCTTCATGCTGCCGGCCGGCCCCATCGGTACCGCTGAGCCGGCCTACCAAAGCGCCGCGTTCTCCCAGGGCTTCGTCAACGGTTATCTGACCATGGACACCCTCGGCGCGCTGGTCTTCGGCATCGTCATCGTCAACGCCATCCGCTCCCGGGGTGTGCAGTCGCCGCGCCTGATCACCCGGTACGCCATCATCGCCGGCCTGATCGCCGGCGTGGGCCTGGCGCTGGTGTACATCAGCCTGTTCCGCCTGGGCGCCGGCAGCCACGACATCGCCGCCGGTGCCAGCAACGGCGCTGCCGTCCTGCACGCCTACGTGCAGCACACCTTCGGCTCGCTGGGCAGCACCTTCCTCGCCGTGCTCATCGCGCTGGCCTGCCTGGTCACCGCGGTCGGCCTGACCTGCGCCTGCGCCGAGTACTTCTGCCGCATCCTGCCACTGTCGTACCGCAGCCTGGTGGTGATTCTTGCCGGCTTCTCGCTGCTGGTATCGAACCTGGGCCTGACCAAGCTCATCCAGTTCTCGATTCCGGTGCTGACCGCCATCTACCCGCCGTGCATCGTCCTGGTGGCGCTGAGCTTCTGCGCCAGCCTGTGGCGTTCGCAGACCCGCATCGTCGCCCCGGTCATGGTCGTCTCCTTCATCTTCGGCCTCATCGACGCGCTCAAGGGCGCCAAGCTCGATGCCTGGATGCCGGGCTGGATGGCGCACCTGCCGCTGGCCGAGCAAGGCCTCGCCTGGCTGATCCCCTCGGTCGCCATGCTGGCCGTGATGGTGGTGATCGACCGCCTGCTGGGCAAGCCCCAGGAAGCGATGGCCTGACACTCGTCGCGTCAACGAAAAAGGCCGCCCACGAGGCGGCCTTTTTCATGTCTGTAGGAGCGAGCTTGCTCGCGAACGGAGTCACCCAAGACGCTGGCATTGGGACGATTCGCGAGCAAGCTCGCTCCTACACTAATGGGGCTCGGGAAAGGGCTGGGGAGCCGTGTCTTTCTCCGTGCATCCGGCGTCTATCCGCCGCGTATTCCTTTAAAACTTCGCGCAAGGACCACCATGACCGACGTCGTCGACCTGTTCGACATCCAGTATTTCTGGAACCTGCTGGCCATCCTCTGGTTCCTCTTCTGCTGGATCGGCTACACCCGCTACGCCAAGACCAAGGCCCGCGACACCGCGTGCCTGGCCAGCGTGCTGCACCTCTACCGCCAGGACTGGATGCGCCGCGTGCTGCTGCGCGACAACCGCGTGGCGGACGCCAGCGTGATCGGCAACCTGGAGCGCAACGCCTCGTTCTTCGCCTCCAGCACGCTGATCATCCTCGCCGGCATCCTCACGCTGCTGGGCTCGGCGGAGCGCACGGTGTCGGTACTGGCCGACCTGCCTTTCGTCACGGCGCCGACCCGCGGATTGTCGGAGCTCAAGCTGCTGTGCCTGGCGGTGGTGTTCGTCTATGCGTTCTTCACCTTCAGCTGGTGCATGCGCCAGTACAACTTCGCAGCGGTGCTGATTGGCTCGGCGCCCATGGTGGGGGAGCGTAATGTCGGCGAGCTGGAGCGCAAGTCCTTCGCCGAACGCGCGGCGCGCGTGGTGTCGCTGGCGGCGCACCAGTTCAACCAGGGCCTGCGCACCTACTATTTCGGCCTGGCGATGCTGGCCTGGTTCATCAACCCGTGGATCTTCATGCTGGTCACGGCAGGTGTAGTGGGCGTGCTGTACCAGCGCGAATTCCACTCCAGCGTGCTCCACGTGATGGTCTACACGCCGACGCCCCAGGGCGACGCACCGCGGGACGCCGATATCCCTCCCAGCGGTTGAACACCCCGCGGCAGAAACGACAAGGCCCGCCATAGGCGGGCCTTGTGCTGTGCGGCAGAAGCGTTGTTACTGCTTCTGCTCGCCGCCGGCGGGCTCTTGCGGCGCGGTGGCCGGGGCAGCCGGAGTAGCCGGGGAGGCCTCGGGTGCCGGCGGCGTGGTCGGCGCCGGGGTTGCCGGCTGCTCGGTAGCAGCGGGCGCAGCCGGTGCTTTCGGCTCTTCTTTCTTATCGCAGGCGGCAAGGCCGAGGCCAGCGACGATCAGCAGAGCGAAGGGAAGGGTTTTTTTCATGCGGAGCCTCCATGTGCGGCTTTCCTGGTGTTAGCCCTTTGAGCAGAGGTTGTGTGAATTAGTTCAACCAATCTTCCGGCGCGCCGTCATTCCGACACTGCAGCGGTGACAACGGCCGGGGTATGATGCGGCCCCGTGCAGTCAATCGGTCGACCCCTCCCATGTCCGAAAACCCACTCCTGGAGCGCGCCCAGCGCTTCCTGTCGGCGCTGCGCCACTGCCAGTTGCTGGGCATCAGCGCGCACGCGGCGGATGCCTCCGGCCTCACCCTGCGGCTTCCCTACAGCGACGCCATCGTCGGCAACCCTGAAACCGGCGTGATCCACGGCGGCGCCATTACCACGCTGATGGACACCACCTGCGGCATTTCCACCGTCTGCGTGCTGCCGCAATTCGAGATCTGTCCGACCCTGGACCTGCGCATCGACTACATGCACCCGGCCGATCCGCACAAGGATGTCTACGGCTTTGCCGAATGCTACCGGGTGACCCCGAACATCATCTTCACCCGCGGCTATGCCTACCAGGACGACCCCAGCGAGCCCATCGCCCACGTGGTCGGTACCTTCATGCGCATGGGCAAGTCGGTCTCCGCCGGCGCGGTGAAGCGCGACGTCGACGGAGGGCAGGGATGAGCACGGTGAACATCGAGGCGATGGTGCGCGCGGCGCACGAGAGCAAGAACTACGACCCGCTGCTGGAAATGATCCCCTACGCCCGGCTGCTCGGTATTCGCTGCCTGCGCCTGGGCGACGACGCGATCTTCCACCTGCCGGCCAACCCCGACAACATCGGCAATCCGACGCTGCCGGCGCTGCATGGCGGGGTGATCGCCGGCTTCATGGAACATTCGGCGCTGCTGCACCTGCTGATGTTCATGGGCATCCCGCACATGCCCAAGATCATCGACTTCTCCATCGACTACCTGCGCGCAGGGCATTTCCGCGATACCTATGCGCAGTGCCAGGTCTGGCGCCAGGGCCGGCGCGTGGCCAACGTTGCCATTACCGCCTGGCAGACCACCCGCACCGAACCCATCGCCACCGCCCGCGCGCACTTCAAGGTCGACGGCGCCTGAATGGATACGCTGCTGATCCTGCTCGGCCTGCTGCTGATCCTCGCCGCCTACGTCTGGCTGATTGCCCGCGCCTTCGAGCGCAGCCTGTTCTGGGGGCTCGCCAGCCTGTTGCCGCCGTTGGCGTTGCTGTTTGTGCTGGTCCACTGGCGGCACGCGCGCAGCGCCGTCGCCCTCGGCGGCCTGGGCTGCATACCGCTGGTGGTGGGCCTGACCCTGCTCGCCAGCCAGGACAGCGCGCGCCTGGAGGCCATCCTGCGCCTGGAATGGCTCACGCCCGAGGCCGCCGCCAAGCCTGAGTTGGCGATCAACCTGCGGGGCGAGCTCAACGGCAAGCCGTTCGCCCCCGAGCAGGCCGAGTTCATCGACGGCGTGCTCAGCCTGCGCGAAGGGCAGGACTTCTATGCCCACCGGGAAGTCCAGGTACGCCTGGCCGCACCGGTCAGCGGCCCGGTCCGCCTGGATGTGCTGCCGGACGACAAGGGCCGCCTGCCGGAAATCGAAGTCAGCTGGCTCGCCCCAGGGCAGGACCTGCCCGAGGCGGTGCGCCTGCAACGCGGCTACAGCCTGCACCTGGACCTGACACCCAAGGCGCCCAACCGCATGGAAGGCGCTTTCCACCTGGTGTTGCCGGCGGACATGCAGACCACGTTGTCGGGCAACATCGAGGTCTTTACCGACCGTTTGCGCTACGTGAATGGCGACGTCGATACCCGCTTCGACTCCCGCGATACCTTGCGCCACGTGCTGCAGGATTACCTGCAGCGCCGCTTCGGCCGCCGCGATGTCGTCATCACCCGCCTGCCGGTGCTCGACACCCAGCGGGCGCCGCAGGATGTCCCGCTGGCCATCGAGGTCGCCGGTGAGGCGCAGGAACTGCAGGTGACGCTGGAGAAGAACCCCGCACGCGGCTGGGGTGTACGCGATGACCACTACCCGCGACTCAAGACTGCCGCTGCGACACCCGTGCCGGCGCACGTGGCCGCACCGGCGAGCGCACCGCTGCCGCCGGCGGCGGAAAGCGGCCAGTTGTCCCTGGAGCGTCTGCAGGGCAATCCGCAGCGCTACCTCAACCGCCGCATGCGCGTCACCACCGAGCGCGGGCGGGTCGCCGAAGGTGTCTTCGTCGGCCTGGATGCGGATGGGCGGATCGTCATCCGTCAGGTGATCGACGGTCCGGGCGAAGCCAGCTACACCCTGCGCCCCAGTGAAATCACCGACATCCAGCTGCCGGCACGCTAGAGCGCCCGCCGGCGCGCTGTCATCGGCGCGTCGGCGAATTTTCTCCAACCCCTTGAATTGGTTCGGGAAGCCCCCATCTCGCTGACATCGGCCGCATGACGCGGTATTTGTCATCCTCGGAGCGAGAAACAATGAGCGTGGAGACTCAAAAAGAAACACTGGGCTTCCAGACCGAAGTGAAGCAGCTGCTTCACCTGATGATTCATTCCCTGTATTCGAACAAGGAAATCTTCCTTCGCGAGCTGATTTCCAACGCCTCCGACGCGGCCGACAAGCTGCGTTTCGAGGCCCTGGCCAAGCCTGAGCTGCTCGAGGGCGGCGCCGAGCTGAAGATCCGAGTGAGCTTCGACAAGGACGCCAAGACCGTCACCCTCGACGACAACGGCATCGGCATGAGCCGCGAGGAAGTCATCGCGCACCTGGGCACCATCGCCAAGTCCGGCACCGCCGACTTCCTGAAGAACCTCTCCGGCGACCAGAAGAAGGACTCGCACCTGATCGGCCAGTTCGGCGTGGGCTTCTACAGCGCCTTCATCGTCGCCGACAAGGTGGATGTGTTCACCCGCCGTGCCGGCGCGCCGGCCAGCGAGGGCGTGCACTGGTCCTCCAAAGGCGAGGGCGAGTTCGAGGTCGCGACCATCGAGAAGGCCGAGCGCGGCACCCGCATCGTCCTGCACCTGAAAGATGGCGAGGATGAGTTCGCCGACGGCTGGCGCCTGCGCAACATCGTCAAGAAGTACTCCGACCACATCGCGCTGCCCATCGAACTGCCCAAAGAGCATTACGGCGAAGAGAAGGACAAGCCGGCCGAGACCGAGTGGGAAGTGGTCAACCGCGCCAGCGCCCTGTGGACCCGTCCGCGTACCGAGGTCAAGGACGAGGAATACCAGGAGTTCTACAAGCACATCGCCCATGACTTCGAGAACCCGCTGACCTGGAGCCACAACAAGGTCGAGGGCAAGCTCGAGTACACCTCGCTGCTGTACGTCCCGGCCCGCGCGCCGTTCGACCTGTACCACCGCGAGGCCCCGCGCGGCCTGAAGCTGTACGTGCAGCGCGTGTTCATCATGGACCAGGCCGACCAGTTCCTGCCGCTGTACCTGCGCTTCATCAAGGGCGTGGTGGACTCCAACGACCTGTCGCTGAACGTCTCCCGCGAAATCCTGCAGTCCGGCCCCATCGTCGATTCGATGAAGTCCGCGCTGACCAAGCGCTCCCTGGACATGCTGGAAAAACTGGCGAGCAATGACGCCGAAGCCTACAAGGGCTTCTGGAAGAACTTCGGCCAGGTGCTGAAGGAAGGCCCCGCCGAGGACTTCGCCAACAAGGACAAGATCGCCGGCCTGCTGCGCTTCTCCTCCACCAGCGACGAGAGCGGCGAGCAGAGCGTTGCCCTGGCTGACTATGTCGGTCGCCTGAAGGAAGGCCAGGACAAGATCTACTACCTCACCGGCGAGAGCTACGCCCAGGTGAAGAACAGTCCGCACCTGGAAGTCTTCCGCAAGAAAGGCATCGAAGTGCTGCTGCTGACCGACCGCATCGACGAGTGGCTGATGAGCTACCTGCCCGAATTCGACGGCAAGCAACTGGTCGATGTCGCCCGGGGCGACCTGGACCTGGGCAGCCTGGACTCCGAAGAGGACAAGAAGGCCCAGGAAGAGATCGCCAAGGCCAAAGAAGGCCTGGCCGAGCGCCTGAAGGCCGCGCTGGGTGACGAAGTCGCCGAGGTGCGCGTGTCCCATCGCCTGACCGATTCGCCGGCGATCCTCGCCATCGGCGAACAGGACTTGGGCCTGCAGATGCGCCAGATTCTCGAAGCCAGCGGGCAGAAGGTGCCGGAAGCCAAGCCGATCTTCGAGTTCAACCCGGCCCACCCGCTGATCGAGAAGCTCGATGCGGAAGCCGACGAAGACCGCTTCGGCGAACTGACCCACATCCTCTTCGACCAGGCCGCCCTGGCCGCGGGGGACAGCCTGAAGGACCCGGCCGCCTACGTGCGCCGCCTGAACAAGCTGCTGGTGGAGCTCTCCGCCTAAGGGCCCGCCGGGCTTGAGCCAACGCCACGATTTCAGTGCTGGAATCGTGGCGTTTTTCGTTGCGCTGTACTGGGCCAGATGCAGCGCATGTTGACTTGGCGTGGACAGGAGATGCCGCGCCAAACGGGAGAAAGGAATGACACCTTCCAACGAGAGGGCGACCGGTGCCTTCGACGACGTCGATCTCGACGGATTCTGGGACGATGGCGACTATTCGCTCAGCCACTACACGGAACCTGCACCGAGCGACGAGCTGATCGCACAGATCGAGGCGGCGTTCGGCTATCGCCTGCCCGATGCCTACGTCGAGCTGGCTCGCTTGCGCAACGGCGGTTGCGTCCAACGGTGCTGCTACCCGATGACCGAACCGACCTGCTGGGCCGAGGACCACATCGCCATTACCGGTCTCTACGCCATCGGGCACACGGCGACCTATTCCCTGGGCGGTGCCCTCGGGTCGGCGTTCATGCGCGCCGAGTGGGGCTATCCCGACATCGGTATCGCCATCGCCAATACCCCCAGCGCCGGCCACGAAATGATCATGCTCGACTACCGCCAATGCGGGCCGCAGGGCGAGCCGCGGGTGGTGCATGTCGACCAGGAGGCCGACTATGCGATCACCGAGGTCGCGCCGGATTTTGCGACCTTCATTCGCGGGCTGGTCAGTGAGGACGACTTCAACGACGACGCGGAAACCCTCGAGGCGGACCTGGCGACCGTACAGCGCGGCACGCTGTCGCCGATCCTGCGCCGCGCGCTGGAGGCTGCGGCGGGCGAACTGCCCGACGGCGAGCGGCACATCCGCTCCCTGGCCGAGCGAATCGTGCGCGCCAAGGGCTTCTTCGCCTTGCATGCCGACGCGGATTCCCATCTGATGTACGACGCCATGTTCTGGCTGTTCTCGCACCTCAAGCTCGCCCAATCGTACGACGATTTCCATGACTGCTCCCGCGAGCAAAGCGATTACCGGCGCCCCTGCTACACGCTGATGCTGACCACCAGCTACGTGGCCGACCCCTACGGATTCTGCACCGGCGGCTATGCCCCCGGCTTCCTGCGGGACTGGTGGGATGCACGGCTGGCCGCCGGCAGTATCGTTCACAGCGATGGCGGCTACCGTTTCGAGGCGGACTATGCGGCCCGCCTGGTCCGCAGCTTGCTGGCGATAGAGGCGCCGTCCTGAGAGTCACCCACGCAGGGATCACCTGCCCAACGTCGAGATTGTCCAATACGGTCAATCCCGGTTCGCTATGCTTCTCCCGCATTTACCAGAGGACTACCCCCATGAGTCAGATCAGCGTGCAACCCGTCGCCTACACCCAGGACGGCGTGTCCTTCGAGGGTCAGTTGGTATTCGATGCTGCCAGCACGGCGCCGCGCCCCGGCCTGCTGATGGCGCCGAACTGGATGGGCGTCAGCCAGGGCGCCGTGGATATCGCCCGCCAGGTCGCCGAGCGCGGCTACGTGGTGCTGGTGGCGGACCTGTATGGCAAGGATATTCGCCCCAACGGCACGGAGCAGGCCGCTGCCGCGATGATGCCGCTCAAGAATGATCGCGCGCTGCTGCGCAAGCGCATGCAGCTGTCGCTGGCGACCCTGCTGCAGCAGGCGGGCAAGGCTCCGCTGGACACCACCCGGCTGGCCACCTTCGGCTTCTGCTTCGGCGGCTGCTGCGCCCTGGAGCTGGCCCGCGACGGCGCGCCGCTGGCGGCTGCGGTGTCCTTCCATGGCACCCTGGATACGCCGAACCCGACCGATGCGAAGAACATCAAGGGCTCGGTGCTGGTCCTCGACGGCGCCATCGACCCCTTCGTCCCGCGCGAGCAATTGACCGCGTTCGCCAAGGAAATGATCGACGCCAACGTCGATTGGGCGCTGACCAGCTACGGCGGCGCCGCACATTCCTTCACCGACCCCCATGCGCAGATCCCAGGCAAGATGCAGTACGACGCCAAGGTGGCGCGCCGCGCCTTCGCCGCCATGTTCGACCTGCTGGACGAGCGCTTCGGCGGCTGATCGGCCCAGGCATGAAAAAGCCCGGCGTCGGCCGGGCTTTTTCATGGGCGAATGACTCAGGAGGAGTGTGGTGCAGGGTGCGCCGTGCCTTCGTCCGCGCGATAGCCCTTGGCACCGAACCAGACGATGTACAGGTAGCACACCAGCGGCACGGCGAAGGAGGGCAGCAGGCCGACGCGGTCGGCGAAGAAGGCCTGCACCAGCGGCATGACCGCGCCGCCGACGATGGCCATGCAGAGCAGCCCCGAACCCTTGCTGGTGAGGTTGCCCAGGCCCTCCAGAGCAAGCGAGAAGATGGTGGGGAACATGATCGAGTTGAACAGGCCGATGAGGATCAGCGCCCACATCGCCACATGCCCGCCGACGCTCAGCGCGATGCCGATCAGCACGGCAATGGCCACGGCGTTGAAGGCCAGCAGGCGATTCGGGGCGATGCTGCGCATCAGCGCGCTGCCGACGAAGCGGCCCACCATCGCGCCGCCCCAGTAGAACGACAGGTACTTGCCGGCCTGCTCGGCGGGCAGCCCGGCGATGTCCGGCTGGCCCATCAGACTGACCAGGTAGCTGCCGATGGAGACCTCGGCGCCGACGTAGCAGAAGATCGCGATGACCCCGAACACCAGGTGACGGTGGGCGAGGATCGACTGTCGCCCGGCCACGCCATCGGTGGGCTCGCCATGATGGATCCTGGGCAGGCGGAACAGCGCGATCAGCACGGCGATGGCGAACAGCAGGCCGGCCAGCACCAGGTACGGCGTCTTCACCGAATCGGCCTCGCTGGCGGCGGACCCGCCGAGCTGCGACGCGGCACCGGCGCCGATGGCGAGGATGGTCAGCGAGCCCACCAGCGGGCCGACCGTGGTGCCCAGCGAGTTGAAGGCCTGGGTCAGGTTCAGCCGGCTGGCCGCGGTGGACGCCGGGCCAAGAACGTTGACGTAGGGGTTGGCCGCTACCTGCAGCAAGGTGATGCCCGAGGCGAGAATGAACAGCGCCGCCAGGAAGAACGCATAGGACTTCGCGCCTGCCGCCGGGTAGAACAGCAGGCAGCCGACGCCGGCGGTGGCCAGGCCGACGATGATTCCGGTCTTGTAGCCGACCTTTTCCACCAGCCTGCCGGAGGGGAAGGACATGATGAAGTAGGCGCCGAAGAAGCAGAACTGGATCAGCGAGGCCTCCACGTAGGACAGGGTGAAGACCGCCTTCAGGTGCGGTACCAGGATGTCGTTGAGCGAGGTGATCAGGCCCCACATGAAGAACAGCAGGGTCAGCACGATCAGGGCGCTGGTGTGGCGGGTAGCGGGCGACTGGTCCATCACGGACTCCTTGGGCCAGAAGGGGTGGGCTTGCCGGTGGCAAGGGTGGCGGACGCACGATGCTGCGGCAAGCCGCGGCGCGCGTCCGCTTGGATTCGCCGGTTTCGACAGCGCGGCGGCGAATTCTGATCGGTTTCTCTGTACGGCTAGCGCGGCAGCTCGATGCGTTCCTGCTCGCCGGGCACCGTCGGCCAGTCGCGCGCGGCCCAGCGCTCGCGGGCACTGTCGATCAGCGCGGGGTCGCTGGCGACGAAATTCCAGTTCATCCGTCGCGGGCCGTCCAGCGCGTCGCCCCCGATGATTACCGCGTGGCAGTCGCCGCAGGCGGACAGGGTGAACGTCTCACCCTCGGGCAGCACCAGCAGTTCATGCAGCGGCAGTGGCTCGTCATCCAGCAGCGCTTCGCCTTCGATCAGGTATAGCGCGCGTTCGGGGTGTTCGTCAGGAATTGCCAGGGTCGCCCCGGCAGCGAGGTGCAGGTCGGCGTAGAGCGTCTTCGAACGCACCAGTACTGGCGACTCCAGGCAGAAGCCGGTACCGGCGATCATGCGGATGCGCACGCCCAGGCTGTCGCTTTCCGGCAGGCTGGCCGCGGCATGATGGCTGTAGCTCGGCTCGCAGCCTTCCAGCTCCCGTGGCAGCGCCAGCCAGACCTGCAGGCCATGCAGGCGCGAACCGCTGTGCAGCAGGTCGGCCGGGGTCCGCTCGACGTGGGCGACGCCGCGTCCGGCGGTCATCCAGCTGACGTCGCCGGGCAGCACGAGCTGGTCCGACCCCAGGCTGTCCTTGTGCTGTACCTGGCCCTCGAACAGGTAGGTGAGGGTGGACAGGCCGATGTGCGGATGCTGGCGGATGTCCATGCCGTGCTCCGGCGCGAAGCGGCTCTCGAGCATATGGTCGAAGAACACGAAGGGGCCGACGCTGCGGCGCTGGGCGGAGGGCAAAGGACGCAGGATGGGGACGCCCTCGACGTCTTCGGCGCGGGGGCGGATGGCTAGCAGGCGGTCGCTCATGATGGTGTCCAGTGGTGCGATCCACGCATGATAGACGCTCGCCGCCCGCCTGACCCGCGCGGCGTCAGGCTGTCATCAGGTTGTCACGACGACGTCATAGCCTCGCGCGGACCCCAACAAGGAGCGCGACATGTCCATTACCCGCCTGCCAGCCGTCCTGGCTCTCTCCCTGGCATCCGCCTTTGCTGCCTCGGCCTTTGCCGAAGTGCGCGTCAACGGCCCGGTGGAGTACGGCGTCTTCGTCAGCCACTACAAGGATTACCAGCCGGGCGAGCGCGTGCTGACCCGCAGCGAGCAGGAGATCGAGTCCACCACCCGCGTGCCGGCCAAGCTGGGCACCAAATTCGGTATGCGCTACCAGCTCAGCGGCAAGCAGGAAGGCGACACGCCTCTGACCCTGCTGTACTTCACCCCCGGCGTGGTGACCCCGGACGGCCAGCGCCACGACAAGTTCGAGGTGGTGCAGAAGCTGGTGGTGGGCGCGCCCACCGACGTGATGGCCTACCAGTTCACCGAGAACCACGAGGTGGTGCAGGGCCAGTGGCGGTTCATGGTGTTTCAGGGCGATCGCCTGCTGGCGGAAAAGACCTTCACCGTCGAGTAAGTCACGCGGTAAGAAAGGTCTTTACGAAAAGAGCCCGGCCCTGTGCCGGGCTTTTCTTTGTTTGCTGAAAGGCACGGATTACATCCTTTCCATTGGCAGAGGGGAAACAGTTTGTTACTTTGCCTGCACGATAGTCCCAACTCCCGGCGTGCAGACAGAAGAGGAGAGGGAGCCAAAGCGTCCGCAAGCGCTCTGGCAGGAGTGTTACTGCACGATGGCCCGGCTCGCCGGACGCCCTCGGCAGCCGAGAAACGAATAAGAACAGCGCTGGCCGCAATGGCCGGGGCGATAAATCTTGGCCATGGAGGTAATGCTGTCTATGAACAGTCGATTGGGTGCGCGCTCGTCCATTTTCTGGGCGCCACGGCGGGCGGGGGCGGTGATGGGACTCTTGCCGCTGCTGGTGGCGGGCTCGGCCCAGGCCCTGGAATTCAAGCTGGCCGAGAACGAGATCACCGGCTCGCTGGACAGCACGCTGTCCTACGGCGCCATGTGGCGCGTGCAGGGCCGCGAGAAGAGCAACATCACCGACATCAACGCCGACGACGGCAACCGCAACTTCGATACCGGCCTGGTTTCCCAGGTGTTCAAGCTCACCTCCGACCTCTCGGCCAAGTACCAGAACTACGGCCTGTTCATGCGTGGCACCGCGTACTACGACACGCAGATCATGGACAAGCGCAACGACTACTACGACACCACCAACGGCGTGGAGCGTCCCAGCCAGTCGTTCCCCCAGGACGATCACTTCACCGATGACACCCGCCACATCGCCGGACGCAAGGCCGAATTGCTCGATGCCTACCTGTCCGGCAGCTGGGACGTCGCCGAGCACCCGCTGACCGGCCGCGTCGGCCGCCAGGTGCTGAACTGGGGCGAGGGCGTGTTCTACCGGGGCGGCATCAACACCATCAACCCCGTGGACGCCGCGCGCTTCCACCTGCCGGGCTCGGAGCTTAAGGAAGTGCTGGTGCCGACCGAGGCCCTGAGCCTCAACTTCGGCCTGACCGACGACCTGTCCATGGAAGGCTTCTACCAGTGGAAGTGGAAGGAGACCCGCCTGGACTCGGTGGGCACCTACTTCTCCGACACCGACCTGTTCAGCGACGGCGGCAATACCGCCTACACCACCGAGGACAACCCGCTGATCAAGGAGCTGCTGGCCGGCTACCCGACCGTGGCGTCCCTCGGCCTGCTGGGCAACGGGCCGCACGGGCCGAACGCCTACCTGAACCCGAACACCGGCACCTTCAAGGTCGCCAACGTCGGCAAGGACATCGACGCCCGCGACAGCGGCCAGTTCGGCGTGGCCTTCCGCTACATCGCCGAGGAGTTGAATTCCACCGAATTCGGCTTCTACTTCGTCAACTACCACGCCAAGGAACCGCAGATCGCCGTGGACCTGCGCCGCTACCAGGGCGTCAACGTCGACGAGCTCAATGCCCTGCTCGGCCCGCTGGGCCTGGGTGAAGCGGTGCCCGGCCTGGCCACGCTGGACATGGCGAGCAACGCCGAAGCGCGTCGCGACTACGTCGAAGACATCCGCATGTACGGCTTCAGCTTCAATACCACCCTGGGCGATGCCTCGGTCTCCGGCGAGATCGCCTACCGGCCCAACATGCCCATCAGCATCTCCGCCACCGACGACATCCTCGGCGACCTGCTGACCCAGGGCGTGCTCGGCCAGACCAACCTGTTCGATGCCAACACGCCGGCCGGCCAGGCCTGCGCCCCGGTGGCGGGCAAGCAGCTGTGCCGCGGCGAACTGTTCGAAAACTACGAGCGCGCCGAGACGTACAACATCTCGCTGTCGACCATCTACAACTTCGGCCCGCACCTGTCCTTCGACTCCATGACCGGCGTGGCCGAGATCGCGTCCGAGCACATCCGCGGCAGCAGCCTGGAGTACACCGCCTGGGATGGCAGCAAGCGCAAGTTCGTCGGCGCCCAGGACAAGGCCTACGTCGGCGGCAACGGCGACGACGTGCAGATCAGCCGCGACAGCTACGGCTACACGCTGTTGCTCACCGGTAGCTGGAACGACGTCTACGCTGGCGTGAAGCTGTCGCCCTACGCGGTCTACCAGGAGGACTTCAGCGGCAACTCCGACCGCACCGGCAACTTCATCGAAGGGCGCAAGGCCTACACCCTCGGTATCGACGCCAGCTACCTGAACACCTTCGAGGTCGGCACCCAGTACACCAACTACTACGGCGCCGGCACCAGCAACTCCATGCGCGACCGCGACAACGTCTCGATCACCGCGAAATACTCGTTCTGATCCGGAGAGGACCATGTACAAGAAGAGTTCCCTGATCGTCCTGGCCACGCTGACGGCCCTCGCCGTCACCGATGCGCGTGCCGCCGTCCCGGCCGACCAGGCCAGCCAGCTCAAGAGCAGCCTGACGCCCATGGGCGCGGAGAAGGCCGGCAACACCGCCGGCAGCATTCCCGCCTGGACTGGCGGCCTGACCTCGGCGCCGGCCGGCTACAAGGGGCCGGGTGGGCACCATGTCGACCCGTTCGCCGGCGAGAAGCCGAAGTTCGTCATCACCAAGGCCAACCTCGACCAGTACAAGGCCAACCTCACGCCGGGGCAGATCGCACTGTTCAATGCCTACCCCGACACCTACCAGATGCCGGTCTACCCGACACACCGCACCGGTTCGGCGCCGCAATGGATCTACGACAACATCTACAAGAACGCCACCAGCGCCAAGCTCGTCGAAGGCGGCAACGGCTTCTCCGATGCCTACGGCGGCGTGCCGTTCCCGATTCCGCAGAGCGGCGTGGAGGCAGTGTGGAACCACATCGCCCGCTACCGCGGCACCTACATCGTGCGGCGCTCCTCCCAGGCTGGCGTCCAGCGCAACGGCGCCTACTCGCTGGTCACCTCCCAGGACGAGGCGCTGTTCCGCTTCTACGACCCCAAGGGCAGCTACGACAAGCTCGGCAACACGCTGTTCTACTACATGACCTTCACCACCGCGCCGGCGCGCCTGGCGGGTAACGGCGCCCTCGTGCAGGAGACCCTCGACCAGGTCAAGGAACCGCGCCAGGCCTGGGGCTACAACCCCGGCCAGCGCCGCGTGCGCCGCGCCCCGACCCTGGCCTACGACACGCCCATCGAAGATTCCGATGGCCTGCGCACCGCCGACGACACCGACATGTACAACGGCGCGCCCGACCGCTACGACTGGACCCTGGTGGGCAAGAAGGAAATCTACATTCCCTACAACAACTACCAGATCACCAGCCCGGAGGTTAAGTACAAGGACCTGCTCACCCCCGGCCACGTCAATCCCAAGTACACCCGCTACGAACTGCACCGCGTGTGGGTCGTGGACGGCAAGCTGAAGCCCGGCGCGCGGCACATCTACTCGCGCCGCACCCTGTACCTCGACGAGGACAGCTGGGGCGCCGCCGTGGTGGACCAGTACGACGGCCGTGGCGAACTGTGGCGCGTGTCGCTGGCCTACCTGAAGAGCTTCTACGAGCAACCGATGGTCTGGACCGCGCTGGACACCTTCCACGACCTCCAGGCGCACCGCTACAGCATCCAGTGGCTGGACAACGAAGAGCCCGGCACCGCTGACTTCAGCCAGCCGGCCCCGGACGAGTCCAACTTCAGCCCCTCGGCGCTGCGACGCAAGGCATCGCGCTGAGCACGTAAACGAAAAGGCCCCGCGAGGGGCCTTTTTCTTTTCCAGACACGCACGACGCCTGTAGTAGCGAGCTCGCTCGCGAACCGCATGGCACGGTGCCCCTCTGTATAAACGGGCTACGCCCGCTATCACGTGCATGGTGCGCTTCTGTGTGCGGGCGTTACGCGCAGGCACTTCCCGGTGCGAACCTATTCCGCCGCGATGGACTTCGCGGACAAGGTCCGCTCCTACACACCCGGACCCTGTAGGAGCGGGCCATGCCCGCGATCCGCCGGCACAGCCGGCGTATGTCGTGTCCCGGTAGGAGCGAGCTTGCTCGCGAACGGCCTGGCACGATGCCCCTATAAACGGACTCGCTCCAACGCCTCAGTCCACGTAGGAGCGGACCTTGTCCGCGAAACCCCTCCGCTTGCCGAGCCGTTTCAGGTACGTCCCCGGCCGCGCAATCCTGCTGCCCCTAGCAAATCCGCGGCAGTTGCTCGCCTGCCAGCCAGTCGACGATACGACGGCCGCCGAAGCGGGTCTTCATCTGCACGAAGCCATGGCTGTCCTCGATGACGCTGCCGATCCGCGCGGCCTGCGTGCCCAGGGGATGGGCGCGCATGGCCTGCAGCAGGGCGTCGGCGTCCTGCGCGGCGCAGATCGCCACCAGCTTGCCCTCGTTGGCGACGTACAGCGGGTCGAGGCCGAGCAATTCGCACGCGGCTTCCACCTGCGGCTGCACCGGGATGGCGGCTTCGTCGAGCAGCATGCCCACCCCGGATTGCCCGGCGATCTCGTTGAGCGTCGTGGCCAGCCCGCCGCGGGTGGGGTCGCGCAGTACGCGCACGCCCGGCACGGCGTCCAGCATCTGCGCCACGAGCCCGTGCAGGGCCGCGCTGTCGGAACGGATCTGCGTGTCGAATTCCAGGGACTCGCGTTGCGAAAGGATCGCCACGCCGTGCTCGCCGATGCTGCCGGACACCAGGATCGCATCGCCGGGCCGGGCGCGGTGGCCGCTGGTGTCGATGCCGGCCGCCACCACGCCCACGCCCGTGGTGCTGATGAACACGCCATCGCCCTTGCCACGCTCCACCACCTTGGTATCGCCGGTGACGATGGCGACGCCGGCCTCCTGCGCGGCGCGGCCCATGGAGTCGGCGATGCGCTTGAGGTCGGCCAGGGGGAAGCCCTCTTCGAGGATAAAGCTGGCCGACAGGTACAGCGGGCGCGCGCCGCCCATGGCGACGTCGTTCAGCGTGCCGTGCACCGAGAGGCTGCCGATGTCGCCACCGGGGAAGAACAGCGGCGAGATGACGTGGGCGTCGGTCGCCATCACCAGTCGCTCGCCCGCGCCGATCACCGGTGCCAGCGTCGCGCCATCGTTGCCCTGGCGCAGCCAGGGATTGTCGAAGGCGCGCAGGAAGATTTCCTCGATCAGTTGCGCCGAGGCGCGACCGCCGGAGCCGTGGGCCATCTCGATGCGGCCGTCGCGCAGGTTCAGCGGGCGCACGTAGCCGCGTTTGACGGGGGAGTTCATAGGTTGACGGCCTCGATGTCCTTGTAGCGCCCATAGGCGTAGTGCGCCGCGCAGGCGCCTTCGTTGGAAACCATGCACGAGCCGACCGGGTTTTCCGGCGTGCAGACGCTGCCGAACAGGCGGCAGTCGACGGGGCGCTTCTGCCCGCGCAGGATCGGCCCGCATTCGCAGGCCTTGTGGTCCGGCACCGACTGGTAGTGCAGGGCAAAGCGCGCCTCGGCGTCGTGCCGGGCGAAGGCCGGGCGGATACGCCGGGCACTCGCCGGCATCTCGCCCAGGCCACGCCACTCGAAGCAGTCGCGCAGCTCGAAAACCTCCTCCATCAGCGCCTGCATCGGCCGGCTGCCCTCGTCGCTGACGGCGCGGATGAACTCGTTCTGCACCTCGGCGCGGTCGTCATTGACCTGCTGCACCAGCATGAGGATGGCCTGCAGCACATCCAGCGGCTCGAAGCCGGCGATCACCACCGGCTTGCGGTAGCGCCGGGCGAATTCGGCATAGGCGCCCGCGCCGATGACGATGCTGACGTGGGCGGGGCCGACGAAGCCGTCCAGCGGCACCGCCTCGTCCTCCGGCGTGTCGAGGATGTGGGCAATGGCCGGCGGGGTGAGGACGTGGCAGCAGAGCACACTGAAGTTATCGACCTTGCGCCGCGCCGCCTCGCGGATCACCAGGGCGGTGGGCGGCGTGGTGGTTTCGAAGCCGACCGCTAAGAACACCACCTCGCGCCCGGGGTTGGCTTCGGCGATCTTCAGCGCGTCCTGGGGCGAATAGATCATGCGGATGTCCGCGCCCCGCGCCTTGGCGCGCAGCAGCGAGAGGCCGTCGGAGGCCGGCACGCGCATCGTGTCGCCATAGCTGCAGAGGATGACGCGCTGCTCCAGCGCCAGGCGGATGGCCAGGTCGATGCGCCCGATGGGCAACACGCAGACCGGGCAGCCAGGGCCGTGGATCATCCGCACGTTGGCCGGCAACAGGTCGCTCACGCCGTAACGGGAGATGGCGTGGGTATGCCCGCCGCAGAATTCCATGAAGCGGTACTCCCGCTCCGGTTGCGCCGCCGCGCGGATGCGTTCGGCGATCTGCCGGGCCAGTTCGCCGTCGCGGTATTCGTCGATGTACTTCATGGCTCCAGCCCCTGGGAGTGGCCCAGTTCGTTGAACATGGCGAGGGTGCGCTGCGCTTCGTCCGGGTCGATCAGGCCGAGGGCATAGCCCACGTGGACGATGACGTAGTCGCCCAGCTGCACGCCGTCGACCAGCGCCAGGGACACTTCCTTGCGGATGCCGTCGAGGTCGACCAGCGCCTGGTCGTTGTCGCGCAGTTCGACCACGCGGGCGGGAATGGCTAGGCACATGGGGGAATATCCTCCAGCGGCAGCGCCGCCTCACAGGCCGGGTCGGCCCACTGGGCGGCGACCCAGGCCTGGCCCAGGGCCAGGCCGGCATCGCCGCAGGAAACGCTTTGCGCGGCGAACACGCGGCGCCCCTGCTGCGACAGCAGGTCGCCCAAGCGCGCGCTGAGCAGGCGATTGGCAAAGCAGCCACCGCCCAGCAGCACGGGCAGCTCGGCAGGGTGCCGCGCCACCCAGTCGGCCAGCGCGGCGGCGAGGGTCAGGTGGAACAGAGCGGCGCCTTCATCGGCGCGGCCCTGGTCGGCCAGCTCGAACAGGCGGGCCAGCAACGGCAGCAGGTCCAGGCGCCCGTCCTGGCGCACTCGCCAGAGCCCGGCCGCGCTCGGCGCCGGGCGCTGGCTCAGGTAGTGAGTGGCGCGCTGTTCCAGGGCGATCGCCGCTTCGGCTTCGAAGGCCTGGCGCACGCTCAGCCCGAGGATGCCGGCGGCGGCATCGAACCAGCGCCCGGCGCCGCTGCTGGTCGGGCAGTTGAGCTGGCGTTCGAGCATGCGCGCCACGGTCGCCGCCGCGGGGGCGCCCACCAGCGGCGCCAGGCGCGGGCCGATCTCGTCGCTGCGGCCGAGCAGGTGCAGGGCCGCGGCCAGCAGACGCCACGGCTCGCGGGCCGCGACGTCGCCGCCGGGCAGCGGTAGCGGCAGCAATCCACCCAGGCGGCGCCAGGCGCCGTGGTCGACCCACAGCAGCTCGCCGCCCCAGGCGTTGCCGTCGGTGCCCAGGCCCACGCCGTCCAGTGCCAGGCCGAGGGCCGGCCCCGCTAGCGCATGTTCGGCCTGCAGGGCAGCGATGTGGGCGTGATGGTGTTGTACGCCCAGTGCCGGGACGCCCAGGCGCGCGGCGGTGTCGACCGCCAGCCGGGTGCTGTGGAAGTCGGGGTGGAGGTCGTGGGCGATGGCGCGCAAGGGTGCTTCGGCACGGGCGAGCAATCGCTCCAGTGAGCGCTCCAGCGCCAGGCAGGTGTCCGGATCGCCAAGGTCGCCGTGCACCGGCGACCAGATGACCTGTTCACCCTGCAGCAGGCAGGCGCTGTTCTTCAGCCAGGCGCCGCAGGCCAGCACGGGTGGCCATACGCGCGCGCCGGGCAGGGTCTGGATATTCAGCTCAGTCATGGCGGGCCTTGAGCTGGGCGAGCTCTGCTTCCAGGGCGGCGATGCGCGCGGCGCGGGCGTCGGCGCCGAGGGATTCGGCGCCCAGCAGCCAATCCAGCCAGGCCTGCATGCCGCTGCCATCGCGGGCGCTGAGCGGGATCACGCGCAGGCCGGGATTGACCCGGTGGGCGTATTCCAGGCACCGCTCGACGTCGAAGTCCAGGTGCGGCAGCAGGTCGGTCTTGGTCAACAGCATCAGCCCCGCGGCAGCGAACATGTCGGGGTACTTCAGCGGTTTGTCCTCGCCTTCGGTCACCGACAGGATCGCGACCTTGGCCGCTTCGCCCAGGTCCCACAGGGCTGGGCAGACCAGGTTGCCGACGTTTTCGATGAACAGGATGCCGGCCGGGGCGCGGGGCTTGAGCGGGCGCAGCGTACCGCCGCCCAGCACGCCGGCGGCGGGCGTCAGCAGCGGTGCGGCATGGCTGTGGCCATGGGCATGCACCGCCGCATGCAGCGGCAGGCGCGCATAGGCCTCGGCGACCATGCGCGCATCGAGGTGGCAGCCCTTGCCGGTGTTGACCTGGATCGCCGCGACGCCGGTTGCGCGGATGCGCTCGGCATCGTTGCTGGTTTGCTGGTCGCCTTCGATCACCGCCAGCGGCAGGTCCGGCCGCTGTGCGCGCAGGGCGTCCAGGGTGGCGCAGAGCAGGGTGGTCTTGCCTGAGCCGGGGCTGGAGACCAGGTTCAGCGCGAGCACCCGGTGGCTTTCGAAGCCCTGGCGGTTGCGCGCCGCATGGCGGTCGTTCTCGCCGAGGACGTCCTGCTCGATCTGGATGGTGCGCGACTGGCTGACACCGGGCAGGGATACCCCGGCCGTACCCCGGCCGTAGTGCAGGTCGCCGCCGGCATCGATCACCGCGTCGGTGCTGGATGTCGCATGTGGCGCGGGGTGCGGGTGGCTGTCATGGGAATGGCCGCTGGAGCAGCCGCAAACGACGCACATGGCGTTTCTCCTGTCGCGGGTTCAGTGATCCTCGACCTGCAGGTCGAGGATGCGCAATTGGGTGCCGGCATTGGGTTGCAGCCAGAAGCCGCCGCACTGCGGGCAGGGCGCGCCGCGCTGGATCAGCGGCACGTTGGCGGCGCAGTCCAGGCACCAGGCCTGGCCGTCGGGCTGTTCGATGTCGATTTGCGCGCCATCGAGCAGGCTGCCGGGTGCGATGGCTTGCAGGGCGAAACGCAGCGCCTCGACCTCGACGCCGGCCAGCTTGCCGGCCTCCAGGCGCAGGCGGCTGACGCGGCGGAACGGGTCCTTGCGCGCGGCGTCTTCGACGGCGGCAAGAATGCCCCCGGCCAGACTGACTTCATGCATGGCCCGGCGCTCCTGCAAGGTGGGTGGTTTGATCGGCAGGAGTGAGCATATAACTCTCCAGGTGGTAGGGCAGGCACGGGTCGAACACTGCCAGCAGCAACTCGGCCTGCCGCCGCGCCATGGCGTCGTCGGGCAGGGCTTCGAGGGCCCGTGCCAGCGTCCCGCGAGGATGCAGGTTCCACTCGGTAGGGGCCAGTATCCGGTAGTCACAGATTTGCCAACCGCTGGCGGCGGACTCGAGCTGTACCCGGTGCACCAACAGGCCGCGGGCGGTTTCGCTCCAGGCCAGCGCCTGGTGCTCGCCCAGGGGCAGCGCACCCATGGCCAGCGGCTCGGGCTGCGCCTGGCTGAGCTCGACGAGGTCCGCCAGCCGTGCGCCCAGGCGCAGCCAGGCGTTGTTGTAGCGCGTGGGATCGGCATCCCGCGCGCGGGTCCAGGCGCCGGTTTCCCGTGGCTCGCCGCCCAGGACGGGGTGGCGCAGGAAGTCTTCGTCGCCCCCCAGGTGCAGGCCGATTTCCCGCAGCGCGGCAGGGGCGCTCGGCAGGGCGTGCACCGGAAGGGCCAGCGCCTCGGCGCGCGTACGGCAGCCGTGCAGCAGGCGGGCCAGGGGATGGCGGCTGCGCACACTCCACTCCCGCAGCGCCTGGCACGGGTCGGCGCGCCAACGGCGCAGCCAGTCGTTGGCCGAACCTTCGAACCAGCTGTCGAGGTCCGCCGCCTGCCGTGGCGAGGGAAGCGCACGGCTGGACTGCGGGCCGCCCAGCAGGCGCGGCCACTCCAGCAGGATATGCCGTCGGTGTTCGCGAATGACTTCCTCGCGCAGGGCCTGCCGTGCCTGGTCATCCGGTTCGGCGCTGCCGTGGAGGGCGGCGCGCAGGGCCAGTTCGGCGGTCAGCCGATGGGCCTGGCCGCACAGGCTGTAGATCAGCGGCAGATGACGCGCGGCCGCGTCCGCCGGCTGCCCGCGCAGCAGGCGCCCGGCCAGCGCCGGGCGGCCGCCGAGCAGCGCCGGACGCTGCGCCGGCCGCACCCGCAGCGAGCCGGCCAGGCGTGACAGACCGTCGCCAGGATTCATGGGGAGATTCCCGCCAGGCGGCCGAACAGGTTGCGGCGGCTCGGGTTGGCCGGCTGTTCGGCCGGTGCCCGACGCAGCACGGCCAGCACCTGGCGAGCCGTGTCCCGCGCGCTTTGCGGGTCGCTGAACTCGAACATGGGCGAGAACAGCGAGCAGCTCTGGTAATGGCCGATTCGCTCATCGACGGCGGCGATGAAGCTCAAGCGCTCGCCTCCCAACGAGTATTCGCAGCTGGCGCCCTCGGCCGGGCCGCTGCGGATGTCGTCGGGCAGCCAGACCAGGTTCATGCACCAGGGCGTGACGAGGACGCCGAGCAACCCGCTGCCGGCTTCCGGCCCCAGGTGCTGGGGGGCGAAATCGATGGCCTCGACCTTGAGCACCGGGTTGAGCAGCGGCAGGCCGCGCATGCGCGTGTCGGCGATCTCGCGAAAGCGCTGCGCCAGGGCTTCGGCGCGGGCGAGCGGGTCAGTCATCGAGCACCATGAACTGTTCGGCCTCGCCATCGCAGTTGGGGCAGCGCCAGTGCGCGGGCAACCGGGCGAACGGCGTGCCCGGGGCGATCTGCCAGACCGGGTCGCCGGCGGCCGGGTCGTAGACCCACCAGCAGATCTTGCATTCCAGGCGGGCATCGTCCGGCAGTCGGCTGCGGTCGCCCAGGTAGCTGCCCTCGAAGCCGCCGCGTGCGTTCATTGGCCGGCCCCCGCGAGCTCGCTTTCGAACCAGTGGATGACGTCTTCGAAGCGCTCCAGCGAGTCGGCGATGTCTTCCGTCGCCGCCAGCACCACCTCGGGCAGGTCGGTGACCTCGATGGTGTCGAGGATCAGCGCGTCCTGGGAGTTGAAGTAGCGCACCCGCCAGCAGTTCGGCGCGCGGGTGTTGCTGATGCGGCAGTTGCCGTAGCCACGCGCCAGGATCAGCACGCTGCCTTCGCCCAGGCGCTGGTCGAGGAAGGGCACGTCCTGTTCGGAGAGCGGCAGCAGGCTGAGGTTGATGACATGGGCTGCGCAGCCGGGGCGCCAGTTGAGGGTGCGGTCCTGCAGTTCGGTGAGGATCGCCGGGGCGTTCATCACGCCGTCGGGCAGCGGCTGTGCGGGGCCGAACACATCGGCCGCCACGTCGCGCTGCGCCGCGCGGCGCAGCAGGGCCGGTGCGGCATCGACGTCGATGTAGTCATGCCCGGCGCCGAAGATTCGCCAGACGCCGGCGAAGATCGATTCCTGGATGCGTACGCCATCGGCACCGCCGATCCGCGCGCTGACCTCGCCTTCGCCCAGCAACTGGTCGAGCAGCACGCGGTCCGCCTGGCTGCAGGCGCGCAGGTCGAGGCCCGGCGGGGTGTCGCCGGCGTGCCGGCTGCGCAGCATGTGGAGGATTTCGCCCAGCGCCTGTCGCGCGCCCGGTGCGGCGTCCAGCGCCTGGGGTTCGGGCAGCTGCGGCGAGGCGTGGGTGTACATGCCCTGCGGCATGCTGATGTATTCCAGGGTGGCGTCGTCCTCCGGCTGCGAGCCGGGGCCGATGTCCATCAGCGGAATGTACTGCAGGGGATCCATGGGGCGGGTTCCGTTCACTGGCAACCTCCGGGCGCGGGTTGTGCGGGTTCGCTGCGCAGGGGAATCAGCGCGTTGCTCTGTTGCAGGGCGCTCTCGGCCAGGTGCAGGTAAGCGTCCCAGTCGCGCATGCCGTCGATCTGGGTGACGTAGCCGCCGTCGCGCAGCCAGATGATGCTGGGCCAGCGGCGCAGGGCGAAGCGTTCGGCCAGGGCGGCTTCGTCGGCGCGGCGGCCGACGCCCAGGCGCGGGTGGCACTGGTGGCGGGCAGCGAGGGTCTTGCACAGCTCGGGCAGTATTACCGCCACGTCGAGGCATTCGGGGTGGCGCACCGGGTCGCCGCAGAGCAGCAGCAGGGCTTCGCCGGGCTGGGCCAGCCAGGCGTCGAGGTTATCCAGGCCCACCCAACTGGCGGCGAATTGCTCGACCAGGCGGTTGATCAGCGGCGGTACGTCGGGAGTGGCAGGCAGCGGTGCCAGGAAGGCGGCGGGCTCGCTCATAGGGGCTCCTTGGAATGTGGTTGGCCGAGCAGGCTTGCCAGGTGCTCGGCGCTCATGGCCGAGGGCAGGGCGAAGGCGGCCTGGCCATCGGCGGATTCGCCCTGCAGCGCGGCGTCGAGCAGGGCGAGGGTGGCGTCGATTTCCGCCGCGCGCTCGGCCGACAGGTGCTCGCGGGCGGCGTCGAGGAACACCAGCAACCAGTCACCCGGGGCGCAGCTGTCCACCAGGGCGGTATCGATCCAGCGTTGCTCGCCGTGGCGGTCGCGGCACAGCGCCGCGCCGGGGCGCACGGCGAGAACGTGCAGGGGCAGGCCGATGCACATGTCAGCCGCGCCGCGCCAGCACGCGCTCGTCACCCAGGCGGCAGGCCTCCTGCTCGCTGGGGCGTTCGCTTTCGTAGCGCTGCAGGTCCAGGTTGAGCATGGTCACGGCTTCGTCCTCGGGCAGTGGCGTGGTGCGCGCCCGCGGCGCGCCGCCCCATTCCTCCAGTACCTGCCGGGCGGCGTCGACAGTCAGCTCCAGAGCCGCCTTCACGCTGGGGCGCAGGCTGCCGCCGTAGTCGTCCATGCGCTCGGGCTGGCAGCCCATCAGCAGCACCCGTTGCGGGTAGTGGCCGGTGAGCTGGGCCAGCATCAGCACTTCCTGGAAGCCGGTCTGGTGCAGGCTGAGCTTCTTCACCCCCAGAAAGCGCGGCACCTCGTCATCGGCGACGAACTTCAGGGTGCCGGGCGCCATGTTGTAGTCCACCGCGTCGAAGATCAGCAGGTAGTCGGCCTGCTGCACGTGCTGGATCAGGTACAGGCCCTGGGTGCCGCCATCGATCAGGGTGACGTTGTCGGCGAACTCGTAGCGCTGCTGCAGCGCCTCGACGCAGCGCACGCCGAAGCCTTCGTCGGCCCACAGCAGGTTGCCGATGCCGAGCACGGTGATGCGCGGCGCGGGGGAGGGGGCGGTTGCGGTCATTTCTTCAGGCTCTTGTAGCCGGTGATGATGCTGCCGATCAGGTTCAGGCGGCCGTAGATTTCCTCGCGCACGGCGGCATAGATGTGCGCCACGATGAAGATGATCATCAGCCACATGCCCAGGTGGTGCAGGGTGCGCACGTTGTTCGAGCCGCCGAGCAACGGCAGGACCCAGCCGAACAGGCTTTCCTGCCAGGAGCCCATCTGCGCGCCCTCGCCATACAGGGCGAAGCCGGTGAACAGCATGAACAGCGCGGTGAGCAGGAAGACGAAGACCATGGCGAAGCGCGACAGCGGGTTGTGCCCGAAGATCGGCTTCGGCACCGGGCCCATCGCCAGGTAATAGCGCAACCAGACGCCGAAATTGCGCCAGTAGGCCGCGCTGGTGAGCGGCACCCAGAACAGCTCGCGGGCGTGGTGGTTGCCGACCAGCACCCAGTAGGCCCGGCCGACGATGCCGACGGCGAACAGGTAGGCCGCGGCGAAATGGGCGAAGCGGATATAGCCCATCAGGAAGTTGGCGCTGGCTTCGCCAGGCTGGGTCGGCAGCGGCGAGCCGATGAAATAGCCGCTCACCGCCAACACCACGATGCACGCGGCGTTGATCCAGTGCCATAGGCGCACGGGCGCCTCGTAGACGTATTCGCTGTGATGCTCGGACATGTCGTCACCTCAAGTGCGCCGGGCGCGCGCAGGCGCCCGGCGGCTGGCTGGTGGGTGGCTCAACGCACGGTGACCGTGCTCAGCTCGACGCCTTCCTCGCTCATCACGTGGGTCGCGCAGGCCATGCAGGGGTCGAAGGAGTGAAGCGTGCGAAGGATTTCCACCGGCTGGTCGGCCACCGCGACCGGGGTGTTCATCAGCGCGGCTTCGAAGGCGCCGATCTGCCCCTTGCCGTCGCGCGGGCTGCTGTTCCAGGTGCTGGGCACCACGCACTGGTAGTTCTCGATGCGCCCATCCTTGATGCGGATCCAGTGGCCGAGCGCACCGCGCGGCGCGGCGACGCTGCCCACGCCCTTGGCCTCGGCGGGCCAGGTTTTCGGGTCCCATTTCTCGACGTTGGCGGTGGTGCGGTCACCGTTGCGGATGTTGCCCATCAGCTCGTTCCAGTCGTCGACCATCATCTCCGCGCAGTACTCGGCTTCCAGCGCGCGGGCCAGGGTGCGGCCGATGGTGCTGGGCAGCAGTTGCTTGGCGCTGTAGTCGGTTTCGCTCAGGCCCAGGGCGCGGGGCAGGTCGTGGTTGACCGCCTGCAGCGAGCTTTCCAGCTGCTCCTTGACCCGCTGGCAATGCGGGTTGCCCTTGAGGGCGTGGGCATAGCCGAGGATGTAGCGGGCGAGCGGGCCGACCTCCATGGCGTGACCGCGCCAGCGCGGCGACTTGACCCAGGAGTACTTGGCGCTCTCGTCGATTTCCTCGATGGCGGTGCGGGTGCCCTTGGTCGCCGCCCCCAGCTCGTAATGCGGGTCGGTGACGCCGTCCCAGGGGTGCAGGCCCTTGTCGTTGTCCGGGTACTGGTACCAGGAGTGGTTGACGAATTCCTGCACCTGCTCCGGGTCGCGCAGGTCCACCGGCAGGATCTCGTCCCAGTTGCCATTGAGGATCGCGCCGCCGGGCAACTGGTTGGTGCTGTCGTCGTAATTGACCTTGGCGTAGGTGCCGTAGTCCATCACGTTGCTCGCCGCCAGGCCGCCGCCGAACAGCCAGCCCTGCTGCTTGTACAGGGTGCCGATGGCCAGTACGTCCGGCACGTAGACGTTGCGCACGAACTCCAGCGCCTCGTCGATGCGCGCGCGCACGAAGTTCAGGCGCTCCATGTTCAACGGCGCGCCGGCGGCGAGGTCGCCGTCGATGTTGATGGCGCAGGGTACGCCGCCCACCAGGTAGTTGGGGTGGGGGTTCTTGCCGCCGAAGATGGTGTGGATCTTCACCCATTCCTTCTGCAGGTCCAGCGCTTCCAGATAGTGGGTGACGGCCATCAGGTTGGCTTCGGGCGGCAACTTGTACGCCGGGTTGCCCCAGTAGCCGTTCATGAAGGGGCCGAGCTGGCCGCTTTCGACGAACTTCTTCAGGCGGTTCTGCACGTCGCGGAAATAACCCGGCGACGACTTCGGATTCGACGGCGAAACCAGTTGCTGCAGCGCCGAGGTGGCCTTCGGGTCGGCCTTGAGCGCGGAGACCACGTCCACCCAGTCCAGCGCATGCAGGTGGTAGAAGTGCACGACGTGGTCGTGCACCTGCAGGGTCTTGGCCATCATTTCGCGGATCAGGTGGGCGTTGGGCGGAATGCGGATGCCCAGCGCATCCTCCACCGCGCGGACCGAGGCCAGGGCGTGGCAGCCGGTGCACACCCCGCAGATGCGCTCGACGAAGGCCCAGGCATCGCGCGGGTCGCGGCCCCTGAGGATGACTTCGAGGCCGCGCCACATGGTGCCGGTGGAGACGGCGTTGCGGATCACGTTGTTGGCATCGAGGTTGACCTCGACGCGCAGGTGGCCCTCGATGCGGGTCACCGGGTCGACGACGATGCGCCGGCCGCTGTTGTCCAGGTCGAAACCCTGGGTGGAATAATTGCTCATGAATCAGGCTTCCTGTACTGCGCTCAGGCGTCGTGCGTGGAGGTGTGCGCCTTGCCATTGCTGGCGCGCTTGATGGCGGAGACCGCGGCGTGGGCGGCGATGGCCGCGCCCACCGTACCGGCGGCGGCGAGGCCGATGCGGTCGGCGTTGGCTTCCACGCCGAAGGCGTTGATGTCGGTCAGGTGCTGGTAGAACGAGCCCTTGTCCCAGAAGCCTTCTTCCGAGCAGCCGATGCAGCCGTGGCCGGACTGGATGGGGAAGCTGGTACCGCCGTTCCAGCGCACGGTCGAGCAGGCGTTATAGGTGGTCGGGCCCTTGCAGCCGACCTTGTACAGGCAGTAGCCCTTGCGCGCGGCGTCGTCGTCCCAGGCCTCGACGAACTGGCCGGCGTCGAAGTTCGGCCGGCGATAGCATTTGTCGTGGATGCGCTGGCTGTAGAACATCTTCGGCCGGCCCTGGCGGTCCAGCTCCGGGATGCGGTCGAAGGTCAGCATGTAGGTGATCACGCCGGTCATCACCTCGGCGATGGGCGGGCAGCCGGGCACCTTGATGATCGGCTTGTCGGTGATGACCTTGTGGATCGGCACCGCCTGGGTCGGGTTCGGCTTGGCCGCCTGCACGCAGCCCCAGCTGGCGCAGGAGCCCCAGGAGATGATCGCCTTGGCGTCGCGGGACACGCGCTTGAGCTGCTCGACGAAGGGCTTGCCGCCGATGATGCAGCTCATGCCGTCCTGGTTCAGCGGCGGGTTGCCTTCCACGGCGAGGATGTAGTTGCCCTTGTACTTGGTCATCACCTCGTCGAGGATCGCCTCGGCCTGGTGCCCGGCCGACGCCATCAGGGTGTCGTCGTAGTCGAGGGATATCATCGACAGCACCACGTCCTTGGCCAGCGGGTGCGCGGAACGGATGAAGGATTCCGAGCAGCAGGTGCATTCCAGGCCATGCAGCCAGAGCACCGGCGTGCGCGGCTTGTTCTCCATGGCCCAGGCGATCTTCGGCATGAAGGCCGGGCCCAGGCCCAGCGACGTGGCGGTCAGCGAGCAGAATTTGATGAAGCTGCGCCGCGAGATGCCCTGCCTGCGCATTACTTCATAGAAGGTTTCGGTCACGTGGTTTCTCCTCGGCCAGGCTCTTTTTGCTCTTGGGAATGGCGCGCGCCGGCGCTTCTGGCGCGGCGCACGAAACGGCCACGTACGCACCGGTGGGTCGGCGTGGCGGTGGAATCACGGGTGGACAGGTCAGCCAGCGCTCGGGGGTGGCGGTGGTCTGCGAGGTGCGATGGGGTAGGGCGATCGAATGACATACCCGGCCATTTCAAAAGCTGTGCCATTCGGTCGCATGTCGGGCCATGACCTTTCCCCTGGTCGAAAGGCCCGTGCGGCAAGGGTTTGCGGCGGCCGGTGGGTGTGCTCCGCCGCTGCTGCGGGCAGCGGCTGGTCAGTGCGCTTTCGCTTTGGTGGCTTGGGTGGAAATGTTCTGTTCAGTGCTCAGGCCGCGGTGAGGTCCAGTCGGTCATAGCCCTTGTAGCGATAGAACGCCCAGGACAGCAGCCAGGTGGCCACGAACAGGCCGACGATCAGGTAGCCGAGCAGGCCGAACTGCTCGTTCACCTCGGCGATGAAATCCCACGCGCCGCCTTCCAGCCCCAGTTGTCCGGCCAGCAGGTTGAGCGCCTCCAGGCCGCCGACCAGCAGCGCCACCAGCACCGAGGCCGAGGTGATGGTGAGGTTGTAGTAGAGCTTGCGCGCCGGGCGCACCTGGGCCCAGCGATAGGCGCCGGTCATCAGCACGCTGTCGGCGCTGTCGACCAGCGCCATGCCGGCGGTGAACAGCGCCGGGAAAACCAGGATCGACACTATCGGCAGGTTCTGCGCCGCCTGGCTCGCGGCGATGCCGAGCAGGCCGATTTCCGTGGCGGTGTCGAAGCCCAGGCCGAACAGGAACCCCAGCGGATAGAGGTGCCAACTGCAGCGGATCAGCCCGAACAGCGGCCGCGCCAGGCGGGCGATCGGGCCGCTGCCGGCGAGCAGGCCCTGCAGCTCGGCTTCGCCCACCCGCTCGCCCTGGCGCACGCGGCGAAACGCGCGGTAGACCGAGCGCAGGATCACCAGGTTGATCAGCGCCACCAGCAGCAGGAAGGCCGCCGACACCGAAGTGCCGATGAGGGCGCCGATGCCGTGGAAGGCTTCCAGTTCCCCTTGCAGGCTGGCGGCGCTCGCGGCGATCAGCAGCGAGGCGAGGATCACCACGCTGCTGTGGCCGAGGGAGAAGTACAAGCCGACGCTGTGCGTGGCCTGGCCCTCCTGGATCAGCTTGCGCGTGGCGTTGTCGATGGCGGCGATATGGTCGGCGTCCACCGCGTGGCGCAGGCCGAAACTGTAGGCCAGTACCGCGGTGCCGAGCAGCATCGGGTAGTCGCGGAAGGCGATCAGCGCCCACGCCCAGGCGAGGAGGTTGACGGTGATCAGGCCGGCGAACAGGGTGAGGGTGGAGCGGGGCGAGGCCGGGCGCGGCATGGGGTCTCCAGCGGTCTGGTATGAAGAAACGAAAAAACCTCATACAAGCGCTGTGCCAAGCCGTCCGGGGCGTCTGCCGGGGGGATTCGGCGGGTGAACTGGTCAGCCGCTTGGCAGTTCGTAGTGCGCAATGGAAAGCCGGTTTGCAGCGCGCTCAGTCCAGCACTGGCAGGCGCAGGCGGAATATCGCGCCGCCCGCGGGATGGTTGCCGGCCTCCAGCGAGCCGCCGCAACGCTCGACGATGCCGTAGCTGATCGCCAGGCCCAGGCCGGTGCCCTGGCCGGCGGGCTTGGTGGTGAAGAAGGGTTCGAATACCTGGCTGAGGTGCTGCTCGGCGATGCCGGGGCCATTGTCGCGCAGGGTGAGGGTGGCCCAGCCCGGCTCGCGGGCCAGCGCGATCCACAGCTGCGGCGGCTCGGCGGCGACGGAGCGGGCGGCGTCGTAGGCGTTCTGCGTCAGGTTCATCAGCACCTGCAGCAATTGCCCCGCGTTGCCCTGCACCTGCACGTCGCCGGCGGGTTGCCAGTGCACGATCAGGTCCGGCGCGGTGCCGCGGGTGATCCAGTGGATGGCGCGCTCGATGACGTCGTTGAGCGCCGCCTCGCCAGGGTGGCCACGGTCCATGGCCGAGAAGCGCTTGAGGGCGCTGACGATATCGGCGGTGCGCTGCGCGCCTTCCAGCGTGCCTTCGATCAGCGACGGCAGGTCGGCCAGCAGCGGGTCGATGCGCAGTTGCCGACGCAGCATCTCGCGCTGCTCCAGCGGCTGTTCCTCGTGCACCGCGTGCAGGTAGTCCTGCAGGCGCTTGCCATAGCCCCCCAGCACATGGGCGTTGGCCAGCACGAAGCTGATCGGGTTGTTCAGCTCGTGGGCCACCCCGGCGACCAGGCGGCCGAGGGACGCCATCTTCTCGGCATGCAGCAATTGCTGCTGGGTGCGCTTGAGCGCTTCGTGGGCGTCGTGCAGCTGGCGGTAGGCGTGCTGCAACTCGCCCAGCGGGCGGCCCACCAGCACATGGCCAAGGCAGCGCCCATGGGCGCCGCTGCGTACCGTGCAGCTGAGGTCCACCGGCAGCAGCGCGCCTTCGGCGCCGAGGAAGTTGACCTCCAGGCTGGCGCTGGCGTTGTCCCGGCGCAGGCCGCCGAGCAGGTGGCGCAGCCGCTCCACGCTGGCGTCATCGCCCAGCAGGGAATAGACCGAGCGACCCAGCACGCCGCGTTCGTCACTACCGACCAGCTTGCGCAGCGAGGGGTTGGATTCCTCGATCAGGCCTTCCGGGTCGCACGCCAGGAGGATGTCCGACATCGACCCCAGCATGCTCGCGATGAACTGCTGCGACTGTTCCAGTTCGGCGTTCTTCTGCTCCAGCTCGATCTCGTCCTGGACCAGTTGCGAGTAGACCTCGTCCATCTTGCCGATGACTTCCAGCCAGGCGTCTTCGTCCAGGTGCGACGGCGGTTTGCGGGCCATGGGATCAGCTCGTGGGGTGCAGGTGCGGGTGGGCGTGCTCAGTGTGCGACGCGGCCACCGGGATCAGGTTCAGTTGCCCGTGGCGCACGCCGCGCTCGGCACTCAGGCGCTCGGCGAAGGCGCGCACCTGCTGCACTGGGCCCTTGAGCATCAGGCTTTCCAGGCAGTGGTCATGGTCCAGGTGCACATGCTGGCTGGCAATGGTCAGGTCGTGGTGCGCGTGCTGCAGGGTCATCACCCGTTCGGCGAGGGTGCGCGCGTGGTGGCCGTAGACGTAGCTCAGGTTGGCGACGCAGTGCAGCGACTCGGCGTCCTCGCGCACGCGCGATTGCTCGACGTGGCGACGTAGGATGTCGCGCAGCGCCTCGGAGCGATTGCCGTAACCCTGGGCGCGAATCATCTGGTCGAGGGCGTCGGCCAGCTTGTCGTCGAGGGAGATGGTCAGGCGTTGCATGGCGTTACTCCGGGTCAATGCACGGTGCAGACCATGCAGGGGTCGAACGAGCGCACGATATGTTGCACCGCCACCGGGTTCTGTTCGCCGGGGCGAACCGGTGCGCCTTCCAGCGCCCGCTCCAGCGCGCCGGGGCGGCCCTGGGCGTCGCGTGGCGAAAAGTTCCAGGTGGTCGGGGCGATGATCTGGTAGCTGGCGATCCGTCCGTGTTCCACCTTGAGCCAATGCCCCAGCGCGCCGCGCGCGGCTTCGGTGAGGCCGACCGCGCTGCCGGTGTCCGGCAGGCGGCAGTCCTGGTGATACGCATCGCCAGGGCGCAGCGCGAGCAGCCAGTCTTCCATGAGTGACACAACCCGTGCCAATTCCATCAGGCGCGCCAGCACGCGGGTATAGACGCTGCCGCCACAGCGCGCCGCGGCATCGCGCAGCAACGGCTGGCCGTGGATCAACTGGCGCGCCAGGGCGCCGGTCTCCAGTACCGCGCCGGCCAGCCGCGGGGCCTTGTTCCAGGTATAGGCCGCGGGCTTTTCCAGGCTCGGCTCGGTCATGCCTTCGGCCGGGTGCAGAGGGCCGGTGCGGTCGTCCAGCCAGGCGTGGCTGGCGTCCTCGCGGATCTCCTCCAGCCACAGCGGCCGCACCTCGCTCAGCGCCGCATCCCACAGCCCGCGCGCGAAGACGAAGGTGCCGTCGGCCTGCGGATAGGCGCCGTAGGACAGGTACAGGCCCGGCCCCTGGCCCAGGTGTTCGAGGCCGCTATCCAGCACGATGCGCAGGAACTGGCGCAGGTCGCCCTGGTCCGGCGCCTCGGCGTACCAGGCCCACAGCTGGTCCTCGCTGGCGAGCCCGGCAATGCGCTCCAGCGGCGCGGCGAACAGCTCGCTTTCGAGGAACTGGCGGAACTCGCGGACCCGCGTCAACAGGCGCAGGCGCTCGGCCGGGTCGATGGCGCGGGTGGAGCCGCCGGGGTGGATCGAACCGGTGTGCGGCCACTTGCCGCCCAGCGTGCCGATCAGGTCCAGCCAGCGTTTGCGCGCGGCCAGGGCCAGGCGTTGCTGGCTGCCGGACTGCAGGGTGAAGCGCCGCACCGCGTCGGCGTACCAGGGGCGCCCGGCATACGCCGGCCGCACGAAGTCGGGCATGAAGAACAGGTAGAAGTGGCTCAGGTGATCGGCAAGGTTTTCCGTCGCCGCCATCAGGTTGGTGACCAGCAGGCCATTCGCCGGCGGCTGGACGCCGGCCAGCGCACCCAGGGCGCGCGCGGCGGCGACGGATTGCGACACCGAGCAGATGCCGCAGACCCGCGGCGCGTAGACCAGCGCATCGAGCGGCTCATGGTCGCGCAGGATCTGTTCGAAGCCCCGGAACATGGTGGCGTTGACCTTCGCCGAACGCACCTGGCCGTCCTCGATGTCCAGCTGGACTTCGAGGTCGCCTTCGACGCGGTTGAACGGTCCGACCAGCAGACGAGTCATGAAGATTCCCTAGCGGCGGGTGCGGCGGATGACGGGCGCGATCAGCGCATGGTCGGCGGTGGCGTTCTGCCGCACGCGCTCGGGCGTGGCCGATTTGGACAGCGCCGCCAGGGCGACGAACCAGGCCTTGGGCATGTCGGTGGGCAGGCCGATGGGGATGCCGGCGCGCTTGGGGGTGAGGTGGAACCCGTGCCCCGGTTCCTCGAAGCCGGGCGCCGTGCAGTTGATGCAGGCGTAGCCGCCGCGGGTGCAGGAGCCTTCGCCGTTCCACAGGCGGTTGTTGCAGTCGCCGTGGGCCTGTGTGCCCTTGCAGCCAAGGTTTTCCATCATGCAGCCGAGGTCGGAGGGTTTCACCGCACTGGCCTTGTACTCGTAGAACTCGTTGCGTGTGCAGCCGTGGTGGACCAGTTGATCGGCATAGAAGCGCGGGCGGCCCAGGGCGTCCAGGTCGCTGGCGCCGAACAGGCCGGCGGCCAGGGCCATCAGCGTGTCGGTGACCCAGCCCGGGTGCGTCGGGCAGCCGGCGACGTTGATCACCGGCAGCCCCTTGCCTGAACGGTAATCGGCGCCCAGCAGGCCGCCCAGGCGCTCGCCGTCGTACTGCAGGCCGCAGGCGTCGGTGGGGTTGTTGCCGGCCGCGGTGATGCCGCCGTAGGCGGCGCAGGTGCCGATGCCCAGGGTGTAGTCGGCGATCTCCGCGAGGCGCCGCACCCAGTCGATCATCGCCACGCCGGTGCCGGCCAGCAGGTGGAAGCGCCCGGTGCCATGGGGGCCGCGCAGCAGCGAGCCTTCGACGCACAGCGCATCCAGGTGGATGCGACCACTGAGGCAGTCATCCAGAATGGACAGCACCTCGCCGGCGCTTTCCAGCGACAGCGACGGGTGCCACAGCAGGTCGATCCCGGCGTTGCGCCAGAGGCCGGCGAAGTCCTGCGTGTCGGCGCACAGCAGCGACATGCTGCAGCCGCCGCAGCCACCCGATTGCAGCCAGAGCACGCGGAACGGGGCGCTCATGGCGATTCCTCCAGGCCGAAGCGGCGCAGCTTCTGGCGCAGGCCTACGCGGGACAGACCCAGCTCCCGCGCGGTGTGGGTCTTGTTCCAGTGGTTGCGCAGCAGCGCTTCCTTGAGCAGCGTCGCTTCGATGGCGTCGAGGTGATCCTGCAAGGTGCCCGCCGGGGCGCCGTGCTGGCAGGCGGCGGGCAGCGCGCCGCGTGCCTGGCCCTGCAGGACCTTCAGGGAGAACGCCCGGCTGCTCACCTCGGCGCCTTCGGACAGCGCGGCGGCGCGGTAGATCTCGTTGCGCAGCTCGCGGATGTTGCCGGGCCAGGTGTAGTGCAGCAGGCTGCCGAGGGCATCGGCGGCAAAGTGCAGGCCGGGCAGGTCGAGTTCCTGGCTGGCATCGGCGAGCAGCTTGCTGGCGATCGGGATCAGGTCGCCGCTGCGTTCGCGCAGGGGCGGCAACGCCAGGGAGACTCCGGCGAGGCGGTAGTAGAGGTCGCTGCGGAAGCGCCCGTCGCGCACATCCGCTTCGAGATCGCGGTGAGTCGCGGCGATCACCCGCACGTCGACGCGCACCGGGGTGCTGGCGCCGACCGGGCGCAACTCGCCTTCCTGCAGCACGCGCAATAGCTTGACCTGGAAGGCGGGCGAGGTATCGCCGATTTCATCGAGGAACAGGGTGCCGCCGTGGGCGCGCTGGATCAGCCCGATGTGATCCTGGTGCGCTCCGGTGAAGGCGCCGCGCTTGTGGCCGAACAGTTCCGACTCGAGCAGTGAGTCCGGCAGCGCCGCGCAGTTTTCCATGACGAAGGCCTTGTCGGCGCGCGGGCTGGCGTAGTGGATGGCGCGGGCCAGCAGTTCCTTGCCGGTGCCGGATTCGCCCAGCAGCAGCACCGAAAGATCGAAACGCGCCACCCGCGCCGCCAGTTCGCACACGGCATCCAGCGGGCTGCCGGGCTCGCGCACGATGCGGGAAAAGTCGAAGGCGTCGCGGACCTTGTCCAGCACCTGCTGGCTGCGCCGGCGCAGCACCGGGGTGGCTGCGCGCAGTTCGACGTCCAGGCGCTGCATGTGATTGTGCAGGGCGCGGCTTTCCACGGCGTTGCGCACGGTGGTGAGCAGGTGGTCGGGTAGCCAGGGCTTGAGCAGGTACTGGTAGATGCCGGCCTGGTTGACCCCGGCGATGATGTCCTCGGAGTCGGTGTAGCCCGAGAGCACGATGCGCACGACTTCGGGCCAGCGTTCGCGGGCCTCCTTGAGGAACTCGATGCCTTGCACGCCGGGCATGCGCTGGTCGCAGAGGATCACCGCCACCGGGTGCCGTTCGAGCAGTTCGCGGGCCTGCTCGGCCGAGTCGGCGAGCAGCACCTGGAACTCGCCGTCGAGCACCCGGGAGAGCGCTTCGCGCGAGCGCAGTTCGTCATCGATGACCAGGACGGTCGGTACGTGGGAATCAAAGCTGCCGAGTGAAGACATGGACGCCGGTTCAACTGTCGCAATGCTGAGGCCGGACAGAAGCTGACCCGGCGGTCACCGGATCATGACATTCGAAACGCAGCGGTGAAAGGGAACACTACCATTGGACTAGGCCGGTGGCTGCGTATCGCTACCAAGTCCGGATATGGCAATCCCGCGGCGCACTAGGCGTTGCGGGGCTGGCATTCGACGCGAGGCGTCTGCCGCGGGCCATCCCGCCTCAGGCCATGGGGGGCAGACGCCGCTTCACCGGGGTCTTCTTGACGATGGCGGTGTTGGTCTCGGCAAACCCGTTGAGGTGGTCGAGGATCTCGTCCAGCTGTTCCATGGAGCGCACGCACATCCGCGCGTAGAAGCAGTCCTCGCCGGTGACCTTGTCGCACTCGGTGAACTCGGGGATGGCCAGGATCTGCCGCTCCACGTCCTGCAGTTTCCCCGGCAGCGGGCGCACCCGGACGATGGCCTGCAGCTGGTAGCCGAAGGCGCGCGGGTCGACGTTCACCGTGTAGCCGGTGATCACCTGGCGTTCCTCGAGCTTGCGCAGGCGCTCGGCGACGCTGGGGGAGCTCAGGCCGCTGACCTGGGCCAGGGCCTTGAGGGACAGGCGCGAATCTTCCATCAGCGCCGCGATCAGTAATTGGTCGATTTCGTCGGTCATCTTCGTCCCGAAAGTCGTTTTGGGAAGTTGCCTTGATAATAAAGGCGACGGCGCGATTTTGCCTGCGTCAGGCGATGGAGTGCCTGCGCCTGCCTGTTCATACTGTTCGCCAACGAAGGGAGGTGAACCATGAACGAGCGAATTCGACGCGGCACGCTGGAAATGATCAGCGCCATGCTGATCTGCGGCACCATCGGCTGGCTGGTGGTGGTCTCCGGGCAACCGGTGCTGGACGTGGTGTTCTGGCGCTGCGTGTTCGGCGCGGCGACGCTGCTGGTGATCTGCGCGGCCATGGGCTTCCTGCGGCCGGGCATCCTCACCCGCGCCACCTTCGGCCTGGCGCTGCTCAGCGGCGCGGCCATCGTCGGCAACTGGGTGCTGCTGTTCGGCTCCTACTCGCGGGCGTCGATCGCCATCGGCACGGCGGTGTACAACGTGCAGCCGTTCCTGCTGGTGCTCCTGGGCGCGCTGTTCCTCGGCGAAAAGGTGACCGCGCAGAAACTCGCCTGGCTCGGCGTTTCCTTCGCCGGCATGCTGGCCATCGTCAGCGCCCATGGCGAACCGGGGCAGGTGGGCAGCGACTACCTGGGCGGTATCGCCCTGGCCCTCGGCGCGGCGGCGCTGTATGCGCTGGCGGCGCTGATCATCAAGCGTCTGAGCGGCGTGCCGCCGCACCTGATCGCGCTGATCCAGGCGGTGACCGGCATCCTGCTGCTGGCGCCCTGGGCGAACCTCTGGCCATTGCCGCAAGCCACCGCGGCCTGGGCCAGCCTGGCGACCCTGGGCATCGTGCACACCGGCATCATGTACGTGCTGCTCTACGGCGCGATCCAGAAACTGCCGACGGCACTGACCGGCGCGCTGTCGTTCATCTACCCGATCGCCGCCATCTTCGTCGACTGGTTCGCCTTCGGCCATCGCCTGACGCCGTTGCAATGGCTGGGCGTGGTCGCCATCCTGCTGGCCGCCGCCGGCATGCAGCGCGGCTGGAGCCTGAACCTGCGGCGCCTGGCCTGGCGCTGAAATCCGTGCTTGCCTGAGAATGCCGGGGAACCTGTGCCGCTGGGCACAGGTCCTGTAGGCGGCGGAAATTCAAGCAAGGAACGGACTATGACTGCGGCTGCCCTGACGGCAGATTCATTCGGCCTGGAAAGGCCTTCATCCCGACTCATTCACCTGCTGGGCGTGGCGGCATTGCTCACCCTGGCGGGTTGCGGCACGCGCGCGCCCAGCGTGCCGGAGCCGACGCCGGAGCAAGTGCGCGGCACCCTGGCCGCGCTGATTCCCCCTGGCGCGAGCGACCGCCAGGGCTGGGCGAAGGACATCCAGGTCGCCTTCACCACCCAGCGCATCCCGGCCACCACCGCGAACCTCTGCTCGGTGGTGGCGATCACCGAGCAGGAGTCCAATTTCAAGGCCGACCCGCCGGTGCCCGGCCTGGGCAAGATCGCCCGCGCCGAGATCGACCGCCGCGCCGGCAAGCTTCATGTGCCGGGATTTCTCATCGATACCGCGCTGGCGCTGAAGTCGCCCAATGGCCGCACCTACAGCCAACGCCTGGCCAGCGCGAAAACCGAGCGGGAGCTCAGCGCGATCTTCGATGACTTCATCGGTGGCGTGCCGCTGGGCCAGCAACTGTTCGGCCGCTTCAACCCGGTGCACACCGGCGGGCCGATGCAGGTCAGCATCGAGTTCGCCCAGGCCCACGCCGAGGGCTATCCGTACCCGGTGGACGGCAGCATTCGCCGCGAGGTGTTCAGCCGCCGTGGCGGCATGTACTTCGGCATCGCCCACCTGCTCGGCTACCCGGTGAACTACCCGCGCCAGCTGTACCGCTTCGCCGACTACAACGCCGGCTGGTACGCCAGCCGCAATGCCGCGTTCCAGCGCGCGGTGATGGATCTGACCGGCATCACCCTGGCACTGGACGGCGACCTGATCCTCTATGGCAGCTATGACGCCGGCAGCACCGAGAAGGCGGTGCGCACCCTGGCGCCGAGACTGGGCATGAGCGAGCGCGAGATTCGCCGCGACCTGGAGCTGGGCGACAAGCCGGACTTCACGACGTCGACGCTCTACACCAAGGTGTTCGCACTGGCCGAACGCTCCGCCGGCAAATCGTTGCCGCGGGCGATGCTGCCGGGCATCACCCTGCACAGCCCGAAGATCACCCGCCAGCTCACCACTGCCTGGTTCGCCCAGCGCGTGGACGAGCGCTACCAGCGCTGCCTCACGCGGGCGCCGAAAGACTGAGTCAATCCCCCTCGGCGGGGTCGCAGACGCCGGTGTTGCCGTCCGGGTCGGTGTAGGAAACGCTCGCCGTCCCGTCGTCGTTCAGCGTGATCTGCACGGTCACGCCTTCGCCCTTGGCGACCACGGTGTTGTTCTTGTCCTGGGTGACCTTGGCTTCCTGGCCATTGATGTAGACCGGCCCGTTCTCATCGGTGTGGATCTGCACGTCGTTCGGGCAGTCGTAGTTGAGCATGGGAATGGCGGCAAAGGCGGGCGGCATGGCGATCAGCGATGCGGCGATCAGTAGCGATTTCATGGCGTCTCCCAGACGAATGCAGGCACGGCGCGCGGCGGTGCGGACAGTGTCAGCGTAGTGCAGGCGCCGCTTGGTCGCCGGCTTCGCTGGCGGATGGCCATTTATCCGCCACTAGATTGAACCTGTCCCGCGGCGGATCTGTCAGAGCCTGTCTGAAACCTGGGAAGGGTCTGAAATGCTGTTCGTAGTCATGCTGGGCGGACGTCATCCGCGCGCGCGGATCGAGGTCCATGACGTGGCCTTCGTCATCGGCGACAACCTGAAATCCACCTACCCGCAATTGCGCGAGGCCTGGTTCGGCAGCCCGGACGGCCTGCACATCGACTCGTGGCTGGAGGTGGATGGCGTCGAGGCCTACCGTGTGGAATTCAGCGCCGCGATGCCGGCGCCGGGCGAGCAGCGGCTGTTCTTCGTCAACCTGGGCGGTTACGAACTGGGCAGCTTCGGCGAAGCGCACCAGTACGTGCTGGTGGCCGCGCGCGACGCCGCCGACGCCAAGGCCCGCGCCAAGCGCCGCATGCCGCGCAGCTGGGACAAGGCGCACACCGACGCGGTGATCGACGTCGACGATTGCATACCCATCGACCAGGTGGGCGGTCGCTACGTCCACCTTGTGGAGGGCGAAAGCCGCGGTGTGGTGCAGCGCAGCGACTACATCCTGCTGTGAGCCTTCGGCGCGGCTGACACGGCCCTGTCATAAAACCTGACGTATAAGGGGCGCAACGCCGCCCCCGCGCCGAGGTAACGATGACCGAGAAACGCCGAGTTCTGTTCGTCTGCGTCGCCAACGACGCCCGCTCGCCAATGGCCGAAGCCCTCTTGCGGCACACCGACGGCGAGCACTTCGACGCCTTCAGTGCGGGCATCCACCCGACCGCCATCGACCCGCGCGCGCGTCATGTGCTGGAGCACGCAGGTATCTCCACCGAGGGCCTGCGCAGCAAGTCCATCGACGAATTCCGCGGCCAGCATTTCGATTACCTGATCGACCTCTGCGACAAGTCCACCGACGAGGGTGACGAGCTGCCGACGTCCAGCGAGGTGATCGTGTGGAACTTCGTCGATCCCGCACAGAGCGGCCAGCACGACCCGTTCCGCCACACCCTGCAGGAAATCAGCGATCGCCTGAAGCTGTTCGAAATGGTGAAGAACCGCGACTGAAACGTCTGGCGATCACACAGCAAAAAGCCCGCACGGATGCGGGCTTTTTGCTTCGTAGGCCACAGGATTTCGCCGTTGCCTGGGGAGGATAGCGGCGGATTCCCGTAGAGATGGGGCGCTGGTCCTTCAGCGCAAGGGCATTCTGGCCGCCCTGCATGACGGTGCGGTGACGGCGGCATGAACAGCTGATGGCAATGCGCTTGCAGCGCTGTATCACTCGGCGGCATGAGCACTATCGATCCCGACACGTGGTCAGGCGGGGAGTGCCTCGATAGAGTCGTGGTCAAAGTCATGTCCGCGGCGCCGCTGATCCGCGCCTGCGTGAACCGAACCGGAGTGCCTATGAAGTCCCTGTCAGATATTGCCTTCTCCATGCTCGACCTGGTGCCCGTGCGCGACCAGGGCACCGCTGCCGAGGCGTTGCACAACGCCGTCGAGGTTGCCCGCCACGTCGAGCGCCTGGGCTTTACCCGCTACTGGCTGGCGGAGCACCACAACATGGACGGTATCGCCAGCTCCGCCACCGCCGTGCTGATCGGCCACATCGCCGGCAAGACCGAGCGCATCCGCGTCGGCTCCGGCGGGGTAATGCTGCCCAACCATCCGCCGCTGGTGGTGGCGGAAAACTTCGGCACCCTGGAAACCCTCTATCCCGGCCGTATCGACCTGGGCCTGGGCCGCGCGCCCGGCGCGGACCAGGCGACCATGCGCGCGCTGCGCCGCGATCGCCTGGGCGATGGCGCGGACTTCCCCGAGCAGGTTGCCGAGCTGGAAATGCTCCTCGGCCCGCGTCGTTCGCAGCAGTCGCTGCTGGCGATTCCGGGGGAGGGCACCAACGTGCCGATCTGGCTGCTGGGTTCCAGTCTGTTCAGTGCTCACCTCGCTGCGCAGAAGGGCTTGCCCTATGCCTTCGCCTCGCACTTCGCGCCGCGGTATCTGCACGACGCGCTGCGCATCTACCGCGAGAATTTCCAGCCCTCGGCAGTGCTCGACAAGCCCTACGCCATGATCGGCGTACCGCTGGTGGCCGCGCCGACCGACGATGAAGCCGAGTACCTGGCGACCACCGCCTTCCAGCGCGTGCTGGCGCTGATCCGCGGCGACAGCCTGAAGCAGAAGCCGCCGGTGAAGAGTATGGCCGGCCTGTGGCTGCCCCACGAGCAGGAGGCGGTAGGCAATTTCTTCGGCCTGGCGGTGATCGGCGGCCCGGAAAAGGTGCGCAGCCGCCTGGAAATCCTGCTGGAGCAGACGGGCGTGGACGAGATCATCTTCACC
The DNA here is from genome assembly GCF_048068435.1 of Pseudomonas sp. NY15437. Taxonomy (NCBI): domain Bacteria; kingdom Pseudomonadati; phylum Pseudomonadota; class Gammaproteobacteria; order Pseudomonadales; family Pseudomonadaceae; genus Pseudomonas; species Pseudomonas sp. NY15437. Next base: position 111,006 of record NZ_JBLUQC010000006.1, read on the forward strand.
AGCGATATCTACGACCACGCGCTGCGCATGCGCTCGCTGGAGATCGTCGCCGGTCTCAAGTAGCCGGTGCGGTTGCCTGGGAGAACGTGCTCGTGAATGGCCTCCCAGCGGGCGGGTTCGCGAGCAAGCTCGCTCCTACAGGGCTGCGCCGCAGCTGTAGGAGCGGACCTTCTCCGCCAGGAAAACGCCGACGCGTAGCGCCCGTCCGGAACGCCATGGGGTGAGCGTGTCGTAGGAGCGGACTTCTTCCGCGATGGCTTCCGGCGCGATGCGGACCTATCGCGGACGGAGTCCGCTCCTACATTCCTCCCTGCATTCGCAGAAACGCTCTCAGGAAGCTGGAAGGCTCAGCCCTGTCCGTCGTCCTTCTTCTTCAGCAGGTCCGCCAGCCCGGCCAGGCCCTTGTGGGTGACCTTCGGCCCTTTGCTGCCGGCGTCGTTGCTGTTCTGGTAATGCAGGTCCACCTGGCGCTGGTGCTCGTTGTCGTGGCAGTAGAGGCACAGCAGCTCCCAGTTGGAGCCATCCTCGGGGTTGTTGTCGTGGTTGTGGTCGCGGTGGTGAACCGTCAGTTCACGCAGGCGCACCCCACTGAATTCGCGGCCGCAGCGGCCGCAGATCCAGGGGTACATCTTCAGGGCTTTTTCACGGTAGCTGCTTTCGCGGCGGCGCTGGGCTTCGGCGAGGACGGCGTCGACTTTGCTGGTGGGCTGGTTCATGGCTCGTGGCAGAGGTGCGGGATCGGACCTCCAGCATAAATCCGCCTCCGCGTGCTGACTACGGCCTGGGCGTGTCCGGGCGCGACCAGATCCACAGATTGCCAACGGCCATGCCGAGGATCACCGCGTAGAGCCATAGGCCGTGGGGCAGGGTGATCAGCATGATCGCCAGCGCCGCGAGCATCGCCAGGCTGGCGCTGATCTTGGCGCGGCGGGCGACGGCGCGGCCGTTGCGCCAGTTGTGCAGGATCGGGCCGAACAGGCGATGGTTCTCCAGCCAGGCGGCCAGGCGCGGCGAACTCTTCGAGGCGGCCCAGGCGGCGAGCAGGACGAACTCGGTGGTCGGCAACCCCGGCACCACCAACCCCACCATGCCCACGCCGAGGCTGGTGTACGCCAGCAGCGCGAACGCCAGGCGTGCCAGCCGCGAGCGGGCAGGGCCGAGGGGATTGGCGCACGCAGCACTGGCTGGCGCGCGCTCGAGGGTTTCAGACGGTGGCCGGAGCACTGTCATAGCTGTGTTGCAGCAGGTGGGCGAAGCGTTCGAAAGCCGCCACGGCGCCGGCGTCGGCTTCGCGTTCCTCGGCTTCGCTCAGTTCCAGGCCATCGAGTGTGCGGGTGAAGCGCTTCCAGCCTTCGGCGCGGCCGCCTTCGGGTTCGCCCAGGTGGCGGGCGCCGGTGTTCTCGTCCAGGCCCAGCGCGGCGACGCGCTTGATCAGGAAGGCCGCACCGAGCTTGGAACCTTCGGAGACGAACAGCCAGCCCAGGGCATGGGCCAGGCTCGGATTGGCGAGGGCGCCAGCGACCGGGGCGGGCACCTCGGTGTCGAGGTCGGCCAGGTCCAGGCGCGCCTGTTCGGCGCGGCAGCGCTGCGGCAGGTCGGGGAAGATCCGGCCCAGCGCGGCGTCCTGGTACAGGGCCTGGAGTTCGGACTGGAACAGGTACTGGGCGACGACGAAGCGGGCGAAACGCGCGCGGCTGGAGAAGGGCTCGCGGGCCTTTACCGCATGATCGAGACGCTCATGGGGGGCGTGGGTCAGCGCATTCAGGCGCTGCGAGCGCAGGGGCGGGAGTTCCTGGGTGGTCATGTCCAATTCCTTGAAATTGCAGGTCTTTACAGACGAGACGAACGAGTTCGGGGAAAGCGTAAAGATTGTCGGGCGTTCCGCGGGAGATGCCGGTGCGAAGGCGGTTCGCGAGCAAGCTCGCTCCTGCAAGGAGACCGTTCTCTATGTAGGAGCGAGCTTGCTCGCGAACAGAGCCGGCACGGGATTCACCAGGCGCCCCGGCGCTTGCCCGTCAGATATCCCACACCAGGTTCACCGCGAAGTTGCGGCCCGGCTGGGTCAGGCGGTCGAGGTTGGCCGGGGCCAGGACCGAGGCTTCGCCGACGCCGTCGTAGCCGCGTACGTCATCCCACAGCCAGTATTTCTTGTCGGTGAGGTTGTACAGGCCGGCGTTGAGGGTCAGGTCGTCGGTCAGCTTGTAGTAGCCGGTCAGGTCGAGGATGCCGAAGCCCGGGGTCTTGAACTGGCTGCTGGTGCCGTCGGGGGCGTTGAACTGGCTGTTGTCCACGCGGGTCTTGCGCTTGACCAGGGTCCAGTCGAGCAGGGCGCCGTAGCGGCCGGCCTGTTCGTCGTAGCCCAGGCCGAACACGCCGGTGAGCGGGTTGACGCTGTTGATCGGCTCGCCGGTGTCCTTGTTGCGCCCATAGGCGTAGGCCACCGAGCCCTTGGTGTAGAGACCCTGCGGCGCGCCGAAGGCGCCCAGTTCCAGGCGGCCCTTGAGCTCCACGCCCTTGATGATCGCGTTCTTGATGTTGTTGCTGGTGAAGGTCGGCTCGTCGTAGCCGGGGGTGATGGCGTCTTCGTTGATGAAGTCGCGGTACTTGTTATAGAAGACCGCCACGTCGAACGAGCCTTCCTCGAAGTTGCCGCGCAGGCCGGTCTCGTAGCTCTGGCTGCGTTCCGGGTCGAGGTCCGGGTTGGGCTCCACGCGGTAGCCGGCGCCGGGGTTGTCGAAGCGGCCGTAGAGCGCCTTGGCGGTCGGGGTGCGGAAGCCCTGGGCGTACTGCCCGTACCACAGGTAGTTGTCGTTGAATGCGTAGGTCACGCCGAGCTTGGGCGAGAGCTGATGCCAGCTCTTGCTGTCGCTGCTCACGTCGCCTTCGCCGCTCTGGTCGACGGTCTTCAGGAACTCGTCGGTGAGGTGCGGCTTGAGGCGGGTGTGGTCGTAACGCAGGCCGGGCAGGAAGGTCCAGGCGTTCCAGCGGATCTCGTCCTGGGCGAACAGGGCGTAGGTGTCGATGGTGGGGTCCGGGAAGTCGCTGCTGCGGGCCAGGGTATCGCTGGCGCTGGTAGCGCCGACGGCGGTGCAGCCGCGGCCGACGGCCAGGCAGGTGCCGGTGCCTTCGCGGTAGCCGGTGACCTTCTGGCGCTTGAGAGTAGTGCCATAGGTCAGCAGGTGGTCGGTGTCACCGAGGGCGAAGGCCTTGTCCAGTTGCAGGTCGAATACCCATTGGCGCTCCTTGTAGAGCGTTTCGCGGGTGCGCAGGACCTGGCGGGTGATGGGGTAGTAGAACTCGTCGGTGCTCTGGTCGGTCTTGGCGACCTGGTAGTTGAAGGTCCACCTGGCGTGGTCGGCAAGGCTGCTGTCCAGCAACAGCGAATGTTCCAGGCCGTAGCGTTCGCGGGTGATGGTGTCGTTGCCGGTGCGCCACTGGTACATGCCGCCGGGCAGCACGCTGGGCGGCAGCGCCGGTTGGCCGTTGCTGTAGGGGCCGCCGTAGGCGCTCTTCTGGTCGGTATCGACGTCGTCCTTGTACTTCTCGTAGACCAGGCCGAAGCGGCTGCCCTCGGCGTAGTTCCAGCCAAGCTTGGCCAGCACGTTGGTGGTGCGCACGTCCTCGGGGTTGGCCTCGGTGCGCGACAGGCCGGTGCCGCCGGTGCTGCCGTAGGACTCGGTCTCGTGCCCGTTGCGCTGGCTCAGGTGCAGCAGGCCGTCGAAGGCGTCGTGGCGGCCGGCGACGGTGGCGGAGGTCAGCCAGCTGTCGTCGGCCGAGCTGTAGCCGGTCTTCAGGCGTGCGCCGACGTCCCGGCCGTCCTTGATGATGTCGTCCGGGTCGAGGGTGAAGTAGCTCACCGCACCGCCGATGGCGTTGCTGCCGTACAGGGCCGAAGCCGGGCCGCGCAGCACTTCCACGCGCTTGATGATCTCCGGGTCGACGTAGTTGCGCTCGGTCTGTGCGTAGGGGCCGTTGAAGAAGCTGTTGGGGATCTCGACGCCGTCGATCTGCGTCAGCACGCGGTCACCGTCGATGCCACGGATGTTGTAGCCGGTGATGCCGGCGCGGTTGCCGGTGCCACCAACGGAGACGCCGGGCATGTCGCGCACCAGCTCCTTGATGGTGTTGACGTTCTGGCGGTCCAGCTCCTCGCGGCCGACGACGTTCACCGTGGTCGGCACCGAGGTGACGCTTTGCGCCTGGCGGGTGGCGGTAACGGTGAGTGGCTGCATCTCGGCGACGGAGGTGAGGTTGCGCTCCAGTACGACGTTGCGCGGGCCGAGCTGGCGCACGGTGAGGCCGGTGCCGCCGAGCAGGGTCTTCAGCGCGCGTTCCGCCGGCAGCTGGCCGCTGACGCCGGGGGACTCCACGCCGTTGGCCAGGTCACCGGCCACGCCCACCTGCCAGCCGGTCACTGCGCTGAAGGCGTTGAGTGCCTGGGGCAGCGGCTGGCGGGCGATGTCGAAGCGGTAGCCGGACTGGGTCTGGCTCGCCTCGGCGGCGATGGCAGAGGGGGTCGGCAGGCTGGCGAGTCCGATGGACAGGGCGAGCAGCGAGATGCCGGCCGGCGCGGACAGCCGGCGCAGAGGGGCGCGCGAAGGAGAAGGGGTCATCGAGGGGCTCTCTTAGTCAGTCGTTGTTCGCATTCGTAAATGCGAATCTATTGCATTGGCTTCTGACTAAACGAACGAGCCTTTCGGATCGCGTAAAAAACTTTCTGCTTAGTTGAGAATCAGCAGTTTCGGGTATTCGTGCAGCTCGGCGGAGGCGATCTGCGCGAGCGAACGGGCCACACCCAGCGGGTCGTCCAGGCGCCAGTTGCCGGTGACGCTGACGTTGTCCAGGCGCTCGTTGGTGTTGACGATCCAGCCGGGGTAGTACCGGCGCAATTCCGTCAGCACCTGGCTGAGCGGGCAGTTCTCGAACACCAGGCGGCCCTTGACCCAGGCCAGCTGGGATTCGGCGTCCGCACCGTGCTGGCGTTCGCCGAAGCCCTGGGGGCCGACGCGGATGCTGTCGCCGGCGCCGAGGCTCACGCGGGCGTCGTCCTGGCGCGTGCGCAGGTCCACTTCTCCGCGTTGCACGCTGACTTCCGCCTCGTTGCCCAGGTAGCGCACCGCGAAGGCCGTGCCGCGCACCGTCACCTGCACCGGCCCGGCTTCCACCTCGAAGGGGCGGCTGCGGTCGTGGGCGACGTCGAAGAAGGCTTCGCCGCGGTAGAGGCGGGCGATGCGCTGCTGGTCATCCACCTGGCTGGAGAGCGCGGTATCGGTGTTGAGCAGCACCTTGGATCCATCGGCCAGCTGGACTTTCTGCCGCTCGCCCACCGCGGTGAAGTGGTCGGCGCGCAGGCGTGTCAGCAGGTCGCCCTGCACTACGACTCCTATTGCCAGGACCAGCGCGGCCGCCGTGGCGACGGGTGTCCAGACGCGCCGCCGCAGCCGCAACGGACGGACCTTCTCCTGCACCCGCCGGCGCTCCAGGCGCGCGGCGGCGACCGGCAGCAGCGGCGACTGCCACGCCTCGCGCACGCGCTGGTAAGCCCGCGCATTGCCGTCGCTGGCGGCGAGCCAGGCCTCGAAGCGCGCGCGGCTAGTGGCGTCCATGTCGTCCCCCAGGACCAGCCAGTCGAGGGCTTCGGCCATCTGCTGGTCATCGGGCGGCGTGGCGTGGGGCAAGGGGCGGTCCTCGGTTCGGTGCTGGGTCGTTGAGCCGCGCATTGTTGTCGAATCGGCCGGCGAACGGTAGTCCGTCATACCGGCTCTTCCAGGCGGCTGACCAGGCCGACGCAGATCGCCATGATCAGTTTCAGCTCCTTCTGCACCGTACTGGGCGAGACGCCCAACTGCTCGGCGATCTCCGCATAGCCGCAGCCGTGCAGGCGACTGAGGATGAAGATGCGCTGCTGGCGCTCGCTGAGTTGCCCGAGGGTGGCGCCCAGGCGCTCCAGCAGCTTCTCCGCGTGCAACTGGTCCTCGGCGCTGGAGCCCGGCGCGGGCACGGCCTGCAGTACGTCGAAGGGCACGTCATCGAGCAGGGTTCGCGACTGCATGCGCAGGTGGCGCAGGTGGTCCAGGGCGAGGTTGCGCCCGGTCTGGAAGAGGAAGGGCTCCAGGTGGTCGATGCGGCGTTCGAGCAGAGTGCGGGCGACGCGCAGGTAGGTTTCCTGCACCAGCTCTTCGGCGATGCTCGGGTTCTTCACCATCCGCACGAGCGTGCGCAGCAACGGCAGGCGCTGGGCCAGGAAGACCGCGTCGAGGTTGGAAGTGCTCACAAGGGCGTCCAGCAGGAATAATTATCAAATGATAATTAATATTATTAAGACGTGACTCATGGCACAAGCCCATCAGTGGCCCAAGGGATTGCCCGTCCACGAAAAAAGGGCGAGGCGCGCGGGGCGCCTCGCCCATTCCCTCAGCCGGCCGGTGAGGGGCAAGCGGGACTCAGGAGCGCACGGGGCGTGCATCCAGGCGTGGTTCGTTGCTGTGCGACGCGGCCTGGCTGGCGGCCTCCGGGCGGCTGTTCCAGTGCGGAATGAGAATGCCGGCGGCGATCAGCGCGGTGACGGTGAAGCCGATGAACACCGTGTAGGTATCGAAGTAGCCCGGCAGCAGGCCGCCGAGGATCGCCCCGATGGAGCCGCAGCCGTTGACGAAGCCCGCCGCGGTGCCCGCCGCTTCGCCGGTGCCGAAGTCCACGGCGGCCGCGCCGCTGATCATCGAGTCCGGCCCATACAGGGTCAGGCCCATCATGAACAGCAGGCCCAGCACCAGCAGGCTGCTGCCGGTCTGCATGGCCGGCACGAACAGCGCCAGGCACACTGTCAGGCCGAGCAGGCTGATCACGCAGGCCGGCATGCGCCGCGCGCCGAAGAGGCGGTCCGAGGCATAGCCGATCAGGATCGGCCCCAGCAGCCCGGCCACTTCGAAGGCTGACGGCAGGATCGCCGCGCCCACCTTGCCCAGCCCCGGCATGCGTTCGTAGACGATCACCGGGCCCCACAGCAGGATCGCATAGCGCGCCGGCTTGAGCAGGAAGTACGCCAGGCCCAGGGTCAGCACGGTGCGGTTGCGCAGCACCTTGCCGAGGATGCGCAGGGATTTGCCGTTCTCGCCCTCGTGCTTGAAACCGGCGTAGTTCACTGCGTCGGGTTGCTGCACATCGGCTTCCACCGGCGGCAGGCCGACGTCCTGCGGACGGTTGCGCTGCAGCAGCAGGAAGAGGATGGCGACCGCACCGACCACGGCGGCGGTGGAGTAGAACGCCGCGTGCCAGGTGCCGAATACCTCATAGGCCCACCAGCCGGCGAACGGCGAGGCGACCAGCCCGCCGAAGGCGTAGCAGGTGCTCCACAGCCCGAGCACGCGGCCGCGTTCGTGGGTGGCGAAGAAGCTGCCGATGTTCTTGCACAACCCCGACCAGCCGGTGGACTGTGCCAGGCCCTGCACCACCATGCAGGTGGCGAAGATCGGCAGGGTGGCGAAGCTGCCCATCACCAGCGCCGCGGCGGCGGAGATCAGCAGACCCCCGAACACCACTACGCGCGGGCCGTAGCGGTCGGCGAAGACGCCCCAGGTGAACTGGCCCACCGCGTAGGCGGTCAGGTAGATGGCGTCGAGGTTGGCCATCGCGATCTTGTCGAGAGGGAAGGTGGGGTCCTCGGCGATGCCGAGCTTGGCCACCGAGAAGGCCTTGCGGGTGAAGTAGAAGGCCGCGTAGGCCAGCCAGGTGATGGCGAAGATCTGCCATCTCCAGCGTGCCAGGGATGCGCGCGGCGAAGCGGTGCCGTGAGGGTTGAGCATGGTCTGACCTCGTTGTTGTTGTGCTGTGCCGGCAGTCAGTGGGTAACGCCTGTTTGTTGTTCTTGTTCTGGGAGCACGTCGCACCGTCGTTGCGGTGCGGGTCAGAAACGCTGCAGCTGTTCTGTGCCGTCGCTGCGTCCGGTGGGGTACAGCGGCGGTGGAAGGATGGAAACAATTCCGAATAAATAACTGAAATCGATTTATCAGATTTCAAAAATAAGCTGGGCTTGTATGTCGGCAGGGCATGACGCTAATGTTCTGTGCGAACGACCCTGTAGTCGCTTTCCCTCCAGGGGCGGAAAGACGGTCAGACCCTTCCCGCCGAGGCGCGCCCCATGTCCGTTTCCCACGCTCAGCTCAAGGCCTTCCATGCCGTTGCCGTGCACGGCAGCTTCACCCGCGCCGCCGAACGGCTGTTCCTCACCCAGCCGGCGGTGTCCGACCAGGTGCGCAAGCTGGAGGAGCGCTACGGCGTGCTGCTGTTCCACCGCAACAAGCGTTCGGTGCGCCTGACCGAACTGGGCGAGCGCCTGCTGGCGGTCACCCAGCGCCTGTTCGTGATCGAAGCCGAGGCGCAGGAGTTGCTGCAGGAGTCCAGCGCGCTGCAGACTGGCAGCCTGACCCTGGCGGTGGACGCGCCGGTGCACGTTTTGCCGCAGATCGCGCGCTTCTGCCAGCGCCATCCGGGGATCCGCGTGAAGCTGGAGACGGGCAACACCGACGAATCCCTGCAGCGCCTGTTCGACTACCAGGCAGATCTGGCGCTGCTGGGCCGCGAGGTGCAGGACGAGCGCCTGCTGACCTTCACCCTGCGCAGCGATCCCATCGTCGCCTTCGTCGGCCGCAGCCATCCCTGGGCCGGGCGCGAATCCATCGAACTGGCCGACCTCGACGACGCCCCGCTGGTACTGCGCGAGCAGGGCTCGGTGACGCGGCAGATGCTCGAAGCGGAGATGGCCCGCGCGGGCCTGCGCATCCGCCCGGCCATCGAGGTGGAAGGCCGTGAGGCATCGCTGGAAGCGGTGGCGGTGGGCATTGGCGTGGGCGTGGTGTCTGCCGCCGAACTGGGCGCGGATGCGCGGGTACATGCATTGCCGATCCGCGATTGCCATTGGCGCATGAGCGAGACGCTGGCGTGCCTGCGCGAGCAGAGCACGCGACGGATCGTGGCGACCTTTCTCGATCTGGTGAAGGAAGATTTGCCGGCGGAGTAGGGCGGCGGTTCGCGAGCAAGCTCGCTCCTACAACCCGGTCTTACATCGAAGCGCTCTGGGTAGGAGCGAGCTTGCTCGCGAACCGCATCCTTCCCAACGTTCCGTCAGCACCCGTAGGGCGAATATCCCGTGCGGCGCTGTTGTAGGAGCGCACCATGCCCCCCCTCGCGCGCATGGTGCGCTCCTCCAGCTGGGTTGCGCTCCCTCAGCCCTGCGCCAACTCCAGAAACGCACTCACCACCCGCAACCCCCGGCGCCGCTCCAGGCAGCCGATGGCATGGCGGTTGACCAGCCCATCGCCGCCCAGCGGGATCGCCTTCACCCGCGGGTCCGGGCTGACTTCCAGCGACGACACGATGCCGACCCCCAACTCCGCCGCCACCGCTTCGGTCACCGCCTCGCGGCTGTCCAGTTCCAGCAGCACGCGCGGCTCGACGGCCGCCGCCGCGCAGGCTGCGTCGAAGGTGCGGCGGGTGATGGAATCCGGCTCGCGCAGCACCATGATCTGCTGGTCCAGCTCGCCCAGCGGCAACTCGCCCCGGTGCGAACTCCACCCATGGCTGGCTGGCACCAGGGCGCAGATGCGTGACTCCACCAGCTCGCGCAGAAACAGCCCGGCGCGCGGCTCCACCTCGGTCAGCACGGCGATATCGACGTGCTCGTCCATCAGCGCGGCGAGGGTTTCCTGGGCGTTGCCCAGGCGCAGGTTGACAGTGATGCCGGGGTAGCGCGCGCGCAGCCGGGCGAGCATCGGCATGACCAGGTGTGGGCCGTCGGCAGCCACTTCGATACGCCCGCTCACCAGCTCGCGGCTGGCGTCGAGCAGGGCCTCGGCTTCCTCTTCGAGGGCGAACAGCGTGCGACTGATCGCCGACAGCCGTACGCCATCTTCTGTCAGCTCAACACCCCGCGCGGTGCGGCGGAAGAGGTTCACCTGGTAGTGCTCCTCCAGCGCCTTGACGTGCCCGGTCACTGCCGGCTGGCTGATGAACAGGCGTTCCGCGGCGCGGGTGAAGCTGCGTTCGCGGGCGACGGCGTCGAAGGCGCGGAGCTGGAAGAGGTTCATGATGTATATGTCCGGCTTATGCAGTGCATCGTGATAAACAATTTGAACGATATCACCCCCGCCGGCAAGTTATGCCCAGGCCGCCGCGACCCCGCCCGGCCCAACCGAATTCAGCCCTGACGACGTTCCCACGAAAGAGGAATCGAGCATGAGCACTGCCGAGCGAGCCCCCATCCTGCTGACTCCCGGTCCGCTGACCACGTCCCCCCGCACCCGTCGCGCCATGATGGTCGACTGGGGCTCGTGGGACCGCGACTTCAACGACCTGACCGCCGACGTCTGCAAGCGCCTGCTGGCGATCATCCACGGCGAAGCGACCCACACCTGCGTACCGCTGCAGGGCAGCGGCACCTTCTCCGTCGAGGCGGCCGTGGGCACCCTGGTGCCGCGCGACGGCAAGGTGCTGGTGCTGATCAACGGCGCCTACGGCAAGCGCCTGGCGAAGATCTGCCAGGTGATCGGCCGCCCATTCAGCACCTTCGAAACCGAAGAAGACGTGCCGACCACCGCCGCCGACGTCGACCGCCTGCTCGGCGCGGACCCGAGCATCACCCACGTCGCGCTGATCCACTGCGAAACCAGCACCGGCATCCTCAACCCGCTGGCGGAGATCGCCAAGGTCATCGAGGCCCACGGCAAGCGCCTGATCATCGATGCCATGAGCTCCTTTGGCGCGCTGGACATCGACGCCCGCCAGGTGCCCTTCGATGCGCTGATCGCCGCGTCCGGCAAATGCCTGGAAGGCGTGCCCGGCATGGGCTTCGTCTTCGCCCGCACCTCCGCCCTGAACGCCAGCGCCGGCAATTGCCATTCGCTGTCGATGGACCTGCAGGACCAGCACGCCTACATGGCCAAGACCGGCCAATGGCGTTTCACTCCGCCGACCCACGTGGTGGCCGCGCTGCACGAAGCGCTCAGCCAGTATGAAGAGGAGGGCGGCCTCGCGGCCCGTCATCAGCGTTACGCAAACAACTGCCAGACTCTGCTGGCGGAGATGTCCGGACTCGGCTTCCGCAGTTTCCTGCCCGCGGCGATCCAGGCGCCGATCATCGTCACCTTCCACGCCCCGCGGGACGCCCGCTACAGCTTCACCGAGTTCTACAACCGGGTACGCGAGAAGGGCTTCATCCTCTACCCCGGCAAGCTGACCCAGGTGGAAACCTTCCGCGTCGGCTGCATCGGCCAGGTCGACGCCAGCGGCATGCGCGCCGCCGTGGCAGCCATCGCCGAAACGCTGAAGGAAATGGAAGTCTTCGAGATCTGACGCCCGCCCGAATTCATACAGGATTGAACGCCATGAACTACGAACAACCCAAGCAACTGCAGGCCGTCATCCTCGACTGGGCCGGTACCGTGGTCGACTTCGGCTCCTTCGCGCCGACCCAGATCTTCGTCGAAGCCTTCGCCGAGTTCGGCGTACAGGTCAGCCTGGAAGAAGCCCGCGGCCCCATGGGCATGGGCAAGTGGGACCACATCCGCACCCTGTGCGACGTCCCGGCCATTGCCGAACGCTACCGGGCCAAGTTCGGCCGGGTGCCGAGCGACGATGACGTGACTGCCATCTACGAGCGCTTCATGCCGCTGCAGATCGAGAAGATCGCCGAACATTCCGCACTGATACCCGGCGCGCTGGACGCCATCGCCGCCGTGCGTAGGCAGGGGCTGAAGGTCGGTTCCTGCTCTGGCTACCCGGCCGTCGTCATGGAAAAAGTGGTCGCCCTGGCCAAGACCAATGGCTACGTCGCCGACCATGTGGTGGCGACCGATGAAGTCCCCAACGGCCGCCCGCACCCGGCCCAGGCGCTGGCCAACGTGATCGCCCTGGGCATCAGCGACGTGGCGGCCTGCGTGAAGGTCGACGACACCTGGCCGGGCATCCTCGAAGGGCGCAGCGCCGGCATGTGGACCGTGGCGCTGACCTGCTCGGGCAATGCCTTGGGCCTGACCTATGAGCAATACAAGGCGCTGCCGGCCCAGAAGCTGGAGCAGGAGCGCCGCCGCATCGGACAAATGTTCGAAGGCTCGCGCCCGCATTACCTGATCGACACCATCGCCGAACTGCCGGAGGTGATCGCCGATATCAATGCGCGCCTGGCGCGGGGGGAGATGCCGCAGGGTAGCTGACGCTTGGTCTTAATGAGAAGGGCCCGCTGAGTGCGGGCCATTCTTGTGGTGTTGGTTGCACAGGTGAGGCTCTCTGCAGGAGCAACTGTCTTTTCCCGGATAGGGCTGTGTTTGCGCGTTCCCCTCTCCCCAGCCCTCTCCCGGAGGGAGAGGGAGCAGTTCGTTCCGGCTAATGCTGGGGTTTCATCCGGCACCGAACGGTCCCCTCTCCCCCTGGGAGAGGGTTAGGGTGAGGGGCGATCTGAGCGCAGAGCTTTCCGGTAGGAGCGGAGCTTCTCCGCGAGCTCTTGCTTGGGATTGGGTGTGTCCGCGCCGCTTCGGCGTACGCGCAGGCTTCCTGTTTCGCCCCCTCGGGCGAGTTACTTTCTCAAACGACGGATGGCCGCCCCACAGAAAGTAACCAAAGGTCTTGCCCCGGACATCCGGTTTTTCGCTTAGGCGAAAAATTCCCTCGCTCCAGCGAAGTTTCAGGGGCCCGCCGCGACGGACCATCCCTGGCCCATCGCGGCTCTCGCGACATCCATGTCGCTCAACCCCTGAAACTGCGCTTCCACTCGACCTCCTGAACGGGGCCGTCCGGAGTGCGTGGACGTTTCTCTGGAAACCTAAACAGCCGGTACCGGAGCCGGTGACATGGTGCTCTTCGTAGGGCCGAGGGGGACGCCGAGTCAACCGTCTAAGGCGACGTTCGCCTGTAGGAGCGGGCCATGCCCGCGATCGCGCGCATGGCGCGCTCCTACAGGTCAGGTCTGTTGCTTCCTCTAACGTAGGAGCGGACTTCGTCCGCGATTGGCTCGCCGTTCTGCCAGATCGGTCTGTTAGCGGTAATCAATTCACCACGTTCCGCACAAACCGCAACAACACATCCCCATGGTTCTGGTAGGAGAACGGCTGGTTGCTCTTGAACACATGGAATCCCCCGGCCTCGACTTGCACCGTCTCTTCGGCCAACACGATGGTCAGCCGCCCTTCGATGACATAGGCCATGTCGTACCAACCCTCGGCATCCGGTTCGGCGTTGTAGGTGTCGCCCGGGGCCAGGGTCCAGTGCCAGAGTTCGGCCTGGCGCGAGGCGGGGGTGCTGGCGAGGAGGGTGCCGCGGCTGTCGGGTTGCTTGCCGCCCCAGGCGACGGCGTCGACCCGGGTCAGGCCGCCGGTGGACGGTGGGCGCACCAGGTCGGCGAAGGTGACCTGCAGGGCCGCGGCGATGCGGTCGAGGGTGGCGAGGCTGACGTTGGTGTCGCCGCCCTCGATGCCCACCAGCATCCGCCGGCTCACGCCCGAGGCCTTGGCCAGCGCGTCCTGGCTGAAGCCGGCGTTGCGGCGGTGGGTCTTCACGTTATCGGCGACGTGCACCAGCACGCTGGGGCGTTCGGAATTATTGGGCAGTATATTGCTCATTCTGGCCTTTTTGCGCATTATGTTGCGCATAACAGTCAATCAAGAAATCCCAACCGTTGCAACGCCTGTTCAGGTCCGCATCATGCCTCGCTCTCGCCTGCTTTCCACTGCCTTTCCCATCCTCATCCTGATCGTGTCCATGGCCTCGATCCAGACTGGCGCGTCGCTCGCCAAGAGCCTGTTCCCGGTGCTCGGCGCCGAGGGTGTCACGTCCATGCGGCTGGTCTTCGCCGCGATTCTTCTGCTGGCGATCCTCCGCCCGTGGCGCACGTCGCTGCGCGGCAAGCCGCTCAAGCCGCTGTTCATCTATGGCGTGACCCTGGGCCTGATGAACCTGACGTTCTACATGGCGCTGCAGACCATCCCGCTCGGCATCGCGGTGGCCCTGGAGTTCACCGGGCCGCTGGCGGTGGCGCTGTTCTACTCGCGCAAGCCGATCGACTTCCTGTGGATCGCCATCGCGGTGGTCGGGCTTGGCCTGCTGCTGCCGGTGGCTGATTTCGGCAACGGCGTCGACCCCAAGGGCGCCGCGCTGGCGCTGGGGGCGGGCGTCTGCTGGGGGCTCTACATCATCTTCGGCCAGCGTGCCGGCAATGACCTGGGCGCCCAGGGCGCGGCGCTGGGCATCAGCATCGCGGCGATCTGCGTGGCGCCGATCGGCCTCGCGCACAGCGGGATGGCGCTGTTCGACATCAACCTGTTCCCGGCGCTGCTGGGCGTGGCGGTGCTCTCCAGCGCCTTGCCCTACACCCTGGAAATGGTCGCACTGACCCGCCTGCCGGCGCGCACCTTCGGCACGCTGATGAGCATCGAGCCGGCGTTCGGTGCGCTGTCCGGCCTGTTCTTCCTCGGTGAGCAACTGACTTCGCACCAGTGGATTGCCATCGGCGCGATCATCGTCGCCTCGGTGGGCACGACGCTGAGCAGCCGGCCGAAGCCGGCGCTGGTGGCCGACTGAGTGGCGCGATAGCAGATGAAAAAGCCGCCTTCAGGCGGTTTTTTTGCGTTTTGTAGGAGCGAGCTTGCTCGCGAACGGATTTCCTGCAAGCGCTGGCGTGAAGCGGTTCGCGAGCAAGCTCGCTCCTACAGGTTCCCAGCCAGCGCAGCGTTTTTTCTGGGAACTCCAAAACAAAAGCCGCCCGAGGGCGGCTTTTTGCGTGATGGGTGTTCAACCGGCAGTTCGCCGTTCGTTGAGCACGATCTGCCGCCTGGCGCTGCGCGACAGGCGAATGCACAGCATCACCGCGGCGCAGGTCAGGCCGACGATCAGGCCTTCCCACAGGCCGCGCGGGCCGGTGGGTTCCTGCAGCCAGTGGGCGAGGCCGAGGCTGTAGCCCACCGGCAGGCCGATACCCCAGTAGGCGAAGAGGGTCATGATCATGGTGGCGCGGGTATCCTGGTAGCCGCGCAGGGCGCCGGCGGCGGTGACCTGCACGGCGTCGGAGAACTGGAACAGCGCGGAGAACACCAGCAGCGTGGCTGCCAGCGCGAGCACCTCCGGGTCCTGCGTGTAGAGCCCGGCGATGTGCTCGCGCATCAGCAGCATGCCGCTGGCGGAAATGCACGCGTAGGCCAGCGCCGCGCCCATGCCCACGCCCGCCGCGAAGCGCGCATCCCGCGGGGCGCCGGCGCCGAGGGACTGGCCGACGCGCACGGTCACGGCCATGGCCAGCGAGTAGGGGATCATGAACACCAGCGCGCTGAAGTTCAGCGCCACCTGGTGGCCCGCGACCACCTTCTCGCCCAGTTCGCCGATCAGCAGGGCGATCACCGAGAAGATGCTCGATTCGGCGAACACCGCGATGCCGATCGGCAGGCCGACCGCCACCAGGCTGCCGATCACCTTCGGCTGCGGCAGCTCCCAGTGACTGAACAGCTGGCTCGGTTTGTAGACCTTCGCCCAGTTCACCCAGAACAGCATGCCCAGCAGCATGAACCACATCACCGAGCCGGTGGCCCAGCCGCAGCCGGGGCCGCCCAGGGCCGGGAAGCCGAGGTGGCCGTAGATCAGCACGTAGTTGATCGGGATGTTCAGCATCAGCCCGCAGATGCCCAGCACCATGCTCGGCCGGGTGCGCCCCAGGCCGTCGCTGAAGCAGCGCAGCACGTGGTACAGCGCCACCGCTGGCAGGCCGCAGGCGATGCCGCGCAGGTAGAAGCAGCTCGGCTCGATCAGCGCTTGCTCGACCTTCATCGCCCGCAGCACCGGTTCGGAGAGCAGCCACAGCGTCGCGCCTGCCAGCGGGCCGACCAGCAAGGCCAACCACAGCGCCTGGCGCACCAGCGGGCCGGTGCCGGCCTGGTCGCCCGCGCCATAGCGCTGGGCCACCTTGGCGGTGGTGGCGAGCAGGGTGCCGGTCATCAGCAGGAAGATCGGAATCCAGATCGAGTTGCCCAGCGCCACCGCCGCGAGGTCGCGCGGGCCCACGCTGCCGGCCATCACCGCATCGACGAAGCCCATGGCGGTGGTCGCCAGCTGGGCGATCATGATCGGTGCTGCGAGGGTCAGCAGTTCCTTGAGTTCGGTGGCGGTGCGCCGTCCGCGGGAGACGGGCTGGGTGAGGCTGGTCACGGCTTTCCTTGGCAGAGAAATGGACAGGAAGCCGGCCAGTTTACGGGTTGTCCGGGTGGTCAGCAAAGCGTGGCATTGACCCTTCGTGCTTCGCGCTTACCGTTGTCGGTACAGCCGAAAGTGCTTCTGCGGGGCCGTGCCGGTGCACGCCCTCACCCCAACCCTCTCCCGAGGGAGAGGGGGAAGATCGTGCCGACTGACGCCATGGCTTCATCCTGCGCCGTTCGTCCCCTCTCCCTTCGGGAGAGGGCTAGGGTGAGGGTTGCCGAAGCGCAGCAGCTCGATTGCAGGTGCAGGCCGCGCTCGCGATCGCACCCACAGGCCGCACCTATAGATGGGCGCGAGTGCCTCCGTCGCCCGTCTCACTGGTAAAGTACCCGGTGCCGATTTCTGGAGTCAGCCCATGCGTATCCTTGCCGATGAAAACATTCCCCTGGTCGAAGCCTTCTTCGGCGCCCATGGCGAGATTCGCCGTCTGCCCGGCCGTGGCATCGACCGCGCCGCCCTGGGCGATGCCGAGGTGCTGCTGGTGCGTTCCGTGACGGACGTCAGCCGCGAACTGCTTCAGGGCAGCCAGGTGAAGTTTGTCGGCACCTGCACCATCGGCACCGATCACCTGGACCTCGACTACTTCGCCGAGGCCGGCATCGCCTGGTCCAGCGCGCCGGGTTGCAATGCCCGCGGCGTGGTCGACTGGGTGCTGGGCAGCCTGCTGGCGCTGGCCGAGGTGCACGGTGCCCGGCTTGCCGAGCGGCGCTATGGGGTGATCGGCGCGGGCCAGGTGGGCGGCCGCCTGGTGGACGTGCTGCGCGGCCTGGGCTGGGACGTGCGCGTCTGCGACCCGCCGCGCGCCGCGGCCGAAGGTGGCGACTTCTGCAGCCTGGACGACGTGCTGCGCGAGTGCGATGTGATCAGCCTGCACACGCCGCTGACCCGTGACGGCGAACACCCGACGCGCCACCTCATCGACGCGCAACGTCTCAAGGCGCTGCGCCCCGGCACCTGGCTCATCAACGCCAGCCGTGGCGGCGTGGTGGACAACACGGCGCTGCGCATCCACCTGGAGTCCGGCGCGGATATCGACGTGGCGCTGGACGTTTGGGAGAGCGAGCCGGAAGTGAACGTGCAACTGGCCCGGCGCTGTCGCATCGCCACTCCGCACATCGCCGGCTACAGCCTGGACGGCAAGCTGCGCGGCACGGCGCAGATCTACGAGGCGTTCTGTGCCTGGCAGGGGTGTGCGCCGAGCGTCGCGCTCGACGACCTGCTGCCCGCGCAATGGCTGGCCGAATTGAGCCTGACGGAAGAATGCGACCCGGACTGGGCCCTGGCCATGCTCTGCCGGGCGGTCTACGACCCGCGCAGCGACGACGCCAATTTCCGCCGCAGCCTCGTGGGAGACACCCAGACCCGGCGGGCGGCCTTCGACGCGTTGCGCAAGCACTACCCGCCGCGCCGGGAAATCACCGGGCTGTGGGTCGATATACAGGGCGATTCACCGCGCCTGGAAAGCCTGCTGACCGCGCTGGGCGCCAACCGGGTCGGGGAGTAGGGCGCGGTGCCGCCGCGCTGGACGGGTGCTCAGCGGCGCGGTGGCTCGCAGGTCTTGTCCAGTTCCTGGCAGGCGCGCTGGATCATGTCTTCGGTGATCGGGACTTCACGGCCCTGGGCGTCGATGATCGAGCCGCCGACCGGCTGTTGCGGGTTGCGCGGAGCGGGGCGAGGTGCGGGTTCACGGTGGGGTTGCAGGCTCATGGCCAATCTCCTCTACATCAGGTTCGTTGCAGTCTAGGCAGATCAGATGAAACCCCGGTGACAGAGGCTGCGCCGTGAAATTGTCACCGAAGACAGACGACCGGATCGCTCGCAGATTGCGTGCCAATCCCGAGGTCCCTGGTCGTTTGCTTGTCGTTATTGTGAGTGCGGTTGCCGCTTCCCTGGTCCGACCCGGCGTTGCGCCGGTGGTTCGAAGAAAGTTTCCGTCGAGGATGAGTATGGACAGGATTCGCATAGGGCTGATCATCAATCCGCTGGCCGGTATCGGCGGGGCGACCGCGCTCAAGGGCAGCGACGGCGTCGCCGAACTGGCGCTGGCGCGCGGTGCCGAACCGCGGGCGGCGGAGCGCACGCGCATCGCCCTGGAGCACCTGCTGGCGGTGCGCGAGCGCCTGGAGTTCCTCACCTTTCCCGGCCCCATGGGCGCCGACCTGCTGGCGGACATGGGCTTCAGCCACCGCCTGGCGGGCGCCCTGGAGCGGGAGCAGAGCAGCGCGGCGGATACCCGTCACGCCGTGCAGGCGCTGCAGGAGGCCGGCGTGGCGCTGATCCTCTTCGCCGGCGGCGACGGCACCGCCCGCGACGTGGCCGAGGTAGCCCGCGAGGGCCAGCCGGTGCTGGGCATTCCCGCCGGGGTGAAGATCCACTCCGGGGTCTACGCCATCAGCCCGCGCGCTGCCGGCGAACTGGCGCAGCGCCTGGTGGATGGCGGCCTGGTGCGCCTGACCCAGGGCGAAGTGCGCGACCTCGACGAAGCCGCGCTGCGCGAGGGCCGTGTCGCGGCGCGCTGGTACGCCGAACTGACGGTGCCCGAGGAAGGGCACTTCATGCAGCACGTGAAGCAGGCCGGCATGGAGACCGAGGAATTGGTGCTGGCCGATCTCGCCGCCTGGCTGGAAGACAGCTGGGAAGAGGGCGTGCGCTACGTCTTCGGCCCGGGATCGACCTTGCACGGGCTGGCCGCCGACCTGCACCTGGACACCACGCTGCTGGGCGTCGATGTGATCGAGAACGGCCAGGTGATCGCCCGCGACGTGACCGAGGCGCAGCTGTTCGAACTGGTGGACGGCCACCCGGCCTTTGTGCTGGTGACGGCCATCGGCGGGCAGGGGCACATCCTGGGGCGCGGCAACCAGCAGATCAGCCCGCGCGTGCTGCGCGCCGTCGGCATCGAGCGCCTGCGGGTGATCGCCACCAAACGCAAGCTGGGCACCCTCGAAGGCCGGCCGCTGCTGGTGGACAGCGGCGACACCGAGCTGGACGCCAGCTTTCCGGCGGCGGTGCGGGTGTGGGCCGGTTACAAGGAGGAGCTGCTGTATCCGCTGGGGTGGGGCAGTGAAGCCTGACGAGCTGGCGGATAACCCGTTCCGGGGTATCCGCCCTGAGGCGCTGAGCCGTTAGCGAGGCACCTGCGCTCGGGTTCGCCCTCACCCTGACCTTGGCTGCGCGCCCCGCTCAGAGGGAGAGGGGACTGTTCTGTGCAGGGAGAGACTTCGGTTTCAGCTGGCTCGGACGGCTCCCTCTCCCCCTGGGAGAGGGCTGGGGTGAGGGGAAGTGCAGCCACGGCCACCCCCAGGAGAAGACAGTGCTCCCACGCAAGGTGGTGCAGGTAACCGAGCCTGATCTAGACTCCCTCGCTTCGTGAACGTGAGCGGGAGAGCGGGCATGCATTCGGGCGGTTGTCTGTGCGGCGCGGTGCGCTACGAGATCAGCGGCGAACTGGCGCCGATCCAGGTCTGCCATTGCAGCCAGTGCCGCAAGGCGCAGGGTGGGCCGTTCGCCACCAATATTCCGGTGCCGCGCTCGGCGTTCCGTCTGCTCAGCGGTGAATCGGCGCTGGCCGAGTACCGCGCCTCGCCGGAAAAGAAGCGCGTGTTCTGCCGCACCTGCGGCTCGCCGATCTACAGCGCCCGTGATGCGCTGCCGGAAACGTTGCGGGTGCGTGCGGGAACCTTGGACGAACCCTTGCGGACAAAGCTCGAAGCGCATTACTACGTCGACTCCCGCGCCCGTTGGTGGCCGCTGGAGGACAATCTGCCCCGCTACGGCGGTGCCAAGCCGGGATGAAGGAGCTGGCCATGCCAGCAGCAGTCAGGGAGTAACAGGGTCAGTGGGAATGGAACGGAAATTTCGCGTGCTGGTGCTCGGCGGGTACGGCAACTTCGGCACCCTGATCGTCCGCCGCCTGAGCGGCATCGACGGCATCCGCGTGCTGGTGGCCGGGCGCGACCTGCGCCGCGCCACCGAACTGGCCGCGCAGGTGGGCGGCGAGGCAGTGTGCCTGGACATGAACCAGCCGACGCTGGCCGGCCGCCTCAGCGAACTCAAGGTCGACCTGGTCATCTCCACCGCCGGTCCGTTCCAGGGCCAGGACTACCGCGTTGCCCGCGCCGCCATCGGCGCCCGCGCGCACTACGTCGACCTGGCCGATGCGCGGCAGTTCGTCTGTGGTATCCGTGAGCTCGATCGTGCTGCCCGCAGCGCCGGCGTGCTGGTCTGCAGCGGCGCCAGCTCGGTGCCGGCGCTGGCGGCCTCGGTGATCGACGAATTGCTGCCGCGCTTCCAGCGGCTGGACAGCATTCACCATGGCATCAGCTCCTCGGCGAAGATCCCCGGCCAGGCCACGGTAGCGGCCGTGCTCGGCTACTGCGGCAAACCCCTGCGGCAGTGGCGCCAGGGCCGCTGGCAGGGCGTGTACGGTTGGCAGGGACTGACGCGCCACCGTTTTCCCGCGCCGCTGGGCCCTCGCTGGCTGGCGCACTGCGACGTGCCCGACCTCGACCTCTTCCCGCAGCGCTACCCCGGTGTGCAGGACGTGCGTTTTTCCGCGGGCCTGGGCCTGAGCCTCACTCAGTTCGGCACCTGGGGGCTGTCCTGGCTGGTGCGTGCCGGGCTGGTGAAGAATGCCGCGCGGCTGGGCGCCGGTCTGCATCGCCTGGCCGTGGCGATGGAGCCTCTGGGCGACGGACGCAGCGGCATGTTCGTCCAGCTGCAGGGCGTGGATGTCGATGGCAAGCCGTTGGCGCTGTGCTGGGAAATCCTCGCACAGCAGGACCACGGCCCGAACATCCCGTGCATGGCGGCGGTGGCGCTGGCACGCAAGCTGGCCGCCGGGCAACTGGGCCAGCGCGGCGCCACCGCCTGCGTCGGCCTGCTCACCACCGCTGAATACCTCGCCGAACTGGATGGCCTGGACATTTCCCATGGCCTGCGCGAGCTGGCCGCGCAATGAGTCTCGGGTGTTGCTCAGGCAACAGTCGATCAGCAGCGCTGTTGCCTGGCTGACACGAGACGCCGGGAAAACCGGCTGAAGTGCCCTGAAATCGCACATTTCCCTGTTGGTACGGCCCTTGCTCAAGGCTTCTGTACCTAGCGCAACAGTCAACAGGGAAAACCCATGACCAGCCCCATCAAAGTGGTCGCCGTCTCCGGCGGCACCTATCGCCCCTCGCGCACCCTGGTGCTCACCCAGGCCGTGCTCGACGCCCTCGGCGAGCAGCTTCCGGTGCAAACCCAAGTGATCGAACTGGCCGACATCGCCCGCCCGCTGGGCGCCGCGCTGTCGCGCCAGGAACTCTCCGCGGAGCTGGAAGCCACCCTGCGCGAGATCGAGACCGCCGACCTGCTGGTGGTGGCCTCGCCGGTCTACCGCGGCTCCTACCCGGGTCTGCTCAAGCACCTGTTCGACCTGGTCGACATGAACGCCCTGATCGACACCCCGGTGCTGCTCGCCGCCACCGGCGGCAGCGAGCGCCACGCGCTGGTCCTCGACCACCAGCTGCGGCCGCTGTTCAGCTTCTTCCAGTCGATCACGCTGCCCATCGGCGTGTACGCCAGCGAGGCCGACTTCGCCAACTACCAGATCACCAGCGACACCCTGCGCGCCCGCATCCAGCTGGCCGCCGAACGCGCCGCGCCGCTGTTCGCCCGCCCGCAACTGCGCAAGACCGCCTGAGGAGCCCGCGATGAACGTGTTCTGGTTCCTGCCCACCCACGGCGACGGCCACTTCCTCGGCACCAGCGAGGGCGCGCGCCCGGTCTCGCTGCCGTATCTGAAGCAGATCGCCCAGGCCGCCGACTCCCTCGGCTACTACGGCGTGCTGATCCCCACCGGCCGTTCCTGTGAGGATTCCTGGGTGGTCGCCTCGGCCCTGGCGCCGCTCACCGAGCGCCTGCGCTACCTGGTGGCGATCCGTCCGGGGATCATCTCGCCGACGGTGTCCGCGCGCATGGCCGCGACGCTGGACCGCCTTTCCGGCGGCCGCCTGCTGATCAACGTGGTCACCGGCGGCGACCCGGATGAGAACCGTGGCGACGGCATCCACCTCAGCCACGCCGAGCGCTACGAAGTCACCGACGAATTCCTGCGCATCTGGCGCCGCGTGCTGCAGGGCGAGTCCGTGGACTTCGCCGGCAAGCACCTGCAGGTGGAGAACGCCAAGGCGCTCTATCCGCCGATCCAGAAGCCGTACCCGCCGCTGTACTTCGGTGGCTCGTCCGCCGAGGCCCACGACCTGGCGGCCGAGCAGGTGGACGTCTACCTGACCTGGGGCGAGCCACCGCAAGCCGTCGCGCAGAAGATCGCCGACGTGCGCGAGCGTGCCGCGAAGCAGGGCAGCAGCGTGAAGTTCGGCATCCGCCTGCACGTGATCGTCCGCGAGACCGCCGAGGAAGCCTGGAAGGCGGCCGACAAGCTGATCGCCAACATCTCCGACGAGACCATCGCCAACGCGCAGAAGTCCTTCGCCCGCTTCGACTCCGAAGGCCAGCGGCGCATGGCCGCGCTGCACGGCGGGCGCCGTGACCAGCTGGAAATCTACCCCAACCTCTGGGCTGGCGTCGGCCTGGTACGCGGCGGTGCCGGCACGGCGCTGGTGGGCGATCCGCAGCAGGTCGCCGAGCGCATCAAGGAGTACGCGGACCTGGGGATCGACAGCTTCATCTTCTCCGGCTACCCGCACCTGGAAGAGGCTTATCGCTTCGCCGAGCTGGTCTTCCCGCTGTTGCCCGAGCCCTATGCGAGCCTGGCCGGGCGCGGCGTGACCAACCTGACCGGGCCATTCGGCGAAATGATCGCCAACGACGTGCTGCCCGGACGCAAGGCGGGCTGAGCCGTCATTCCCGATGCGCCGGGCAGCGGCCCGGCGCATCCCGCATCGAACTGACCCGAATCGAATCAGAAGAGGAAGCGAGCGTGAACGCCAAGACGCGTCTCGACGCACAGACACCCGCGCAGATTGCCCAGCGCCTGGCCGCCGGTTTCGCCGAAACCGCCGCCGAGCGCGACATCCGCGGCGGCACGCCGAAGGCCGAGCGCGACGCGCTGCGCCAGAGCGGCCTGCTGTCGCTGATCATCCCCAGCGAGTACGGCGGCCTGGGCGCCGACTGGAGCACCACGCTGGACATCGTCCGCCAGTTCGCCGTGGTCGACAGCTCCATCGCCCACGTGTTCGGCTTCCAGCACCTGATGCTGGCCACCGTGCGCCTGTTCTCCCGCCCCGAGCAATGGCAGCCGTGGTTCGAGCTGACCGCGCGCAACCAGTGGTTCTGGGGCAACGCGCTGAACCCGCTGGACACGCGCACCGTCTCGCGCACCTTTGCCGGCTGGCGCGAATTCTCCGGGCGCAAGAGCTTCTGCTCCGGCGCGCTGGATTCGCAGATGCTGATCGCCTCGGCGCTGGACGGCGAGGGCGGCAAACTGCTGATCGCCGCCATCCCCACCGCGCGCAGCGGCATCAGCCTGGCCCACGACTGGGACAACATGGGCCAGCGCCAGACCGACAGCGGCAGCGCCACCTTCGAGCGCGTGCGGGTGGAGGAGAGCGAACTGCTGCTCGACCCGGGCCCACTGAGCACGCCATTCGCCTGCCTGCGCCCGCTGATCGCCCAGCTGATCTTCACCCACGTCTTCCTCGGCATCGCCGAAGGCGCATTCGAGGAAGCGCGGCAGTACACGCTCAAGGAAGCCCGCCCGTGGTTCCGTTCCAGCGCTGCGACCGTGGGTGAAGACCCCTACGTGCTCGGGCATTACGGCGAGTTCTGGGTTGGCCTGGAAAGCACCCGCCTGCTGGTGCGCCGTGCCGCGCAGCTGCTCGACGACGCCTGGAGCAAGGGCGCCGCGCTAGAGGCCGAGGAGCGTGGCCGCCTGGCCGTGGCCATCGCCACCGCCAAGGTCGCGGCGACCCGCAACGGCCTGGAGATCTGCAACCGCCTGTTCGAGGTCACCGGGGCGCGCTCCACCCATGCCGCGCTGCGCATCGACCGCTACTGGCGCAACCTGCGCACCCAGACCCTGCACGACCCGGTGGACTACAAGGTCCGCGAGCTGGGCGACTGGGCGCTGAACCAGCAACTGCCGCAACCGACCTTCTACTCATGAACGCGACCACACCCGAGGGTCTGCTGACCCTGCCCAAGTCCCCCGCGCTGGCCACCTCCATCCGCGCCACCGCGCAGGTCTTCGAGGACCCCAAATCCCAGGCGCTGCTCGATCACCTGCAGCAGGTCGCGCCCAGCGAGGCCAGCGTGCTGATCATCGGCGAGACCGGCACCGGCAAGGAGCTGGTGGCACGGCACATCCACAACCTCAGCGCGCGGCGCGGTGGGCCGTTCGTGGCGGTGAACTGCGGGGCCTTCTCCGAATCCCTGGTGGAAGCCGAGCTGTTCGGCCACGAGAAGGGCGCCTTCACCGGTGCGCTGGCGGCCAAGGCCGGCTGGTTCGAGGAGGCCGATGGCGGCACGCTGTTCCTCGACGAAATCGGCGACCTGCCGATGCCGATCCAGGTCAAGCTGCTGCGCGTGCTGCAGGAGCGCGAAGTGGTGCGCCTGGGCTCGCGCAAGAGCATCCCGATCAACGTTCGGGTGCTCGCCGCCACCAACGTGCAACTGGAGAAGGCGATCAACGCCGGGCATTTCCGCGAGGATCTCTACTACCGGCTCAATGTCGTCAGCCTGGAGTTGTCGCCGCTGCGCGAGCGGCCCGGCGACATCCTCCCGCTGACCCGCCACTTCATCGCCGAGTACAGCCGGCGCCTGGGCTACGGGCAGAGCCAGCTGAGCGCGGAAGCCGCGCAGAAGCTGCGCAGCTATTCGTGGCCGGGGAACATCCGCGAGCTGGAAAACGTCATCCACCACACGCTGCTGATCTGCCGCGACGGTGTGGTGCGCGCCGAGGACCTGCACCTGTCCAACCTGCGCATCGAGCGCAGCGAGGAACCGCGGCTGGAGTCCCTGGGTGCCGAGCAGATTCTCCAGCAGGCCTTCCAGCGTCTGTTCGAGGAGCAGGGCGGCAACCTGCACGCGCGGGTGGAGGACGCGCTGCTGCGCGCGGCCTATCGCTTCTGCCATTGCAACCAGGTGCACACGGCGAACCTGCTTGGCCTGAGCCGCAACGTCACGCGCACGCGGCTGATCGAGATCGGCGAACTGGTGGTGAACAAGCGCCGCGGCGCCACTGAGATCGACCCGCAGCGGGGCGTGCGCTTGTCCATCTAGCCCTGGTGGCCGGGCCTCTGTATTTGGAGGTATTCGCCGCCGGCCACTGATCCACGGCAACGAAACGGGCCAGTGGCCAGCCTAGACTCCGGGACCGCCCATCCCCCGCGAAAGGAGTCTCCCATGCACGTGGACATCGCCATCGTCGGCGCCGGCCCCGCCGGCCTCTGCCTGGCCCGCTCGCTGTCGGGCAACGGCCTGTCGATCCTGCTGATCGACCGCCAGCCGTTGGCCGCCGTGGCCGAGCCCGCCGAAGATGGCCGCGAGATCGCCCTGACCCATGCCTCCCGCGCCGAGTTGCAGCGCTTGGGGCTGTGGTCGCGGATCGACCCGCAGGAGGTTTCGCCGCTGCGCGATGCCCAGGTGCTCAATGGCCCTTCGTTGTTCACCCTGCGCATCGAGGCCGAGCAGGCCGGCGCCGAGCAACTGGGGTACTTCGTCTCCAACCAGATGATTCGCCGCGCCGCCTTCGATGCGGTGCACGACTGCCCGGACGTGTCGCTGGTCTGCGGCCGTGCGCTGCGCTCCGTGCAGGTGCGCCAGGACGGCGTGTCGCTGACCCTGGACGACGACAGCCGGGTTCACGCGCGCCTGCTGGTGGCGGCCGACAGCCGCTTCTCCGAGACGCGCCGCATGCTCGGCATCGGCGCGCACATGGAGGATTTCGGCAAGACCATGATGGTCTGCCGCATGGCCCACGAAAAACCGCACCAGCACATCGCCTGGGAATGGTTCGGCTATGGCCAGACCCTGGCGCTGCTGCCAATCAACGGTAATCGCTCCTCGGTGGTGCTGACCTTGCCGCAGCGGGAGATGGCGCCGCTGATGGAGCTGGACGAGACGGCCTTTGCCCGGGAGATGGAGCGCCGTTTCGACCGTCGCCTGGGCGGCATGCAACTGCTCGGCCCGCGCCATAGCTACCCGCTGGTGGGGGTGTACGCCGAGCGCTTCGTCGGCCCGCGCAGCGCGCTGATCGGCGATGCCGCCGTCGGCATGCACCCGGTCACCGCCCATGGCTTCAACTTCGGCCTGCAGAGCCAACGCCGGCTGGCCGACGAGATTCTCGCGACCCATCGCCGCGGTGGCGATATCGGCGGTGCCTGGCCGCTACGCCGCTACGCCATGGCCCATCGCCTGGCGACCTGGCCGCTGTACCAGGCAACCCGGCTGATCGTCGGCCTGTACACCGACCCGCGCCCGCCGGTGCGCCTGCTGCGCAACGCCGGCCTGCGCCTGGCACAGGGCCTGCCGCCGCTGCGTACGGCGATTGCCCGGCACCTGACCCAGCGCGCCTGATCCCTTGCTCGGCTCCGCCGCAATGGCGGATAACGCCATAGGCGTTGATGCGCCCTACGGGGTTGACCCGGAGCGAAGAAGCGTTCGCGAGCAAGCTCGCTCCTACGAAAAGCACACCGAATACCCCGGCAACTGTAGGAGCGAGCTTGCTCGCGAACGGCGCCCGTGAGGCTCGGCGCGGAGCATGATCCATCGCGGACGGAGTCCGCTCCTACGTGACCGGCCAGGACGGCGCAAGGAATGGGCGTAGGAGCGGACTCCGTCCGCGATCGCTATCCGCGCACGCCGAACCGCAGGCTCAGGCCGCCTCGGTCCGCCGCGCCTTCTGCTGCTCCAGCTCGCGCACCAGCGGCAGCACCTTCTCGCCGAAGTAGCGCACCTCTTCCTGGAAGTGCAGGAACCCCGCCAGCACCAGGTCCACGCCCACCGCCTTGAGCGCGACGATGCGTTCGGCGATCTGCTGCGGTGTGCCGATCAGGTTGGTCTTGAAGCCGTCGTTGTACTGCACCAGGTCCTCGAAGGTGGATTTCGCCCAGTTGCCTTCGCCTTCCGGCGAGGCGGCGCCGGCCTGTTTCGCCGCGTGGCCGAAGGCGTTCACCGCTTCCGGGTCGGCCTTGTCGATGATCTCGGCGAGCACCGCACGGGCTTCCTCCTCGGTGTCGCGGGCGATGACGAAGGCGTTCACTCCGATCTTCACCGAGTGCTCGTTGGCCGCGGCCTTCTCGCGGATGTCGTCGACCTGGGCCTTGATGCCTTCCACGCTGTTGCCGTTGGTGAAGTACCAGTCCGATACCCGCGAGGCCATGTCGCGCGCGGCCCGCGAGCTGCCACCCTGGAAGATTTCCGGGTGCGGGCGCTGTAGCGGCTTGGGTTTGAGGTTGTAGTCGTGGAAGCGGTAGAAGTCGCCGTGGAAGCTGAAGTTGTCCTGGGTCCAGATGCCCTTCAGGGCGCGGATGAATTCCTCCGAGCGGCGGTAGCGCTCGTCGTGCTCCAGCCAGGGTTCACCGATGGCCTGGAACTCGCCCTTGAACCAGCCGCTGACGATGTTCACCGCGATGCGCCCGCCGGTGAGCTGGTCGATGGTCGCCAGTTGCTTGGCCGCCAGCGCGGGCGTCCAGGGGCCGGGGAGGATGGCGGCAATCACCTTGAGCTTTTCGGTGGCGCCCAGCAGGGCGTGGCTGAAGGCCACCGACTCGTGCTGGTATTCGGCGCCGTAGCCGGCAGTGAAGCGGATCTGCGTCAGCGCGTAGTCGAAGCCGGCGTCCTCGGCGATGCGCGCCAGTTGCCGGTTGTAGTCGATGTCCCAGTGGGTGCGCTGTTCGACCTTGCTGACCACCAGGCCACCACTGACGTTGGGGACCCAGTAGGCGAAGCGGATCGGGTGTTGGCTCATGGCTCGGGCTCCTCGGGGCTGCACAGCGGCGAAGGTGCCGCAGGCAGAGCAGAGCGAAAGCCGTGCCATGGAGGGAAATCCCAGGTGGATCAAAAGCTTGGCGAATGCCTGGTGCAGCGGCCGCTGTCCCGCCCCGCGCAACGCTGCTGGGCAACTGTTGCCCAGGCAACAGCGGCGGGTGCGACAACCGGCCCCTGAGCAGGGGCGGGCAAGGCTGTCAGAATCCGCCGTTCACCCGCTCACAGAAGCGTGGACCTCCTGCGTGCACATCCACACAGAACAACATCCAGGGGGCAGCATGGCCATCACTTCCAGCGACATCTGCAACGCCGCCGACGGGCTGTCCGGCTTCGTCGGTTTCAACCGCAAGAGCGGCAAGTACATCGTGCGATTCAGCGAGGACTCCTTCGGCATGGACGTGGCCGAGGACAGCATTCGCCCTGCCTGCGAATTCGTCTGGGTGCACAAGAGCGGGGCGGTGATGACGCTGTGCCGCGAATGCCTGCAGATTCTCGCCGAGCAGAACATCCACGACCGCCTCAACCTCAACGAGGCGCTGCTCACCTACCTGCGCCGCACCGACCTGCCGGAAATCGCCGCCGAACGGCGGTTGAAGTGAGCGCTGCGTCTTCAGGATGCGCAGGAGCGGACTGCGTCCGCGATAGCTCCGCAACGCGCCGGACACCCTCGCGGACACAGTCCGCTCCTACGGGATATGGCTGTGCTCGGCTTGGCGCTCACCTGACCCACTGCGCGCCCCGCTCAGGGGAGAGGGGACCGTTCGGAGCAGGCTGAAACCTTGGCATCAATCGGCTCGGACTGCCCCCTCTCCCTGAGGGAGAGGGCTGGGGTGAGGGGGATGGATCGGCACGGACTCCCCAGAAAAAGACAGTTGCTCCTGCGTGCGCCGAGCGCTACTGCGACAGCTCCTTGCGCAGGTCCGCCACCTGGCTGGCGGTGACCGGCGCCGCCGCGTTGCCCCAACTGTTGCGCACGTAGGTCAGCACGTCGGCGACTTTTTCGTCGTCGAGGTTCCAGGCGAACGACGGCATGGCGGGCCCTGTCGGTGCGGCGTCGGTGCTGCCGGCGCGGCTGCCGGCCAGGACCACGCGGATCAGCGAGCTGGGATCGTCGTTGTTGACCAGGGGCGCGGCGGCCAGGGTCGGGAACAGGTGCCGGACGCCTTCGCCGTTGCTGACGTGGCAGGCCGAGCAGCGGTCGGCGTAGATCGCCTTGCCGGCGACCATCGCGGCGTCGTCCGCCT
Source organism: Pseudomonas sp. NY15437 (assembly GCF_048068435.1). NCBI lineage: Bacteria > Pseudomonadati > Pseudomonadota > Gammaproteobacteria > Pseudomonadales > Pseudomonadaceae > Pseudomonas > Pseudomonas sp. NY15437. The sequence continues at coordinate 140,408 of NZ_JBLUQC010000006.1, forward strand.
TCACCGGTGAGGGGGTGGCCTGGGTGGCGGCGCCATCCTTGAGGTACACCGCCACCGCCAGCAGGTCATCGTCGCGCCAGTGCTGGGTGGAGTTCTCCACCGCTTCGGCCATGGGGCCGGAGGCGATGTCGAAGCGGTTGGCGCCGGTCTTCAGGTACTGCACCAGGTCCTCGGTGCTCCACTGGCCGATGCCGCTGTGCGGGTTGGCGGTGATGTCCGGGGCGACCCAGCCCTGCAGGTTGGCGCCGGCGAGGAAGCGGTCGTTGTCGTCACCCCCCAGCAGGTTCTTCGGGGTGTGGCAGGTGCCGCAATGACCCAGGCCTTCCACCAGGTAGGCGCCACGGTTCCATTGCGCCGACTTGTTCGGCGAGGGCACGAATTCGCCCTGGGTGAAGTTCAGCCAGTTCCAGCCGATCAGGCTGGTGCGCACGCTGAAGGGGAAGGGCAACTGGTTGGTTTCCACCGCGTTGCGCACTGGCTCCAGGGTCTGCAGGTAGGCCCAGAGCGCCAGGTTGTCCTCGCGGCGCACCTTGGTGTAGGCGGTGTAGGGCATGGCGCCGTACAGGCGTTTGCCATTGCGCCCGTGGCCGCTGGACATCACCGCCTGGAAGTCGTCGAAGCTCCAGCGGCCCAGGCCGGTATCGGCATCCGGCGTGATGTTGGCGCCCACCAGCTTGCCGAACGGCGTGTCGATGGCCACGCCACCCGCGAAGGGCGCCTGGCCGGGTACGGTATGGCAGGCCGTGCAGTCGCCCAGCACGGCGAGGTAGCGGCCCTTTTCCACCAGGTTGTAGGAGTCCGCGCCGGTGCCGGCGAAGGCGGGTTGCAGGTGGGCGCCGAGCAGGGCGGCGGCGCCGAGGGAGAGGAGAGTCTTCATACGCTGATCATCTCCCCGGGGCGCTTGAGGTACAGGCGGCGGATCGCGTCGGCCGCCTTGAACGCCAGCGCGCCGACCGTGCCGGTGGGGTTGTAGCCGGGGTTCTGCGGGAAGGCCGAGGAGCCGACCACGAAGAGGTTGGGCACGCCCCAGACCTGCAGGTGCTTGTTCACCGAGCTGTTCTTCGGATCGGCGCCCATGATGAAGCCGCCGACGATGTGCGAGGACTGGTACGAGGTGTTGGCCCAGGGGCCTTTGCGCGGCGCCGGGACGATCTGCTGGGGGTTCATGCTGCGGGCGATTTCCACCACCTTGTCGGTGCAGTACTGCGCCATCCGCAGGTCGTTCTCCGGGAAGTCGAAGGTGATGCGCAGCAGCGGCCGACCGTGGGGGTCGTTGTAGTTCGGGTCCAGCGACAGGTAGTTGCTGCGCGTGGAATAGCTGCTGGCCTCGCAGCCGATGGCCATGTTGCTCAGGTAGCTGTTCACCGTGGCCTTCTTCCAGGCCGCGCCCCAGGTGGGGGTGCCGGGCGGGGTGGGGCGCGAGTCGATGGGCGCGGCGCCGATCGGCGTCACGCGGGTGCTGCCGCCGCCGACGAAGCCCAGGCCGGAGTGGTCGAAGTTGTCGTTGTTGAACTCGTCGATGCCCATGCCGATGGCGCCGCCACCGATGAAGGGGTTGAAGTTCTTGTCCTTGAAGAACAGCCGCACGTTGTTGGCCGTCTGGTAGGCGAAGTTGCGCCCGGTGGTGCCGGTGTTGGCGATCGGGTTGTACGGCTCGCCGACGCCGGAGAGCAGCATCAGCCGCACGTTCTCGAAGATGAAGGCGGCGACCACCACGATGTCCGCCGGCTGCTCCCATTCTTCGCCGCTGGAGTCGACGTAGACGATGCCGGTGGCGCGCTTGCCGGTGCTGTCCAGGGTCACCCGGAGCACTTCGGAGTTGGTGCGGGCGCTGAAGTTGGGTTTGCGGATCAGCGCCGGCATCACGTTGACGATGGCGCTGGCCTTGGAATAGTTGGCGCAGCCGTGGTTGGTGCAGAAGCCGCAGAAGGTGCAGGGCCCCATGGTCACGCCCAGCTGGTTGGTGTAGCCGCGGGAGGCCAGCGCCGAGGGCACCGGGAAGGGTTTGTAGCCGAGGTTGCGCGCGGCCTCGGCGAACAGGGTCGGGGCGTAGGTCTGCGCGGTGGGCGGGTTGGGGTATTCGCGCGAGCGCGGGCCCTCGAAGGGGTTGCCGCCGTCGACGAGGGTGCCGCCCAGGTTGCCGGCCTTGCCGGACACGCCGGCCAGGCGCTCGAAGGCGTCGTAGTGCGGCTCCATTTCTTCCCAGGTGGTGCCCCAGTCCTGCAGGGTCAGCTCGGCAGGCACTTCCTTGCCGTAGCGCTCCTTCAGGTGGCTGGCCAGGCGGAATTCCTCGGGCTGGAAGCGGAAGGTGATGCCGGCCCAGTGGTTGCCGGCGCCGCCGGTGCCGTTGCCGGGGTGGAACGAGCCCCAGATGCGCATCGGCAGGGCGGTCTCCGATTCCTTGTTGCGCATGGTGCAGGTGTTCTGCCGGGTGCGCAGCATCAGCTCCTGGCGGCGGTTGTAGCGCAGCTCGTCAGCCGCCGAGGCGAGGTTGAAGTCGCTGGCCGTATCGCGCCAGGGGCCGCGTTCGAAGCCGATGACCTGGAGGCCGGCGTCGGCCAGTTCATGGGCGATGATCGAGCCCGCCCAGCCGAGCCCGACGACCACGACGTCGGTGGAAGGTAGTTTCTTGGCCATGCGTGATTAACCCTTCTTGGTCCAGGCGGAGCTGCCGATGATGGAGAGCGGCACGAGGTCCAGCTTCTGGTTGTGCAGCGCGATGTAGTCGCGGTAGTCGTAGCGCGCGCCGGGGAAGCCGAGCATCTTCCACGACACCATGTCGCGGTTGCCGCCGTAGATCGGGTCGGCGAAGAAGCCCTCCATGGTGTTGTCCAGCACCTGCTGGAAGAACATCCTGGCGTCGATGCCCTCGAGGGTGATGGCGCCTTTCTCCAGGTCGCTCAGGACCTGGTCGCGCTGCTCGGGAGGCAAGGCGCTGAAGTTCTTCTGGAACTGGCCCTGGCAGTACTTGCCCAGCGCGGCGAGGCCGAGGCGGTAGCGCTCGCGCGGCACCAGCGGCGACTGGTCGGCCTGGGCCGGCGTGCCCGGGGTGAAGGGGCCCTGCATGTACAGGCGGCCGGAGTCGCCGTAGTCGCTGACCAGCTGGCGGTCGATGAAGACTGCGCAGCCGGCGTCCTTGCCGCTGACGCTCAGCTCGTCGGCGGGAATGAGCTGTTCGACGATGGCTTCCAGCTCCACGGCCTCCTCGGCGGTGAAGAACTGCCAGCCGGGGCTGTCATAGTGCAGCGGGCCGTTGTGATCGAACGGCAGCCATTTCGGCGTGCCGATCACGGTGGCGGCCTGGCTGCTGGCGGCAGCGCCGACGGCCAGGGAAGCGGCGGACGACTTCAGCAGCTGGCGCCGGGTGAAGCCCTTGGGGTGGTCGGTCATGTCGGCTCCTGAGGCAATAGCGGTCCACTCGATATTCGAGGAGGCAGGGACACGTATCGCCAGGTCGGTTCACGGTGGTCTGCACTCCCGGCCGGTGCCGGTGAGCGGAGCGGGGTGCGAAGTCGCCCTCTAGCGGGGCGCTTGGCGGATTGGCGGGCGGGGAATGGTCCTGTGCCTGGGCGAAATCCGCGGTTCGTCTTTTCCACACGCGTTTTTAGACTAGGGGCCGTTACAAAATGTTGCAGGTTTTTTTGCAGTAAAGGGTTGTTGCGGATTTCGAGAAAATCCGCGAGCCAGACGTGCCGCGGATTGCCGGGTGCGTAGGAGCGGACTCCGTCCGCGATAGGTTCCACGTCGCGCCGCAAACCCATTGCGGACGGAGTCCGCTCCTGCGCCAGGGTTACGCCCGGGCGCAGATCACAGGAACATCCCGCCCGACGCCTCCACGCGCTGGCCGTTGATCCAGCGGCCGCCGTCGGACAGCAGCACGGCGATCACCGCGCCGATGTCGTCCGGCAGGCCCACGCGACCCAGGGCGGTATTGCTGGCGATCTGCTTGTTAACCTCCGCGTTGTCGCGCACCAGGCCGCCGCCAAAATCGGTCTCGATGGCGCCCGGGGCGAGGATGTTCACCGCGATGCCGCGCGCGCCCAGTTCCTTCGCCTGGTACTTGGTCAGGGTTTCCATGGCGCCCTTCATGGTCGCGTAGGCGGCATAGCCGGGCAGGGCGAAGCGCGTCAGGCCGCTGGACACGTTGAGGATACGGCCGCCGTCAGCAATCAGTGGCAGCAGCTTCTGGGTCAGGAAGAACGGGCCCTTGAGCTGGATGTTCAGCAATTGGTCGAACTGTTCCTCGGTGGTTTCGGCGAAGCTGGCATGCAGGCCGATGCCGGCATTGTTCACCAGGAAGTCGAAGTCCTGGCGGCCGAAGGTTTCGCCCAGGATGGCGCGGACCTGCTCGGCGAAGGCGGCGAAGCTGGCGCTGTCGGCCACGTCCAGGTGCAGCATGGCGGCGCGGCCGCCGTGCTGCTGGATCTCGGCGGCGACGGCATGGGCCTCGTCGGCCTGGCTGCGGTAGGTGCCGATGATGTCGACGCCGGTGGCGGCCAGGTGCAGGGCGGCGTTGCGGCCCAGGCCGCGGCTGGCGCCGGTGATGAGAGCGATCTTGCGGGACATGGCGGAACTCCTCTGGTGGCTGGGAGAGCGGTGGGGTTGAGGGAAAGCTTATTGTTCGAACATGCGGTGATAAACCAGCAGAAATCGGAAATACTGGTCGACAGTACCGAACAATGAGTGAGCCCTCCGATGATCCGCCCCGAATTGCTGCGCACCTTCGTCCGCGTCACCGAGCTGGCCAGCTTCACCCAGGCGGGGGAGCAGCTCGGATTGCCGCGCTCCACCGTCTCCGAACACATTCAGGCGCTGGAGGAACTGCTCGGCACGCGCCTGCTGCAGCGCACTACCCGCCGCGTCACCGCCACCCAGGACGGCCTGGTGCTGTACGAGCGCAGCAAGGACATGCTGGCCCAGCTGGACGAACTGCAGGGCCTGTTCCGACAGGATGACGAAGCCCTCGGCGGGCGCCTGCGGGTGGACATGCCAACGGTGATGGCGCGCAAGCTGGTGATGCCGCGCCTGGGGGAATTCCTCGCGCGGCACCCGGCGCTGGAGCTGGAGGTGAGCTGCACCGACCGCCGCGTCGACCTGGTGCGCGAGGGCTTCGACTGCGTGGTGCGGGTCGGTTCGGTGAACGACCCTTCGGTGGTGGCGCGTAGCCTCGGACAGTTCCCGCAGGTGACCTGCGCCAGCCCGTCCTACCTTGCCGAGCATGGCGTGCCGCAGTCGCTGGAGGATCTGGCCGGGCACCAGTTGATCCACTACGTGAGCGTGCTGGGGGCGCGGACCCCGGGTTTCGAATACCTGCACCAGGGCGAGGTGCGCTACATGCCGATGGGCGGGGCGCTGTCGGTGAACAACGCCGAAGCCTACGAAAGCGCGGCGATGGGCGGGCTGGGCCTCATCCAGGTGCCGGTGCATGGCGTGCTGGATGACCTGGAGGCGGGGCGGCTGGTGCAGGTGCTGGAGCATGTCCCGTTGCCGCCCATGGAGATTTCCCTGCTCTATGCCCACCGCCGGCTGCCGCAACGGGTGCGGGTGTTCATGCAGTGGCTGGCGCAGTTGCTGGGCGAGCCCGGCGTGCTGGGTACGCCCGTGCCTGCCCGGTCGTGAGCGCCGAGCCCTAGCTGGCCCAGTCCGAATTCAGGATCACCTCGCAGAAGTTGCCGCGCACGAAGCTGGCGTCCTTCATCGCCAGGACGTCGGCCTTGACGTTGCCGAAGGTGGTCTGCGGCTTGGCTTTGATGCCGTCGTAGAAGGCCTGGAGGATGTCCTGCTTGAACTGCCCGCCGCGCGGGTGGGCGGCGACCACGGCCTCGCGCTGGGCATCGGGGAATTGCGGGTAGGCGATGCCCAGCACGTCCATTTCCACTCCGGCGGTGACCAGGGCGATCTCCGGCTTCATGTGCTGCGGGATGCCGGGCGTGGTGTGCAGGGCGATGGCGGTCCACACGGTGTCGATATCGCTGTCGGCGATGCCATGGCTGCGCAGGAAGTCGGCGGCGCAGTCGGCGCCGTCCACCTCGAAGCGCTCGCATTGGCTGCAGTAGCGCGGCATCAGGCCCATGTCGTGGAACATCGCGCCGGCGTAGAGCAACTCGGCGTCGTACTTCAGGTTCTGGCGCGCACCGGCCAGGGCACCCCAGTAGTAGACGCGGGAGGAGTGGTGGAAAAGCAGCGGGGTGGCGTTGTCGCGGACCATCTCGGTGATGGCCCTGGCGAGGGTGCTGTCGGGGACTTTGACGCCGTTCAGGTCGAGGCTCATGGCGGGCTCCAGGATCAAGGCGCCGCGTGGTGCGGCGCGCAGGAGTCCATTGGAATTCCTGGGCGCCGTGGCGACAACGAGGGCGAGGGAGCGAATCCGGACAGGCATGCATGTTTTGCTGCCAGTGGCTACGCGGAGCCATCGCGGACCTGACGGGGGCCGCGGAGCCGACGTGTAGGAGCGCGCCATGCGCGCGATCGCGGGCATGGCCCGCTCCTACAGGGGGAGCCGGGGCCTTAAATCGTAGGGCGCATAACGCGCCAGCGTTATCCACCGTGGGGCCATCGGCGGATAACCCGTTTGAGTTGTATGCCCTACGGTCCACCCAAGCCGAAACTCTGGCCAGGATCTTTAGGAACAACTGGCTTTATCTGAAATTTTGTACCAGCGATTTCCCTCTCCCTAACCCTCTCCCTGAAGGGAGAGGGGACTGTCCGGCGCGCACGGATAGCGCTGTGCTCGCCGGCTAGCTCTGCGCTATTCAGGCGCACCGAACGCTCCCTCTCCCTTCAGGGAGAGGGCTGGGGAGAGGGCAAGCCCAAGCTCAGAAGTGTCTGTTGGAGCGGACTTCTTTCGCGATTTAGGTGAGTGAGCTTGGAACTCGACGTTTGCGCAGTGCTGCGGCAGGGGCGTCGTCCTAGACGAACTGCGCCGCCGCATAGCCCGAGGCCCAGGCCCACTGGAAATTGAAGCCGCCCAGGTGGCCGGTCACGTCCAGCACCTCGCCGACGAAATACAGGCCCGGCGACTTCAGCGATTCCAGGGTCTTGGACGACACCTCGCGGGTGTCGACGCCGCCCAGGGTGACTTCCGCGGTGCGGTAGCCCTCGGTGCCGGCCGGCACCAGTTGCCAGTTGCCCAGTTGCTCGGCAATCGCCTTCAGCTCGCCGGGCGTGTACTGCTTCATCGGCTTGGAGACGAACCATTGCTCGGCCAGCAGGCCGGCCATCTTCTTGGTGAACAGCTCGGCCAGCAGCGTCTTCAGCTCGCTGTTGGGGCGCTCGCGCTGCTGCTCCACCAGCCAGACGGGCAGGTCGATGCGCGGCAGCAGGTCGATGCTGACGGTGTCGCCCGGCTGCCAGAAGGAGGAGATCTGCAGGATCGCCGGGCCGCTCAAACCGCGGTGGGTGAACAGGATGTTCTCGACGAAGCTCTGGCCGTTGCAGCTGACCCGGCAATCTTCCACCGAGGTGCCGGACAGCTCGGTGCACAGCGCCTTGAGCTGCGGGTCTGTAATGGTGAAGGGCACCAGTCCCGCGCGGGTCGGCAGCACGCTGTGGCCGAACTGGCGGGCGACCTGGTAGCCGAAACCGGTGGCGCCCAGGGTCGGGATGGACAGGCCGCCGGTGGCGATCACCAGGGATTCGCAACGGACCAGGCCGAGGCTGGTCTGCAACTGGTAACCGCCCTCGTCGAGGCGGGCGATCTCGCTGACCGAGGTGTCCAGTCGCAGGTCGACGCCGGCCTGTTCGCATTCGTCCAGCAGCAGGCCGAGGATGTCGCTGGACTTGTTATCGCAGAACAGCTGGCCGAGCTTCTTCTCGTGGTAGGGCACGCCGTGCTTGGCCACCAGGGCGATGAAATCCCACTGGGTGAAGCGCGCCAGGGCGGACTTGCAGAAGTGCGGGTTCTGCGACAGGAAGTTGCCCGGCTCGCAATACATATTGGTGAAGTTGCAACGACCGCCACCGGACATGAGGATCTTCTTGCCGGCCTTGTTGGCGTGGTCGATCAGCAGGACCTGGCGGCCGCGCGCGGCGGCGCTCATGGCGCACATCAGTCCCGCGGCGCCGGCGCCGATGATGATGACCTGGGATGTGAGCACGGCGGATTCCTCGTGGACGAACGCCTGGGCGGCGCAAAGCCGCGCATCTTACCCCAAGCGCCGGGCGAGGGGAGGCCGTGCGTCGACCCGCGGCGCGGGGCTGGCGGTTGAGGTATCCCGCGGGGGCATTTGCCCGGATAATGCGCGCCCAGTCGTTTTTCTCTTTTCGCGTTTTTCTTTTCGTGGTGCGTGCGCATGGAAATCAAGGTCAACTTTCTCGACAACCTTCGCCTGGAGGCCAAGTTCGACGACTTCACGGTCATCGCCGACCAGCCGATCCGCTACAAGGGCGACGGTTCGGCACCGGGACCGTTCGACTATTTCCTGGCGTCCTCGGCGCTGTGCGCGGCCTACTTCGTCAAGCTCTACTGCCAGACCCGCGACATTCCCACGGACAACATCCGCCTGTCGCAGAACAACATCGTCGACCCGGAGAACCGCTACAAGCAGATCTTCAAGATCCAGGTGGAACTGCCGGCGGACATCTCCGAGAAGGACCGCCAGGGCATCCTGCGCTCCATCGACCGCTGCACCGTGAAGAAGGTGGTGCAGACCGGCCCGGACTTCGTCATCGAGGAAGTCGAGAACCTCGACGCCGACGCCCAGGCGCTGCTGATGCCCAGTACCGTCGCCGGCGCCAGCACCTACATCCCAGGCAAGGACCTGCCGCTGGAGCAGACCATCGCCAACATGTCGGAAATCCTCGCCGGCCTGGGCATGAAGATCGAGATCGCCTCCTGGCGCAACATCGTGCCCAACGTCTGGTCGCTGCATATTCGCGACGCGCAGTCGCCGCTGTGCTTCACCAACGGCAAGGGCGCCACCAAGGAGAGTGCGCTGGCCTCGGCGCTGGGCGAGTTCATCGAGCGGCTGAACTGCAACTTCTTCTACAACGACCAGTACTGGGGCGAGGAGATCGCCAACGCGCCGTTCGTGCATTACCCCGATGAGCGCTGGTTCAAGCCGGGCGCCAAGGACGCGCTGCCGGAGGAGATCCTCGACGAGTACTGCCTGGCGATCTACAACCCGGACGGCGAGCTGCGCGGCTCGCACCTGTACGACACCAACTCGGGCAACACCGAGCGCGGCATCTGCTCGCTGCCCTTCGTGCGCCAGTCCGACGGCGAGACGGTGTACTTCCCGTCCAATCTGATCGAGAACCTCTACCTCTCCAACGGCATGAGCGCCGGCAACACCCTGGCCGAGGCGCAGGTGCAGTGCCTGTCGGAAATCTTCGAACGCGCGGTCAAGCGCGAAATCCTCGAGGGTGAACTGGCCCTGCCGGATGTGCCGCAGGAGGTGCTGGCCAAGTACCCCGGCATCGTCGCCGGCATCAAGGGGCTGGAGGAGCAGGGCTTCCCGGTGCTGGTCAAGGATGCATCGCTGGGGGGCCAATACCCGGTGATGTGCGTGACCCTGATGAACCCGCGCACCGGCGGCGTGTTCGCCTCCTTCGGCGCCCACCCGAGCTTCGAAGTGGCGCTGGAGCGCAGCCTCACCGAGCTGCTCCAGGGCCGCAGCTTCGAGGGCCTGAACGACCTGCCGCGACCGACCTTCGAAAGCCAGGCGCTGTCCGAGCCGAACAACTTCGTCGAGCACTTCATCGACTCCAGCGGCGTGGTGTCGTGGCGTTTCTTCAGCGCCAGGGCCGATTACGAGTTCGTCGAGTGGGACTTCTCCGGCCACGGCGAGGACTCGAACAGTCAGGAAGCCCAGACGCTGTTCGGCATCCTCGAAGAGCAGGGCAATGAAGTCTACATGGCCGTGTACGAGCACCTGGGCGCCACCGCGTGCCGCATCCTGGTGCCGGGCTACTCGGAAATCTACCCGGTGGAAGACCTCATCTGGGACAACACCAACAAGGCCCTGGCGTTCCGCGCCGACATCCTCAACCTGCACAGCCTCAACATCGTTCGCCTCAAGTCGCTGCTCAAGCGCCTGGAAGCCTGCGAGGTGGACGAGTACACCGACATCACCACGCTGATCGGCATCGAGTTCGACGACAACACGGTCTGGGGCCAACTGACCATCCTCGAGCTCAAGCTGCTGATCAATCTCGCGGTGAAGCGCTTCGACACCGCCAAGGAACAGGTGGAGATGTTCCTCCAGTACAACGACAACACCGTCGAGCGCGGGCTGTTCTACCAGGCGCTCAACGCCGCACTGGAAGTGCACCTGGACGAGGAGCTGGAGATGGCCGACTTCGAGGCCAACTTCCGCCGCATGTTCGGCAACGAGCGCATGGACGCGGTGCTCGGGTCGCTGGACGGCAGCGTGCGCTTCCATGGCCTGACGCCCACCAGCACCAAGCTGGAAGGCCTGGACAAGCACCTGCGCCTGATCGAGAGCTACAAGAAACTGCACCAGGCACGGGCCCGGGCGGTGGGGCGCTGATCCGCGTGCTCAACGCCCCCATTGCCGGCGTGAGGGTCGAGTGATCTTTGTAGGATGGGTGGAGCGCAGCGATACCCATGCTGTCCGTGCGCGGGATTCGATGGGTATCGCTGCGCTCCACGCCATCCTACGAAGCGGCGCCATCCCAGGAAGCCGCGCCAGGCCGTAGGGCGAATAACGCGCAGCGTTATCCGCCGCGGAGCAAACGGCGGATAACCCGTTCCGGGTTATGCGCCCTACGGAACTGTACGGAAAGGGCACCTTCGGGTGCCCTTTCTCATTTCCGCGATCCAGATTCGCCCGCCCGGCATGCCGCTCGACCGGTCGTCCGGCGCAGCGCGAAAGTCCGCCTAGACTTGTCGATTCCGTCGTCGCCCAGGCGACCAAGCTGCATGCCGGTCATGCCGACCGCGCGAGGATCAGGAGAGTCACCATGTCCAGCCTGCAACGCGTCACCCCCTGCCTGTGGTTCGACGGCAAGGCCGAGGAAGCGGCCGAGTTCTACGTCGGCATCTTCCCCAACTCGCGCATCGTCCAGATTGCCTACTACCCCGAGGCCGAGAAGGACCGCCACGGCGGCGTGCCCGGTTCGGTGCTGACGGTGGAGTTCGTGCTCGACGGTCAGACCTTCATCGCCCTCAACGGCGGGCCGGCGTTCAACTTCACCGAGGCGCTGTCGCTGCAGGTGATGTGCGACAGCCAGAAGGAGATCGACCACTTCTGGGACAAGCTCGGCGCCGGCGGCCCGGTGGAAGCGCAGATGTGCGGCTGGCTGAAGGACCGCTACGGCGTGTCCTGGCAGATCTGCCCGCGCCACGTCGGCGACATGGTCGCCGACCCGAACCCGGCCAAGGCCAGCCGCACGCTGCAGGCGGTGATGGGCATGAAGAAACTGGACATGGCGGCCATCGAGCGCGCCCACGCCGGCAACTGAGCGCGCGGATCGAGCACGGAGGGCACCGGGCATGTTCAGCCACATCACCGTCGGCACCAACGATTTGCCCCGCGCCATCGACTTCTACGGCAAGGTCCTCGGCACGCTGGGGATCGTCCTCAAGGCGCATCGCCATGCACCCGAGCGGGCGATCTTCGTGCATCCGGACAGCGACGTGGCGTTCTGCGTCTATTTACCCATCGACGGCCAGCCGGCCAGCGTCGGCAATGGCAGCCTGGTGGCCTTCGAGGCGCGCACGCGGCACCAGGTCGATCGCTTCCACGCCCGCGCCGTGCAACTGGGCGGCGTCGACGAAGGGCCGCCGGGGCTGCGCCTGAACTACTCGCCGACCTACTACGGGGCCTATGTGCGCGACCTCGACGGCAACAAGCTGTGCTGCGTCTGCCATCTGCCGGAGTGAGGCGCCGCGCCAGAAAAATCGAACCCGCAAGCGCAGCGGCTCGTCCAACTCCCTGAGCGTCGCAGCCACCCGGCACGCACCGCCTGCCTGGCTGCGGCCCCACCAAGCGGCGAGGGTGCGCTCGCCGGACCGGGAGGAACTGCGATGGTCACGCACTACAAGGTCAAGGGTCACCTGGCCTGCGGACATGCCGGCAAGCACCTGGAGGCCACCAGCGAGCTGAACCGGGTGAAGTGCCGCAGCTGCCGTAACACCGAGGTCTACAAGGAAGCCCGCCGTGATGCGCGCAACGCTGCACGTCGCGCCCAGCGCAAGGCCCGCGCCGAAGCCGTGCACAACGGCTGGCGCAGCTTCTGGGAGAAGCGCCTCGCCGCTTTGCCGGGCAGCCAGCGCCTGCCGCGCGGGTTCCAGGACCAGCCGTTCGTTTGAGCGGGGTGCGGGACCGTTAGCGGTGGGGGGATCTGTGCCCGTGCCATCCCTCACCCCAGCCCTCTCCCGGCGGGAGAGGGCTGGGGTGAGGGATGGCTGATGCTGCGATGCCGGTCGGCACCAATTCCGACTCCCTCTGGAGGGGGGAGGGCCCTTGATCTCACAATCCCGGATGCATGCCCGAGCGTTACGCTCGGGAAAGTCGTGCTAGCATCTGCCCCGGCCCCGAATCCTCCTGCGGCGCTGGCAACCCGCCAGCGTCGCCCTCCCTCACAGAAGGACCCACGCAATGGCTCAAGTCACCCTCAAGGGCAACCCGGTTTCCGTCGACGGCAAGCTGCCGCAGAAAGGCGAGCAGGCTCCGGCTCTGTCGCTGGTCGCCGGCAACCTGTCCGACGTCACCCTGGACACCTACGCCGGCAAGCGCAAGGTGCTGAACATCTTCCCCAGCGTCGACACCCCGACCTGCGCCACCTCCGTGCGCAAGTTCAACGCCGAGGCGAGCAAGCTGGCCAACACCGTGGTGCTGTGCATCTCCGCTGACCTGCCGTTCGCCCAGGCGCGCTTCTGCGGCGCCGAAGGCCTGGAAAACGTAGTGAACCTGTCCACCCTGCGTGGCCGCGAGTTCCTCGCCAACTACGGCGTGGCCATCGCCGACGGCCCGCTGGCCGGCCTGGCCGCCCGCGCGGTGGTGGTGCTGGACGAGCAGAACAAGGTGCTGCACAGCGAGCTGGTGGGCGAGATCGCCGACGAGCCGAACTACGCCGCTGCCATCGCCGCCCTGGCCTGATTTTCCTACTCCTGTAGGAAATGCGGACCGACCCCGTGGGGTCGGTCCGACTGATCGGAACCCTTCCGATCATTGCCGGTCGCAATGTCCCGGTAATTCGTAACTCCCGGTAAATCCAAGGTAAATAGCGGGTAAAGAGACTTTGCCTGCGGCTTTGCTGTGCTTATCGTTCAGCCTCGGTATTCTCACTTCTTTTCGCCAAGACCTCGAAGACAGCGCTCATGACTGCAAGCAACGGATCGCCCTCCACCCTCCGCAAACTGCGCCCCTGGCTCATCACCGCGCTGCTGTTCGCCGCGGTGGTGGGGCTGATCATGTGGCTGCACTCGACGTCGACCGGTGCGCCGGCGGCCCAGGGCGGGCGCGGCGGGCGACCGGGCCCGGGGCAGATGGCCGCGGGGCAGGGCGGTGCGGCGGTGACCGTCAGCGTCGCGCCGGTGCTCAAGGGCGACCTGCCGGTGCACTACCACGCGCTGGGCACGGTCACGGCCTACAACACCGTCAACGTCCGCGCGCGGGTCAGCGGCCAGTTGGTCAAGGTGCCGTTCCAGGAAGGCCAGGAAGTGAAGGCCGGCGACGTGCTCGCGGTGATCGACCCGCGCCCGTTCCAGGCCGCCCTGGACCAGGCCCAGGGCACGCTGCTGCAGAACCAGGCGCAACTGAAGAACGCGCAGATCGACCTCGCCCGCTACAAGGGGCTGTATGCCGAAGACTCCATCGCCAAGCAGACCCTGGACACCCAGGAGGCTCAGGTGCGCCAGTACGAGGGCACCCTGAAGACCAACCAGGGCCAGGTCGCCGACGCCAAGCTCAACCTCGAGTTCACCCAGGTGCGCGCGCCCATCTCCGGCCGCGTGGGCCTGCGCCAGGTGGACGTGGGCAACCTCGTCACCTCGGGCGACACCACGCCGCTGGTGGTCATCACCCAGGTCAAGCCGATCTCCGTGGTGTTCAGCCTGCCGCAGCAGCAGCTGGGCACCATCGCCCGCGAGCTGTACAGCGGCAAGCCGGTGCCGGTGGAGGCACTGGACCGCAACCAGAACCAGACCCTGGCTACCGGTGTGCTGAAGACCCTGGACAACCAGATCGACACCACCACCGGTACCGTCAAGCTCAAGGCCGGCTTCGATAACGACGACCACAAGCTGTTCCCCAACCAGTTCGTCAACGTGCGCCTGCTCGCCGAGACCCTGCCGGGCGTGCTGACCATCCCGGCCAACGCCGTGCAGCGCGGCAACGACGGCACCTACGTCTACCTGGTCGGCGCGGACGACAAGGCCAAGCGCCAGCTGGTCACCCTGGGCACCAGCGAAGGCGAGCGTGTGGTGGTCACCGAGGGCCTGAAGGAGGGCGATCGCGTCGTCGTCGAAGGCACCGACCGCCTGCGCGACGGCACCCGCATGACCATCGCCGCCTCCGACGCCAAGGCCCGCGCGGCGGCTGAGGAGGGCGACAAGTCCACCGCCAAGCCGTTCGGTTCGGACACCCCGGTCCAGGACAGCGGTAAGAGCGAATGAACCCGTCCCGCCTGTTCATCCTGCGGCCGGTCGCCACCACGCTGTTGATGGTGGCGATCCTGCTGTCGGGAATCATCGCCTACCGCTTCCTGCCGATCTCGGCCTTGCCGGAAGTGGACTACCCGACCATCCAGGTGGTGACCCTGTACCCCGGCGCCAGCCCGGACATCATGACCTCCTCGGTGACCGCGCCGCTGGAAAACCAGCTGGGGCAGATTCCCGGCCTCAACGAGATGTCCTCCACCAGCTCCGGCGGCGCCTCGGTGATCACCCTGCAATTCAGCCTGCAGATCAACCTCGACGTGGCCGAGCAGGAAGTCCAGGCGGCGATCAACACCGCGCAGAGCCTGCTGCCCAAGGACCTGCCCAACCAGCCGGTGTACAGCAAGGTGAACCCGGCGGACGCGCCGATCCTGACGCTGGCGGTGATGTCCCCGGACATGCCGCTGCCGCAGATCCAGGACCTGGTGGACACCCGTCTGGCGCAGAAGATCTCGCAGATTTCCGGCGTCGGGCTGGTCAGCATCAGCGGCGGACAGCGCCCGGCCGTGCGCATCCGCGCCAACCCGTCGGCCCTGGCCGCCGCCGGCCTGAGCCTGCAGGACCTGCAGACCACCGTCACCAACAACAACCTCAACGGTCCCAAGGGCAGCTTCGACGGCCCGACCCGTTCCTCGACCCTGGACGCCAACGACCAGCTCAAGTCCGCCGACGCCTACCGCGACCTGATCATCGCCTACAAGAACGGCTCGCCGCTGCGCGTGCGCGACGTGGCCAGCGTGGAGGACGACGCGGAGAACGTGCGCCTGGCCGCCTGGGCCAACACCTCGCCGGCGGTGGTGCTGAACATCCAGCGGCAGCCGGGCGCCAACGTCATCGAGGTGGTGGACAGCATCAAGAAGATGCTGCCGCAATTGCAGGCGACCCTGCCGGGCAGCCTGGAAGTGACGGTGCTCACCGACCGCACCACGACCATCCGCGCCTCCGTGGCGGACGTGCAGTTCGAGCTGTTCCTCGCCGTCTGCCTGGTGGTGATGGTCACCTTCCTGTTCCTGCGCAACATCTCCGCGACGCTGATTCCCAGCTTCGCCGTGCCGCTGTCGCTGATCGGCACCTTCGGCGTGATGTACCTCGCCGGATTCTCGATCAACAACCTGACGCTGATGGCGCTGACCATCGCCACCGGCTTCGTGGTGGACGACGCCATCGTCATGGTGGAGAACATCGCCCGCTACCTGGAGCAGGGCGACGAGCCGCTGGAGGCCGCGCTCAAGGGCTCCAAACAGATCGGCTTCACCATCATCTCGCTGACCTTCTCGCTGATCGCCGTGCTGATCCCGCTGCTGTTCATGGGCGACGTGGCGGGGCGGCTGTTCCGCGAATTCGCCATCACCCTGGCGGTGGCGATCCTCATCTCCGGCTTCGTCTCCCTGACCCTGACGCCGATGCTCAGCGCCAAGCTGCTGCGCCATGTCGAGCCGGAGAAGGAAGGGCGCTTCGCCCGCGCCGCCGGGCGCTTCATCGACACCATGATCGAGCGCTACGCAAGCGCTCTGCGCGTGGTGCTGCGGCACCAGCCGCTGACCCTGCTGGTGGCCATCGCCACCGTGGTGCTCACCGCGCTGCTGTACATCTTCATGCCCAAGGGCTTCTTCCCGGTGCAGGACACCGGGGTGATCCAGGGCATCGCCGAGGCGCCGCAGTCGATTTCCTTCCAGGCCATGGCGAGCCGCCAGCAGGACCTGGCCGAGATCGTGCTGAAGGACCCGGCGGTGGAAAGCCTGTCCTCCTTCATCGGCGTGGACGGCACCAACGCCACGCTCAACACCGGGCGCCTGCTGATCAACCTCAAGCCCCACGCCGAGCGCGACGTGACCGCCAGCGAGGTGATCCAGCGCCTGCAGCCGGAGCTGGACAAGATCGCCGGCATCAAGCTGTACATGCAGCCGGTGCAGGACCTCACCATCGAAGACCGCATCGCCCGCACCCAGTACCAGTTCACCCTGCAGGACGCCGACCCGGACGTTCTCGCCGACTGGGTGCCGCGCCTGGTCGAGCGCCTGCAGCAACTGCCGGAGCTGGCCGACGTCGCCACCGACTGGCAGGACAAGGGCCTGCAGGCCTACATCAACATCGATCGCGACACCGCCTCGCGCCTGGGCGTGAGCCTGTCGAACATCGACAGCGTGCTGTACAACGCCTTCGGCCAGCGGCTGATCTCCACCATCTTCACCCAGGCCACGCAGTACCGCGTGGTGCTGGAAGTGGCGCCACAATTCCAGATCGGCCCGCAGTCGCTGGAGAATCTCTACGTGCCGTCCAGCGACGGCACCCAGGTGCGCCTGTCGAGCCTGGCCAAGGTGGAAGAGCGCCACACCCTGCTGGCGGTCAACCACATCGCCCAGTTCCCGGCCGCGACCATCTCCTTCAACCTGGCCAAGGGCGTCGCCCTCGGCGAGGCGGTGCAGGCGATCCGCGATGTCGAGGCGCAGATGGACATGCCCGTCAGCCTGCAGGGCAGCTTCCGCGGTGCGGCGCAGGCGTTCGAGGCCTCGCTGTCCAACACCCTGCTGCTGGTGCTGGCGTCCATCGTCACCATGTACATCGTGCTGGGCATCCTCTACGAAAGCTTCATCCACCCGGTGACCATCCTCTCCACGCTGCCCTCGGCGGGCGTGGGTGCGCTGCTGGCGCTGATGCTCTCCGGGCAGGACATCGGCATCGTGGCGATCATCGGCATCATCCTGCTGATCGGCATCGTCAAGAAGAACGCGATCATGATGATCGACTTCGCCCTGGACGCCGAACGCAACGAGGGCAAGCCGCCCCATGAGGCGATCTACCAGGCCTGCCTGCTGCGCTTCCGGCCGATCCTGATGACCACCATGGCCGCGCTGCTGGGCGCGCTGCCGCTGATGCTCGCCGGCGGCGCCGGCGCCGAGTTGCGCCAGCCGCTGGGCATCACCATGGTCGGCGGCCTGCTGGTCAGCCAGCTGCTGACGCTGTTCACCACGCCGGTGATCTACCTGTACTTCGACCGCCTGGCCGCGCGCTGGGCCAACTGGCGGCAGCGCCACGGCCTGGACGTGAACAGCATCGACCCGGCGGAGCGCGGCTGATGGGCGGGTTATCGCGCCTGTTCATCCTGCGCCCGGTCGCCACCCTGCTGCTGACGGTGGCGCTGATGCTGGCCGGCGTGCTGTCGTTCAGCCTGCTGCCGGTGGCGCCGCTGCCCAACGTCGACTTCCCTACCATCCTGGTGCAGGCGTCCCTGCCCGGCGCCAGCCCTGAAACCATGGCCTCCACGGTGGCGACGCCGCTGGAGCGCTCGCTGGGGCGCATCGCCGGGGTCACCGACATGACCTCCAGCAGTTCCCTGGGCAACACCACCATCATCGTGCAGTTCGACCTGTCCAAGGACATCGACGGCGCCGCTCGCGAGGTGCAGTCGGCGATCAACGCGGCCATGAGCCTGCTGCCCTCGGGCATGCCGAACAACCCGACGTACCGCAAGGCGAACCCGTCGGACATGCCGATCATGATCCTCACGCTGACCTCGGACACCTATACCCGCGGGCAGATGTACGACCTGGCCTCGACCATCGTCTCGCCCAAGCTGGCGCAGGTGAAGGGCGTGGGGCAGGTGAGCATTGGCGGCTCGTCGCTGCCGGCAGTGCGGGTCGACGTCAACCCGGACCAGCTCAGCCAGTACGGCATCTCCCTGGACACCGTGCGCAACGCCATCAACAACACCAATGCCGACGGCCCGAAGGGTTCGCTGGAGTTCGGCGACCGGCACTGGCAGGTGGACTCCAACGACCAGCTGCGCAAGGCCAGCGAGTACGCGCCGCTGATCGTCCACTACAACGCCGAGACCGGCGCGGCGGTGCGCCTGAAGGACGTCGCCACGGTCACCGACTCGGTGGAGGACGTGCGCAACGCTGGCTTCTCCGACGACCTGCCGGCGGTGCTGCTGATCATCACCCGGCAGCCGGGCGCCAACATCATCGAGGCCACCGACGCCATCCACGAGCAGTTGCCGATCATCCAGGACGTGCTCGGCCCGCAGGTGAAACTGTCGGTGATGGACGACCGCAGCCCGTCGATCCGCTCCTCGCTGGAAGAGGCCGAGCTGACCCTGATCATCTCCGTGGTGCTGGTGATCCTGGTGGTCTACCTGTTCCTGCGCAACGGCCGCGCCACGTTGATTCCCAGCCTCGCGGTGCCGGTGTCGCTGGTGGGCACCTTCGCGGTCATGTACCTGTGCGGCTTCTCGTTGAACAACCTGTCGCTGATGGCACTGATCATCGCCACCGGCTTCGTGGTGGACGACGCCATCGTCGTGGTGGAGAACATCGCCCGGCGCATCGAGGAGGGCGATCCGCCGATCCAGGCGGCCATCCGTGGCGCGCGGGAAGTGAGTTTCACCGTGCTGTCGATGACCCTGTCGCTGGTGGCGGTATTCATCCCGCTGCTGCTCATGGGCGGCATCACCGGGCGTCTGTTCCGCGAGTTCTCGGTGACCCTGGCGGCGGCCATCCTGGTGTCGCTGGTGGTGTCCCTGACGCTGACGCCGATGCTCTGCGCGCGCCTGCTCAAACCGGTCGAGCGCGGGCCGAAGAAGGCGTCGTTGGAGCGCCAGAGCAACCGCTATTTCGTCGCCTTCATGCAGCGCTACCGCGCCAGCCTGAGCTGGGCGCTGGAGCACTCGCGGCTGATGGTGGTGATCATGCTCGGCTGCATCGCGCTGAACCTGTACCTCTTCGTGGTGGTGCCCAAGGGCTTCCTGCCGCAGCAGGACTCCGGACGCCTGCGCGGCTTCGCGGTGGCCGACCAGAGCATCTCGTTCCAGGCGCTGGACAAGAAGATGGCCGAGTTCCGCCGGATCCTCTCCGAAGACCCGGGCGTGGAGAACGTGGTGGGCTTCGTCGGCGGCGGCAAGTGGCAGTCGAGCAATACCGGCTCCTTCTTCGTCACCCTGAAGGACATCTCCGAGCGCGACTCCGCCGAAACCATCGTCAACCGCCTGCGCAAGCGACTGGCGCAGGTGCCCGGCGCCAACCTGTTCCTGGTGGCCGGCCAGGACGTGCGCATCGGCGGCCGCCAGGGCAATGCGCAGTACGACTTCACCCTGCGCAGCGATGACCTGACCCTGCTGCGCGAATGGGCGCCGAAGGTGGAAGCGGCGATGAACAAGGTGCCGCAGATCGTCGACGTCAGCAGCGACGCCCAGGACAAGGGCGTGCAGAGCCGCCTGGTGATCGACCGCGACCGCGCGGCGAGCCTGGGGGTGAACGTCGCCGAGGTGGACGCGGTGCTGAACAACTCCTACGGCCAGCGTCAGGTCTCGACCATCTTCAACCCGCTGAACCAGTACCACGTGGTGATGGAGGTCGCCCAGCCGTACCAGGAGACACCCGAGGAGCTGCGCCAGGTCTACGTGATCAATAGCGAAGGCCAGCGCATCCCGCTCTCGGCCTTCACCCACATCGAGCCGAGCCGCGCGCCGCTGGAGGTCAACCACCAGGGGCAGTTCGCCGCCACCACCTTCTCCTTCAACCTGGCCCAGGGCGCGCAGATCGGCCCGGCCCGCGACGCGATCCTGGCGGCGGTGGAGCCGATCCACCTGCCGATGGAAATCCAGGCCACCTTCGAGGGCAACGCCGGCGCGGTGCAGGACACGCAGAACGACATGCCGTGGCTGATCCTGCTGGCGCTGGTGTCGGTCTACATCGTGCTGGGCATCCTCTACGAAAGCTACGTGCACCCGCTGACCATTCTCTCCACGCTGCCCTCGGCGGGCGTCGGCGCGCTGCTCACGCTGATGCTGTTCCGCACCGAGCTGTCGCTGATCGCGTTGATCGGGGTGATCCTGCTGATCGGTATCGTGAAGAAGAACGCCATCATGATGATCGACTTCGCCCTGGATGCCGAACGCACCCAGGGCCTGTCGCCGCGGGACGCGATCCTGGAGGCGGCGATGAAGCGCTTCCGGCCGATCATGATGACCACCCTGGCCGCCATCCTCGGCGCGCTGCCGCTGATCTTCGGCATCGGCGGCGACGCCGCGCTGCGGCGCCCGCTGGGCATGACCATCGTCGGCGGCCTGATCGGCAGCCAGTTGCTGACCCTGTACACCACCCCCGTCGTCTACCTCTATCTCGACCGCCTGCGCCATTGGGTCAACCAGAAGCGCGGCGTGCGCACCGACGGCGCCCTGGAGACACCCGTATGATCCGTTCCCGTTCCCTGCTCACTCCGCTGGCCCTGGCCCTGGCGCTGGCCGGTTGCGCCATCGGCCCGGACTACCAGCGCCCCGAGCTGACGGTGCCCGCCAGCTTCAAGGAGGGCGAGGGCTGGCAGCTGGCCAAGCCGCAGGACGGTTTCAACCACGGCGCCTGGTGGGAGCTGTACGGCGACGCCACGCTGAACGACCTGCAGACCCGCCTGGTGGCCGCCAACCAGACTCTGGCGCAATCGCTGGCGTCCTACCGCCAGGCCCAGGCGCTGGCCAAGGGCGCGCGTTCTTCCTTCTTCCCGACGATCAGCGCCGACGTCGGCAAGACCCGTTCCGGACAGGGCACCGGCAGCGGCGGCAGCGTGCGCCTGCCGGACGGTTCCACCGTCAGCAGTGGCGGCGGCAGCAGTTCGATCAGCAACAGCTACTCGGCGAGCCTGGGTGTGAGCTGGGAGCTGGACCTCTGGGGCAAGCTGCGCCGCCAACTGGAGGCCGACACCGCCAGCATGGACGCCAGCGCCGCGGACCTGGCCAATTCACGTCTGTCCCTGCAGTCGCAGTTGACGCAGAACTACCTGCAACTGCGCGTGATGGACCAGCAGATCAAGCTGCTCAACGACACGGTCACCGCCTACCAGCGCTCGCTCAAGCTCACCGAGAACCAGTACAACGCCGGTATCGTCACCAAGGCCGACGTCGCCCAGGCGCGCACCCAGCTCAAGAGCACCGAGGCCCAGGCCATCGACCTGAAATACCAGCGCGCCCAGCTCGAGCACGCCATCGCCGTGCTGGTCGGCGTGCCGCCGGCGCAGTTCTCGCTGGCGGCCGTGGACGGCGTGCCGAAGCTGCCGGCAGTGCCGGCGCTGCTGCCGTCCGAATTGCTGCAACGCCGGCCGGACGTGGCTTCGGCCGAGCGCCAGGTGATTGCCGCCAACGCCAAGATCGGCGTGGCCAAGGCCGCCTGGTTCCCCGACCTGTCCCTCACCGCCGCCGGCGGCTATCGCAGCGGCAGCTTCCAGAACTGGATCGAGACACCCAACCGCTACTGGTCCATCGGCCCGCAGTTCGCCATGACGCTGTTCGACGGCGGGCTGATCACCTCCCAGGTCGAGCAGGCCGAGGCGAGCTACGACCAGACCGTGGCGACCTACCGGCAGACCGTGCTGGACAGCTTCCGCGAGGTCGAGGACTACATGGTCCAGCTCAAGGTGCTCGAAGAGGAGAGCGGCGTGCAGCAGGAAGCGCTGGACGCTTCCCGCGAGGCGCTGCGCCTGACCACCAACCAGTACAAGGCTGGCACCATCGACTACAGCAATGTGGTCACCACTCAGACCAGCGCGCTGTCCAACGAGCGCACGCTGCTGACCCTCACCGGCAGCCGGTTGACGGCCAGCGTGCAGTTGATCGCCGCGCTGGGCGGGGGATGGGATGCGGCGAAGATCGCCGAGGAAGGGCAGGCCAAACGCGACTGACGCAACCGTCAGTCGTCGATCAGCGCGGTCAGCGGAATCCGGAAGTGGCTTTGCCCATCGAGGGATTTCACCCCGCGCGGCGACGCGGTGCTGACCAGCGCCACGCCATCCAGGCGCTCCAGCACTTCACAGTCGATCTGCCCGATCGCCGGCAGGCGGTCATCGGCACTGGCCGTGCGCAGGCGTGAGCGCGGCTTGAGGAAGCGCCAGTCGCGGCCACAGGCATCGATCAGGCGGCACTCGGCCCAGCCAGGGAAGCACTCTTCGGTATAACGCACGATCTCGACCATCAGGCGTGGCATGGCTGGCTCTCCGTCGGCAGGTTGTAGGGGGTGTTCAGCCAAGGAAGCGGCGGGCTGTGGTGAAGCTGCGTTGCCAGTAGCTGTTGTCCAGCGAGTCCATGCGGATGCTCGAGCCAGTGCTGGGGGCATGGATGAACTGGTTGTTGCCGATATAGAGACCGACGTGGCTGACGTTGCCACTGCCGTTGCGGTTGAAGAACACCGCATCGCCGGGCTTGAGCTGGGCAAGGCTGACATGCTTGCTGTCGTCGTCCTGGATCATTTCGCCGGTGGTGCGCGGCAGGGTCACGCCCAGTTCCGTGCGGAACAGGTAGACCAGCAGGCCGCTGCAGTCGAAGCCGGTTTCCTCGGAGGTGCCGCCCCAGCGATAGGGGATGCCGATGAGTTGCCGGGCGCGGGCAACCACCCGCGCGTTGCCGGCGGCCCGCAGGGCGTGCATGCGGCTGCCCTGGGCGCTGGCCAGGCCGCTGCGCACGGTGTTGCGATTGAAGTCGCGGGCATGCTGGGCGCCAGGCAGGCTGGCGGCCTTGTAGATCGAGGCGATACGGGTGGATTTGTAGGCCGAGACGGGGCGCGTGTCCTTGTATACCGAGACCTTCCGGCTCTCCTTGTAGTGCGAGACTTTGCGGTTCTCTTTGGCCTGACACGGCGTCAGTGTCAGGGCGAGCAGCAGGGAGGTGGTCAGGACAAGGAACGGACGCATCGTTGGAACATCGCAGCAGGGAAACGAAGCCGACCATGTTAAGAACCTCGTCAGGCAATGAGAGTTGGTTGCCGACCGAAAGTGCGTGGGAATATTCCGAATGAGTCGCTGGCGGTGACTCGCAGGCCCAGGCGCGGCGTTACCCGCTGAAGCGTCGGGCGGTGGTGTAGCTGCGTTGCCAGTAGGTGTTGGCCAGCGAGTCGATACGGATGGTCTTGCCGCTGCTGGGGGCGTGGATGAATTGCCCGTCGCCGATGTACAGGCCCACGTGGCTGGCCCGTCCGCTGCCGTTGCGGTTGAAGAACACCGCGTCGCCCGGGCGCAGTTCGTTGCGGCTCACGGTGTTGCGGCGCTGCGCGATCATCGAGGCGGTGGTGCGCGGCAGCTGGCGCTTGGCGATGCTGCCGTACAGGTAGACCAGCAGCCCGCTGCAATCGAACCCGGCTTCCTCGGTGGTGCCGCCCCAGCGATAGGGCGTGCCGATCAGTTCGTGGGCGCGGGCGACGATGAGCGAGGTATCCACCGGGCTGAACGGCGCCAATTGCTTGCGCAGCACCGTGAGGCGGGCGAGGGCGCCCCGTTGCTCGGCCGTGAGCGTTTGCGGGTCAACGGGCTGGGCCGAATCGCCGACCCGGCTGGCGGCGGCCTCCTGCAGACGTTGCGCAGGCGCGAAGCCCGCGTGGCTGTAGGCGCGCACCACGGCGTTGGACTCCAGACGGCGCCAGGCCGGGGCGTCGAAATCATCGGCCAGGACGGTGGTCGTACCCAGCGCGAACAGCAGATGAAGAGGCAGCCAGTGAAGGAGAGGGCGCACGTCGAATAACCTCGTGGAGCAAGTGACGGCGCCATCCTAGAAAGGATCAGGGAAAGACTCTGTAGGGGAATTCCTTGAGCGGTGAAAGTTAAATCCAGTCGCGATGACGGACGTGTCAGCGTGCGAACAGCTGGCCGATGTCCTTGAAGGCCTTGAATTCCAGGGCGTTGCCGCAGGGATCGAAGAGGAACAGCGTCGCCTGCTCGCCTACCTGCCCCTGGAAGCGCACGTGTGGTTCGATGACGAACGCCGTGCCGCGCTCGCGCAGCCGCTGCGCCAGGCGTTCCCAGTCCTCCCACGGCAGCACTACGCCAAAGTGCGGCACCGGTACGTCGTGGCCGTCCACGGCGTTGGTGTGCGCCGCTTCCTGGCTGGCGGTGCGCGGGTGCTCGTGGATCACCAACTGGTGGCCGAAGAAGTCGAAGTCCACCCATTGCGCGCTGCTGCGGCCTTCGGCGAGGCCGAACACCTCGCCGTAGAAGCGCCGGGCCAGGGCGAGATCGTAGACGGGGATGGCCAGGTGGAAGGGCGAAAGTGCCATGGACGTGCTCCCTGTCGGGCTCAGGCCGGAACGGCCAGCAGGCGGGTGATGGCGGCCTTGGCCGCGTTCATCTGGCCTTCCCGGGCCAGGCGGGTGAACTCCAGCAGCGCATGTTCGTGCTCGGCGAGGTCGTCGAGGATGTCGCGGTCATCGTCGTCGCCCTCGACGGCCAGGTCGTCGTAGCGCTGGACGTAGGGTTCCACCAGCACTTCGAGCTTCTCCAGGGTCTGCGGCCAGTCGAGCCCGCGCCAGTCCGCGGCACGTTGGCGGCCCTGGGCGGCGGCATGGGCGGTGTCGCCCAGCGGCAGGCCGTGGCGTTGCAGCAGTCGCGCCATGCGCAGGGCGGTCTGGCGCTCCAGTCGCGCCAGCAGGAGCATCGAGGACGCCCCCTCCGGCAGTTGCTCGGCCAGGCCGAGGAAGAAGTTCTCGCCGCGGACTTCGCCCAGGTAGGCGGCCTGCAGTTCACGGGCTTGTCGGTGCATGCGTCGGTCCCCCTTTGCTCAATGGGGACCAGCCTAGACGATGTGCGGCGGGCATCGAACCCGGCATGTCGTGTCTGGGCCAGAACGGGTCGCTCAGCGTTCGAAGCCGTATTCGCGCTCGACCCGGCTGATGCGCACGCGGAAGGCGCTGTACCAGTCGCGCCGACCGGCCTGTTGCGCCATGCGGTGCTCGGCCTGCTGCTTCCACTGGCGGATCGCGGCTTCGTCGCGCCAGTAGGACACCGTGATGCCCAGCCCATCGGCGCCGCGGGCGGACTCCACGCCGAGGAAGCCGTCCTGCTGCGCGGCCAGTTCCAGCATGCGCTCGGCGGTGGCGCCGTAGCCGTCGTCCAGCTCGGTGCGGTAGGAGGTGAAGGTCACGGCGTAGTAGGGCGGCTGCGGTGTGCTGGCGATCATGCGGGGCTCCCGATCTGGCGGGTTTCGCGGCTGGTTTCCAGGCTCGACTGATGGCGGAAGGCGGCCGAAAGCAGCGCCTCGGCCAGCGGCACGGCGATGCCGGCCAGCGCCTTGCGCTCGGGCTGGAACAGGGTGGCAATGAAGAACGGATGGTCGGTGGCTTCCAGCGCGCGGATGCTGCCGTCCTCGCCGTGGGCGCAGGCGCGCAGCGAGCCGCCGAACAGGGCGTCCTGAAACGCCGGGTTGACCCCGTAGCTGCAGCGATAGCCCTCGCGGATCTGCGGCACGCCATAAATAGCCGCCAGGTGCGAACCGGCGGCGAGGCGAATGGTTTCGCTGACTTCCACCAGGGAGCAGGGCAGGGCGTGCACCACCGGGCGCGCTGCTTCCGGGTCCGTTTCCGCGTGGGCGGCGTCCTGCCAGCCGAGGACGTTGCGCGCTCGCTCCAGCAGGGCGTGCTGGAAGCCGCCGCAGGTGCCGAGGAACGGCACCTGGTTTTCGCGAGCGAAGGTGATGGCCCGGAGCGCGCCGTCGGTGTCCCGGTAGGGGCTGCCGGGAATGCACCAGAAGCCCGCGTAAACGTCCAGATCGAGCCCTTCGGCGAGGCGCGGCGTGTCCAGCCAGTCGATGCGCAGGGTGCCGGAGTGCGGCAGCAGCGATTGCTGCAGCGCCAGGGGAATCGCCCAGTGGGCGGTGACGCGGCTGTCGCGGTCGCCGATCAGCCCGATCCGCAGTGCTTTACGACGTTTTCCCATCTTTTGCTCCCCCTGGCGTCGGAGCCCTCTGGCGGGCCTTTGGGAGGCAATTTATAGTTGCGCAGGCGCAATCGAAAATGGGCGGTCGCGCAACCTTGGAGTGCGTCGATGCAATACCGTCTGGAATACGCCGATCTCGCCCTGGTGCTGGCGCTGGTGCGCGGCGGCAGCCTGGCCCGGGCCGCGGAACTGCTCGCGGTGGACGTGTCCACCGTGTTCCGCGCCGTGCGCCGGCTGGAAAAGGCGCTGGGCACCGCGCTGTTCGAAAAGGGCCGCAACGGCTACCTGGCCACCGCCACCGCGCAGCAATTGGCGACCCAGGCGGAGTTGGCCGAGCAGGCCCTGGAAGCGGCGCGCCTGGGCCTGGAGCAGGGCCACGACGTGCTCAGCGGCACGGTGCGCCTGACCTGTTCCGACACCGTACTGCAAGGCTTGCTGCTGCCGGCCCTGGCGCGCTTCATGAAGCGCTATCCCGCATTGAACCTGGAGCTGACCACCTCCAATGCCTTCGCCAACCTCAGCCGCCGCGACGCCGACATCGCCCTGCGCCTGACCAGCGCGCCGCCGGAACACCTGGTCGGGCGCAACCTGGGCGAGGTGCACTACGTGCTCTGCGCGCACCGCGACTACCTCGCGGAACAGGGCGAGCGGCCCTGGCAGGAGCTGAGCTGGATCGCCCCGGACGAATTCCTCCCCGACCACTCCAGCGTGGCCTGGCGCCGTCAGGTGTTCCCGGCCGTGGTGCCGGCCTATCGCTGCAACAGCATGCTCTCGGTGCTCGACCTGTGCCGTGCAGGCCTTGGCCTGGCGGCGCTGCCGGCGTTCCTGCTGCGCCCCGGCGACGGCCTGCAGGTGCTGGAGCCGGAACTGCCCGGCTGCAGCACCCATCTCTGGCTGCTGACCCGCCCCGACTGCCGGGCGCTGCGCGCGGTGGTCACGCTGTTCGAGGAACTGGCCGGCAGCATCCGGCTGCGCGGCTGAATGAAAAGACCCCGCGCTCAGGCGGGGTCTTTCGTCGTGCAGGCTTACCAGTGACGGTAATGGCCGCCGTAGTAGGCCGGGCCGTAATAACGCGGCGGGCCATAGTAGCGGGGCGGGCCGTAGTAGCGCGGGCCCGGCACCACCACGACAGGGCGGTAGACCGGCTGGTAAACCGGTTGATAGACCGGTGCCGGCTGGTAGTACACCGGCGGCGGCGGGTAATAGGCCACGGGGGGCGGCGGAGCGTAATAGGGCGCCGGCGCGGGTTGCGACCCGGCGACCACTGCACCCCCGATAACAGCACCGACCACGGCGCCTATCGCAGCGGCATCGGTGTTGCTATTGGCCGCCGCCTGACCGGCGACGGCGAGGCCAGCGCAGAGCAGGGCGATCTGGGGGAGACGGTGAAGCATGATGCACCTCCTGAGGAACCCGGCGAGGAACCAGGTATCTATGAGACATCGGCCTCGATCGAATCGTAACGCCGCCGGTGTAAAGGTTGTGTAAATGGCGCCGTACGGTTTCGTGAGGTCGACTGCGTGCATCAGCTTGCAATACATCGGTGCGCTGCTGGGCCCTGCTGGCTGGTAAGGTGGCGCCCTTCGCGTTTCCGAGCTTTTCCTCGGAGCCTTTTTTCCAGGCTCTTTCCGAGCTCTTTTTTCCAGGAACCAGGGAGACTTCCATGCCCTTCAATCGAGTGACGCTCGTGTCGCTTCTCGCTGCCGCCGCGCTGGCCGGTTGCAGCTCCAAGGATTCCTCGTCCGATGCCGCGCCGCCGGCCGCGGACAACCCGCCGGCGATGACCGGCACCTGCAACGCCAAGGCGGTGCAGTCGATCGTCGGCAAGATCGTCACCCCGACGCTCACCGAAGAGGCCCGCCGCGACGCCGGCGCCGCCGTCGCCCGCGTGCTCACCCCGCACCAGCCGGTGACCATGGAATACAACTCGCAGCGCCTGAACATCGATGTCGATGACAACCAGGTGGTGAAGCAGGTTTCCTGCGGCTGAGCCGATTCGCCGCCATGAAAAAGCCCCGCCTAGGCGGGGCTTTTTCGTTTCGACCCGTCAAGTAACTGGCGCGATTACGTCGCGTTTTCTTATACGCATGCCTCTGGTACAGCAGCGGCATATTTCGCACGTGGAGATTCGATTCGTCGAGGTGTTTTGCTTCAGGTATTGACCGCCAAATCTGAAGATCGCGTAAGACGGGTTCTATTCCGCTTCCAATGGCTATCCAAGGCTCCAAAGCATCCGCAGGGTGTGTTTCTTCCAGAACCGCGCTTACAGGGATGCATCGCCATGAAGATCGCTGCCGCGTTGTGCTCCTTGCCTTCAATCCACCAGGGAAGAAAAGGAGCAATCGATGCTCAATGAACTGCGCACCTTCTTCGACCACAGCCGTCACTCGCTCAACATACAGAGCGTCGATGCGCCGCTCGATGTCTTGGCCTTCACTGGTGAGGAGGCGCTCAGCCAGACCTTCGCCTATCGCATCGAATTCACCAGCTCCACCAAGGACTTGGCTGCAGACGACATTCTCGGCAAGGACGCCAGTTTCAGCCTTCGCGCGCCGCCCGAGCAGTTCGGCATCCCTGGCTACACGCCGCCGCTTGCCGCGCCGTTGCGCACCCTGCATGGCGTCATCACAGCGTTCAAACGCATCGCAGGCTCCCGCGATGAGGCCCATTACGAAGTAACCCTCGAGCCTCGCCTGAAGCTGTTGTCACGCGGTCGCCAGTACCGCATCTACCAGAATCAGAGCGTGCCCGAGATCGTCGAGCAGGTGCTGCGTCGCCATGACCTGCGCGGCCAGGATTTCCTCATCGAACTGACCCGCGAATACGCGCAAAGAGAAATGGTCATGCAGTTCGGCGAGGATGACCTTGCCTTCATTCAGCGTCTGACCGCTGAAGTAGGAATCTGGTACCGCTTCAGCATGGACGCACGCCTGAAGATTGATGTGTGTGAATTTTCAGACGATCAGCGTCACTATCTGCCTGCGCCGCCGTTGCCGCTGCGGCCACTCTCCAGCCTGGAGAGCAGCGGCAAGGATGCCGTCTGGGGGCTGCAAGCCAGCCACCAAGTGGTGGAGCAACGGGTTACCAATCGCGCCTACTACCATCGCGATGCCGCTGCCCAACTGGACGCCGCCGCCGACCTGATCCGCTCGCCGAAAACCACCTACGGCGAGCCGTACCATTATGCAGACACCTTCAAAACCCTGGGTGACCCCTACGCCCAGGACGAAGACCTGGAAAGCGAAAGCGCCTACTTTTATGCCCGCCTCGCCCACGAGCGTTACCTCAACCAGCGCACCCGCCTGACCGGTTTCACCAGCAGCCCCGCCATCGCCCCCGGCCAGGTGCTGAAGATCAACGGTGCGCCCGAGGCCTTCGCGCCCGGCGCGGTCATTGTTCGCCTCTACACCAGCGCCGCCCGCGACCGCAGCTACGAGGTGCAGTTCGAGGCCATTCCCTACGCCGAGCACATCTGCTTCCGCCCGGACGTGCCGCCCAAGCCGGTGATTGCCGGCACCATTCCTGCCCGCATCACCAGCCCCGAGCCCAACGACCTTTACGGCCATATCGACATGGAAGGGAGGTACCGCGTCAGCTTCCTGTTCGACCGCGACGAGTGGAAGCCAGGGCAGGAGAGCTGCTGGCTACGTCTAGCCAGGCCGTACGCTGGAGACACCTTCGGACTGCACCTGCCACTGATCCAAGGCACCGAGGTGAGAGTTGCGTTCGCCGGTAATGGAGACCCCGACCAGCCGTATATCGCCCACGCCATCCACGATTCCCAGCACCCCGACCACGTTACCCTGCGCAACTACAAGCGAAACGTCCTACGAACTCCTGCGAATAACAAGTTGAAGCGCTTGCACGACAAGGCCAAGCAAGACGGAAGCACGTGTCTGGACGATCAATGGAATGGCCAGAACAGCCATTACCGGTTCCGCTGCCAGCATGACCCGAGTCATGAGTGGACGCGCAGCTATACGTCTTCCGTTCGCGATAGTGTGTGCCCCCTCTGCGTGCGCCGGGCGGGGGCGTTGCGAAGAGTATCCAGCAAGGCGCTGCCGCGCTTGCAGGCGTATGCCAAAGGACGGGGAGGCGAATGCCTGTCCACTGTCTATCGTGGGCAGAATTTCAAGTATCTGTTCCGCTGTTCGGAAGGGCACACCTGGGAGGCAGTGGCGGCAAATGTACTGAAGAACCAGACCTGGTGTTTCAAATGCCGACGCAAGGGTACGGCGAGGAGATTGGATATCGACGACGCTCGGCGCCTGGCCCGGTCGCGCGGAGGGGAGTTTCTCTCTGCGCAGTTCATGACGAACAAGGATCGTTATACCTGGCGCTGCGCCAGAGGCCATGTCTGGGAGGCAAGGTACGCACGCGTACGCGGGGGCGGTTGGTGTTTGCAGTGCGGCAAGGATGACAAGGCCGCCGATCTCGAGCCTTTGCAGCAAGCCGCTGTGCTTCACGGTGGGCAATGCCTGTCCGAAGCCTTCCTGGGCGCGAAGGCCAAGCATCGGTGGCAATGCTCGAAGGGGCATGTCTGGGAGGCGTTGTTCTATACGGTACGCAAAGGGCATTGGTGCGCCCAATGCGCCAAGGATTCTAAATGGCTGACCCTGGCGGACATGCACGAAGCTGCCGCGAGGCACGGCGGGCAGTGTCTTGCTGACGCGTACTTCGGCGCCGCCGTGAAATATCGCTGGCAGTGCGCGCGCGGGCATACGTGGGACACGACATTCGGAGCTGTTCGGGCAGGGCACTGGTGCCC
Source organism: Pseudomonas sp. NY15437 (assembly GCF_048068435.1). NCBI lineage: Bacteria > Pseudomonadati > Pseudomonadota > Gammaproteobacteria > Pseudomonadales > Pseudomonadaceae > Pseudomonas > Pseudomonas sp. NY15437. Next base: position 171,481 of record NZ_JBLUQC010000006.1, read on the forward strand.
CATTTGCGTCTATATGAGTTACACGAAAACGGGCTCGGCAGCCTGGAGGCGCTATCAGGCGCATGGTCCCAAGGATTGATCTGCGCAGCGCAGATAAAAAACAGGCCGCTGATGCGGCCTGTTCTCATTGTGGAGCCTCAGCGGTTGGCGGGCTTCTTGATCACGCGCAGCGCCTGGCTGGATTGGTTGACGCATTCCTTGTAGTCGCCGGCCTTTTTCGCCGCCTCGGCCTTGGCGAGGTACTCGTGGACCGCATTCACTTTCACGCCGGTGGCGTTCGGGCTCGCGGTCTTGAGGAAGTCGTTGATCTGCTGCAGGTTGCCGTCGCACAGCGCGCTGTCGGCGAAGGCCGGTACGGAAAACACCATGGCCAGAAGCAGGGCATATTTTTTCATGCAGGTTCTCCTTGCATCTCGAATGCCGAATCGAAGAAATTCGAAATTACGGTAGCTTGCTAATGATCGACAAGCGTTCGCCCTGCGAATTCAATTCATTTCTGACCCGTGTCAGGCAAAGGCCAATCCGCCGTGTCGCCCGTCAGATCGCGCTGAACCTGCGCTCCAGGCCGTGGCCGCGGAAGTGCTCGATGACGTAGTCGACGAAGACCCGCGTCTTCGCCGGCAACAGCTTCTGCGCGGCGTAGTACAGCGCGGTGTTGCCGGCGTCCACGTACCACTCCGGCAGCACCCGCAGCAGGCGGCCGCTGTCCAGGTAGGGCACGGCGTGCTGCATGCTCACCAGGGTGACGCCCAGGCCCATGAGTGCCGCGACGCAGGCGGCTTCCGGGTCGCTGAAGGTCATGCGCTCCTTCAGGGCGATCGGCGCCTGGGCCTGCTGGCGGTTGGTCAGCGGCCAGGGGCGCACGCGGCCGGTCTGCGGCGAGCGGATGCGGATGCCGTCGTGGCTGGGCAGGTCCGAGGGGTAGCGGATCGCCGGGCGCGCCTCCAGATAGGCCGGCGAGGCCAGCAGCACCAGGTGCGCGGGGCACAGCGTGCGCGCCACCACGCCGGGCGGCAGCTCGAAACCGCCGCCGATGGCGGCATCGAAGCCTTCGGCGATGAGGTCGACCTGGCGGTTGTCGAAATGCCAGTCCGGGCGGATCGCCGGGTAGCGGTCGAGGAAGTCGCCCAGCAGCGGCAGGATGTAGTCGCGGCCGAACACCAGACCCATGCTCACCTTCAGCACGCCGCTGGGCTGGCCGTCGGCGCTGGCCAGGTTGGCGATGGCGCTCTGCAGGCTGGCCAGGCCGCCGCCGGCCTCCTGGAGAAATCGTTCGCCGGATTCCGTCAGGGTCAGGCTGCGGGTACTACGCTGGAACAGCCGCACGCCCAGGTTGTTTTCCAGCCGCGCCACGTTCTTGCTCACCGCCGCCGGGGTCAGCCCCAGGCGCCGTGCGGCGGCGGCGAAGCTGCCGGCCTCGGCGCTGCGGACGAAGCATTCGATACTGATCAGGCTTTCCATGGGTGGTATTCCGGACGTTTGGTATCGACTGAATATAGCGATTGCTGGCTACCGAGTAACGAGTCCAAGCGCGAAACTGGCCCCGTCGAACTCACCCACCCCCCTGATTCTGGAGATACCCCATGACCACCACCCACACCCACCAACCCCTGGCCGGCAAAGTCGCTTTCGTCCAGGGCGGCTCCCGCGGCATCGGCGCCGCCATCGTGCAGCGTCTGGCCCAGGAAGGCGCCGCCGTGGCCTTCACCTACGTCAGCTCGGCGCAGAAGGCCGACGACCTCGCCGCCAGCATCGAAGCCGCCGGCGGCCGCGCCCTGGCACTGAAGGCCGATAGCGGCGACGCGGCGTCCGTGCAGCACGCCATCGACACCGCGGCCCAGCGCCTGGGCGGCATCGATATCCTGGTGAACAACGCCGGCGTGCTGGCCATCGCCCCGGTGGAAGACTTCAGCCTGGAAGACCTGGATCGCACCCTGGCGGTGAACGTGCGCAGCGTCTTCGTCGCCACCCAGGCCGCCGCGCGGCACATGGGGCAGGGCGGGCGCATCATCACCATCGGCAGCACCAATGCCGACCGCATGCCCTTCGGCGGCGGCGCGGTGTACGCGATGAGCAAGTCGGCCATCGTCGGCCTGACCAAGGGCCTGGCCCGCGACCTCGGCCCGCGCGGGATCACCGTGAACAACGTGCAGCCCGGCCCGGTGGATACCGACATGAACCCGGCGGACAGCGACTTCGCCGCCTCGCTGATGGACCTGATGGCGGTCGGGCGTTACGGCCGTGCGGAAGAAATCGCCGCCTTCGTCGCCTACCTGGCCGGCCCGGAAGCCGGTTACATTACCGGCGCCAGCCTGACCATCGACGGCGGCTTCGGGGCTTGATGGGCACCCGATAACAGCAGCGCGGCCGGGCTCAGGTCCGGTCGCGGCTCTGGATGTTCCAGTGTTCGGCGGTGCTGGCGAGCTTTTCCGAGAGCATCTCCACCTGTTCGTAGAGGCGCAGGGTGAGCCAGTAGAAGCCCTGCTTCTCGAAGGAGTCGGTCAGGTTGTGCGGCCGCGCCGGGAGGTTGTCCAGGCCCTGGCAGGCCTGCACCAGTTTGCTGGTGCGGCTGAACTTCAGCGCATGGGCCGATTGCAGCAGCAGGCGGCCGATGATCTGCCGGTGTGCGTCGAGACTGGCCGGCACCGGTTCTATCTCCCCGGCCTCGGCAGCGAACTGCCGCGAGGCGATTAGCGATTCCAGCGTGCCCATGATCGCTCGGTGGATGCGCTGGATGATCTCCAGCTCGCGCAGCGGCATGCCCGTCTCCCGCGAGACCGGCCCCAGGTGCGCGCGGGCCGCCACCAGACGATGGTCCAGCTCCTCCAACTGGCGGGCGAAATGCTCGGCGGTGAAATCGTGGTTGGAGGACAGTTGCCCGTACATCCGTGCGCAGGCCCGCAGGTTGTCCGAGAGCAGGTAGCGCCAGACGTAGACGGCGCGCAGCGGGTAGATCTGCGAGAACAGCAGGGCCACGGCGACGCCGATCAGCACGTTGGCCGAGCGCCACAGCCCTTCGGTGAAGCCGGTTTCGCCGGGGCCGGCGACGATGCACAGGGTAATCCCCGCCAGCAGCGCGACGTAGCCGGGACGGCGGATGGCATAGAAGGCCGAGGCCGCCCCCAGCACCGACATGGTCAGGTAGGTGAGGAGCAGCGAACGGCTCTGGTCGTAGATCGCGATCACGCACAGCCCCAGCGCCGCGCCGACCAGCGTGCCGACCACCCGTTCGTAGGACTTGCCGCGAATCGTCCCCTGGTGCACCAGCCCGCCCATCACCACCAGCACCGTGATCGAGGCCCAGAGGCCGTGGGGGGCTTCAGCGCGCTGGTCAGCAGCATCGAGGCGAGCAGCGCCAGGCCTACGCGCACGCAGTGGATCCAGGCGGCGTAGCGGTAGCGGGTGTAGGGGTTGGCCAGGCGGCGGAACGGCAGGGTGAGGGTCGAGGGTTGTTTCGCCAAGGGAAGCGGCTCCTGTGCGGGCGGTGGCGATGCTGCAAGGGTAGCCGCTGCGGGCCGGAACGGGCGGCCCTGAGTCAATCTCGCGCTTATTGATGGCCGACGAAGTAGTAGTCGCGCTCGCCGACACGGAAGCGCTGCAGCACGCTCAGCGGCGCCTGCGGCACCGTTTCGCTTTCCAGCAGGGCGATGTGCTCGCCCGGCTGGTCGAGAAAGCTCATCAGCTCTTCGCGGCTCTGCAGCGCCGGGAGCAGGCTGCGGCTGTAGAACACGCCGGCGCCGGCCAGGCGTTCGCTGGGCTGGAACAACGCCACCTGGCGGCCGGCCATCTGGTGCTGGCGGATCCGCTCGGTCAACGGCAGGAAGGACTCCTGCCGGTCGGCGCGGGGTTCGATCCAGATCGCGTAGCTCAGGTAGCAGGCGGGCACGACCAGCGCCAGGCACACGGCGGTGCTGCGCATCCGGGGTGTGGCGCGGGCCTGCCAGCGCGCCAGCAGGGCGTGGCCGTACTCAGCGGCGATCACGGCAGCCGCCGGGGCCAGCGCCATCAGGTAGACCATGCGTTTGCTGGAGGCGAGGGTGAGCAGGGCGAACTGCGCCGCCAGCCACAGGCAGAAGAACAGCAGGTAGCGGTCCCGCGCCAGGCGTTTGCGGAAATGCCACAGCCCCAGGTAGAGCAGGATGTTCCACGGCAGGAAGGCTTGCGGCAGGCGCGCCAGGTAGTAGTAGAACGGCTCGAAGTGCCCGGCCTCGCTGAACGAGCCATCGAAGCGCCCGACACTGTTGGTCCAGAGGATTTCCCGCAGGGCCGCGCTGCCGCCGTCGCGGTAGAGAAACAGCAGCCAGACCAGCAGGGGCACCAGGGCCGCCAGCGTCCAGAGCAAGGGGCGCAGCCACGCCAGGACCTCCAGCCGGCGCTGGGCGAGGCTGTCCCACAGCAGGCAGGCGAAGATCACCACGCCGGGCAGGGCCAGGCCCAGGACCCCCTTGCTCAGGGTGGCGATGGCGATCCCCACGGCAAAGACCAGCCAATGGCGCATCCGCCCCGGCGGCGTGAGCCAGGTTTGCAGGAAGGCCAGCAGCGCCAGGGTTACGCCCAGGGTGAGCAGCGCGTCTTCGCCGACCTGACGCGCATTGGCCCAGAAACTTGCCAGGGTCATCAGCAGGAGCGAGGCGAGCAGCGCGAGCGTCGCGGGGCGGCCGACGCGCCGCAGCACGCCGTAGAGCAGCAGCACGCAGAACAGCCCGGCGAACGCCGAGGCCAGGCGCACGGCCAGGGTCGTGGGGCCGAACAGGCGGATGGCGGCCACGTCCAGCCACAGGCTCAGCGGCGGTTTTTCCAGGAACGGTACACCGTTCAGGCGCGGGGTCACCCAGTCGCCGTCCAGGTGCATCTCCATGGCGATACCGGCCACCCGCGGCTCGGTGGAACCCTGCAACTGGTGATTGCCCAGCGCGCCGAAAAACAGCAGACCGCCCAGCAGGAGGAGCAGCAGGAAATGGCGGCGTTGCGGGCGCATGGCGAGTCCAGGGCGGGGCGGGTTGCCTGCATGTATAGGCGACATTTCGTTAACGCGGAATTAACCTTCGCGGTGCTTCACTGATTCCCTCGCCGCTCTTCACCCGAGGGTTGTCATGTCCCCGCGTCTGCCCGCGTCCCGCCCTGGCCCTCGGATTCGCCGACGCTACCTGTTGCTGGCACTGGCCGTCCTGATCCTGGTGGTCGGCTGCCTGGCCGGTTTCATGGTGCTGGTGCCGCCGGCCCCCTACACGCCCTTGCAGGGCCAGGACCCCACCCGGGTCACCCTCATGGCGCTGGGCGACCAGGGCAGCGGCGACCTGCAGCAATGGCGCGTGGCGGAGGGCATGGAGCGCGTCGCCGAAAGCGAAGGCGGGCTGAACATGGTCCTGCTGCTGGGCGACAACTTCTACGGCAAGGCCCTGAGCGGCGTCGGCGACCCGGCCTGGCAGCTCAAGTTCGAACGCGTCTACCACGGCCGCTGGCTCAGCCGCGTGCCGTTCTACGCGGTGCTGGGCAACCACGATTACCCCGATTCCTCCGTCGTCGAGCTGGATTACGCCCGCCAGCACATGGGGTCGGGGCGCTGGCAGATGCCGGCGCCGTTCTACACCCGCGACTTTGGCGAAGTGGATGGGCGTCCGTTGCTGCGCGTGGTGTTCCTGGATACCAATGCCGATGGCGCTGGCCGCCAGCATCAGGCGGACTTCCTGCAGGAGGCCTTCGCCGCGCCCGGCCCGGCGCCGCTTTGGAAAATGGTGGTGGCGCACCACGCGCTGCGCAGCAGTGGCGGCAAGCACGGCGAGGACAGCGCCTTGCTGCAGCAACTGTTGCCAGCCATGCAGCGCAGTGGCGTGGATCTGTACCTGTCCGGCCATGAGCACAACCAGGAAGTCATCGTCCGCCCCGGCGAGCCGGCCTGGCTGGTTTCCGGCGGCGGCGGCCAGACCCTGGACGGACTCAAGCCCAGGGAGCCGGCCGACGGCACGCTGTTCGCCGTCGAGCAGCACGGTTTCGCCCGGCTGGCCTTCACCGCGCAGGGCCTGCAACTGGCTTACTACGACCCGCAAGGCGCGCGGGAGAAGGGCTTTACCTGGGCGCGTACCTGCCCGTGGATGGCCCAGGGCTGCCTGACGCCCGAGGACGGCGCGCAATAGGCGACGAACAGGGCCACTGGCCAGTAGTGGCGGCGCAGGGGATTTCGTTAGAATCCGGGACTTTTTGCGCGCAGGGACCGTGCGTAGCCTTCAGCGCGTGAGTCCTGCAGAGAATCCCCATGCTTACCGGTAGCTACGATCCCGCCCTCGTCCTGATCTCGCTGTGCGTCGCCATGCTGGCGTCCTACACCGCCCTGGACCTGGCCGGACGCATCGTCACGACCCGCGGCTGGCCGGTGCTGCTGTGGATCGGCGGGGGCGGGGTGGCCATGGGCATTGGCGTGTGGTCGATGCACTTCATCGGCATGCTCGCCTTCAGCCTGCCGATCCCGCTGGGCTACGACCTCACCCTGACGCTGCTGTCGCTGGCCATCGCCGTGCTCAGCTCGGGCTTCGCCCTGGCGCTGGTCAGCCAGGACCGCCTGCCGCTCTGGCAACTGGTCTGCGGCGCGCTGGCGATGGGCGCCGGGATCAGCAGCATGCACTACCTGGGCATGCACGCGATGCTGATGCAGCCGGGCATCGACTACGACCCGACCCTTTTCGGCCTGTCCCTGCTGATCGCCGTGGCCGCCTCCGGCGCCGCGCTGTGGATCGCCTTCCGCCTGCGCCACAACACCCCCTTTGTGCGCCTGGCCCGCGCCGGCGCCGCGCTGGTGATGGGCGTGGCCATCGTCGGCATGCACTACACCGGCATGGCCGCCGCGCGCTTCCCCCTGGGCAGCTTCTGCGGTGCCTCTCCCAGCGGGCTGAACAGCGACTGGCTGGCGCTGCTGATCATCATCGTCACCCTGGCGGTGATCGGCATCGCGCTGCTCACCTCGGTGCTCGACGCGCGCCTGGAATCGCGCACCGCGCAGCTCACCTCGTCGCTGGCGTTGGCCAACCAGGAGCTGACCCAGCTCGCCCTGCACGACAATCTCACGCGCCTGCCCAACCGCATCCTGCTGGAGGACCGCATCGAGCAACTGATCGGCAAGGTGCAGCGCAGCGGCGGGCATTTCGCGCTGATGTTCCTTGACCTGGACGGCTTCAAGCCGGTCAACGATGCCTTCGGCCACCATGTCGGCGACCTGTTGCTCAAGGCCGTGGCCCAGCGCCTGCGCGACAGCCTGCGCAGCGAAGACACCGTGGCGCGGATCGGCGGCGACGAGTTCGTGGTGCTGGCCGAGCTGGCCGACGCCGAGGATGCGGTAACCCTCGCCGGCCAGCAGATCAGCCTGCTGGCCCAGCCGTTCCAGATCGCCGGGCAGGAACTGCGCATTGCCGCCAGCGTCGGCATCGTCGTCTACCCCGGCGATGGTGCCAGCCAGCAGGAACTGCTGCGCAACGCCGACGCGGCGATGTACCACGCCAAGGGCAACGGCAAGAACGGCTACAGCTTCTTCGAACAGTCGATGAACACCAACGCGCGCAACCACCTGCAACTGCTCCACGACCTGCGCGCGGCCCTGGAGCGCCGCGAGTTCACCCTGCATTACCAGCCCAAGTTCGCCGCCAGCGGCGAGCCGATCGGCGCCGAGGCGCTGTTGCGCTGGCAGCATCCGCAACGCGGTTTGCTGATGCCCGACACCTTCATCGCCCTGGCCGAGCGCACCGGGTTGATCATTCCCATTGGCGACTGGGTGCTGGACGAAGCCTGCCGGCAGATGCGCCAGTGGTACCTGCAGGGCCGCGAGAGCTGGCGGGTGGCGGTGAACCTCTCGGCCCTGCAGTTCTGCCATGCCGCGCTGGTGCAGTCGGTGGCCGACGCGCTGGCGCGCCACCAGTTGCCGGCGCGCTGCCTGACCCTGGAGATCACTGAGACCACCGCCATGCGCGATGCCGACTCCAGCCTGGAAATCCTCGGCAGGTTGTCGCAGATGGGGGTGGACCTGTCCATCGACGACTTCGGCACCGGCTACTCCAGCCTGCTGTACTTGAAGCGCCTGCCGGCCAACGAGCTGAAGATCGACCGCGGCTTCGTCCGCGACCTGGAGCAGGACAGCGACGATGCCGCCATCGTCTCGGCCATCGTTGCCCTGGGCCAGGCGCTGGACCTGCGGATCGTCGCCGAGGGGGTGGAAACCTCCGGCCAGCAGCACTTCCTCACGCGCCTGGGGTGCGATTCGCTGCAGGGCTTCCTGCTCGGCAAGCCGGTGCCGGCCGAGCAACTGATCGAACGTCTCGGCGCGCCGGCGGGCGCCTCCTAGTCCGCCGGTGTGACGGCCGCCAGCTGCGTGCACAGCGCACGCAACTGCTCGCACAGGCTGCGCCCGGCACTGCCCAGCTCCGGGCGTGCATAGAGCGCCAGCTCCAGCCCCTCGATGGGCGCGAAGCCGTCGCGTGCGGTGAGTACCCGATGGCCTTCGTGGCGCCCGCGCAAGGGCAGCAGGCTGACGCCCATGCCCGCCGCCACCGCCGCCGACAGGCTCGCCAGGCTGGCGCTGCTGTAGCTGATGCGCCAGCGTCGGCCGCTGGCCTCCAGGGCGTGGATCATTTCCTGGCGATACAGCGCACCCAGGGGGAATACCACCAGCGGCAGCGGGTCGCGTGCGGCAGCCGGCGTGGCGGCACTGTCCTGCCAGGCCAGGGGTTCGGGCCAGTGGGCGAGGCAATCGCTGTCCGCGCCCCATTGCTTGACCAGCGCCAGGTCCAACTCGCCGCTGCGGTACTGGCGCAGCAACTCCTGGCTGAGCCCGCTGGAAACCTCCAGGCGCAAGCGCGGACGTTCGGCGCTGAAGGCCGCCAGCAGCGGCATCATCCGTTCGCCGGCGAAGTCTTCCGGCATCCCCAGGCGCAGCACGCCTTCGCTGTGCTCGCTGCTCAGCGCCTCGCGCGCCTGGGAGCCGAGTTCGAGGATACGCCGCGCATAGCCGAGCAACCGCTCGCCCTGTTCGGTGGGCAGCACCTGGCGCTGGCTGCGGTCCAGCAGGCGGCAGCCCAGGCTCTGTTCCAGCCGCAGGATCTGCTGGCTGACGGTGGACTGGGTGAGGTGCAGCAGGTCGGCGGCGCGGGTGAAGTTGCCGGCATCCACCACCATCACGAAGCTGCGCAACAGGTTGGGGTCAAGCATTTCGATTCCCACTGGAAGTCATGTTTCTATTTAATTTCAGCATAGAACATCCCTTCGTCATACTGCGGGCCATTGACTGCACCTGAGTCGAGGTACCACAGCCATCGCGGGGGAGCGCCCATGGACATACCGACCGAACAGGCCGAACCGACCATCCAGACCGAAGACGTGCGCAGCCGCGCCGCCGCCGACGCCCTGCTGAAGGCCGCGGCCAGCGGCCGCGACAGCGAGGTCGCGGCGCTGCTGGCGCGCGGCGTTCCCGTGGATGTCACCGACGCCCAGGGCAACACGCCGCTGCTGCTGGCCACCGCGCAGGATCGCCTGGCGGTGGCGCGGCTGCTGGTCGCCGCCGGCGCCGACGTCAATCGGCAGAACCGCATCCACGACAGCGCCTACCTGCTGGCCGGCGCCGAAGGGCGACTGGGCATCCTCCAACTGACCCTGGCCCACGGCGCCGACCTGCGCAGCACCAACCGCTATGGCGGCACGGCGCTGATCCCGGCCTGCGAGCGCGGCCATGTGGACGTGGTGGCGGCACTGCTGAAAGCCGGCGTCGATCCCGATCACGTCAACAAGCTGGGCTGGACCGGGCTGCTCGAAGCCATCCTGCTCAGCGACGGCGGCCCGCGTCACCAGGCCATCGTCAAACAACTCATCGAAGCCGGGGCGAACCTGAACCTGGCCGACCACGACGGCGTCACGCCGCTGCAACACGCCCGCCAGCGCAACCAGACCACCATCGCCAGGATGCTGGAAGCCGCCGGCGCGCATTGATCCACTGGAAAACTGCCATGTCACACGAAGTCTTCATGCGCGAGGCCCTGCAACTGGCCCGCGACAACATCGAGGCCGGCGGCCGCCCGTTCGGCGCCCTCGTGGTCAAGGACGGCCGGGTGATCGCCCGCGCCGCCAATTCGATCCACCTCGATGCCGACCCCACCGCCCACGCCGAGCTGCTGGCGATCCGCCGAGCCTCGGCGCACCTGGCGTCCCCGCGCCTGGAGGGCTGCGTGATCTACGCCAGCGGCCATCCGTGCCCCATGTGCCTGGCGGCCATGCACCTGTGCGGCGTGGCGGGCGCGTACTTCGCCTATTCCAACGACGATGGCGAGCCGTTCGGGCTGTCGACGGCCGCCGTCTACCAGCAGATGACCCAGCCGCCGCAGTGGCAGGCTCTGCCGCTGCTTGCCCTGCGCCCCAGCGGCGAGGACGGGTTGTACGAGCGCTGGCAGGAGCGGCGCTCGTGAGTCGCGGTACAGCCATACCGGCGCAGGGCGAGGCGGCGGAGCGGAGCCACTCCGCCGGCTGGGTCGGCCTGCTGGTGATCGTTGCGCTGGGCATCAACCTGCGACCGATCCTCACCTCCATCGGCCCGCTGCTGGCCGATATCCACGACGCCACCGGCCTGGGCTTCCAGGGCTTGTCGATGCTCACCGTGCTGCCGGTGCTGTGCATGGGTCTGTTCGCGCTGGGCCTGCCGTGGCTCGGCCCGCGCCTGGGGGAGAGCCGGGGCATGGTGGTCGGCCTGCTGGCCATCGGCGCGGCGTGCTTCTGGCGCCTGCTGCTGGACAGCGGCGTCGCCCTGATCGCCAGCGCGGTGCTCGCCGGCTGCGGCGTGGCGGTGATCCAAGCGTTCGTGCCGGGTGTGATCAAGCGCTGGTTCCCGCACAAGGTGCCCTCTGCCATGGGCCTGTATTCGGCGTCGCTGATGGCCGGCGGCGGGAGCGCCGCGGTGCTGGCGCCGGTGGTGTCGGCACACTTTCAGCGCTGGCAGGACGGCCTGGGCGCCTGGCTGCTGCTGGCGGTCGTCGGCCTGCTGCTGTGGACCGTGGCGCGCCCGCGGGAGGTACCGGTCGCCGCGGCGCCCCAGCAGAAGGCGCAGCACTACTTCGGCAACCGCCGCGCTTGGCTGCTGGCCTTGTACTTCGGCCTCATCAACGGCGGCTACACCAGCATGGTGGCCTGGCTGCCGGTGTATTACCGCCAGCTGGGCTGGACGGCCCAGGCCAGCGGCCAGTTGATCGGCCTGATGACCATTTTCCAGGTGATCGCCGCGCTGAGCATTCCGCTGCTGATCCGCCGCTCGCTGGACCGCCGGGGCTGGCTGTGCCTGTGCCTGCTGATCCAGCTCGCCGGCTTCGCCGGGCTGATCGCCGCGCCGCTGCACCTGCCGGGCCTCTGGGTAGCGATGATCGGTTACGGCCTGGGCGCCTGCTTCGCCCTGAGCCTGACGCTGACCCTCGACCACCTCGCCGATGCCGGCGCCGCCGGGCGCCTGGCGGCGTTCGTGCAGGGCATCGGCTTCATCGTCACCGGCATCGTGCCCTGGATCACCGGCGCGCTGCGCGACAGCACCGGCAGCTTCCAGGCGTCGTGGGTCCTGCTGGCGGTGTCGGTGGTGTTGATGCTGGGCGTGACGTTGCGCTTTTCGCCCAAGGGGTATGCGCGGGCGATGCAGCGGTAGCGGGGGGCGTTTGCGGATGCCCATCGCGGACGGCGTCCGCTCCTGCGCAGGTCTTGACGTAGGAGCGGACGCCGTCCGCAATCGTTTCAGGCGCGTGGTGCGGTCAGACCGAGGTGGCGAGGTAGATGCGGTAGGTGATGATCGACAGCATGCTCAGCGTGCCGACCCACATCAGGAACACGCCCACCGGGCGATGACGGACGGTGAAGCCGATGCCCAGCATGAACATCCCGAAGACGATGATGGCGAGGGTAACGAAGACCGAGGTGGGGTCCAGGGGGATGAAATGGGCGCTGGGGTCCATGGCAATTCCTTGTCTGAAAGGTCCGATATAGAAAGTCTAGGCCAGGCCAGGACCGAACTCCTTTGATCCCTGGCAATTCGCTGCGGATGATAACGGCGCACGGCGCCAGGCCCAAGTTCAGGTCCTCATCAGGTGCCTGCCCTTGCCGGTGAGGATGAGCTGCAGGCCGCGCAGTTCGACGAAACCCAGGTGCACCAGCAACTGCTTGAGCCGGGGGTGGATGACGTCGCCGCGGCGTACCGCGTGGAGCAGCTGACAGAGTTCCGCGTCACTGGATGGGGATGGACTTCCCTCGACCTTCTCGATGAACACCGGTCGGACTTCCCTGATTTCTTATGTCAGCGAATTCTGAATCTGAACCAGAGTCAGCTTATTACCATTTGCTATCGGAAAATACTGATAGATATCTAGGTTTCTGACAGATTCTTCAGCCTTTTCCTGAGGTTTAGGAGTTCCCACGTCGATCGAGGCTGGCAGCGCAATCGCCATGAAACGCGCGCCATAAAAAAGCCCCACGGTCCGGAGCGTCAGACCGCAGGGCCAAGGTCGAGAGAATCCCGACCGGGGAGGATCGATCAGGCCGCGGGTGTCGGCTGCCAGCCGCCGCCCAGGGCCTTGTAGATCGCCACGATGCCGCGATACACGTCCACTTCCGCCAGGGCCTGGGCGTCCTCGGCGGCCAGCTGTTCGCGCTCGGCGTCCAGCAGGTTGAGGAAGTCCACGGTGCCCTCGCGGTATTGCAGGCCGGCTTGTTGCGCGGCATTGCGGCTGGCTTCGGACTGGCGCACCAGCGACACCAGGCGCTGCTGCCGCTTGCCATAGTCGCTGAAGGCGTTCGACGACTCTTCCAGGGCCAGCAGGACCTGCTGCTCGTAGGTCGCCAGGGCGCCATCGGCGTCGGCCTTGGCGGCACGCAGGCGGGCCCGCACGCTGCCCAGGTCGAAGGCCGCCCAGGTGATGCTCGGGGCCACGCCCCAGGCGCTGGCGGCGGACGAGCCGATCTGCGAACCACGTCCGGCGGTGTAGCCGAGGAAGCCGCCGAGGCTGACTTTCGGGAACAGGTCGGCGGTGGCCACGCCCACGTCCGCGGTGGCGGCAGCCAGGCGGCGTTCGGCGGAGGCGACGTCCGGCCGGCGACGTAGCAGCTCGCCGGGGTCGCCAATGGGCAGGGCCTTGGCGATGGCCGGCAGTTTCTTCGGCGACAGGTCCACGCTCAGCGCGTCCGGGCGCTGGCCGAGGAGGGTGGCGATGCGGTTGCGCTGGCGCACTTCCTCGGCCTGCAATTGCGGCACGCTGGCTTCGGTGGAGGCCAGGCGCGCTTCGGCGCGCTGCACGTCCAGCTCGCTGCCGACGCCGGCGTCGCGCAGCTGGATGGTCAGGTCGCGGGATTCGCGCTGGTTCTCCAGGTTGCTCCTGGCGATGCTCTCGCGCAGTTGCGCGCCGCGCAGCTGACCGTAGGCATCGGCCAGCTCGGCGATCAGGCTGACCTGCAACTGCTGCAGGTCGGCGACGATGGCCTCGCTCTGCGCGTCGCTGGATTCCAGCTGGCGACGCACGCGGCCGAACAGGTCGACTTCCCAGATCATGTCCAGGCCCAGGTCGTAGCGCTCCTGGTTGACCCGGTCGTCGGTCTGGCCGGGCACCTGGCCCTTGCCGACCTGGCCTTCGGCGCGGCTGGTGACCGTGGGGAAGCGGTCATTGGCGACGTCGTCGCGGATCGCCCGCGATGCCAGCACGCGGGCATAGGCCACGCGCAGCTCGCGGTTTTCCTTCAGCGCCTGGTCGACGAGCTGGGTCAGCACCGGGTCGTCGAACTGCTTCCACCAGGCGTCCTCGAAGCGGCTGCGGTCGTAGTCATTGGCCTGGGCATTGCTGTCCAGGTGCGCCGGCGCGGTGTCCGGCTTCTGGTAGTCGGGGCCGACCATGCACGCGCTGAGGGCCAGCGCGAGCAGGGTGGGGACGAACAGTTTCACGGCACTCTTGCTCATAGCATTGATGGTGATGACGCTCATGCCTGGTGGGCCTCGTGGTTCTGGGCGATGCGCGCTTGGTGCGCCTGTTTCTTCGCTTCACGCGCTTCCATGAAGCGGCGGATCAGCACATAGAAGACCGGGGTCAGCAGCAGGCCGAAGAAGGTCACGCCGAGCATCCCGGAGAACACCGCGACCCCCATGGCGTGGCGCATTTCGGCGCCGGCGCCGGACGACAGCACCAGGGGCACCACGCCCATGATGAAGGCGATGGAGGTCATCAGGATCGGTCGCAGACGCAGGCGGCAGGCTTCCAGCACCGCGCTCAGGCGGTCCATGCCTTCGTCCTGCTTGTCCTTGGCGAACTCGACGATGAGGATCGCGTTCTTGCACGCCAGGCCCACCAGTACGATCAGGCCGATCTGGGTGAAGATGTTGTTGTCGCCACCGGACAGGATCACGCCCGCGATGGCCGACAGCAGGGTCATCGGCACGATCAGAATTACCGCCAGCGGCAGGCCCCAGCTTTCGTACAGCGCGGCCAGCACGAGGAAGGCGAGCAGCACGCAGAGCGGGAACACGTACACCGCGGAGTTGCCGGCGAGGATCTGCTGGTAGGTCAGCTCGGTCCATTCGTAGGTCATGCCATTGGGCAGTTCCTGCTTGAGCAGGCGCTCGATGGCAGCCTCGGCCTGGCCGGAGCTGTAGCCCGGTGCGGCGGCGCCGTTGATCTCGGCGGTGATGAAGCCGTTGTAGTGCATCACGCGGTCGGGACCTGCGGTGTCGCTGATCTTGATGAAGGTGGCCAGCGGGACCATTTCACCCAGGTTGTTGCGCACCTTCAGCTGGCCGATCTGCTCGGGTTCGAGACGGAACTGCTGCTCGCCCTGGACGTTCACCTGGTAGGTGCGGCCGAAGCGGTTGAAGTCGTTCGCGTACAGCGAGCCCAGGTAGACCTGCAGGGTGTCGAAGATGTCGCTGATCGCAACCCCGTGGGTCTTGGCCTTCTCGCGGTCGATGGCGGCATCCACCTGCGGCACGTTCACCTGGTAGCTGGTGAACACCGACATGGGGTTGAGCTCCGGCAGCGCGCGGGCCTTGTTGAGGATGTTCTGGGTCTGCGCGTAGAGCTCCTCGTAACCGGCGTTGCCGCGGTCCTCGATCTGCAGGCGGAAGCCGCCGATGGTCCCCAGCCCCTGTACCGGCGGCGGCGGGAAGATCGCGATGTAGGCGTCCTGGATGTCCGCGAACTGCTTGTTCAGCTCGGCGGCGATCTCGTTGGCCGACATGCCCGGGCCCTTGCGCTCGCTGAAGTCCTTGAGCGGGGTGAAGACGATGCCGCTGTTGGGGCTGTTGGTGAAGCCGTTGATCGACAGGCCCGGGAAGGACACGGTGTGCTCGATGCCCGGGTGCTTGCCGGCGATTTCCGACATGCGCTTGATCACCGCTTCGGTGCGGTCCAGGGTGGCGGCGTCGGGCAGTTGCGCGAAGGCCACCAGGTACTGCTTGTCCTGCTGCGGCACGAAGCCGGTGGGGGTGCTGGAGAAGCCCAGGTAGGTCAGGCCGATCAACCCGGCATACAGCAGCAGCGCGATGGAGCTGCCACGCAGCACGCGGGTGACGGTGCCGACATAGCCATGGCTGGCGCGGTCGAAGAAGCGGTTGAACGGACGGAACAGCCAGCCGCCCAGCAGCTTGTCCAGTAGCACCGAGAAGCGGTCCTTGGGCTCGTGGTGCCCCTTGAGCAGCACGGCGGACAGCGCCGGCGACAGGGTCAGCGAGTTGAACGCGGAGATCACCGTGGAGATCGCGATGGTCAGCGCGAACTGCCGGTAGAACTGCCCGGTGAGGCCGGAGATGAACGCCGTCGGGATGAACACGGCGCACAGCACCAGCGCGGTGGCGATGATCGGCCCGGTCACTTCCTTCATGGCGCGCTTGGTCGCCTCCACAGGCGTGAGGCCCAGCCCGATGTTCCGCTCGACGTTCTCTACCACCACGATGGCGTCGTCCACCACGATGCCGATGGCCAGTACCAGGCCGAACAGCGACAGCGCGTTGAGCGAGAAGCCGAAGGCGTGCATCACCGCGAAGGTACCGATCAGCGATACCGGCACGGCGGCCAGCGGGATGATCGAGGCGCGCCAGGTCTGCAGGAACAGCACGACCACCAGCACCACCAGGATCAGGGCTTCGAACAGGGTGTGCACCACGGCCTCGATGGAGCCGCGAACGAAGATGGTTGGGTCATAAACGATGGAGTAGTCCACGCCCTGCGGGAAGTCCTTCTTCAGCTCGGCCATCTTCTCGCGCACCAGGTTGGAGATGGCGATGGCGTTGGAGCCCGGACGCTGGAAGATCGGGATGGCGACCGCCGGCTGGTTGTCCAGCAGCGAGCGCAGGGCGTACTGGCTGGAGCCGAGCTCGACGCGGGCGATGTCCTTCAGACGGGTGATCTCGCCGTCCGGGCCGCTGCGGATGATGATGTTCTCGAACTCTTCCTCGGTGACCAGGCGACCCTGGGTGTTGATCGACAACTGGAAGCTGGTGTCGCTCGGCGAGGGCGGGGCGCCCAGGGCGCCGGCGGCGACCTGGCGGTTCTGCTCGCGGATCGCGGCGACCACATCGGTGGCGGTCAGGTTGCGCGAGGCGACCTTGTTCGGGTCCAGCCAGACGCGCAGGGAGTAGTCGCCCATGCCGAACAGTTGAACGTCGCCCACACCGTCCAGGCGCGCCAGCTCATCCTTGATGTTGAGGATGGCGTAGTTGGACAGGTAGAGCATGTCGTAGCGGTTATCCGGCGAGGTGAGGTGCACGACCATGGTCAGGTCGGGCGAGGCCTTGTCGACGGTGATGCCGATCCGCGTGACTTCCTCGGGCAGCTTGGGCTGCGTACGGGTCACACGGTTCTGCACCTGCACCTGCGCGTTGTCCAGGTCGGTGCCCAGGGCGAAGGTGATGGTCAGGGTCATCTTGCCGTCGGCGGTGGACTGCGAGGACATGTAGAGCATGTTCTCGACGCCGGTGATGGCCTGCTCCAGCGGTGCGGCGACGGTTTCACCGATCACCTTGGGGTTGGCGCCGGGGAAGTTGGCGCGCACCACCACGGTGGGCGGCACCACTTCGGGGTATTCGCTGATCGGTAGCTGGAACAGCGAGATGGCCCCGCCGATCAGGATGATCAGCGAGAGCACGGCGGCGAAGATCGGCCGCTGGATGAAGAATTGCGAAAAGTTCATGGCTGGTTCCTGTCGCGAACGCATCGTTCGCCAAACCCGGGACAAAGGTCACCCAAGGCCCTGGTGGGAGAAGGGCCTGGCACATCATTCATGGTGAGTTCGTCGATGATCCGCCTGCGCTTGCCCAGGCTGCGTTGGCCGTCGATTCGCACTGCTCATTCACTCCAGTGAACTGCGCTTGCTTACCGTCTTCCGCCTTGCCTGGCCTGCGTTCGGCAGGATCCTCGATGAACTCGTACGGGTTGGGTCAGCCGCGCGGCGCGCCCGGCTTGGCCGATTTCTCGGCGACCTTCGGCGCCTCGAAGCTCTCCAGCGCACGACGCTGGTCTTCGAGCTTGGCGAGGGTCGCCTGGCTGGCCATCTCGACACCCTGGGCATCGACCTGGGCACCCGGGCGAACCCGTTGCAGGCCGTTGACCACGATGCGGTCACCCTTGGCCAGGCCGCTGCGGACGATGCGCAGGCCCTCGAGTTTCGGCCCCAGCTCGATGCCGCGGTACTGCACCTTGCTGTCCTTGTCGAGCACCAGCACGAATTTCTTGCCCAGGTCAGTGCCGACCGCTTCATCCTTGATCAGCGCGGCGGGGTAGGTGCCGCTGCCGACCAGCTTGATGCGGGCGTACAGGCCGGGGGTGAACTGGTTGGCGGCGTTGTCGAACACGGCGCGGCCACGGATGGTGCCGGTCTTGGGGTTGACCTGGTTGTCGAGGAAGTCCAGGCGCCCCTGGTGCGGGAAGCCGTCCTCGCCGGTCAGGCCCAGGTACACCGGGCTGGTGCCGCGGGCGTCCGGGCCACCCTTGCGGGCGAGGTCCACGTACTTGAGGTAGACGCGCTCGTCGGCGTCGAAGTACGCGTAGACCTTGTCGGTGGAGACCAGGGTGGTCAGCACGCTTTCGCCGCTGTTCACCAGGTTGCCGGCGGTGACTTCGGCGCGCGAGACGCGACCGTCGATGGGCGCGGTGATCTGGGTGAACGACAGGTTCAGGCGGGCGTTGTCCAGTTCCGCCTGGGTCGCGGCGACCACGGCCTTGGCCTCGGTGGCGGCGGCGGTGCGGGCGTCGGCGAGTTCCGCGGAAATGGCGTTGGTGGCGCGCAGGCGCTCGCCACGGGAGGCTTCGTTGGCGGTGCGGGTCTGGTTGGCGCGGGCCTGTTGCAGCTGGGCTTCCAGGCGATGCACCTCGGCCTGGAAAGGCCGCGGGTCGATCTGGAACAGCAGGTCGCCTTTCTTCACCAGGGCGCCTTCGCGGAAGGCGACGCGGTCGATGTAGCCGGAGACGCGTGGGCGCAGTTCGACGGATTCCGGAGCCTCCAGGCGGCCGGTGAACTCGTCCCATTCGTTGATCGGTTGCTCGATGACATCCGCCACGCTGACCTTGGGGGCGGCCATGTTCTGGGCTGCCTCCTGGCCCTTGCCGCACGCGCTGAGAACCAGCACGGCGGCCAACGCCAACGGAATACGCAAGGTGTTCAGATTTCGCTCCATGGAAAGGACTCCGGCGATCTAATTGATTTTGGGATTTCTGATGGAGCGGAGTCTGCGCAAGGGGGCGCCTGGGAACTAATCGAACGAGCAGATTTTGATTATCACGCGCAGTGATAAATGCTTTTGCACTATGCGTACGAATAGATAGAAGGAACGGGCACAGGGATTGCCCGCCAGCGCGGCGTTTCCCTGTAGGAGCAATTGTCTTTCTCTGAAACCCCGTACCGGCTATTCCCCTCTCCCTAACCCTCTCCCTGAAGGGAGAGGGGACCGTATGGTGCAGGATGAAACCTCGGCGTCAGCCGGCACGGACAGCTCCCTCTCCCTTCAGGGAGAGGGCGGGGGAGAGGGTATGCCCCGGCGAAGTACTTCAGGTAGGAGCGGGCCATGCCCGCGACCGCGCGCATGGCGCGCTCCTACATGTGACGTAGGGGAAATAACGCCTCGGGCGTCATCCGCCGCGACATTACCGGCGGATAACCTGTTCCCGGTTATGCGCCCTACGGCCTGGAGCCTCCCTGTGCGGCTCTTCGTAGGAGCGAGGGGGACGCCATCGTTATTGCTCGCGAAGCATTTCCACCCGATGCACCGTGCCGTGCGGGTTCGCGAGCAAGCTCGCTCCTACAAGGTCAGGTTACGTAGGGCGGTGTCAGAGACTGTCCGGATCACCCACGAACATGGTGATGCGCGACCGCAGCCAGCGTTCGGCCGGGTCCTGATCCTGGGCGCCGCGCCAGACCATGGACAGCTCGGCCAGGCGGGTGGGGAAGGGCGGATCCTCGGCGCGCAGGCCGCCGGCGGCGGTCAGCGCCAGGGCCACATACTCCGGCACGGTCGCAATGATGTCGGTGCCGGCCAGCAACTGCGCCAGGCCGACGAATTGCGGCACGGCCAACACCACCTGGCGCTTGCGGTCCATCTCGGCGAGGGTCTGGTCGACGAAGCCGTCCAGGTCGCCGGCATAGGACACCAGTGCGTGCGGACGCGCGCAGTAGTCATCGAGGGTCAGCGCGCCGGGAATCGAATCGGCGCGCAGAATCTTCCAGGTGCTGCGGCGCAGGGTCTTGCGCTTGGCGTTGGCCGGCAGCTCGTCGGTGTAGCTGACGCCCACGGAGATTTCTCCGGACGACAGCAGCTGCGGCATCAGCAGGTAGTTGGCGCGGCGCACCACCAGGGTGATGCCCGGAGCCTCGGAGCGCAGTCGGCGCAACAGCGGCGGCAGCAGGCCGAACTCCACGTCGTCCGACAGGCCGATGCGGAACACCGCCTTGCTGGTGGCCGGGTCGAAGTCGGCGGCGCGGCTCAGGGCGGTGGAGATGGAGTCCAGCGCCGGCGAAAGGTGGCCGAAGATCTCCTGCGCCCGCGCAGTGGGTTCCATGCTGCGCCCGGTGCGCACGAACAGCGGGTCGTCGAACAGACCGCGCAGGCGCGCCAGGGCCGCACTGATCGCCGGCTGGCCGAGGAACAGCTTCTCGGCGGCGCGGGTCACGCTGCGCTCATGCATCAGCGTCTCGAAAACGATCAACAGGTTGAGGTCAACCTTGCGGAGGTCGTTGCGGTTCATGGGGACTCCCTGGCGATGGGGGAAAAGTGAGGCCGAGCGTGTCCTGAGTCAAGTCTGTCAGATAAGTCCTTGATCAATTTCCACTTTTTTATTGAGAATCTTGCCCCGGCAGTGTGGTCGGACGCTGTAAGGAAAGCGCCGCCCCGGTTCCGCCCGCAGCCCCGTCGCAGAGCCTTGCAGCCGCGCCGGACAAGGCTTGCGCGGCAGGCCGAATCATCGCCATTTATGTCAACTATCAACGGTGAACGGTGGCGTCACCCCTAAAGCCCGGATAGAGTCCGTGGCTATGAGCACTACTAAGGCGAGGTATGTGATGTCCCGCATGATCCGTTTCCACCAGTTCGGTGACGCCTCGGTCCTGAAGATCGAGGAAATGCCGACCCCGCAACCGGGGCCGGGTGAAGTGCTGGTCCGTACCCAGGCACTGGGCGTCAGTTGGCGCGACGTGCTCTGGCGGCAGAACCTCGCCCCGGATCAGGCCAAGCTGCCGGCGGGCATCGGTTATGAACTTTCCGGCATCGTCGAAGCCGTGGGCGAGGGCGTGGAAGACCTGCAGCCCGGCGTGGCGGTGGCCAGTTTCCCGGCGAACTCGCCGAACCTGTACCCGGCCTGGGGCGACC
Source organism: Pseudomonas sp. NY15437 (assembly GCF_048068435.1). Taxonomy (NCBI): domain Bacteria; kingdom Pseudomonadati; phylum Pseudomonadota; class Gammaproteobacteria; order Pseudomonadales; family Pseudomonadaceae; genus Pseudomonas; species Pseudomonas sp. NY15437. Next base: position 192,314 of record NZ_JBLUQC010000006.1, read on the forward strand.
ACGTCATCGTGCCGCGCACCTCGCTGACCCGTTACCCCGAGGTGCTGAGCCCGGTCGAAGCCGCCGTGCACTACACCGGCCTGCTGTATTCCTACTTCGCCCTGGTGGAGTTGGCGCAGATCAAGCCCGGCCAGCGCGTGCTGATCACCGAGGCCGGCCATTGCCTGGCTCCCCAGGCGGTACAGCTGGCCAAGGCGCTCGGTGCCCAGGTGATCGCCACCACCAGCCACGAGGAGACCCGCGAGTTCCTCAAGGGCCTGGGGGCGGACAAGATCATCTACACCGAGGAGCAGGACCTGGTGCTGGAAGTCGAGCGCTTCACCAAGGGTGAAGGCGTGGAGATCGTCCTCGACCAGTGCGCCGGCCCGCAGATGAAGCTGCTGGGTGACGTGGCCGCCCAGCGCGGCAAGCTGATCCTCTACGGCATCAACGGCGGCAACGATGCGGCCTTCCCGGCCTGTGCGGCGTTCAAGAAGCACCTGCAGTTCTACCGTCACTGCGTGCTGGACTTCACCGGGCAACCGGAGATCGGCCTGACCCGCAACGACGAAGCCGTGCAACGGGCGCTGACCGCGATCAACCAGATGACCGCCGACCAGCTGCTCAAGCCGAGCATCGACCGGGTGTTCGATTTCGCCCAGTACCGCGACGCCAACTACTACATGGAAACCTGCCCGAGCGGCGGCCGTGTGGTGATGAAGATGCCGGAGTGATCTGGCATCGGTCGTCGAAAAGCCACTCTTCGGAGTGGCTTTTTTATGCGCGCGGGATTCCTGGTATCCCTGTAGGAGCGAGCTTGCTCGCGAACAGGGTTTCCGGCCACACCTGCGTCAGACGGGTTCGCGAGCAAGCTCGCTCCTACAAAAGCGGAGAAAGGCGTTTTGCCTTAACCGTAGGAGCGGACTCCGTCCGCGATAGCTCACCGCCAGCACAGACCACACCGTGCGCAGAATCAGGCAAGCCTCAAGAGAACCAGGCAAACCGCTCGGCGCCTGACTCGCGTATCGTCGCGGCACGTGCCTGCGCTTGCGCCTAGGCTCAATCCATTGCGTGCCGGAGCCGCTGCGCTTCGCTCCATGTCTAGCCCCTGCTTTTGTCACCCGGCTTTTCATATCCAAGAGAATGAGGTGAACCTCCCGATGATTACCGTGAACCTGAACGGCAAGGACCACGAACTCGACGCCCCCGGCGAGATGCCGCTGCTCTGGGCCATCCGTGACGTGGCCGGGCTGACCGGCACCAAGTACGGTTGCGGCATGGCGCTGTGCGGCGCCTGCACCGTGCACATCGACGGCCAGCCGACGCGTTCCTGCGTCACCCCGCTGGCGGCGGTGGCCGGCAAGAAGATCACCACCATCGAGGCAGTCGCCGAGCAGGCTGCCGGCAAGGCGGTGCAGGAGGCCTGGCGCAAGCTCGACGTGGTGCAGTGCGGCTACTGCCAGTCCGGGCAGATCATGTCGGCCACCGCGCTGCTGGCCTCGAACAAGGCGCCCAGCGACGCCGACATCGACGCGGCCATGAGCGGCAACATCTGCCGCTGCGCCACCTATGCGCGGATTCGCGCGGCGATCCACGACGCCGCCCAGACCCTGGCTTGAGGACCGACGTCATGCTCGAACCCCGTATCGACGAACAGCCGGCACAGCCCGGCAGCATCCTCAACATCAGCCGCCGCAGCTTGCTGCGGGGCGCTGGCGGCCTGGCCCTGGGCATCTATTTCGCGCCGCTGCTGGGCAAGCTGGGCGACGCCCAGGCAGCCGGCGATTTCGACGCCAACGCCTTCGTGCGCATCGCCCCGGACGGGACCGTCACCGTGATCGCCAAGCACGTGGAAATGGGCCAGGGCAGTTACACCGGCCTCGCCACCCTGGTGGCCGAGGAACTGGACGCCGACTGGAACCACGTGCAGGTGGAAGGCGCCCCGGCCGATGCCAAGCGCTACGCCAACCTGGCCTTCGGCAACCTGCAGGGCACCGGCGGCAGCAACGCCATGGCCAACTCCTTCGAGCAGATGCGCAAGGCCGGCGCCAGCGCCCGCGCCATGCTGGTGGGCGCGGCGGCGGAGCAGTGGAAGGTGCCGGCGGCGCAGATCGAGGTGCATGACGGCGTCGTCAGCCACCCCGCGTCCGGGCGCAAGGCCGGCTTCGGCGAATTGGCCGAGGCAGCGGCGAAGCAGCCGGTGCCGGCGGACGTGAAGCTGAAAGACCCGAAGGACTTCAAGCTGATCGGCCAGGTCAAGCTGCCGCGCAAGGACAGCCCGTCCAAGACCGACGGCACCGCGCAGTTCACCCAGGACGTGCACCTGCCGGACATGCTGGTGGCCGTGGTCGCCCACCCGCCGCGCTTCGGCGGCGTGCCGGCGAAGGTCGACGCGAGCAAGGCCAAGGCCGTGCCCGGCGTGGTCGAGGTGGTGCAGTTCCCCGGCAGCGAGCGGCGTTTCGCCGGCGTGGCGGTGCTGGCGAAGAACACCTGGGCCGCGCGCCAGGGACGTGACGCCCTGCAGGTCGAGTGGGACGAGAGCAAGGCCTTCAAGATGGGCAGCAAGGAAATCTTCGCCCAGTACCACGACATGGCCAGCAAGCCGGGCCTGGTGGCGCGCAACGAGGGCGATATCGGCAAGGCGCTGGAGAAGCCGGCGCACCTGATCGAGGCGGAGTACCAGTTCCCCTATCTGGCCCACGCGGCCATGGAGCCGCTGAACTGCGTGGTCTTCCTCAAGGAGGACGGCTGCCAGATCTGGAACGGCGAGCAGTGGCAGACCGGCGACCAGATGTCGGTGGCGCAGCTGCTGGGCATCCCGCCCGAGCAGGTGAGCATCACCCAGCTGTACGCCGGCGGCAGCTTCGGCCGCCGCGCAAACCCGCATTCGGACTACGTGCTCGAAGCGGTGGCCATCGCCAAGGCGGCCCGTGAACAGGGCGTGAAAGTGCCGATCAAGATGGTCTGGACGCGCGAAGACGACACCCGCGCCGGCTACTACCGCCCGGCCTTCCTGCACCGCGCTCGGCTGGCGGTGGACGCCCAGGGCCAACTGGTGGGCTGGGAGCAGCGGCTGGTGGGGCAGTCCTTCATCATTGGCACGCCGTTCGAGAAGTTCATGGTCAAGGACGGCATCGACAAGGTCGCCGTCGAAGGTGCGGCCGACCTGCCTTACGCCGTGCCCAACCTGCGCGTCGAGCAGGCGCTGGCGGACAACATCACGGTGCCGACACAATGGTGGCGTTCGGTGGGTCATACCCACACGGCATTCTCCACCGAGACGCTGATCGACGAAGCGGCCGTCGCCGCCAAGCAGGACCCGTACGAGTTCCGCCGCAAGCTGCTGGAAAAACACCCGCGGCATCGCGGCGCGCTGGAACTGGTGGCGCAGCGGGCCAACTGGCTGGCGCCGTTGGAGAAGGGCAAGGATGGCGAGCAGCGCGGCCGTGGTATCGCCGTGCACGAATCGTTCGGCAGCTACGTCGCCCAGGTCGTGGAAGTGACCTACAAGGCCGACAAGAGCTTCAAGGTGGACCGCGTGGTCTGCGCCGTGGATTGCGGCCTGGCGATCAACCCGGACGTGATCCGGGCGCAGATGGAGGGGGGCATCGGCTTCGCGTTGTCGGCGGCGCTGCACAGCGCCATCACCCTGACCGACGGCAAGGTCGACCAGTCCAACTTCCATGACTTCCAGGTATTGCGCATCAACGAGATGCCGGTGGTGGAGGTGCACATCGTGCCGTCGGCCGAGCCGCCGACCGGTGTCGGTGAACCCGGTGTGCCGCCCCTGGCGCCGGCGCTGGCCAACGCGCTGTTCGCGGCCACCGGCAAGCGCATTCGCACCCTGCCGATCGGTAACCAGCTGCAGGCGTGATGCCCGCCCCCTGACACAAATGCCCCGCACGAGCGGGGCATTTGCTTACCAGGGTCTACGCTTTCAGAAGATCAGGCGACCAGGGCCTGCGGTTCCTGGCAGATCAGCTCACGCAGCGCGCGCCGCTCGTCGGGCAGGGTGGCTGCGCTGTGCAGGGCCAGGCCGCCGTCCCCATCGGGCACGGCAATCTCGGTCTCGAAGTGCAATTGCACCTCGTCCAGGGTGATGTAGGTGATGCGGTAGGCCTCGGTGCTGTGCGTGGGAGTGGGCATGGTCGCAGGCTCGATGAGGGGGAGGGCGCAGGCCCGATGGAGGCATCGTCGCGCTGAGCGGCCAAGCTCGGAAGTGAAACGCCGTGATGGTGAACATCACCGAAGGCGATGGTGCCGGCGAGATTTTCCGGCAGTTGTCATGCAGGACGGGTATCCTGCGCGGGCGTGCCCACACCGGGCACTTTGTAAATCGAATTGGAGCAGTGACATGAGCCGCGACAAGCAGCTTTTCCCGGACGACGAAATCGGCGACGCCCTGTGGGCCCTGCAGGAAGACGGCGAAGACCTCTCCCTCGAGCATGAGGTGGAGTTCGCGGTGATCTTCCCGGACGAGCAGTCCGCCCTGGACTTCGCCATCATGCTGCTGCAGAACGGGCAGAAGGTGGCGTACTCCGAGTACGACGGCAACGACAAGCTGCCCTGGCAGGTCCTGGCCTACCCGGTGATGGAGCTGTCCCACGAGCACATCAGCGGCTACGCCGCGCTGCTGTCCGAGCACTCCGCCGACCTGGGCGGGCAGATGGACGGCTGGTCGGCGCTCTGATCGGCTGATGCTGCACGAAAAACGGCGCCTTCGGGCGCCGTTTTTCTTTTGTCGCCAATAGCATCGGGCCGAACGTGTAGGAGCGGGCCATGCCCGCGAAAAGCCTTCCCGGCAGCGCCTGGCGTCAAGCGGGTTCGCGAGCAAGCTCGCTCCTACAATCATGCCGTGGAACGCTGACCCTCTCATGTAGGAGCGGGCCATGCCCGCGATCGCGCGCATGGCGCGCTCCTACAGGGGAGCACCGCGTTTGCGTCGGTGTAGGGCGCATAACGCGCCAGCGTTATCCGCCGCACCGGTCCTGTAGATAACCTGTTCCAGGATATGCGCCCTACGGCCCTACGGCCCTACGGCCCTACGGCCCTACGGCCCTGCGCCACGGCGGAAGGCTCACTCCGGCAACGGCGCATGGCGCGCCACCTGGCGCAGCGCCTGTTCGTAGTAGTCGGTGCTCTGTGCGCCGGAGATCAGTTGGCGGCCGTTGAGGATCACCGCGGGCACGGCGCGGATGCCGTGGCTGGTGTAGAAGTCCTCCTCGGCCACCACCTCGTCGGCGTAGGCGTCGCTGTCGAGGATTTCCCGCGCGCGCACGGCGTCCAGGCCGACGCTGACGGCCACCTCCAGCAGCACTTCCGGGTCGCTCGGGTCGCGCCCCTCGCCGAAGTAGGCGTGCAGCAGCGCCTGCTTCAGGGCGATGTCGCGGTGCGATTCACCCGCCCAGTGCAGCAGGCGGTGCGCGTCGAAGGTGTTGTAGATGCGCGTGCGCTTCTTCAAGTCAAAGCGCACGCCGACTTCCTCGCCCATGGAGCGCAGGTGTTCCTGGTTGCGGGCGATGTCCTCGGCACTGCTGCCGTACTTGCGCTGCAAGTGCTCCACCAGGTCTTCGCCTTCGGCGGGCATGTCGGCGTTGAGCTCGAAGGGCTTGATGCGCAGTTCCACCCTCAGTTCGCCGTCTACCCGGCGCATGGCTTCCAGCAGGCCGTTGAGGCCGATGGCGCACCAGGGGCAGACCACGTCGGAGACGAAATCGATGGTGATGGCGTCGCTCATGGGGCGAACTCCGGCAAATGGGCGAGCTTCCAGCATGGACCCGAATGGCCGTTCCCTTCCAGTGGCGAGACGGCCGGGCGCGGTATTTTCGTGCCGGGGCCGGCCACGATGGGGTGCGACGTCCCTGTCGCAGGGGAATCAGAAGTCGACGGTCATCGACAGTTTCAGGGTGCGCGGGTCGCCCTGGGTCAGGTAGCCGCCGATGGTGGAAGCCCAGTAGGCCTTGTTGGCGACGTTTTCCAGGTTGGCGCGCAGGGTCACGGCGCGTTCGTCCACCGTGAAGGCGTAGCGGGCGCCGAGGTCGAAGCGCGTCCAGGCGGGGATGCTCAGGTCGTTGGCGGCGTCCAGGTACTGGCCGCCGGTGCGCAGCACGCGGCCGTTGAGGGCGGCGCCCTGCAGGCCGGGCACGTCCCAGTCGGCGCCCAGGTTGTACTGGAAGGTCGGCACGCCCACGGCGCGGTTGCCGTCGGTCTTGCCGCCGGCGGTGTTCTTCAGTTCGGTGTCGATCCAGGTGCCGCCGGCCAGCAGGCGCAGGCCGTCCAGCGGTTCGCCGAAGAGGTTCAGCTCGATGCCGCGGTTCTCCTGCTCGCCGTCGACGCTGAAGAGCTTGGAGTCCGGATCGGTGGTGCTGAACGGCTGCTCGATGCGATAGAACGCCAGGTTGCCGCCGTAGCGGCCGAAGTCCAGCTTGGCGCCGACTTCCACCTGCTTGGAGCGGTTCGGCGCGAAGACTTCGCCGAAGTTGGCCGCGCTGCTGGGCGCGGTAGGGCCGGCAGCCAGGCCTTCGATGCGGTTGGCGTAGAGCGACAGGTACTCGGTGGGCTTCACCACCAGGCCGTAGACGGGCGTGGTGATGGATTCGTCGTAGCTGGCGGTGCGCTTGCCGGCATAGTTCCAACCATCGGTGCCGATGCTCTGGCGGCGCACGCCGACGGTCAGCAGCACGCGGTCATCGAGGAAGCCCAGGATGTCGGCCGCGGCCACGCTCTTGTTCAGCGTCTTGCCGACGATGCCCGGGTCGCTGTAGTCGCCGCCGGTCAGGGTTGGCGCGGGCTTGGGCGTCTGCACCGGATGGTAGAGGTCGGTCGGGTAGCGCTTGCTGATCATGGTGTAGGCGCTGCGCTGCTCGGCCCAGATGCCGGCGACGCTGAGGTTCATCTGGTGGCTGACCGGCCCGGTGGCGAAGTGGCCGTTGAGGCCGGCCATGGCGCTCTTGTTGTCCTCGTCGTGGGTGGCGTCCATCATGCCGCCGCCCGCGGCGCCGCTGTCGTCGGTGAGGGTGAGCGCCGAGTAGGCGCCGTTCTCGCGGGTGTGCTTGGCGCCACCGGAGAGGTAGGCCGTCCAGCTGTCGTTGAGGTCGTACTCGGCGCGGAACAGGCCGAAGGTGTCTTCCAGCTGGGAATAGCTCCAGGACTGGGCGTAGTTGTGGTCGGCGTCCGGGGCGTGGGGAATGCCGGTGACGCCGCTGCCGACGTAGACCACCGGGCGGCCCTGGTTGATGCGCTGCTTCTGGTAGCCGAAGTCGGTCACCAGGCGCAGGCGCTCGCCCCGGTAGTCGAGGTTGACGGTGGCGAGCTTGTAGCGCTGGTTCTCGTCGTCGACGCCGGTTTCGCCCTCGCGCTGGGCCAGGTTGACCCGTGCGCCGAAGCGGTTGTCCTCGCCGAAGCGCTGGCCAAGGTCCAGGTGTTCGCCGATCTGGTTATCGCTGCCGTAGCCCAGGGTCACGCTGCGGGTGGGGGTGTCCTCGGCGCGTTTGGTCTGCAGGTTGACCGCGCCGCCGATGCCGCTGCCGCTGGGCGTCACGCCGTTGATGAAGGCGTTGGGGCCCTTGAACAGCTCGACGCGCTCCAGCGACTCGGTGCCGATGATCTGCCGCGGGGTGACGCCGTACAGGCCGTTGAGCGAGACGTCGTCGGTGCTCAGTGGCAGGCCGCGGATGACGAAGATCTGCGAGAAGTTGCCGTAGCCGTTGCCCTGGCGTACCGAGGCGTCGTTGAGCAGCACGTCGCCGACGGTCTGTGCCTGGGTGTCCTGGATGGTCCTGGCGGTGTAGCTGGCGAAGCTGAAGGGCACGTCCTGAATGTCCTGGTTGCCCAGCATGCCCAACTGAGCGCCACGGGCGACCTGGCCGCCGGCGTAGGCCGGTGGCAGGTCGCCGGGCTGCTGCAGCGCACCGCTGACGGTGGTGGCGTCCATTTCCAGCGCGCCGCTGTCATCGGGGGCGGCCTCCACGCCGTAGCCGCTGCGCTTGCGCACCAAGCGATAGCCGCTGCCTTCGAGCAATCGCTCCAGGCCCTGCTCGGGGGTGAAGCTGCCGTTCAGGCCCGCACTCTGCTGGCTGTTCAGCGCCTGCGCCTCGAACGCCAGCGGCACCCCGGCCTGGGCGGCGAAGCGCGCCAGCACCTCGCCCAGCGGGCCGGGAGCGATGGCGTACTGGCGCTGCTGGCTGGCGGCTTCGGCGGCCAGAGCCGGCAGCGCGACGCCGCCGGTCAGGGCCAGGCCGACGGCCAGGGCAAGGGAGTGCGGGCGAAGGCGGGAGCGGAGGAGCATGGCGTGTTCCTGTCGGTGAATGGAGGGGTTCTGCCTCTTCACCGGGCGAGATCGAAAAAGGTGTCAGGGTGGGCGAAAAAATTTCAGGTGTTGGGCTTATGTTGCAGGGGCGAGCTTGCTCGCGAACCGCCCAACGCCCGTGTGGCCGGAGAATCTGTTCGCGAGCAAGCTCGCTCCTGCAGATGACCGGATATTTCGGAGTGGGGCGTGCCCTCACCCCAGCCCTCTCCCAGAGGGAGAGGGAGCAGATCGTGCCGGCTGATGCAGCGGGTCTTGTCCTGCACCGAACGGCCCCTCTCCCTGAGAGAGAGGGCTGGGGTGAGGGGGAAGCGCGGGCACAGGGGTAGCCGTTGGTAGGGCGCATAACGCGCCAGCGTTATCCGCCGTCGTGGCAACGACGCATGACCTGTTCCAGGTTTTGCGCCCCACGCGGGTGCTGGCCATTCACGCCGGCTCCACCGTCACCCAGTACCGCGTCATCCGCCGCAGCCTCACCGGCAGCATGTCCGCCAGCAGCGCGAGGCCGGCGTCGCTGTCGCCCAGCGGAATGGCCCCGGTCACGCGCAGATCCGCCAGACGCGGGTCGCAGCGCAGGACGCCGCTGCGGTAGCGGCCCAGTTCGTCCAGCAGGTCGCCCAGGCGCATGCCCTGGGCCAGCAGCATGCCGTTCTCCCAGGCGCTGGCGTTGGCGTCCGCTGCCTGCAAGGGCTGGAATCCCTGCGGGCCGAAGACCAGTTGCTGGCCGGCGCCGACCCTCTGGCTCGCAGACCCCGGCAGCTCGACGCTCACCGCCTTGTCCAGCACTGCCACCCTGCACGCATCGCCCAGGTCGCGCAGGCTGAAACGCGCCGCCGCTGTGCGCAGCAGGCCATGGCGGCTGTCCACCAGGAAGGGGCGTGGCTCGGCCTGCGCATCGAGGAGGATCTCGCCTTCGAGCAGGCGCAGGCGCCGCTCGTGGGCTTTGAAGGCCAGGTTCACGGCACTCGCGGTATTGAGCGTGAGCTGGCTGCCGTCGGGCAGGCGCAGGTGCTTGCGCTCGCCCACGGCGGTGCGCAGGTCGGCGTTCCATTCCGCCCAGGGCAGGTGCCGCGCCGCCAGCCAGGCGGCCGGCGCCACCGCCATCAGCACGCCCAGGCGGTTGAGCATCTGCCGGCGGCTCAGGCCGCTGCGTTGCAGGCTCTGCCGGCCGAGGCCCGGCGGCAGCTGGCGCAGGCCCAGCAGCGCTTCGGCGCGGCGCCAGGCTTCGGCGTGCTGCGCGCTGCGTGCCCGCCACTGTTCGATGGCCTGCAGGTCGGCGCTGCTGGCGGGGCGTTCGTTCAGGCGCACCAGCCAGTCGGCGGCTTCGCCGAGGATGCCGGGGTCCAGCGGTTGCTCGCGCATCAGGCCACGCTCAGGCAGGCAATGAAGCCGGCGCGCATGTAGCGCTTCACGCTGGCGAGGGAAATCCCCAGGCGCTCGGCAATCAGCGGGTAGGTGAGGCCGTCCAGTTGCGACAGCAGGAAGGCTTCGCGGGTGAGTGCCGGCAACTCGCCCAGGGCGGTATCGATGCGCTCCAGCGCTTCGAGGATCAGCTCGCGGGTTTCCGGGCCGGGCACCGACTGTTCCGGCAGCGCGGCGACGCTTTCCAGGTAGGCGCGCTCGATTTCCTGGCGCCGCCAGCGGTCCACCAGCAGGCCCTTGGCGATGTGGGTGAGAAGCGCGCGCGGGCGTTCGCCGACGTCATCCAGCGGCCGCCGCAACAGGCGCAGGAAGGTGTCATGGGCGAGGTCGGCGGCATCCCAGGCGTTGCCCAATCGGCCGCGCAGCCACTGCTGGAGCCAGCTGTTGTGCTCGTTGTAGAGGGTGTGCAAGTGCTGCGGGGACGGGGTTTCGACGAGGGCCACAATGAGTGCGTCAGATTTTCATTTGAGAATGCCTATCATTTTATGGTTTCCCCTTGGCATAGTGCAATGGCGACGCAGTCGGTCGGACGACGGCAACCTCGGCGCACCGAGACTGGAATTGCCACGAAGACGCGCTACCTTGAGCCTGTTGCGCGCAGAAATTTCTGCTGCCGCACGCCCTCTCGCCGTCCCGCGCAGGCAACGGACCCGCAGCAGCAGGCCCGGCAGTCACCCAGCAGATACGGAGCACACCATGGCTCGCACCACGCCCATCGAGCTTTACCGCAACATCGGCATCGTCGCCCACGTCGACGCCGGCAAGACCACGACCACCGAGCGCATCCTGTTTTACACCGGGGTGAACCACAAGATGGGCGAGGTGCACGACGGCGCGGCGACCATGGACTGGATGGTGCAGGAACAGGAACGCGGCATCACCATCACCTCGGCGGCCACCACGGCGTTCTGGCAGGGCTCGACCAAGCAGTACGACCACAAGTACCGCTTCAACATCATCGACACGCCCGGCCACGTCGACTTCACCATCGAGGTGGAGCGCTCTCTGCGCGTGCTCGACGGCGCGGTGGTGGTGTTCAGCGGCGCCGATGGCGTCGAACCGCAGTCCGAGACGGTCTGGCGCCAGGCCAACAAGTACCACGTGCCGCGCCTGGCCTACGTCAACAAGATGGACCGCCAGGGCGCCGACTTCCTCCGCGTGGTCGCGCAGATCAAGCAGCGCCTGGGCCATACCCCGGTGCCGATCCAGCTGGCCATCGGCTCGGAGGAAACCTTCGCCGGGCAGATCGACCTGGTGAAGATGAAGGCCATCGTCTGGAACGACGCCGACCAGGGCACTAGCTACACCGAGGAACCGATCCCCGCCGAGCTGCAGGCGCTGGCGGAGGAGTGGCGCTCGCACATGGTCGAGGCCGCCGCCGAAGCCAACGAAGAACTGATGAACAAGTACCTCGAAGGGGAGGAGCTGACCGTCGAGGAAATCAAGGCTGGCCTGCGCCAGCGCACCCTGGCCAACGAGATCGTCCCGGCGGTGCTGGGCTCCTCGTTCAAGAACAAGGGCGTGCCGCTGGTGCTCGACGCGGTGATCGACTACCTGCCGGCGCCCACGGAAATCCCCGCGATCAACGGCACCGATCCGGACGACGAAGAGAAGCACCTGGAGCGCCATGCCGACGACAGCGAGCCGTTCTCCGCGCTGGCGTTCAAGATCGCCACCGACCCCTTCGTCGGCACCCTGACCTTCGCCCGCGTCTATTCCGGCGTACTGACCAGCGGCGACGCCGTGCTCAACTCGGTGAAGACCAAGAAGGAGCGCGTGGGGCGGATGGTGCAGATGCACGCGAACCAGCGCGAGGAAATCAAGGAAGTGCGCGCCGGCGACATCGCCGCGCTGATCGGCATGAAGGACGTCACCACCGGCGACACCCTGTGCTCCATCGACAAGCCGATCATCCTCGAACGCATGGACTTCCCCGACCCGGTGATCTCCGTCGCCGTGGAGCCCAAGACCAAGGCCGACCAGGAAAAGATGGGCATCGCCCTGTCCAAGCTGGCCCAGGAAGACCCCTCGTTCCGCGTGAAGACCGACGAGGAAACCGGGCAGACAATCATCTCCGGCATGGGCGAGCTGCACCTGGACATCATCGTCGACCGCATGCGCCGCGAGTTCAACGTCGAGGCCAACATTGGCAAGCCCCAGGTGGCCTACCGCGAGGCGATCCGCAAGAAGTGCGAGATCGAAGGCAAGTTCGTCCGTCAGTCCGGCGGCCGCGGTCAGTTCGGCCATTGCTGGATCCGCTTCGAGCCGGGCGACGAGGGCAAGGACGGCCTGGAGTTCGTCAACGAGGTGGTCGGCGGCGTGATCCCGCGCGAGTTCATCCCGGCGATCCAGAAGGGCATCGAGGAGCAGATGCAGAACGGCGTGCTCGCCGGCTACCCGCTGATCGGCCTGAAGGCCTCGGTGTTCGACGGCTCCTACCACGACGTCGATTCCAGCGAGATGGCGTTCAAGATCGCCGCGTCGATGGCCACCAAGCAACTCTCGCAAAAGGGCGGCGCGGTGCTGCTGGAGCCGGTGATGAAGGTCGAGGTGGTGACGCCCGAGGACTACATGGGCGACGTGATGGGCGACCTGAACCGCCGGCGCGGGCTGATCCAGGGCATGGAAGACACGCCCGCGGGCAAGGTCATCCGCGCCGAGGTGCCGCTGGGCGAGATGTTCGGCTATGCCACCGACGTGCGCTCGATGTCCCAGGGGCGGGCGAGCTACTCGATGGAGTTCACCAAGTACGCCGAGGCGCCGGCGAACATTGCCGAGGCGATCATCAAGAAGGCCAACGGGTGAGGTGATCCTGGGCTGACGACGGCGCCTGCGGGCGCCGTTTTTCATCGACCTTGCTCGCGAACCGCCTGTCGCCGATGCACCCTGTAGGAGCGGGCCATGCCCGCGACCCGCCGGCAGCGCCGGCGCCGTGTTCGTGCTCGAATGTCGATCCTGTTTGGCAGCGTCGACCTGGGCGTTCCCGCGCCGCTTCGGCGTGTGCGGATGTATTGTGGTTTCGCCCCCTAGGGCGACCTACTTTGCCAAACGACGCAAAATAGGCAAAGGTCTTGCCCCGGACATCCGGTTTTTCGCTCAGGCGAAAAATGCCCTCGCTCCAGCGAAGTCCCAGGGGTACGCTGCGGTGGGCCATCCCTGGCCCATCGCGGCTCTCGCGGCATCCATGCCGCTCACCCCCTGAAACTCCGCTTCCACTCGGCCTCCTGAACGGGGCCGTTGGGCGTGCACGGCTATTTCTCTAGATGTCTTCAGGAACCAGAGCGGTGCTGATTCTGTAGGAGCGAGCTTGCTCGCGAACCGCTTGGCGCCGATGTGTACGGCTCAACGCCCGCGATCGCGCCGGGTGCGCTCCGCAGGTTGTCTCCAGCGCTTCGGCTCTCGTAGGAGCGGAGCCTCTCCGCGAAGAGCCGGCAAGGCCGGCCGCGGGTAGGTTCGCGAGCAAGCTCGCTCCTACAGGTGGGCGCTTTGTGTCGGTATGTCCCATTAGAGGTGGATGTCGCCGCGAGGGTGCGCGCGGACAAGGTTCGCGCTTACAGGAGGTGCAGGCCCCGGCGAAACGTCACTCCGCCAACGGCAGCTCGAAGCAGAACATCGCGCCGCACGGCTCGACGTTTTCTGCCCAGATGTCCCCGCGGTGCCGCGAGACGATGCTCTGGCACAGCGCAAGACCGATGCCGTTGCCGCTCACCTTGGAGGTGAAGAAGCCGTCGAACAGCCGTTCCTTGGCCCCGGCCTCGATACCGCGGCCCTGGTCGAGGACCGCCAGGCGTGCGCTGTCGCCCTCGCGGGAGGTGCGGATGCGCAGCAAGCGGCGTTCCTCGGGAAGGTTGAGCATTTCCTCGACGGCGTTGAAGGCGAGGTTGAGGATCACCTGGCCGACCAGCACCTTCTCGCAGCTCACCCACAACGGTTCGTCACAGCGCTCCAGCTCGACCCGCACGTTGCTCGGCTGGGCCTTGAGGCTGATGAAGTAGAGGGTCTCGCCGAGCAGTTCGTTGAGGTCGATGCGCTGTTCGGCCTGCTCCAGCTTCACCACGTATTCGCGCACGCTCTTGATGATCAGCGAGGCATGCTCGATCTGCCGCACGGCGCTGTCCAGGCCCCAGGCGGCGGAGGCTTCGGCCTTCTGCTCGCGGTCCAGGCGGATCAGCGCGCCCTCGATGAAATTGCGCGTGGCGGCCAGCGGCTGGCTGAGTTCGTGGGCGATCGCCAGGGCCATTTCGCCCATGGCGTTGTAGCGCGCCAGGTACTCCAGCTTCTGGTCGCTCTGGCGTTGCGCCTGGGCCGCGCGGACCTGCTCGGTGACGTCGCGGAACAGCAGCAGGTGGCCGACCAGGTCGTCCTCGATCTCGATGTAGCGGCAGGTCGCGTGGTGCCAGCGCCATTCGCCGTCCAGGCGCTGCAATTGATAGCTGACGGAGTAGGGCTCGCGGCTGGGCGGCTGCATGGCCAGGTGATGTTCCAGGCGCGGGCGCGTGGCGCTGTCGCAGCGGCCGAGGAAGTTGTGCGCCATCCAGTCGTCCTGGCTGCCGCCGAGCAGCGGCAGGGCGGATTCGCTGAGGAAACGCAGGTTGCCGTCGGCGTCCAGCACCGCCACGCCCTCGGCGAGGTCCTGCATGAAGGCCTTCAGGCGGCTTTCGAAACGCTGCAGGTCGCGCTCGACCTGCTTCTCCTTCGAGATATCGCGGAACTGCACCATCAGTACGTCGCGCTCGTGCAGGGCCACGCGGGTGGCGACCGCTTCGGAGAGGATCTCCACGCCCTGCTTGGAGCGGTAGCACCACTCGATGGTGCGCTGGCCGGTGCGCGCGGCGCCCTCCAGCCAGCGCAGGCCCACCGAACGGCGGTACTGCGGGGCCTTGGCGGTCATGTCTGGGGCCTTCAGCGGCACCAGCTCCTCCAGGGTGAAGCCGAGCACGGCCAGCGCCGCGTTGTTCGCCCAGAGGATTTCCTTGGTCTGCGCGTCGTGGAGGATCACGCACAGCGGCATGGCCTGGAGCAGGGCGAGGAAGTCGTCGGGCTGGGGCTGGAACATCGGGCACGCTCGGGCAGGCAGGTGCTGTCTTTATACCGCGCAGCGTAGCGCGAAGGGACTGCGGAGTAACCCGGCGGCGACTAGGGGATTCCTTTAGACGCGGGGCTGCACGCCCCAATGGTTGGGCGGGCAGGGCGGTTCATACACTGGCCCCAACGACGACCGCCCCGCATCGAACGGGCCGGCCCTACAAGAACAACCGGAGATGACGCCATGCTGCGTGCCGCCCTCGCCGAACCGCTCGATGCGGACGGCCGTGCCCTCGAATTCCAGCGCGTGCTCGATGAAGTCCGCCAGCGCCGCGAGGAGTTCGACACCCGCTCCCATGTGCCGCGCGACATGATCGAACGCTTCCGCGACGTGGGCATCTACCGCGCCGCGACCCCGCGCTGCTTCGGTGGCGATGCGCTGCCGCCGGCCGAGTTCCTGCACCTGGTGGAGCGCATCGCCGAAGCCGATGGCTCCGCCGGCTGGGTCGCCAGCTTCGGCAGCGCCAGCACCTACCTCACCGCGCTGCCGCGCCACACCCTCGCCGAGCTCTATGCCGACGGCCCGGACCTGGTGTTCGCCGGCGGCCTGTTCCCGATCCAGCCGGCGACCCAGGTGGAAGGCGGCTGGCGCGTCAGCGGCACCTGGAAGTTCGCCAGCGGCTGCAAGGGTGCCGACGTGCTCGGCGTGGGCATCGGCATCGGCGGGCCGGGCGGCAAGCCGCGCACCGCGCTGCTGCGCGCCAGGGACGTGGAGATCGTCGAGAACTGGAACGTGGTCGGGCTCAAGGGCACCGGCAGCCACGACCTGAAACTGGACAATGCCTTCGTTCCGGATGACTGGACCTTCATCCGCGGCGGCGAATCGAGCATCGACGAGCCGCTGTACCGCTACCCGACCATCGCCTACGCCGCCCAGGTGCTCGCCGTGGTCAACCTTGGCCTGGCCCGCGCGGCGCTGGACGAGATCACCCGCATGGCGTCCTCCAGCGGCGTGACCGGCGCGCCCAAGCTGGGTGACCGGGCCTACGTGCGCATCGAGATCGGCAAGGCCGAAGCCGAGCTGCAGGCCGCGCGCGGCTTCTTCTATGACGCCACCGAGGCCGTCTGGAACGCCATTCTCGCCGGCGATGCGGTCAGCCCGGAGCAGGTCAGCCAGCTGCGCCTGTCCGCCGTGCACGTGTCCCGCGCCGGCGCCGACGTGGTGCGCCGCGCCTACACCCTGGCCGGCACCACGGCGATCTACCTGCACCACCCGCTGCAGCGCTACCTGCGCGACGCCATGGTGGTCACCCAGCACGCCTTCCTGAGCGACGGCATGTACGACGGCGCCGGCGCGGTGCTGCTCGATGTGCCGCCGTTCCCCGGATACATCTGACACAAGAATTAAGGACCGAGCCATGACCCGCCCCACCACCGAACCCTTGCGCGTGCTGTTCTGCATCGGCATCGCCCAGCCGTTCTTCGACCTGCCCACCGGTGAAGGCATCGCCGTGTGGAAGGGTTTCTCCCAGATGATGAGCGACCTCGGCGCGCTGCCGGGGATGAACGTGCTCGGCGTGCTGGATGACGACCGCCTGATGGTCGGCCCGTCCACCACCTCGCCGTGGACCGTCTACATCATGGCCGACGTGGACTGCCACCAGACCGTGATCGACGCCTGCAACCTGTTCCGCACCACCCCGGTGGGCGAGTACAGCCTGTGGAAGTACGCCAAGGTCGAGGCGCGCATCGGCCGCCCGCTGACCATCCCCGAAGCAGCGCGGACCTGAGCCATGAGCAGCCTGAGCATGGCCGAGCTGAACCGGCGCCTGGAGACCCTCGAAGGGGAAAGCCAGGTGCGCCGGCTGATGGCTCGCTACATGGACCTCTGCGACGTGCCGCATGCGCCCGTGGCGCTCGCAGAGCTGGCCGAGCTGTTCAGCGAGGACGCGGTGTGGGAGGGCATCGGCGCGTCCACCGCGCAGACCTTCGGCCATCACCAGGGCCGCGAGGCGATTGCCGCGTTCGTCTACGGCTACCTGCCGCCATCGCCGCACTTCGCGCTGAACCTGCACTTCCTCACCAGCGAGTCGATCCGCGTCGACGGTCGCACTGCGCGCGGGCAATGGCTCATGCAGCAGCTCTCGACCTACGCCGAGGGCCACACCGAGCTGTTCGGCACGCGCCTGGACGTCGACTTCCGCGAGATCGACGGGCGCTGGCAGATCAGCCACTTCCGCACCCAGCGCCTGTCGCAGCGCCTGCTGGGCAGCGCAGAGGAGCGTCGTTCATGAGCACCTTCGTCAGCGAATTCCTCCTGGGTCGCAGCGACCACGGCAAGCGCGTCGCGGTCAAGGACAGCATCGACATCGCCGGCCATCCGACCCGTTGTGGCACCCGTGCGCTGGCCGACGCCGCGCCGGCCGCGCGCAACGCCTTCGTGGTCGACGCCGTACTCGACGCCGGCTGGCAGATCGTCGGCAAGACCAACCTGCACGAACTGGCTTTTGGCGTCACCGGCATCAACGACTGGACTGGCACGCCGATCAACCCGATGGCGCCGGACCGCGTGCCGGGCGGCTCGTCCAGCGGTTCCGCGTCCGCCGTGGCGGCCGGGCTGGCGGATATCGCCCTGGGCACCGACACCGGCGGTTCGGTGCGCGTGCCGGCGGCCTGCTGCGGCATCGCCGGGCTGAAGCCGACCTTCGGCCGGGTCAGCCGCGACGGCGTACACCCGGCGCAGAGCAGCCTGGATTGCGTCGGCCCGTTCGCATCCAGCATGGCCGACCTGATTGCCGCCATGCAGGTCATCTGCCCCGGCTTCGGCGAGGTGCAGCTGCCGGGCGAGGGCGCCCGCGTGGCCTTCCTCGACGTGCCGGCGGCGCCACACATCCAGGCCTGCCTGGGCGCCGCCGCCGACCGCGCCGGTTGGCGCCGCAGCCACCTGTTCATCGGTGAGTTCGAGGCGGCTTTCCACGCCGGACTGGTGGTGATCAACCACGAGAACTGGGCCGCCTATGCGGCGCTGACCGGCAAGGGCCTGATCGGCGCCGACGTCGAACAGCGCCTGTTGCTGGCCAGCCGCACCACCGACGCCGAGCGCGCCGAGGCGGAGAGGGTGCGCGTCAGCTTCAGCCGCGCCATCGACGCCGCGCTGGAGGACTTCGAGGTCCTGCTGCTGCCGACCATGCCCGACCTGCCGCCGTTGCTCAGCGACGCGCGCAACGGCAGGTCGGTGGCCGGCATGACGCCCCTGGTACGGCCTTTCAACCTGAGCGGACACCCGGCGCTGACCGTGCCGGTGGACCTGGATTGCGGCGGGCTGAAAGTCGGCCTGCAGATCGTCGGCCGCCAGGGCGACGACGAACGCGTGTGCGCCTTCGGCGCGCAACTCGAACACAGCCTGGCCGCTACGCGGCCTGCGCCAAAACACAAGAAATCGGCATGAGGAGAAGGGCATGAGCGCTCACGAATACCGGCTGATCGCCCGGTCGCGCAGCGTCGAAGAGCTGGTCGGCGACGACCGCGTCGATGTTTCGCTGTACAACGACCCGCAACTGTTCGACGCGGAGATGGACAAGATCTTCTACCGCACCTGGGTGTGGGTCGCCCACGAAAGCGAGGTGCGCAACGCCGGCGACTTCAAGACCACCAGCGTCGGTCGCCGCCCGGTGATCGTGGTGCGCGACAAGAAGGGCAACATCAACGTCCTGGAAAACCGCTGCCGCCACCGTGGCGCCACCGTGTGCGAGAAGCACAAGGGCAACGCCACCGGCTTCACCTGCCCGTACCACAGCTGGTCCTACGCGCTGGACGGCAAGCTGCGCGCGCTGCCGTACCCGGACGGCTACGAGGACATCCTCGACAAGTCCGAGCTGCCGCTGACCAGCCTGCGGGTAGAGAGTTACGCCGGCATGGTGTTCGCCACCTACAACGACGAGATCGAACCGCTGGAAGACTTCCTCGGCGGCGCCAGGCACTGGATGGACCTGTTCATGAAGCAGGGCGCCGGCTACCCGATCAAGACCCAGGGCGAACACAAGTTCACCTTCAAGGGCAACTGGAAGATCCAGCTGGAGAACACCACCGACGGCTACCACTTCCCCATCGTGCACAAGTCGTTCATGTCCTCAGTGGATGAAGAGACCGAGGAAATGCTCTCGTTCATGAGCGACGAGCAGGCGGTCACCCACGCCCTGGGCAACGGCCACAGCGTGATGGTGATGGTCCCCGAGCATGTCGACCTGGACCACGACGACGGCACCGAGCAGCTCCAGGAGCGCTTCGCCCACGTCACCGCGGAACTGTCGAAAACCATGGAGCCTGCCCAGGTGCGCCGCATCGTCCGCTCGCTGCACGGCGCCGGCTTCAACCTCAACCTGTTCCCCAACGTGGCGATGTCCATGTCGTTCTTCCGCGTGCTGCGGCCGATCTCCGTCACCGAGACCGAGATTCGCCACGTCGCCCTGGGCATGGACGGCGGCCCGGACATCGCCAACCGCGAGCGCATGCGCATTCACGAGCACTTCCAGGGCCCGTTCGGCTTCGGCAGCCCGGATGACGCCGAGGCCTGGGACCGCGTGCAGCGTGGCTCCTACGCCGGCGTCGACGCGCCGATCCTGGTCAACCGCGGCCTGAACCGCGAAGTGGTCGCGCAGAACGGCGACAAGGTCTCCCACGCCACCGACGAAGGCGGCATGCGCGAGGCGTACCGGATGTGGAAAAGGATGATGAGCCAATGAGCAACGACACCCTGAACGGCTTCTCCGGCCCGCTGGCCAAGGCCATCGAATTCGTCTGGCGCGAAGCCGAACTGCTGGACCGCAAGGACTACGCGCAGTGGTCGCAGCTGTGGAGCGAGGACGGCGTCTACGTGGTGCCGATCGACGGCGAGGACGATGACTTCGCCGCGCGCCTGAACTACGTGTTCGACGACGCGCGCATGCGTGCCCTGCGTATCGAACGCCTCACCGGCGGCCATTCGCCGTCGGCGGTGGACGCGGCCAAGACCGTGCGCACCGTCTCGCGCTTTACCCTGGTGGAAGCGGCGGGCGACCTCGTCGAGGTGAACTCGGCGCAGGTGCTCTACGCCTACAAGCGCGGCGTGGCGACGCCGTTCATTGCCGACCTGAACCACCGCATCCGCTTCGTCGATGGCCAGCCGCGACTGGAGCGCAAGGTGATCCGCCTGATCAACGCCGAAGACGCGCTCAACGCGCTCGGCTTCCTGCTGTGAGGGCCGCGCCATGCAACGAGTAGCCCTGGTAACCGGCGCCGCACGCGGGCTGGGCGAAGTCATCGCGCGCCGCCTGCACGCTGCCGGCCTGCGCGTGGCGCTAGCCGACCTGAACGAAGAAGCGGTGCAGCGTCTGGCCGACGAGCTGGACCCCGAGGGCCGCACGGCAGTCGGGTTGAAGCTGGATGCGCGGGAGAAGGCCGACTTCGAGCGCGCCCGTGACCGCCTCGCCGAGCGGTGGGGCGGCGCCGACATCCTGGTGAACAACGCCGGGATGTCGAAGGTGGCCGCGCTGATGGACATCAGCCCCGAGGACTTCGACGCCTCCATGGCGGTGAACCTGCGCGGCACCTTCGTCGCCTGCCAGGTGTTCGGTGCGCATTTCGCGGCGCGCGGTTTCGGCCGCATCGTCAACATCGCCTCGCTGGCCGGGCAGAACGGCGGCACCGCCACCGGCGGCCACTACGCGGCCGCCAAGGGCGGCGTGGCGACCCTGACCAAGGTGTTCGCCCGCGAGCTGTCGGCGCAGGGCGTGACCGTCAACGCCATCTCGCCGGGGCCGCTGGACCTGCCGGTGGTCTACGAGAGCGTGGCGCCCGAGCGCCTGGAACAGATCCTCAAGACCATCCCCGCCGGCCGCCTGGGCGACCCGACCTTCATCGCCGACAGCGTGCTGCTGCTCTGCGCGGAGAACGCCGGATCGGTGACGGGCGCCTGCTGGGATATCAATGGTGGGTTGTTCATGCGCTGAGGTCTGGCTCGGGAGAGGGCATTTTCAAGAGCCCCTCTCCCTAACCCTCTCCCGCAAGCGGGAGAGGGGACTGATCGGCCGGGCCGGAAACACCGTGCCACCCGGAGACGCCGAACTACTTCCCCTCCCAGAAGGGAGGGGAACCGTACGGCCAGGATGACACCTCAGCATCAGCCAGCACGAACACCTCCCTCTCCCTTCAGGGAGAGGGCTGGGGATAGGGCAAAGCCCCCGCTCCGAAGTTGACTGCTTCCTCTCCCTTCGGGGAGAGAGCTGGGGAGAGGCAATGCCCTCGCTCCGATATCGAACCGTAAACCCGTCCGCTCATGAAAAAGAGGCCGGAAAGGGGCCACAGAGCCCGCACTCAACGCCTTGCAGGTAATGCCATGATGAAGGTCAGAATCGAAAGAATCGTCGAGGAAGCGCAGGACATCCGTTCCCTGCGCCTCGTGCGTTGTGATGGCCAGCCGTTCGACGCCTACGAGCCGGGCGCCCATGTCGACGTCACCGGCCCGACCGGGGTAACGCGCCAGTATTCGCTGTGCAGCCCGCCGGACGACCGCGCGGCCTACCTGGTGGCGATCAAGAAGGAAGGCGCCTCCCGCGGTGGCTCCGTCGCGCTGCACGAAGTGCGCGAAGGCATGGAGCTGGACATCGGCGCGCCGCGCAACCTGTTCCGCCTGGCGCCCGAAGCCCGCGAGCACGTGCTGTTCGCCGCCGGCATCGGTGTCACGCCGCTGCTGAGCATGGCCTACCGCCTGAATGCCAGGGGCGAGCCGTATCGCCTGCATTACTTCGCCCGTTCCGCCGCGCACGCGGCCTTCGTCGAACTGCTGGGCAGCGAGGCGTTCGCCGGCAAGGTGGAGCTGCATTACGGCGTCGAACCCGCCGACCTCGACCGTGTGCTGGGCGAGTGCCTGGCACGCGCGCCGCAGCACGCCCACGTCTACACCTGCGGCCCGGCGCCGTTCATGAACAAGGTGGTGGAAATCGCCGCGCGCAGCCGCCCGGAAGACGCCATTCACCTCGAACACTTCCAGGCCGACCCGGCCGCCAGCGCGGCGCCGGCCGGCTCCTTCGAGGTGGAGCTGGCCAGCTCCGGCGTGGTGCTCCACGTGCCGGCGGAGTCGAGCCTGGTGGACGTGCTGCAGGCCCACGGCTGCGACATCGACACCGAGTGCCGCGAAGGCATCTGCGGCACCTGCATCGTCGAGGTGCTGGAGGGCGAACCGGAGCACCGCGACAACTGCTTGTCGAACAAGGAAAAGGCCGCCAACAAGCAGATCTGCGCCTGCGTGTCGCGGGCGAAATCGGCGCGGTTGGTGCTGGACCTTTAAGCGGCGCGCATCCTGGGTGGCACATCCGCCGCACTGGCGGATAACGCCCTACGGGGTGGTAACCGCAGCATGACGGCGGCGCAGAACCTGTAGGAGCGAGCTTGCTCGCGAACCCGCTTGACGCCGTTGCGGCCGGGGGCTCGTTCGCGAGCAAGCTCGCTCCTACAACGGGGCTGCCCCGCGGCGAGAGAGGTGATCGGCGGGACTCCCCCGTAGGAGCGGACCTTGTCCGCGAATCGTTCAGCGAGCAGGGCGTCACTGGCCTGTGGGGTGCAGCGGGGAGGGGTGGCGATCCTGCGGCATCGTGCCGGTTGTGGGATTTCGCGGACAAGGTCCGCTCCCACGAGAGCAAGGCTGCCTCTTGCCGAATACCACTAAAAAGCCCGGCGTAGTGCCGGGCCTTTTTTTCAGCTGCGATACAGCACCGGCCGGCGCAGGTGCACATAGCTGTACCCCTCGCGCGCCAGGGCGATGCGCTGTGGGTCCAGCTCGGCCACCAGCAGTTCCTCGCCATGCCGGGCCTGGGTCATCACCTGGCCATCCGGGGCGACGATGCTGCTCAGGCCGCAGTACTCGATTTCCCCCTCGCTGCCGACGTAGTTGGCGTAGGCGAGGAACACCTGGTTCTCGAACGCGCGGGTCGGCACCAGCACCTGGGCCACGAATTCGTAGGGGCGCATATTGGCGGTGGGCACCAGCACCAGGTCGGCGCCGGCCAGCGCCAGGCTGCGCACGTTCTCGGGGAACTCCACGTCGAAGCAGATCAGCAGGCCGATCTTCCAGCCGTCCAGCTCGAAGATCGCCGGCGCCTGGTCGGAGGCGCTGAACTGGCTGCGGTCGAGGTCGCCGTAGAGGTGGGTCTTGCGGTAGTTGGCGCGGCGTTCGCCCTGCCGGTCGATCAGTTGCACGCTGTTGAAGATGGCGTCGCCGTCACGCTCCGGGTAGCCGTAGAGGATGCCGAGCTTGTGCTCGCGGGCAATCTCGGCGATGCGCAGGGCGGACGGCCCGTCGCAGTCTTCCGCCAGTTCGGCGACGCGCCGGGCGCCGATGTTGTAGCCGGTCAGGTACATCTCCGGCAGCACCAGCAGGTCCGCACCGTTGTGCACCGCCTGCTGCGCGGCCTGCTCCAGGCGGCGCAGGTTGCCGGCGACGTCGTCGGGGCCGGGTGGGCACTGGTAGAGGGCGAGGTACATGGGGGTTCTCCTTCGAAACGCGCGGGGCCGGGACCCGGCAGTGTGCACCCGATCCCGACCCCGTGCGAGCGGCTGTTCAACCAGTGGACTGCATCAGTCCGGCAGGACCATCGGGCCCAGCTCGGCGAAACGGTCGCCGGGGCCGGGGTTTTCCGGATGGGTGGCGCCGCCGAAGTGCTTCATGATGCCCCACACGGCGTTGAGCGAGGTCTGCACCGCGCCCTCCACCCAGGCCGGGGTCCAGGACACATCGTCGCCGGCGATGAAGATACCGCGCTGCTCGGCGGGCATGTCGTCCTGCATGAAATGCGCGTACATGCGCTGGTTGTAGCGGTAGTGGCCCGGCAGCGCGCCCTTGAAGGCGCCGAGGAAGTGCGGGTCGGCCTCCCAGGACACGGTGATCGGGTTGCCGATGATGTGGCTGGCGATATCGACGTTCGGGTAGACCTTCTTCAGTGCGTCCAGGGCCAGCTGCACGCGCTTCTCCACCGGGTGCGGGAGCATCTTCATGGCGTCGCTCATCCAGGAGTAGGACAGGCAGATCACGCCCGGCTTGTCGTCGCCGTTGTCGAACAGGTAGGTGCCGCGGGTCAGGCGGTCGGTGAGGGTCATGCTCATCACGTCGCGGCCGGTCTGCGGGTCCTTGTCCTTCCAGAACGGCCGGTCGACCATCACGAAGGTCTTCGAGGACTGCATGTAGCGGGTGCGGTCCAGGGCCATCCACATCTTTTGCGAGAACAGCGCTTCCTCGCACTCGATCTGCGTGGTCAGCAGCCAGGTCTGGCAGGTTGCCAGGACGGCGGCGTAGTGGCGGGTATCGCCCCAGTAGTCGGTGACGGCGAAGGTGCCGTCGGCGGCGCGGGCGATCTTCTTCACGCCCGGGCGCGGCGCGCCGTTGTGCAGCGAGGCCAGCGAGGTGCCGGCCGGCCAGTGCGCGCATTTCTCCGGCACGTGGCTCCAGATGCCGCGCGGCACCTGCTCGACGCCGCCCACGACCAGGTGCTGGTGGTCGTCGCAGTTGGTCATCACCACGCGGAAGATTTCCAGCATGGAGTTGGGGAAGTCCGAGTCCCAGCCGCCGGTGCCGAAGCCGACCTGGCCGAAGATTTCGCGGTGGCGGTAGGACAGGCGCGAGAAGGCCTTGGAGCTGGCGACGAAGTCGTAGAAGGTGCGGTCGTCCCACTTGGGCACGAGTTCGTCCCACAGGGCCTTGAGCTTGGCCGTGTCGCGCTCGCGGATGGCGTCCTGGATCTCGGAGAAGCGCGCACCGTCCTCCAGCGCGTCGGCCCAGGCCTGGGCGACTTCGCGGAAGATTTCCGGCAGGTCGTCGATCTTCTCGGCGTAGTGGCTGGTGCCTTCCAGGTCCACCACGGTGCTGCCCGAGGCCGGGGTCAGCGGGTTGGGGAAGGGCTTGGTCTGCAGGCCGAGCTTGTCGACGTAGTGGTAGAAGGCGGTGCTGGACACCGGGAAGCGCATGCCGCCCAGCTCGGCGATGATCCCGTCGGCGCCTTCGAAGGTCTCCGAACGCAGGCGGCCGCCCATCTTCGACGCCTCGTAGACCACGGGCTTGAGGCCCAGCTTCATCAGCTCGTAGGCCGCCACCAGGCCGGAGATGCCGGCGCCGACGATGGCCACTTCCTGGCCGTGCTGCTCGGCAGGAATGCTGCCCAGGCCGGCGGGGTGCTCGATCCAGTCGTCGAAGGCGAAGGGGAAATCCGGGCCGAAGATGGTGACCGGTTTCTTGCCGGGGGTATGGGGGTGGCGGTTCTTGTGCATCGGAGGCGTCCTTCTTGTTCGGAGTGCCGGCTTGTATCACCAGCTTGGCAAGGCTTTCGCGGCCCGCAGCCGCCAGTCGATGGGTGGCGCGCGGGCAAAGAAATGGCGAGCTGTGAAGGCTCGCCGTGGCGCCCACTATTGCAAAGCTCGTCATTGAAATGAACCTGACAATCTGCAAGATTGGCGAGAGCTTTCAGGCAGATTGACCAATACGATGAGCAATATGACGAAAAACGCCGACGCGGCGCTGTTGAACCTGCTGCGCGCCAACGCCCGCGAGTCGATCTCCGAGCTGGCGCGCAAGCTCGGTGTATCGCGCTCCACGGTGCAGAGCCGCATCGAGCGGCTGGAGCAGCAGGGCGTCATCAGCGGTTATTCGATCAAGGTGTCGGACAGCTACGCGCAGTCGCTGGTGCGCGCCCACGTGCTGGTGACGGCGCTGCCCAAGCTGTCGCACCAGGTGGTCCAGGCGCTGGAGAAGATCGCCGAGGTGAAGACGTTGCATTCGGTGAGCGGCAACTTCGACATGATCGTGATCGTCGAGGCGCTGTCGATCCGCGACCTGGACGCGGTGCTGGACCGCATCGGCGCGCTGGACGGGGTGGAGCGGACGATGTCGTCGATCATTCTGTCGACGCGCATCGATCGGTGAGGAGCGGGAGTTCCCTGTCGAGGGCGGGCTTTGCCCGCCTGTCACGTGCAGGGCACTGACTCAGTGTAGGAGAGGGCCACGCCCGCGATTCGCCGGCAGGGCCGGCGTTTGCGGGGTTCGCGAGCAAGCTCGCTCCTACGAAGAGCACTCCGAGGCCGGGGTGAATCTGTAGGAGCGAGCTTGCTCGCGAACCGCCCAGCGCCGATGCCGCCCGCAGGAGCAGGCGACCGGCGGAATCAGCCCAGGTCCTCTTCCAGCGCCAGCAGCTCCTGCACGCGCTGGCGGCGGCGGATCAGCTTCGCGTCAGCGCCGTCGAGCAGCACTTCGGCAATCAGCGGGCGGCTGTTGTAGTTCGACGACATGGATGCCCCATACGCCCCGGTGTCGTGGATCAGCAGCAGGTCGCCGACCTGGGCGCGCGGCAGGGCGCGAGGGATGACCACGCCGCCATCGCCCTGGGTGAACACATCGCCGGACTCGCACAGCGGGCCGGCCACCACGGTGTCGATCACCTCGCGGCTGGCCACGTCGCCGGCCAGCACACTGATGCCGTGGTAGCTGCCGTACATGGACGGGCGCATCAACTCGTTGAAGCCGGCGTCCACCAGCACGAAGTGGTTGCGGCCGGCGTCCTTGGTGGCACGTACTTCGCTGAGCAGGCAGCCGGACTGGGCGACCAGGTAGCGGCCCGGCTCGATTTCCAGGTGCAGCGAGTGACCGACTACCGCTTCGGCGGCCTTGCGCGCCTTGTCCCACAGCTGGAAGTAATGCGCGGTGTCGACTTCCGGATCGCCGGCGCGGTAGGGGATGGACAGGCCGCCGCCGGCGGAGATGCCGGACAGGTCGTGGCCGGCGTCCTTCACCTGTTGCACCAGGCCGAGCATGGCTTCGCCGACCTGGGCCAGGTGGCCGTAGTCCACGCCCGAGCCGATGTGCATGTGCAGGCCGACCAGGCGCAGGCCGCGCTCTCGGATCACTTCCAGCGCGGCGCGCAGGTCGCTGTGCCAGATGCCGTGCTTGGAGTGCTCGCCGCCGGTGTTGGTCTTGTTGCTGTGCCCGTGGCCGAAACCGGGGTTGATGCGCAGCCACACCGGGTGGCCGGGGGCGACTTCGCCCAGCTGGCGGAGCATGTCGATGGAGCCGGCGTTCACCGGGATGCCGTGCTCGACCACGGTTTCCAGCGTGGCGCGGTCCAGCAGGTCGGCGGTGAAGACGATCTCGGATTCATCCTCGCGGCACGAGTAGCCGGCGGCCAGGGCGCGCAGCAGTTCGCCCTGGGACACCGCATCGACCTTCACCCCCTGCTCGCGCATCAGGCGCAGGATGTGCAGGTTGGAGCAGGCCTTCTGGGCGAAGCGGATGATGTCGAAGCTCTTCAGGCGCTCGATCTGGCCGCGGATGGTGGCCGCGTCGTAGATCCACAGCGGGGTGCCGAATTGCAGGGCGAGCTGTTCGGCGCGGGGCAGGGCGAGGAAGGACATGAATGGGCTCCGAAGGTAGATGGCGCTAGTCTACCGGCCATTTGCGGAGCTGAATAATGCCGCTTGTTATCGAGTCGATTCAATTTTGATATAGGGTGCAGCCCACGCCGGCCTCGCGCAGACGCTGCACCAGCACGCTGGCCTCTGCCTGGAGCGCCGCGACGAAGCGCTCGCGCAGCGGCGTGGCCGGGCGGTACAGCGGCTTCGCCACGCTGACCTGGAACGGCAGTGAGAAGGCCAGCGGGCGCAGCTGGATGCCCTGGCCCTGGAACATCAGCGCGGTGATCGGGTTGACCACGGCCAGGCCCAGGCCGGCGCGGACCATGCTGCACACCGAGACGGCGCTGTGGGTTTCCACCTGCATCTGCCGCTGCACGCCGGCGTCGAGGAACACGGCGTCGATCAGGTGCCGGTAGCGGTCGCTGGTGGCCAGGCTGACGAAGGGCAGGCCGGCGAAGTCCGCCGCCGCCAGACGTTCACGGGCCAGCAGCGGGTGGCCGTCCGGGAGAATGCATACCTCGTCCACCGCCAGCAGCGGCTGCAACTCGGTGCCGCGCGGGGCGTCGTCGTTCTCGATCAGGCCGATGTCGTGGTGCTGGGCGCTGAGCGCCTCTTCCAAATGTGGCGACTCCAGCGCCGCCACTTCCAGGCTGATGGCCGGGTTTTCCCGGCTGAAGCGCTTGCAGGCCTCCGGCAGCAGCGCCTGGGACAGCGCCGGCAGGCAGCCGATGGAAAACTTGCCCTCGGCGAACTGCCCCAGGCTGCCGGCAAAGGCGACGATGCGGTCCAGCCCGGTGAAGGAGCGCTCCACCTCCTCGAACAGCATCAGCGCCCGCGCCGTGGGCGCCAGCCGCCCGCGCTCGCGCAGGAACAACTCGAAGCCCACCAGCTGCTCCAGCCTGGCCAGCTCGCGGCTGACGGTGGGCTGGCTGGTGTGCAGGAACGCCGCGGCACGGGTGACGCTGCCGGTGGTCATGACCGCGCGGAAGACTTCGATGTGGCGGAGGGTGATCATGCTCGGTCCGATGCTGGAGTGCGGGTCATTGTGGCGTTGTTGGGGGGAGGGCACCAGTGGGGCTGACCGCACGTTGCTGGACGGATTGTGTGCGTATCGAGGTCTGGCGCGGTCTGTCGGTGCGGACTTTGTCCGCTGTTCGCGAGCATGGCCCGCTCCTACACGTGCAGTTTCCGGTCGGCCTGTAGGAACTGGCCATGCCTGCGACTGCCCTAGGTTCGAGCATCACGAGGGTGGCATGAAAGGCGAATAACGCCCAAGACGTTATCCGCCGGCACCGCCACATAACCCGTTCCGGGTTGTGCGCCCTGCCTGGCGGGTTCGCGAGCAAGCTCGCTCCTACAGGTTCAGGTTCTGCCCGTACGCTTTTCGTAGGAGCGAGCTTGCTCGCGAACCGCTGGGGGGCAAAGGGCACATCAGCGGAAATCCCGGCTCCGCACATCCAGCCCTTCCAGCAATTCGCTCAGGTCCGTCAGCCGGCCGGCGATGACGTGGCGCACGCCGTCCTTGGCTTCCAGGGGGCCGTCCACCTGCATCAGGCGGGCGCTGAGGAAGGGGCGGCGCTGGTGTTCGGCGAGGTCGCGCCAGACGATCACGTTGATCATGCCGAACTCGTCTTCCAGGGTGACGAAGGTCACGCCGCTGGCCGTGCCGGGGCGCTGGCGGCCGACCACCAGGCCGGCGACGCGCACCGGGCGGTCGGCTTCCAGCTTCAGCAGGTCGCGCGAGCTGCGGCAGCGGCGGGCCTTCAGGGCGCCGCGCAGCAGGGTCAGGGGGTGCGGGCCGAGGGTGGTGCCGAGGGTCGCGTAGTCGGTGAACAGGTCTTCGCC
This sequence comes from Pseudomonas sp. NY15437, assembly GCF_048068435.1. Lineage (NCBI taxonomy): Bacteria > Pseudomonadati > Pseudomonadota > Gammaproteobacteria > Pseudomonadales > Pseudomonadaceae > Pseudomonas > Pseudomonas sp. NY15437. The sequence continues at coordinate 221,316 of NZ_JBLUQC010000006.1, forward strand.
GCGGCTGGGCAGCGGCAGGCTGACCGGCGCTTCCTCGGTGACTTGCCTGGCGAACAGCGGCAGCTGCGGCTCGACCCCGGCAATCGCCCAGCGCGCCTTGTGCCGGTGGCCGGCGAGGCCGCGCAGGGCGCCGGCGTCGGCCAGCTGTTCGCGGGCGCGTGCATCGAGGCGGGCGCGCAGGCAGAGGTCGGCGACGTCGGCGAAGGCGCGTTGCTCACGCGCCTGGGCCACGGCATGGGCGGCCTCTTCGCGCAGCCCGCGCACCATGCGCAGGCCCAGGCGGATCGCCGGCTGGCGCTCGGCCATGGGCTCCAGGGTGCAGTCCCAGTGGCTGTGGCGCACGTCCACCGGGCGGATTTCCAGGCCATGGCGGCGGGCGTCCTGCAGCAACTGGTCGGGGCTGTAGAAACCCATGGGCCAGCTGTTGATCAGCGCGCAGGTGAAGGCGGCTGGCTCGTGGCACTTCAGCCAGCAGCTGGCGTAGGTGAGCAGGGCGAAACTGGCGGCATGGGATTCGGGGAAGCCGTAGCTGCCGAAGCCTTCTATCTGTTTGAAGATGCGCTCGGCGAAATCTTGGGTGTAGCCGTTCTTCAACATGCCTTGGAAAAGACGCTGCCGGTGCGGCTCCAGACCGCCATGACGCTTCCACGCGGCCATGCACCGACGCAAGTGGTCCGCTTCGCCCTGGGTATAGTCGGCGGCAATGACGGCCACTTCCATTACCTGCTCCTGAAACAGTGGAACACCCAAGGTACGTCTGAAGACCTTTTCCAAGGCTTTGGACGGATAGGTAACGGGCTCTTCCTTGTTACGTCGACGCAGGTAAGGGTGCACCATATCGCCCTGAATCGGGCCCGGGCGGACGATTGCGACTTCGATGACCAGGTCATAAAACGTTTCGGGTTTAAGACGGGGCAGCATGGCCATTTGTGCGCGGGACTCGATCTGGAACACGCCGACGGTGTCGGCACGGCTGATCATTTCGTAGGTTTTCGGGCACTCCTGCGGCAGGGTAGCGAGTGTCCAACGCTGACCACGATAACGTTCGATCAGGTCGAAACAGCGACGTAGGGCGCTGAGCATCCCCAAAGCGAGCACGTCGACTTTGAGAAGGCGGACTGCGTCAAGATCATCCTTGTCCCATTGGATCAAGGTGCGTTCGGGCATCGCCGCATTTTCCACCGGCACCAGGGTTTCCAATGGCTGCTGGGAAATCACGAAGCCTCCTGGGTGTTGTGACAGGTGGCGGGGAAAGCCAACCAATTGTTCCGTCAACGCGAGGACACGACGAAGCACTGGACTGTCCGGATCGAAGCCGGACTCGATCAGACGGTCGCGTGGCGGACCTTTGCGGCTCCAATGTCCGCAACAGTCGGCCAGCGCGCCGACCTGGTCAGGCGGCAGACCCAATGCCTTTGCCACGTCGCGCACAGCTCCGGCGCCCCGATAGGTACTGACGACTGCCGTAAGCGCAGCACGCGTGCGGCCGTAGCGCTGGAACACATACTGGATGACTTCCTCACGGCGATCATGCTCGAAATCGACGTCGATATCCGGCGGTTCTTTGCGTTCGCGGGAAATGAAGCGACCGAACAGCAGATTGATGTGTGTCGGGTCGAGTTCGGTAATCCCCAGCGTGAAGCACACTGCGGAGTTGGCGGCTGAGCCACGTCCTTGACAGAGGATATGTTGCGAGCGGGCAAACCGGACGATGTCATGGACCGTGAGGAAATAGCTTTCGTATTCCAGTTCGATGATCAGCCGTAGTTCCTTGCGGATGCGTTTGATGACCTTTTTTCTCGCCCCAGCAGGCCAACGCTCGTGAATACCTTTTTGCGTCAGGGCGCAAAGCCAACTGGCCGGCGTATGCCCTTCGGGCACCAGCTCGCGTGGGTACTGGTACTTCAGATCGCTCAGGTCGAAGGTGCAGCGCCTGGCGATCTCCAGCGTTTCCGCCAGCAGCTCGGCGGGGTAGATCGACGCCAGCGCCTCCCACGGGCGCAGGTGGCGCTCGCCGTTGGGGTAGAGGTATTGCCCGGCCTCGTGCACCGGCAGGTGCTGGCGGATGGCGGTCATGCAGTCCTGCAGGGCGCGGCGGCCCCGCACATGCATGTGCACGTCGCCGCAGGCCACGGCGGGGATGCCCAGGCGCGCGGCCTGTTCCTGCAAGCGATGCAGCTTGCAGGCGTCGTCCGGGCCCTTGTGCAGTTCGATGCCCAGCCACAGGCGCTTGGGGAACAGCCCGCGCAGCCAGAGGCCGTCGTCGTCCTGGTCGCCCCGAGGCAGCCAGATTGCCAGCAGGTGCTCGAGGTTGCCGTCGAAGTCCTCGCGCACCAGGCGGTAGCTGCCTTTCTCGGCGCGGCGCCGGGCGTGGGTGAGCAGGCGGCAGAGATTCTCGTAGCCGGCCAGGTTCTCCGCCAGCAGCACCAGCTTCGGGCCGTGCTCGATGCTCAGCTCGCTGCCGGTGATCAGCGGGATTTCCGTCTCCTTCGAGGCCTGCCAGGCGCGGACGATACCGGCCAGGCTGCATTCGTCGGTGATCGCCAGCGCGCGGTAGCCGAGCTTCTTCGCCCGCTCGAACAGCTCGGCGGCACTGGAGGCGCCACGCTGGAAGCTGAAGTTGGACAGGCAGTGCAGCTCGGCGTAGCTGATGCCTTCGGCCGGCGCGCTCATGCGAACCAGCCGTGCAGCAGCAGGGGGCCGTCCTCGCCCACCGGGCGGAACACCCAGGCGCGCTGGCCGCTGCGGGTGCGCACCTGGTAGTAGTCGCGGCGGATGTCCTCGCCGTCCCACCAGCCGGACTCGATGCGCTCGGGGCCGGCCAGCAGGGTCGGGGCGAATTCGCGCAGCGGTTGGGGTTCGGCCAGCAGCCAGCCGGGGCGCGGGGCTTCGGTGACGGGCAGCAGCGGGGCGGAACTGCCTTGCCAGGCGCGCTCCGGGCGATGGTCGGCGCGGCCACCGAGGCTGTGCACGGCGTCGTCGCCCAGCCGCGCGCGCAGGCGTTCGCGTAGTTGTTCCCAGGGCTGCGACTGCTGCGGGCGGTCGTCGAACAGCTCGCGGTGCTGCGGCACGAAGGGCGGCAGGTCATCGGCCAGCAGCCGCACGCTGTGCACCGGCGCGCGCAATTGCAGTTGCTCCAGGCGGCCACGGGTCAGCTCGAAAAGCATCCCCGCCTCGCGTTCGGCGCTGAGCAGGCCGACCGGCATCGGCGTGTCGCTGCCTTCGTGGTGCTCCAGATAGAGGACGAACCGCTGCACGCCGCTGTCGCGCCCGGCGAGAAAGGCGGCGAGGTCGGCGGTCAGGCGGCGCAGGGGGAACAGCAGCGCCTGGGTGGATTCCACGTCGAAGTTCAGCTCGATGCGCGACTCGAAGCGATCCGGCGGCCGGTAGAACTCCAGGGCCAGCGGGCGCTGGCCGAGCAGGGTGTCGACCTGCCGCAATACCTGCGGCGGGAAGCGTCGGGCCAGGCTCTCGCGCGGGAGGGCGAGCAGTTGCTGCAGGCTGCGCAGGCCCATGCGGCCCAGCGAGGTGGCAGCGTCGCGCTCCAGGCCCAGACGCTCCAGTGGCATCCTGCCCAGGTACTGGCGCAACTGCTGGTTGTCGTGGATCGCCAGGCCGTCATGACCGTTGGCGAGGATGCGCGCGGCGGCCGGATTGGGCGCGGCGGTGATGCGGTGACGGAAGCCCAGCCCGTTCAATTCCTCACGCAGGCGCGCCTCGAAACGCGGCCAGGGACCGAACAATTGCAGGCTGGACTGCACCTCCAGCAGCAGCGCACGCGGGTAGTGCTGGCTGACCTGCGAGCTGAAGCCATAGGCCCAGGCGGCCAGCAGGTTCTGCCAGCGCTGCACCTCGCGCAGGTCGTACTCGGCGGTGGCGAAATCGCGGCTCAGTGCCTGGGCGGCGGTGAGCGACTGGCCGGGCTTGAGCCCCAGCGCCCGCGCGGCCGGGCTCACCGCCTGCAGCACGCGGCGCTGGGGCGGCCCGGCGAGCAGCGCCAGGGCGGCGTCCGGATCGGCGCGGCCGCGCAGCACGCCGTCCATCGCCAGCTGCGGCAGGAGAATGCAGGCCCAGAGCATGCCGACCTCAGTGCCAGGGCAGCGGGATGGGCCGCGCCGGCGCCAGGCCGCCGCGGCACTTGAGCACGCGCAGCTGCGCCGGGTTGGCGTCCAGCGCCAGGCGCAGCGCGGCGGGTGACGGGTTGAGCGCTTCACGCTGCGAGCGGTAGGCGATGGCCAGCGTCTGCCCGGTTTCGGCGGCCACCTGCAGGCGGCGCAGGGCGCGGTCGTCGGCCTGCTGCGGCCAGCACAGCACGGCGCCGCAGCTACCCGAGCGCAGGCACTGCTCGGCGGCCCAGAGCGCATCGCGCCCTTGGGCACGCACGATGGCGAGCTGCTCCAGCGCGACGCCAGCGGCCTGCCAGGCGGCCGGGTAGGGAATGTGAGGCGGTGCGACCAGCACGATGCGCTCGCCCGCCGCGCTGAGTCGCGCCAGGGTTGGCCAGACCAGTTGCAGTTCGCCGGTGCCTTCGGCGGCCAGGAGGATTTCGCTGAGCGCGGCTTCCGGCCAGCCGCCGGTCGGAAGGGCGGCGTCCAGCGTGGCATGGCCGGTGGGCTGCTGGCTCGGCGGCAGGCCTTGCGGCTGGCCCTTCCATACCTGGCGCTGGTGGAACAGGGTGTCGAGCGCGACCACGCTACCCATCACGACCTCCCGCCCGCCGCGCGGCGACGGTCATGCACCCGGCGCGAGGGCCGGGGAAGGGAGATGGGATGGCGGGACATGGGATTGCTCGAAATAACTGTATGGATATACAGTTTATCCGGTGGCGTGGAGCCGTCAATGGCGGTTGGTCTGACGACCGTCGGGCTCACTGTCGGAGCGGGCCATGCCCGCGAACCGCCGGCGAGGGCGGCGTTTCGGGCAGGTTCGCGAGCAAGCTCGCTCCTACAATGTGGCGGGGACCTCGGTATTGCCGGGTGGGATCGGAATACGCCGCGATAGTGATCGCGGGCATGGCCCGCTCCTACATGCAGGTTGTAGGAGCGAGCTTGCTCGCGAACCCGGCCAGCCTGGGGAGCCCGTGAAAACACCCGCCATCGCGTGCGATGCCGGGCATGGCTCGATGTATCACGCCACGACTGGAATCATCGGGTCAGCCGCCGCCAGCGCAGTGGCGCGGTCGGCCGCCGGCGGGTAGATCCACACGGTGTTGATCTCCGTCTTGATCTTCTTGCCTTCCTCCCGCAGGAAGCGCACCTGGCGATCCCAGCCTTCGGTGTACAGCGCGCCCCAGGCGCCCAGGTCCAGGCAGGTCACGTACTTGGGCTGGCTGTAGGGGATCGGCGCCACGCCGAGCAGGTCGGCGGCGGCGTTGTTGCCGGCCGAGCGGCCCAGGGAGATGGCGTGCTGGCAGGTCATCAGGGCGTGGTTGCCGGCCTCGTCCACGGCGGCATAGGCGACGTCACCGGTGGCGTACACCGCGTCCTGGCCGATCACCTGGAGGTTGCGGTCCACGTGCAGGCGGCCCTGGCGGTCGCGCTCGGCGGCCACCTGTTCGGTCAGCGCGCTGGCGCGCACGCCGGCGGTCCAGATCACCGTTTTCGCCTCGATGCGCTCGCCGCTGGAAAGGGTCACGCCGTTTTCGTCGATGGCTTCCACCGAGGCCTTCAGGCGCCATTCCACGCCCACTTCGGCCGAGGCTTCTTCGACCACGGACTGCGAAGTGGCGCCCAGCGCGCTGCCGATCTCGGCGCCGCGATCGACCACGATCACCCGCACCTCGGCCTGCGCGCCCAGCACGTCGCGCAGGCGGGCCGGCATCTCGGTGGCGGTCTCGATGCCGGTGAAGCCGCCGCCGGCGACGATCACGGTGTTGCGCGCGGCCGATTCCGGCAACTGCTGCAGCGAACGCAGATGGGTTTCCAGGCGCATCGCCTGGTCGATGTCGTCCACGTCGAAGGCGTGTTCGATGCCCGGCAGGGCGGGGCGGGCGACCTTGCTGCCGCTGGCCAGGATCAGGCGATCGAAGCCCAGGGTAGCGGTCTCGCCGCGGGCGTTGCGGTAATCCAGCTGGCGCCCATCGACGTCGATCTGCTCGGCGCTGCCCTGGATGAAGGTCACGCCCACGGCGCCGAACAGCTCGCCCAGCGGTGCGGCCATCCGGTGCACGTCGGGTTCGTAGAAGCGCGGGCGGATGCGCAGCTCGGCCTGGGGCGCGAGCACCGCGACCTCGATGTCGTCACGCTGGTGCAGGTCGAGCAGGCGCGCCGCGCTCAGGGCGCTCCACATGCCCGCGAAGCCGCTGCCGACGATCAGGATGCGTTGTTTCATGGTGGTCTCCGACGAAAAGTGTGAATCCAGGGTGGGGTTCCCGAGTGCCTGACATCGGAGCGGTTCGCTTCCCGGCTCGTCTCGAGTAACTACGACTATATTGGTCGTAGTTATGCGGCGCAACCGATTTTTCTCGCAAACTCCGACTGCTCGTCGCCGTCGCCTGAGCAAAGGCCCCTGACGCCTGTCGATTTGGCAAACGCGCAAATGCCCTGAGCTTCACGGTTGGCGGGTGACAGCCCGTCTGACGGCATGCTTTAGTGCTTATCGGACGCCCGCCGTGGCGCGATAATAGTGCGACTGATTTAGTCGGAGTTTTTGATGGCTTTATACAGCGCGGGCGTGGAGTATGGGATTCACTGCCTGCTCTTCCTGACGGACGAGAAAGGCGACAGCCGCGACTCCAGCGTGCGTGCGCTGGCCGAGTTGCAGGGCGTGCCGCAGGAACTGCTGGCGAAGGTGTTCACCAAGCTGGCGAAGGCCGGATTGGTGGCGGCCACCGAAGGCGTGCGTGGCGGCTTCCGCCTGGCGCGGCCGGCGGACGAGATCAGCGTGCTGGACATCGTCAAGGCCATCGATGGCGACAAGCTGATCTTCGAATGCCGTGACATCCGTGGCCGCTGCGCCGTGTTCGACGGCTCGCCGCCGGAATGGGCGACCTGCGGCACCTGCTCGGTCCACGCGGTCATGCTGACCGCGCAGAAGCGCATGGAAGAGGCCCTGGCGCAACACACCGTGCTCGACCTGGCGCGCCGCGTCGGGCGCAAGGCGCCGCCGGAATTCGGCGAAGCCCTCGTGCGCTGGATGGACTCCCAGCGCGACGGCTCCGCCAGCTAGCGCGCATCGCCGCCGCGCGGCTTGTAGAAGACGAACTCGTCGGTCTCGGCCGTGCGGATATAGGTCTTCGCCCAACCGGGCGAGGCGTGGCGGTCGTGGAAGTACATGGCGCCGCGGGTGCGGTCGGTCAGCTGCTGATTCAGCGCGCGACGGGCGATTTCCTTGGCGAGGTCATAGCGGTTCTTTTCTTCCACCTGGTCGGAGCGCCCATCGCACCACCAGGAGAACTGGCAATGCTTCTGCGCCTGGCCCTGCTTGACCACACCGCACACGGTGTCGGGGAAGCCGTTGTGGCCGGTGCGGTTGAGCACCACGTTGGCCACCGCTTCCATGTCCGCCTTGCCGCCGCCCTTGGCTTCCCAGTAGATGGTCCGGGACAGGCAGGTGAGGGCGTCGTCCAGCGGCGCCTTGCCGGCCGGGTCCAGCGCCTTGACTTCGGCTTTGCTGATGGGCGCCAGGCTGGTCACCGCCGTGGCCGGATGGGCGACCTGTTGCTCCAGCGCTTCGGCCTTGGTCACCGCGGCCTGGGCTTTCTCGTCGGAAGAGGAGCCGAGGCTGGCGGCGAGGGAGGCGGGTGTCCACACGATGAGCAACAACAGCGGAACAAGGCGGCACATGTTCGAACCTACCTGCGCACAAAGAAGCATCCGGCCGTTGCGCGGGTTCCCCGTGGAGTCATCGCAACGGCGCCCTTGAGGCCCACTCCCGTCACCGAATGTCGGGAGGCGACTGGGCCTGTTGTCAGTGACCGTGCCGCGCGCCCTTTGATTCAACTTTCCAGCCAGACGGCAACCCCGCAGCCGGCAGCGGACGGGGCCTAGGGCAGATAGTGCTGGAGGAACTCGGTCACCGCCTGGAGCACCGCTGGCTGTTGCTCGCGGTGCGGGACGTGACCGCAATCGGGCAGCAGGCGCAGCTGGCTGGGGACGCCGGGCACAGCGGTGAGGCGCTCGGGGTGCGCCGCTGAGCCGTACTCGTCCTGCTCGCCATGCAGGCTGAGGATCGGGCAGCGTACCTGCGCCAATTCGGCGTCCAGGTTCCAGTCGCTGAAGTCGTCCGACAACCAGGTATCGACCCACGCCCGCAGCACCCAGAAGGCCTTGTCGCCGTGGTACTTCCGCAGGCGCTCCAGCTGGCCCTCGCGGGCGAACTCCAATTCCGCCGCGCGGATGCCGTCGCGGGTCCGGTGCTCGACGAATGCCTGCGCGGACTCGGTGATCAGCACCGCGCAGGCCTGCCCATGCTGCGCCGCGCAGGCCACGGCCATGGCGCCGCCGACGCTGTGGCCGAACACCACGCAGCGCTCGAAGCCGAAATGCTGTCGCAGCAGGGGGAAGAAGCGCCGCGCCTCGTCGTCGATGAAATCCAGCGGCAGGGTGCCGGGGTAGCGCTCGGAGCGGCCGAAGCCCAGCCGGTCGTACGCGATCACCTGGCGGCCGGTGGCGTGCGCCAGGTGCTCCGGGAAATCGCGCCACAAGGTCACGCAGCCCAGCGAGTCATGCAGCAGCAGGATCGGCTCGCCCTGCGCGCCGGCAGGTGTCCAGTCCTGGGCGAACAGCTGGCCCTGGTCGCTGCCGATCCAGTGTTCTCGGGTGCTGATGGCAGACGGCATGCGGCTCTCCAGTGCGAGGTGGCGGGCGGGTCATGGTAGGGCCGATGGTGTCCTAAGAAAACCTTAAGCCAGCCGGGGGATGATGACGACTCGCGGCCGGAGCTGTCCCGGGCAGTGCTCACACCGGGTCCGGTCGCTTTTTTTTGAATCTGAAGAGGAGTCCTGCCTTGGACACTTGCCCTGGTCGATTGCGACAGGTCTGAACAGCGAGCCGTCCGGCAGAACCCTGCCCCTGTCTCGCTGCGTTGCGGACAGTGGCGAGACGCATCCTTGCGGATGACGTTTCACACATCCCCTGCGGGGCCACCCGGCCCTTCGCTCCCTCGCGATCCATCCCCCGAATGCGCGCCGTCCGGCCGGCGCATGGAGCGGCCAAGCGCCGCGAACGAGGTGGAACATGGATTGGAAAATCTTCCTGCTGCGGGTCGCCGCGGCACTCCTGCTGGGCGCCCTGATCGGCGCCGAACGCCAACTGCGCCAGCGCCTCACCGGCCTGCGCACCAACGCGCTGGTCAGCACCGGCGCCTGCCTGTTCGTGCTGATGACCCAGGCCATGCCGGGACTCTCGGCGGATGCCCCGCGCATCGCCGCCTACGTGGTCTCGGGGATCGGCTTCCTGGGTGGCGGCGTGATCATGCGCGACGGCCTGAACGTGCGCGGTCTGAATACTGCCGCCACGCTCTGGTGCACGGCCGCCATCGGTGTGCTGTGCAGCATGGGGCTGCTGCTGGAGGCCGCGCTGGGCAGTGTGGTGGTGCTCTGCGCCAACATCCTGCTGCGCGACATCGCCCAGCGCATCAATCACCAGGACGTGGTGCCGGCCAGCGAGGCGGAGCAGCGTTACGGCGTCGCCATCGTTTGCCGCGCCGAGGATGAAATCCAGGTACGCAGCCTGATGTTGCACAGCCTGGACAGCAGCGAACTGCGCCTGCAATCGCTGCACAGCGAAGACCAGGCCAACCCGGCGAAACTGGAGGTGCGCGCCGAACTGCTCGGTGGCCACGGCGCTGCCGGGCAACTGGAGCGCATGGTCAGCCGCATCAGCCTGGAGAAGGGTGTCAGCTCGGTGCGCTGGCAGTTGTTCGAGCTGGCCAGCGATTGAAACCGAGTTGCGCCAATGGGCTTTTCGTAGGAGCGAGCTTGCTCGCGAACCCTTGGCTCTGGAGCTGGGCTGTTCGCGAGCAAGCTCGCTCCTACGCTGATGGTTTCGTGGTGCAATCTCGCGTAGTAGTGACTGTCTTCTCTCTGGCAAGTTTGTGCCGACGTTCTCCCCCTCACCCCAGCCCTCTCCCAGAGGGAGAGGGAGCAGATTGTGCCGGCTGACGCTGCAGTTTCATCCTGCACCGAAGGGTCTCTCTCCCTCTGAGCGGGGCGCGCAGCCAGGGTTGGGGTGGGCCCGAGCGCTGGGGTATCACTGTAGGAGCGGACTGTCCGCGATGGCCTCCGTCCGCTTTGACCTCGCCTCTTGCAGCCTCAGCTCTCGCGGGCGGTGCGGCAGCCGCAGCGAGGCGCCGGTGCGCGTGCTTCCTCGGCGACCACGCCGCGCCACCAGCGCTCGCCCGGGTGCGGCGCCTGGATATCGATGCGCTCGCCCATCATCGGCGTGGTAACGCTGAGCCCGCGCTCGGCGGCGATGGCCAGCACGCGCTCGAACGGCTCGTACCAGGCATGCATGGCCAGGTCGAAGGTGCCGTTGTGAATCGGCAGCAGCCAGCGGCCGTTGAGGTCCTGGTGCGCCTGCACGGTCTGTTGCGGGTGCATGTGCACGTAGGGCCAGTGTTCGTTGTAGGCGCCGGTTTCCATCAGCGTCAGGTCGAAGTGGCCGAAGCGCCGGCCAATCTCGGCGAAACCGTCGAAGTAGCCGGTGTCGCCGCTGAAGAAGAGGCGCAGGCTATCGTCCTCGATCACCCAGGAGCACCACAGGGTGCGGTTGCCGTCGCGCACGCCGCGGCCGGAGAAATGCTGCGCCGGCGTGGCGGTCAGGCACAGGCCGTCCACCGTGGTGCTCTGCCACCAGTCCAGCTGGCGGATCTTCTCCGCCGGCACGCCCCAGTCGAGCAGGCGGTCGCCCACGCCCAGCGGGGTGAGGAAGACGTCCGCGCGCTCGGCAAGCACGGCGATAGTGGCGCGGTCGAGGTGGTCGTAATGGTCATGGGAGAGGATCACGCCGCGGATCGGCGGCAAGTCCTGCAGGGCAATCGGCGGCGCGTGGAAGCGCTTGGGGCCGGCGAAGGAAAACGGCGAGGCGCGTTCGGAGAACACCGGGTCGGTCAGCCACCAGCCGCCGCGCAGCTTGAGCAACAGGGTGGAATGGCCGAGGCGGTAGAGGCTGTGGTCGGGGGCCCGTTGCAGCTCGTCAGGGCTCAGCGCGCGCACCGGCACCGGGGCTCGTGGCACCGTATTGCGCGGCTTGTTGAACAGCAGGTCCCAGAGCACGCCGGCGCCCGGCTCCGGCATGTCGGCGGGGCGCGCCTTGAGGTTGCGGAATCGGCCGGCGATGTACTGCGGGGAATGGCTGTAGTCGTCGATGGGCGCGCGTTGCAGTGGGAGGCGGGGCAAGGCACTGATCCTCGGGTGGCGGAATGCGTCAGGGGACCACGCTACAGGTTCGCCCGCCAGCGGGCATTACCGGCATTTTGATTCAGAACATCACCGATATCGATGGAGGCGACCGGCGGGCGCGGACTGTGTCCGCGGATCGCGGGCATGGCCTGCTCCTACAGGGGCGCGGAGGTTGCCTGTAGGAGCGAGCCACGCTCGCGACCAACCCTTGCGCCGAACCTTACCCATGAGCGTAGGAGCGGACTCCGTCCGCGAGGGTTTCCCGCGGCTTCGGTATCAGCGGTGGGCGCGGACTGTGTCCGCGGATCGCGGGCATGGCCCGCTCCTACAGGGGCGCGGAGGTTGGCCTGTAGGAGCGAGCCACGCTCGCGACCGTCCTGCGCCGGGACAGACGGTTCGCGAGCAAGCTCGCTCCTACAGAAAGATGATGAGCAAACGCTCAGTCGAGCTTCGAGAGGATGTCCCAGGCCAGCTTGACCCGTACCTCGTTGGGGTAGTTGCGGTTGGCGAGGATGACGATGCCGCGCTGCTTCGACGGGATGAAGGCCACGTACGTGCCAAAGCCGCCGGTGGCGCCGGTCTTGTTCACCCAGACCGCCTGCTGCGGCGGCAGTGGCTTGCGCAGCGCGGTCACCGGCTGGGTGTCCAGCATGCTGCTGCCGTTGTACTGCTGCAGCTCTGCCAGCGTGGGCGGATAGGCGTACTGCTCCCAGACCAGGTCCTGGGTCATCGGGCCGACCTGGTAGTACCCGGTGCGGGTGGCATCCACGGCTGCCCGCAGCTTGTCACCGAGCGTGACTTCGCCCAGCTGGATCTGCACGAAGCGCAGCAGGTCGCGGCTGCTGGACTTCACCCCATAGGCTTCGTCGGCGATCTGGTCGGGGTTGACCCGCACCGGAGCGTCGTCCTTGTCGTAGCCCTGGGCGTAGATGGCCTGACGCGTCACCGGCACGTCGATGTGGGTATTGCTCAGCCCCAGCGGGGCGAAGACGTTGCGTTGCATGGCCGTCTTGAACGGTACGTCGAGCGCGCGCGCGGTGGCGATGCCGAGCAGGGCGATGCTCGGGTTGGCGTAGCTGCGCTGGCTGCCGGCGGGGTACTGCGGCTGCCAGCCCTTGTAGTAGTCAGTGAGTTGCTGCGGGGTTTTCACTTCCTCGGGCAGTTGCAGCCCGAAGCCGCCGGCGGTGTGGGTAGCGAGCTGGATCAGCGTCACCTTGTCCAGGGCGCTGCCGCGCAGTTCCTTGAGGTAGCGTGTCGGGCTGTCCTGCAGCTTGAGCTTGCCGACGGCCTGGGCAAAGCCGGCGAGGGTAGCGGTGAAGGTCTTGCTGACCGAGCCGATCTCGAACAGCGTGTCGCTGCTCACCGGTTGCCTGCTCTGCTTCGATGCCACGCCGAAGTTGTAGAAACGCTGCTCGCCGCGGTCGGTCACGCCGATGGCGAGGCCGGCGATGCCGTTGTCACGCATCACCTGCTGGGCGAGCGTGTTCACCTTGGCGTCGAAGTCCGGCGGGGCGGCCTGGGCGAGGCTGGCGAACAGAAGCGGGAAGAGGAGTGGGGCGATCCGGTGCATGACGACGTCCTGGCAGTGCGATGGGCAGACCCTAGCATTGCCGCCGCATTCGCTCCAGCCGAAGGCGGGGCATTGCGCCCCGCCCGCAGGGCATCAACGGATGTTGTTGATATTGCCCTTGTTGCCGGTCACCTTGACGTCGACCTTCTTGAAGAAGAAGTAGTCCTGAACGGACACTTCATAGCGCGGCGCGACGATCAGGTCGGAGCCGGAGCTTTTCACGGCCTTGTAGGCTGCAGCAGCCTTGACCGAAGACACCGGATCGAATGCAGCCAGGCTCATGCCCGAGCCGCTTTCGGCGCCATAGGTCACGCCGTCGGCGAACTGGCTGTCGCCTCCGAACTTGATGAAGCCGAACAGGATGTTGACCTGCGACTGGCCGCTGATGGGGCCGCCGACGGCGACGTCGGCCTTCAGGTCAGTCTTCACCGCGCCCGCTACCGGGGCGATGGGCTGACTGACGTTGTAGCTGGTGCAGCCGCTGGCCAAGACGGTCGCCGAAACCAGTGCGGCGGCGCTCAGGAACTTCTTCATGCTTACTCCTTGTGTGCAATGTCCCGCACTTCCTGGTGAGGCGGGGCGGCGGCACTGTAGGGCGCAGGCTCGGGCGACTGAATAAGAAACATCTCAAAAATACCGCTGGGGCGGCTCTGGAATGAGCCTCTGCGCGTGTCGTTCGGGTACGCGACCGACAGCGCTACGCCCGGACCTGCGCTGGTGTTAGGATTCGCGCCCCATGCACATCCATGACCTTGACCAACGCCTCGCCGACCTTGGCGCGCTGCCCCTGCACCGCGCGCGGATGCTGCGTGCCTGGCTGCAGGGCAAGCCGCTGGATGCCGGCACCAGGCGCCAGGCCACCGAGGACTTCCTGCCGCTGAGCGTGCGCCAGGGCGTCGGGCCGCTCGCCGCCGAGCTGGATGCGCTGGCGACTCTCCATTCCCGTCATCCGGCGGGCGACCATTCCGAACGCCTGCTGGTGCGCCTGGCCGACGGGCAGATGGTGGAGAGTGTGCTGTTGCCACGCGGCGGCGTGTGCGTATCGACCCAGGTCGGTTGCGCCGTGGGCTGCCGCTTCTGCATGACCGGCAAGAGCGGCCTGCTGCGCCAGCTTTCCACCACCGAGATCGTCGCCCAGCTGGTGCTGGCGCGGCGCGTGCGGCCGGTGAAGAAGGTGGTGTTCATGGGCATGGGCGAGCCGGCGCACAACCTCGACAACGTGCTCGAGGCCATCGACCGCCTCGGCACCGACGGCGGCATCGGCCACAAGAACCTGGTGTTCTCCACCGTGGGCGACCCGCGCGTCTTCGAACGCCTGCCGCAGCAGCGGATCAAGCCGGCCCTGGCGCTGTCGCTGCACACCAGCAACGCCGCGCTGCGCGAGCACCTGTTGCCGCGCGCGCCGAAGCTTTCGCCCGAGGAACTGGTGGAGCAGGGCGAAGCCTATGCGCGCGCCACGGACTACCCCATCCAGTACCAGTGGACGCTGCTCAAGGGCATCAATGACAGCCAGGAAGAGCTCGACGGCATCCTGCGCCTGCTCAAGGGCAAGTTCGGCGTGCTCAACCTGATTCCCTTCAACGCGCTGGAGGGCGACCAGTACCAGCGGCCGGATGGCGAGCGGATCGTCGAGATCGTCCGCTACCTGCACAGCCGGGGTGTGCTGACCAAGGTGCGCAACAGCGCCGGGCAGGAAGTCGAGGGCGGCTGCGGGCAACTGCGGGCGCGGGCGGCCGGGCTGATCGCCACCACGCGACGGCGCGGCCCTTCGCTGCAGTAGCCGCTCAGGCAGCGGGCTTGCCAGCGAGCGCCAGCACAACCGCCGCCCACAATCCCAGCACGGCCAGGAAGTTGATGGTGAACACCAGCCCGCGCAGGCGGACGTTGCGGGTGAGTATCTGCACGCCGCTGTGCGCCACTCGGCCAGCGATGAACAACCAGGCGAGCCAGGAAGCGACGCTGAAGTTGAGCGAGTGCTGGGCAGGCGGCGAAGAAGAACAGCGGCCATTCGAACTGATTGGACAGGTTGGCACTGATGCGCGGCTCCACCTCCGCCCAGGGGTTGCTGCCATCGGCGCGCTGTCCGATGCCCCAGATCTTCGGTGCGCGCGCCACGGTAAGCAGCACGTAGAGGAAGGCGGCCCATGCCACCTGTGCGGCCATGGGCAGGATGAGCGGGTGCATGGAGGGTCCTTTGCGCCGGGAGTAGTGGGGCTGACTATAGGCGACGAACGGAGCCGTCGTCAGTAGCTCCAGGGCCGATGGCTGCTGTGTTTGGCTTGCGCCGGGAAAGCGCTGGTTGTTAGCCTTGCGCATCTGAAAAAACCAGCAGGGCTGGGTATGACGATCCGGGTTGTCGAAGCACAGGAAGTAGACCAGCAGCGCATAGCCATTCCTGGTTGGGAGCAGCAGTACACGCAGATGTCCGCCGGGCGGTTCGCCGGGCGCATCCTGCATGCGGAGGTCGAGGGCATCGAGCTCTACGAGGAGCAGATGAACCTGCGCGTGGAGCAGGAGTTCCACGCCCCGCCCGGTGCGCTGGTGTTCAGTTTCGACATGTCCGACAACGCCCTCTATCTGCTCGACGGGGACACCCGCAACGCCTGGGTCACGCCGGAGAACTACCGCGAGGTGGCGGTGGTGATCAAGGACGCGGCGAACTGGGGCCAACCCGCCGATACCTTTGCCGAACTGGTGCTCACGCCGCTGCGCTCGGGCCATTGCCAGTCGGTGGCGACTTCGCTGAGCAACCTGCTCGCCGGTGCGACCCGGGGCGACGATCCGATGGACGCGCCGGGTGTGGCGCAGAGCATCGTCTCCCATTGTTTCTCGCTGCTCTGCGAGGCGCCGCTGGAAGAAGAGCGCCGCGCGCGCTCCATCGTCCAGGCCAAGCGCGTGGTGCAGCGGGTCAAGGAAGTGGTCAACGACTGCCCCGACGAGCAGTTCGGCATGGGCGACCTGGCCGCGAAAGCGGGCGTCTCGCCGCGCACGCTGCAGCAGTCGTTCCTGCATTACGCGGGCATCCCGCCCATCGTCTGGTTGCGCAACCGTCGCCTGAATGCGGCGCGCCGCGACCTGCTGGCCGCCGCCGAGTCCGGGATGACCGTCGCCGAAGTGGCGATGAAGTGGTCGTTCTGGCACCTGGGGCGGTTTTCCCAGTCGTATTTCGCGCTGTTCGGGGAGTATCCCAAGACCACGGCAAAGCTGGGCGGGCGCGGCTGAGACGGGGCTGCGTTTTCTTTCGAAACGGTGCCGTGCGGTTCGCGAGCAAGCTCGCTCCTACGAAGAGCACCCGGCCTGACCTGTAGGAGCGAGCTTGCTCGCGAACCCGTCGGGTAATGGCTCGGCCGTTCGATTGTTGGGGAATGGCGCGGACGCTGTCCGCGGCTCGCGGGCATGGCCCGCTCCTACACTGGTCCCAGCGGCGGAGCAGGCGGTGAATCATCGCGGACGGAGACCGCTCCTACCTGACCGGCTGGCGTAGGAGCGGACTCCGTCCGCGATGCGTCTCCGGCAACGTCGCTCAGCCGATCAGCTCCCGCACCCGATACCACGCCATGCCCAGCGCCAGCAGCGGTGAGCGCAGCAGCTTGCCGCCGGGGAAGGTCAGGTGGGGCACGGCGCTGAACAGGTCCAGCCCCTTGCTTTCACCCTGGTGGATGGCCTCGGCGAGCAGCTTGGCCGACCAGTGCGTGACGTTCAGCCCGTGGCCGGAATAGCCCTGGGCGAAGTACACGTTCGGCTGGCTCTTGAGCCGCCCGACCTGCGGGAAGCGATTGGCGGTGATGCCGATCATGCCGCCCCACTGGTAGTCGAGCTTCACCTGTTCCAGCTGCGGGAACACCTTGAGCACCTTCGGCCGCATGTAGGCGCCGATGTCCTTCGGGTCGCGCCCGGAGTAGTGGCAGGCGCCGCCGAACAGCAGACGGCGGTCGGCCGTCAGGCGGTAGTAGTCCAGCCCCACCTTCTGGTCGCACAGCGCCATGTTCTGCGGGATCAGCTGCGCCGCCAGTTCCTCGGACAGCGGTTCGGTCGCCACCACGTAGCTGCCGGCCGGCAGGACCTTGCCGGTCAGCTTCGGCTCCAGCTCGTCCAGGTGCGCGTTGCAGCCGAGCACCAGGTTCTTCGCCAGCACGCGGCCCTGGGCGCAGTGCACGACAGCGGTCGAACCGTGCTCGATGCGCAGCACCGGGCTCTGTTCGAAGATCTGTGCGCCGAACGCTTGCGCCGCGCGCGCCTCGCCCTTGACCAGGTCCAGCGGGTGCAGGTGACCCGAGCCCATGTCGATGTGCCCGCCCGCGTAGCAGTCGCTGGCGACGACTTCGCGGATGCGCTCGGGCGGCACCAGGCGGGTTTCGTGGGGGTAGCCGGAACGGCTCAGCGACTCCTGCTCCTGGACCATCGCGGCATACTGCGCCGGGGTATTGGCCAGCTCGCAGAAGCCCCAGCGCAGGTCGCACTCGATAGCCAGTTCACGGATGCGCTCGGCGACCAGCGCCACCGAGTCCACACCCGCCTGCTCGAGGTAGCGCACGCCTTCCTCGCCGACGTACTTGGCGAAGCCGCTGACGTCGTGGCCGATGCCACGGATCAGTTGCCCGCCGTTGCGCCCGCTGGCGCCCCAGCCGATGCGCCGGGCCTCCAGCAGCACCACGGAGTGACCGCGGCGAGCCAGCTCCAGGGCGGCGTTCACGCCGGTGAAGCCGCCGCCGATGACGCAGACGTCCGCGCGCAGGTCCCCGCTCAGGGAGGGGTATTGCTGGCGGTCGCGGGCGGTCGCCGCGTAATAGGACGCGGCGTGCTCCTCGGTGTGTTTCATGGGTCGGTCTCGGCTCATTGGTTGAACTTGATCTTGCTCCAGCTGCGGGTCATCAGGCGCATGATCTTGGGCGGCGGCGCCTTGGCGATGTACAGCTTGTCGAGCACGGCCTGGCTCGGGTAGACCTCGGGGTTGTTCTGCATCTCCTTGGGCAGCAGCGTCTTGGCGTCCGCGTTGGCGCTGGGGTAGCCGACGTATTCGCTGATGCCGGCGATCACCTTCGGGTCGAGGACGTAGTTGATGAACGCCAGGGCCTGCTCGGGATGGGTCGCATCCGAGGGGATCGCCATCAGGTCGAACCACAGGTTCGCGCCTTCCTTGGGAATGCTGTAGGCAATCTCGATGCCGTTCTTGGCTTCCTTGGCGCGGGCGGCGGCCTGGAACACGTCGCCGGAGTAGCCGAAGGCGACGCAGATGTTGCCGTTGGCCAGGTCCGAGATGTACTTGGAGGAGTGGAAGTAGGTGACGTACGGACGCACCGCCACGAGCTTCGCCTCGGCCTTGGGATAGTCCGCCGGGTTGGTGCTGTTGGGGTCCAGGCCCAGGTAGTTGAGTACCGAGGGGATCATCTCGTCGGGCGAGTCCATGAACGCCACGCCGCAGGCGCTGAGCTTCTTGATGTTCTCCGGCTCGAACAGCACCGACCAGGAGTCGATGCGGTCCACGCCCAGCACTTCCTTGACCTTGGCGACGTTGTAGCCGATGCCGTTGGTGCCCCACAGGTAGGGCACCGAGTGCTTGTTGCCCGGGTCGTTCTGTTCCAGCAGCTTGAGCAGCGTCGGGTCCAGGTGCTTCCAGTTCGGCAACTGGGTGCGGTCGAGTTCGAGGAACACGCCGGCCTGCACCTGGCGGGTCAGGAAGTGGTTGGACGGCACCACCACGTCGTAGCCGGAACGGCCCGCCAGCAGCTTGCCTTCCAGGGTCTCGTTGGAGTCGAAGACGTCGTACACCGGCTTGATCCCGGTGGTCTTCTGGAAGCCGGCGAGGGTGTCCGGGGCGATGTAGTCGGTCCAGTTGTAGATGCTGACGGTAGGTGCAGCGTGTGCGGCCGAGGCGATGGCTGCCAGGGCGAAGGGCGCAAGGGTGCGCAGCAGTCTCATGGGGACTCCCGAATTGTTGTTGTGAAGTCAGGGATGAGGGATCAGACGCTCAGCAGGAGGAACTCACGCTCCCAGGAGCTGATCACCCGCTTGAAGTTCTCGTGCTCGGTGCGCTTGACCGCCACGTAGCCCTGCACGAACTTCTCGCCGAGGAATTCCTTGAGCACGGTACAGTCTTCCATCTGCTGCAGCGCGTCCTCGATGGTGATCGGCAGGCGCAGGTTGCGGCGCTCGTAGGCGCGGCCCTGGACGGCGGCGCTGGGGTTGACCTGCTCGATCATGCCCAGGTAGCCGCAGAGCAGGCTGGCGGCCAGCGCCAGGTACGGGTTGGCGTCGGCGCCGGGCAGGCGGTTTTCCACGCGCATGGCGGCTGGCGGAGCGGCGGGCACGCGCAGGCCCACGGTGCGGTTCTCTTCGCCCCATTCGACGTTCACCGGCGCGGAGGTATCGGGCAGGAAGCGGCGGAAGGAGTTCACGTTGGGCGCGAACATCGGCAGCACTTTCGGGATGTACTTCTGCAGGCCGCCGATGTAGTGCAGGAACAGCTGGCTCATGGAGCCATCCTCGGCGGCGAAGATGTTCTTGCCGGTGGCGATGTCCAGCACGCTCTGGTGGATGTGCATGGCGCTGCCCGGCTCGTCGGTGATCGGCTTGGCCATGAAGGTGGCGCTGACGTCGTGCTTGAGCGCGGCTTCGCGCATGGTGCGCTTGAACACGATGATCTGGTCGGCCAGGCTCAGCGCGTCGCCGTGACGGAAGTTGATTTCCATCTGCGCCGGGCCGTCCTCGTGGATCAGCGTGTCCAGGTCCAGGCCCTGCAGTTCGCACCAGTCGTAGACGTCTTCGAACAGCGGGTCGAATTCGTTGGCGGCGTCGATGGAGAAGCTCTGCCGGCCGCTTTCCGGGCGACCCGAGCGGCCGACGGGGGCTTCCAGCGGGAAGTCCGGGTCGCTGCTGCGCTTGGTCAGGTAGAACTCCATCTCCGGCGCCACCACCGGGCTCCAGCCCTTGTCGGCGTAGAGCTTGAGCACGCGCTTGAGGACGTTGCGCGGGGACAGTTCGATGGGGTTGCCGACCTTGTCGAAGGTGTCGTGGATGACCATCGCGGTCGGCTCCAGCGCCCACGGCACCAGGAAGATGGCGTTAGGGTCGGGCTTGCAGACCATGTCGATGTCCGCTTCGTCGAGCAGGTCGTAGTAGATGTCGTCATCGACGAAATCGCCGGTGACGGTCTGCAACAGGACACTTTCGGGGAGTCGCATGCCCCCTTCGCCGAGGAACTTGTTGGTGGGGGAAATCTTGCCGCGGGCGATGCCGGTGAGGTCGCTCACCACGCATTCGACTTCGGTGATTTTCTGTTGCTTCAGCCGTTGCTCCAGTTGCTCGGCGGGGGTGGTCATACAAGCCTCGGAAGGTTTCTTGGTTTTATAAGGGATGCGCACGCAGCATCGTGCTGCCAGGCCGGACTAGTGTCGGCTGGCAGCACGGGGGCGTTCTATCCACTTTCCGCAAGGCGTGGGAATTGGCGTGAAAAAGCTCGCGCCAGGGCTGGTGGGGCAGGTTGGCCGCCGTCAGAACACGGCGTCGAGCAGGCGGTACCAGGCGATGCCCACGCCCAGGTACAGGCGCTGCAGGCTGTGGAAGGGGATCGGCCGCACCGGCGTGACGGGGAAGGGGAAGTCCTTCTCGCGGTCCAGCAGGCGCTCTGCCAGATGCCGGCCCAGGGTCGAGGCCATGGCGATGCCGCGACCGTTGTAGCCGAGCAGGATGCTCAGGTTCGGCGCCGGTTCATGCAGCCTTGGCATGAAGTCCGGGGTCAGCGCCACGCGGCCGCTCCACTGGTACTCGAACTCGACGCCGGCCAGTTGCGGGAACAGCCCCAGCAGCGAGCGCTTCAGATGCAGCCAGTCGCCGGGCGAGCGCGGCTCGGCGAACGGCCCGCGGCCGCCCAGCAGCAGGCGGCCGTGGGCGTCCTGCTTGAAGTAGAGCAGCAGGCGCCGCGCGTCCGAGCAGACCTCGCCATTGGGCAGCACACTGCGCCGCAGATGGTCCGGCAAGGGTTTGGTTGCGACGATGAAGCTGTTGGCGGCGATCACCGTCTGCCGCAGCCGTGGCCAGAGGTCGTCGGTGTAGCCGTTGGTGGCGAGGATGACTTTTTCGGCCGTCACGCTGTGCTGGGTGTGCGTGGTCAGCTGCCAGCCGTCGCCGTGGCGGCGCAGGGCGGTCACGCGGTTATGGCCGTGGATGGCGGCCCCTTCGCTCAGCGCGGCGCCTGCCAGGCCGCGCACGTAGCTCAGCGGCTGGACGCTGCCGGCGCGCGGGTCGACCCAGGCGCCGAGGTAGTCCTGGCTGCCGATGCGCTGGGCGACGCTGCGTTGATCGAGCAGTTCCACTGGTACGCCGTGTCGGCGCCACTGCTCCGCGCGCTTCTCGATGGCGCGCAGGGCGGCGGGCGAGGCGGCCGGCTGGATCCAGCCCTTGCGGGTGGCGTCGCAGTCGATGTCGTAGCGGCGGATCAGCTCGAAGACTTCGTCGGCGGCGCCACCGGCGACCTCGATCAGGCGCTCGGCCTGGTGACCGCCAAACAGTCGGCGCAGGTCGTCGGGGTCATGCTTGAGGCCGGGGATCACCTGCCCGCCGTTGCGCCCGGAGGCGCCCCAGCCCGGCTCGCCAGCGTCCAGCACGCAGACGCGCACGCCATTGCGTGCCAGGTGCAGGGCGGTGACCAGCCCGGTATAGCCAGCGCCGACGATGGCCACATCGACCTGCTTGTCCTGCGCCAGGGGCGGGGTCGCTGCGGCCGGGTTGGCGGTGGCCGCCCACAGCGAGGGCGGCAATGCCAGAGGCTGGGTTTTCATGCCTGGCCCCCGTCGGTGTTCAGCAGACGCCGTAGAAACTCCTGGGTGCGCGGCTGGCGCGGCGCGCAGAGCACGTCCTTGGCCGCGCCTTCCTCGACGATACGGCCGCCGTAGAGGAAACACACCTTGTCCGCCACGTCGCGGGCGAAGCCCATTTCGTGGGTCACCACCACCATGGTCATGCCTTCGTCGGCCAGCTTGCGCATCACCGCCAGCACTTCGCCCACCAGCTCCGGGTCCAGCGCGGAGGTCGGCTCGTCGAAGAGAATCGCCTTGGGGCGCATGGCCAGGGCGCGGGCGATGGCCACGCGTTGCTGCTGGCCGCCGGAGAGCTCGTCCGGGTAGGCGTCCATGCGGTGGCCCAGGCCGACTTTCTCCAGCAGGGCGCGGGCGTGCTCGCGGGCGGCGTCCGGGCGCTCCTTCTTCACGTAGACCGGACCTTCCATGACGTTCTGCAGCGCGGTGCGATGGGGGAACAGGTTGAAGCGCTGAAACACCATCGCTACCTGCGTGCGGATCTCATGAATGGAGTGGGCGTGGCGGTCGACCCGCTCCTCGCCAACCAGGATGTCGCCACCCTCGTAGGTCTCCAGCCCGTTGATGCAGCGCAGCAGGGTGGACTTGCCCGAACCGGACGGGCCGATCAGGCACACCACCTGGCCGCTCTCCACCGACAGGTCGATGCCTTCGAGTACGCGGGTGCTGCCGTAGCTTTTGTGCAGGGACTGGATGCGGATCATGCTTTCTTCCTCGTGGCGATGCGCGCTTCGAGGCGGCGCAGGGCGAACGACAGCGGCAGGCTCAGGGCCAGGTAGAGCAGGGCGACCAGCGTATAGACGGTCATGTTCTCGAAGGTCGAGGAGGCGATCAGCTGGCCGGCGCGGGTCATCTCGGCCACCGTGATGGTGGACACCAGGGAGGAGTCCTTGAGCATCATCACCAGGGTGTTGCCATAGGGCGGCAGGGCGATGCGGAAAGCCTGCGGCAGCACCACCCGGCGCATGATCATCGGGCCGCGCATGCCGAGGGACTCGGCGGCTTCGATCTGCCCCTGCTGGATGGCCTGGATGCCGGCGCGGAAGTTCTCGGCCTGGTACGCCGAGTAGGCGATGCCCAGGCCGATGATGCCGGCCTGCATGGCGGACAGCTGCACGCCGAAATCCGGCAGCACGAAGTAGATGTAGAACAGCTGCACGATGATCGGCAGGCCGCGGATCACGTTGACCACGGAGATGCCGAACAGCGCCACGGCGCGGACCTTCGACACCATCATCAGGGCGAAGGCCAGGCCGATGAGCGAGCTGAGCAGGAACGAGGCAATCGTGACCTGCACGGTGACCACCGCGCCACTCAGGAGAATGGGCAGGAAGTCCAGGGCGTTCTGGAGAAACATAGGGATGTCCGTCAGCGGAAATCAGGGCGGCCGTCACCCTTCACCGGGCGCGGGGCCGCGGCGAAAGGTGCGGGTAAGTCGTGTGGGCGGCGTGAAGAGCGGCGGACGTCAGTCCAGGTGCCACTTGCCGATGATGGCGGCGAGGGTGCCGTCGGCCTTGATGCTGGCGATGCCCTTGTTGACCTGGGCGAGCAGCTGCGGGTCGCCCTGGCGCAGGATCAGGCACACCTCGCCCTTGATCTGCGGCTGGTAGCTGTCCACCAGGCGGACCTTCTTCAGGGTGCCCTTGGCCATCTGGTAGGCGAGGATCGGGTGGTCGCCGAAACCGGCCTTGATGCGGCCCAGGGCCAGGTCGCGGGTGAGGTCGGCGAGGGAGTCGTAGCCGCGCACTTCCTTGAAGATGCCGCGCTGGTTGAGCTTGTCGATGAAGATGGTGCCAACCTGGGCGCCCACCACTTCACCCTTGAAGTCATCCATGCTGGTGTAGGCCTTGTCGTCGTCGGCACGCACCACCAGGCCCTCGCCGTACTCGAACACCGGGTCGGAGTACTGCACCACTTTTTCCCGCTCGGGGGTGCGCAGCATGGCGGCGGAGATCAGATCGATCTTCTTCGCGGTCAGCGAGGGGATCAGCGCGGCGAAGGTGGTCTGGGCGATTTCCACGTCGAAGCCGCCGGCCTTGGCCACGGCCTGGGCGGAATCGACCATCATGCCCTGGATGCTGTTGGTCTTGACGTCGAGGAAGGTGAACGGCACGCCGGTGGCGGTGGCGCCTACCTTCAGGGTTTCGGCCTGGGCGACCAGGGATGCAGCGCAGCTGGCGACGAGCGCGAGGGCGCAGGAAAACACGCGGAGGCGAGGATGCATTGGTGAACTCCCATGTGACGCGGTTTGTTGTCGTTATGCGTTATGGATAGCCCCAGGTATCGGCAGGAGGCTCTGGTCGCAATATAAATGATTTACAAAAATCGTAAAGAGATTTATAAATATCGCATATCGATATTTAAAGCCGGCACAGGGACCGATCCAGGACCTGATCCCCATGCAAACCCTCGCAAGGACGAGACATGAGCGACAACGAAAACAGCCTGTTCAACCAGTCGCTGGAGAAGGGCCTGGCGGTGTTGCGCGCCTTCAATGCGCGCAATCGCACCATGAATCTCGCCGAGGTAGCCGAGGCCGCCGATATCACCAAGAGTTCGGCGCAGCGGATGATCCACACGCTCGAGGCGCTCGGGTACGTCAGCAAGCACCCGCAGACCAAGCGCTTCCAGCTGACCCCGCAGGTAATGGAGATCGGCTACAACTACCTCGCTGCCGATACCCTGGTGGATGTTGCCAATCCCTTCCTCGCCGAGCTGGCGCAGACCACCGGCGAGACCACCAATCTCACCGAGCCGGTGCGCACCGACATGCTCTACGTGGCGCGTTTCGTGGGGCCCAAGTTCATTCCCATCCACCTGCCCATCGGCAGTCGCATTCCCATGTACTGCACCGCGTCGGGTCGCGCCTTCCTCAGTGCATTGGGTGATGACGAGGTGCTGACGCTGCTGCAGGACAGCGACCTGTCCAGCCACACCCAGTACACCCGGACTTCGCTGGAGGAGATCCTCGCCGAGATCGCCGAGATCCGCCGCAAGGGCTACGCGATCAACAGCGAGGAGCTGTTCCTGGGGGACATGGCGGTGGCCGCGCCGGTGCGCAACAGCCAGGGCCGCCCGGTAGCGTCGGTGCACGTGGTGGCGCCGACCAGCCGCTGGACCCGCGAGGACGCGGAACGCCGTCTGGCCCCGGCAGCCATCGAGTGTGCGCGGGCGATCAGCACCTCGATCCGCACGTTGTAAGGTCGCTCAGGACGGCGCCTGGACCGGGCGCCGACGCCTCGCTCATGAACCCTTGCAGTCGCTCCAGCGCCCGTTCGCCGTCGAAGCCGTCGCGATGCCCGCCGTTGCGCGGCGCGGCTACCGCTTTTTTCAGCCGCGCGCGGCTGGCTTCGCTGTCGGGCGGTGGTGTGGCGGCTTGCGCCCACGGCTCAGCTGTCCTTTGGTGTGCGCCGCAGCAGGTAGGTGTCCATGATCCAGCCGTGGGTCTGGCGGGCCTCGCGGCGGGTACGCTGGATGTCCTCGCCGACTTCCACCAGCCGCCCGCTGCGGAGGATTTCGTTCTCGGTACCGACGTAGGCGCCCCAGTAGATTTCCAGCTCGGGGTCGTCCAGCTGGCGGTAGGTATCCTGGGCATCGAGCATCACCACCACGCTGTCGGCGTTGGCCGGGAAGCCCTCGGCCAGACGGCGGCCAGTGGTGATCTGCACCGACTGGCCAATGGCGTTGAGCGGCACCTTGTGCCGCGCGGCGAGCGCCTGGACGCTGGTGATGCCCGGAATCACCTGGTAGTCGAAGTCCAGCCTGCCGGCGCTCTGGATGGCGTCGAGTATGCGCAGGGTACTGTCGTACAGCGAGGGGTCGCCCCAGACCAGGAAGGCGCCGCATTGGCCGTCCTGCAGCTCGCGGTCGATCAGCCGCTCGAACACCTGCTGCTTGGCGCGGTTCAGGTCGTGCACCTGCCCGGCGTAATCGCCTTCGCGCACGCGCTCGGGGCTGTCGGCCTCGACGAGGCGGTAACGGTCATGGGTGACGTAGCGCTGCAGGATGTCCCGACGCAGCTGCAGCAATGGTTGCTTGCTGGCGCCCTTGTCCAGGAGGAAGAACACGTCCGCGCGGTTCATCGCGTTGATGGCCTGCACGGTGAGGTACTCGGGGTCGCCGGCACCGATGCCGATGATGAGCAGTTGCTTCATGTGGGGGCCGCTTGCCTGGTTCGAAGAGCTCCAAGACTACGCCTGTCGAGCGGGGTGTAGGAGCAACTGTCTTCATCTGAAACCCCGTACTGGCTATCTCCCCTCTCCCTAACCCTCTCCCTGAAGGGAGAGGGGATTGGGCCGGTGCCGGCTGAAACTGTGGCGTCAGCCGGCTCGGATGGCTCCTCTCCCTTCAGGGAGAGGGCGGGGGAGAGGGCGGGTCGGCACGATATCCCATGTAGTAGCGGGCCATGCCCGCGATCGCGCGCATGGCGTGCTCCTACAGGGGCCTGGGCAGCAAGGCGGGGCGAATCACCTGGAAGGGTCATCTGCCATGGCGGATAAACGTGGGGCGTTATGCGCCCTACGTGACAGCGTCGGCCGCGGTGTTGCCCGTGAGGAACCAGGGGCGAACGCACCCCGGCCCGTCAGCCCAACAGGCGCACGTCGCGGCGCAGCTCGCGGGCGGCCGCGACCATGTTCACCAGCGCCGCTTCCGTCTCCGGCCAGGCGCGGGTCTTCAGGCCGCAGTCGGGGTTGACCCACAGGCGCTCGGCGGGAATGCGCTGGGCCGCCTTGCGCAGCAGCTTGACCATTTCCTCGGTGGCCGGAACGCGCGGCGAGTGGATGTCGTAGACCCCAGGGCCGATCTCGTTGGGGTACTCGAACGTCTCGAAGGCTGCCAGCAACTCCATGTCCGAGCGCGAGGTCTCGATGGTGATGACGTCGGCGTCCATGGCGGCGATGGCCTCGATCACGTCGTTGAATTCGCTGTAGCACATGTGGGTGTGGATCTGGGTGTCGTCGCGCACGCCCGAGGCGCACAGGCGGAAGGCTTCGGTCGCCCAGTCGAGATAGCGGCTCCATTCGCTGCGGCGCAGCGGCAGGCCCTCGCGGAAGGCGGCCTCATCGATCTGCACGATGCGGATGCCGGCGGCTTCGAGGTCGAGTACCTCGTCACGGATCGCCAGCGCCAGCTGCCGCGCCTGGGTCTCGCGGCAGACGTCCTCCCGCGGGAAGGACCACGCCAGCAGGGTCACCGGGCCGGTCAGCATACCCTTCATCACCTTGCGGGTGAGGCTCTGGGCGTAGCGGATCCACTCCACCGTCATCGGCTTGGGGCGGCTCAGGTCGCCATAGATCACCGCGGGTTTCACGCAGCGCGAACCGTAGCTCTGCACCCAGCCGAAACGGGTGATCAGGTAGCCGTCGAGCTGCTCGGCGAAGTACTCCACCATGTCGTTGCGCTCGGCCTCGCCATGCACCAGTACGTCGAGCCCCAGGTGCTCCTGGATTTCCACGGCATGGCGAATTTCGTTCTGCATGGCCTGGGTGTAGTCGGCGGCGCTGAGCGTGCCCTGTCTGAAGGCCTGGCGCGCCAGGCGGATGGCCGAGGTCTGCGGGAAGGAGCCGATGGTGGTGGTGGGGAAGTCCGGCAGGTCCAGGCCGGCGCGCTGCTTGACGATGCGCTCGGCGAAGGGGGATTGGCGCTGGCTGTCGGCGGCTTTCACGGCGGCCAGGCGGGCCTTCACCGCGGCCTTGTGGATGCGCGGCGAGGCGGCGCGGCTGGCCTGCACGGCGCGGCTGCGTTCCAGCGCGGCCACGACGTCCGGCGCGTCGGGCTGGTCGATGGCGCGGGCGAGCAGGGCGACTTCGGCGCACTTCTGCACGGCGAAGGCCAGCCAGCTCTTGAGTTCGGCATCCAGCTGGTCTTCGCGCTCCAGGTCCACGGGGCTGTGCAACAGCGAGCAGGACGGCGCCACCCACAGGCGTTCGCCCACCCGGTCATGGGCGTGGCGCAGCACCTCGAGGGTCTTCTCCAGGTCGCAGCGCCAGACGTTGCGGCCGTTGACCACGCCCAGGGACAGAATCTTGTAGGCCGGCAGGCGGTCGAGGATGGTCGGGAACTGCTCCGGCGCGCGTACCAGGTCGAGGTGCAGGCCGTCCACCGGCAGGCCGGCGGCCAGGCCCAGGTTGTCGTCCAGGCCAGCGAAATAGGTGGCCACCAGCTTCTTCAGCGGCTCGCTCTGCAGCAGGTTGTAGGTGCGCTCGAAGGCGTTCTTCCAAGCCTGGGGCAGGTCGAGCGCGAGGATGGGTTCGTCGATCTGCACCCACTCCACGCCCTGCGCGGCCAGGCGGCGGAAGATCTGGCCGTAGAGCGGCAGCAGGCGCTCGATGAGTTCGAGCTTGTCGAAGCCTTCCTGGCCAGGCGTGGCGCCCTTGGCCTTGCCCAGCCAGAGGTAGGTCAGCGGGCCGATTACCACGGGCTTCACCCTGTGGCCGAGGGCGTGGGCCTCGTCCACTTCCTCGAACAACTGCTCCCAGCTCAACTCGAAGCGCTGGTCAGCGCTGAATTCGGGGACGAGGTAGTGGTAGTTGGTATCGAACCACTTGGTTAGCTCCTGCGCGAGAAGGGGGTGGGCGTGCGCGCCGCAACAGCCGGCGGCGGCGCCGCGCGCCATGGCGAACAGGGTCTGCAAGGTCGGCTTGGCATCGCCCTCGGTACGGAATCGCTCGGGAATCACGCCGAAGGTCAGCGAGTGGGTCAGCACCTGGTCATACCAGGCGAAATCGCCCACGGGCAGCAGGTCGATGCCGGCGTTCTTCTGTACCTGCCAGTGAGCGGCGCGCAGTTCGCGGCCGACGGCACGCAGGCCGGCTTCGTCCAGTTCGCCCTTCCAGAAGGCTTCCTGGGCCTTCTTCAGCTCGCGGTCGCGGCCGATGCGGGGGAAGCCGAGGTTGTGTGCCAACGCCATGTGAATCTCTCCAGTGAATCAACAATGGCGAAATTCTCCCGGTACCTCATTCATGAAACAAACTCAATGTTCTCGTGATCAATATAAGGAACTCTCATGTTGATCAGCGCCCATTTGTAGGAGCGGGCCATACCCGCGATGGCGGACAAGGTCCGCCGTGAGGTGTTACCTCGATTCGTCCGATGACCCGGGTCGCCACAGCGGACTCCGTCCGAGACTGCTCGGCGCAAGCTCTGTCGCAGGCATGGCCAGCTCCTACAGGCTCGGGTCGATGACCGTGCTGAACCGTGCAAGAGCGCACCTTGCCCGCGACGTCCTGCACGCCAGGCTAGCCGTCACGCCCGCGCATCTGCCGCGCCAGCGCGCCGGGCGAGGTATGGAGTTGCCGCTGGAACAGCTCGATGAATGCCGAGGTGGATTCATAGCCCAGTTCACCGGCGATCAGCGTCACCGACTCGCCGCGCTCCAGACGCGGCAGCGCGGCCAGCAAACGCACGCGCTCGCGCCATTCGCGGAACGACAGCCCGGTTTCATCGCGGAACAGCCGCGCCAGGGTGCGCCGCGAGGCGCCGACGCGCTGTGCCCAGTCCTCGATGCCCAGCCGCTCGCCGGGATGTTGCTGGAGGTGATCGGTGACCCGCCGCAAGCGGCTGTCGCGTGGCAGCGGCAGGGCGAGGCCGGAGTCCGGCGCGTTGTGCAGTTCGTCCACCAGCACCTGCATCAGCCGGGCTTCCGGCCCGTCGTCGGGGTAGAGGCGGGGGTATTCGCTGGCGCGCTGGATGAGATTGTCCAGCAGCGGCGAGATCTCCAGCACCCGGCACGGCCCCAGCGCGACGGCTAGATCCGGTGCCAGGTAAAAGCTGCGGTGCACCACCGGCGTCCGCGCCCGGGCGCTATGGCGCACGCCTGCCGGCAGCCACATCGCCCGGCGTGGCGGAATCACGCAGGCGTACTGCTCGGTGCTCGCCTCGAGCACGCCGCTGGCGGCGTACATCAGTTGGCCCCAGGGGTGGGAGTGCAGTTCGACCTCGTGGCCGGCGGGCATGTCGAAGGCGCGCAGCCAGACGGGGCGCGGCAGCGACGTGAAGCCGGGAAGTGTCGGAGCGTCCTGTCCCGCTGACGGCATAGCTTGTCTCACTGTCGGAAGTGGGTCATGGAGGGCGATGGTAGCGTCTTGCTCAGCCAATAGCAGCCCGACCGGGAGCGCACCATGAGCAGCCATCGTCCGCAACAACGCCTGTCCACCCTCGACATCCGCCAGCGCCGCGAACCCGGCAGCCTGGTGGTGCTCACCGCCTATTCGGCGCCCATGGCACGGCTGCTCGACCCACATGTCGACGTACTGCTGGTGGGCGATTCGTTGGGCATGGTGCTCTACGGCATGCCGCATACCCTGGCCGTCAGCCTCGACACCATGATCGCCCACGGCGCGGCCGTGGTGCGCGGCTCGCAGCGGGCGTGCGTGGTGGTGGACATGCCCTTCGCCAGTTACCAGGCCTCGCCGCAGCAGGCCTTCCTTGCGGCGGCGCGGGTGCTCGCCGAAAGCGGCGCGCAGGCGGTCAAGCTCGAAGGCGGCGCGGAGATGGCCGGGACCATCGCCTTCCTCGTCGAGCGCGGCATCCCGGTGATGGCGCATATCGGCCTGATGCCGCAGAAGGTCAACGCCCTCGGCGGCTTCAAGGTCCAGGGCAAGGAGGAGGGCGGTGCTGCCCGGGTGCTGCGCGATGCGAATGCTGTCGCGGCCGCCGGGGCATTCAGCGTGGTGCTGGAAGGCGTTTTGGAGCCGCTGGCGCGGCAGGTCTGCGAGCGCCTGGAGATTCCGGTGATCGGCATCGGCGCCTCACCTGCCTGCGCCGGCCAGGTGCTGGTGACCGAGGACATGCTCGGGCTCTCCGGCGAACAGATTCCGCGTTTTGCCGAGCAATACGTGCGGGTGGACGAGCTGATCAGCGCGGCGGCCGAACGCTTCGCCAACGAGGTGCACCAGGGCCGGTTCCCGCAGGCGCGGCATTGTTTCGGGATGGATCCGTCCCGTTGACGCGTGGAGTGGCGGCGGGCCATCGCGGACGGAGTCCGCTCCTACGTAAGGTTGGCTCGTGCGTAGGAGCGGACTTCGTCCGCGATCGGTTCAGCCTGGCACGGATCGCGGGGGGTCAGACCCACTCGGTCGAACGCTTGCGGCGCACGCGCAGCATGGTCGGCAGGATCAGCCCGGCGAGTAGGCCGGCGCCGGCGATGCTGCCGCCGTAGGCCATGTAGCGCATCAGCACCTGCTTGTTTTCATCGCCCAACTGCGCCTGGGTATCGCGTAGCTGTGCGCGCGCCTGGTTCAGTTCGGCGTCCAGTGCGCTGCGGGTGGCCTGCAATTCATCGATGAGCTTCTTGCGCGCATCCAGGGTTTCCTGCATGCCTTGCACGCGGTTCTTCCAGGAGTCGTCGATGGTCTGCAGCTGGGTGGTCAGCTCGCTGACCTTCTGTTCCAGCGCGGGCAGGCGCTCGGCTTGGCCGGGCTTGTCCTGCAGGTCCTTGCTGGCGATCCACACGGTATTGCCGCTGTCGCTGCGTACCTGGCTGTAGTCGCCGGACGTGCTGACCAGCTGGACCTTCTGCCCCGACGTCAGCGTGCCGACGATGCGGTAGCCGTCGGTGGGGCCGCTGCGCACGTAAGTGCTCAGGCTGTCGTTCACCCAGCGCGCGTTGCTGGCGGGCTCCTCGGCCTGGGCAGCGGCGCCGGCCGCCAGCAGGCCGGCAAACAGGCAGGCACCGAGGGCGCGGGTCTGAAGGGAAGAAACTCGTGCGGGGAAGCGACGCAATAGGGACATGGGCAATCTTCACATGACTTGAAACGAAACCCGCCGTGCGGGAGCGAAAACGCCGGCCGGGCGACTTGCTTGGATACGAGGGTTCAGAACTGACCGGGTGGCCAATGGCCAGAAACCCACCCGGAGGGCCGACAGCAGACAGACAGTTGTCAGACGCCGAGAGTTCACCGGTAGGAATTTGTACGGATAAGCGGGCATCGCGGCAGGAACAGAAGCGGCAATAGAGAGAGGCAACGGGGCGGCAGCGCTGTCAGGCATACCGATGTCGAATCCAGGCAACTGCGGGAACGGTGCGGTGGCTATGGTGGCGGACCCTCACCGGAACGACTGGAGCTGTCATGTCCGACTTCATTACCGTATTGCGCGACACCTGCCCGACGCCCGTGCTGGACGCCACCAAGTGGAAGCGCATCGGCGGCGACCCGCACACCGTCAACCTCAATGCCTACCTGTCGGCGGACGGCAGCAAGATCATGGGCACCTGGATCTGCACCCCCGGCAAGTTCGAGGTCAACTACGAGAAGTGGGAGTACTGCCACTTCCTCGACGGCTACTGCGTCATCACCCCTGAGGGCGAACAGCCGATCCACCTGCGCGCCGGCGACGTGTTCGTGATCGAACCGGGCATGAAGGGCACCTGGGAGGTGGTGGAGACCGTGCGCAAGTACTTCGTCTTTGCCTGAGCCGCAGCGTGCCGGCACGGCGCGATGAAAAAGGGAGCCCCAGGGCTCCCTTTTTTTCATGCGTCGGCAAGGATGGCGCACGGTCAGTGGGCTTGTTGGGAATATTCCCATACCTATCTCAGGCCTGACGGGCCTCTCCGCTACGCAGGCGATCTCTAGAATTCGACAGCTGTCGGCGCTGCCTTTCACGGGCGCTGCATCCATTCATCCCGGTGGTAAGGCCTGTCCATGAAGTTCAAGGTAGTCGTCGTCTCTCTCTTCCTCGGCAGCGCGCTGGTCGGCTGTGATCAGGCGAGCAAGACCCCTGCCGACCCGGCCAACTGGCTCAGTGTGCCGACGCTACCGATCATCCAGGATGCCATCCTGCCGTTGGCGCCCACCTTCAATGGCCAGCGCGATGGCGTGCTGAGCCAGCAGATCTGCGCCCTGGCCACCGGCAAGGCCACCCAGGACCAGGTCAACGAGCAGCTCAGAAAGCTGAACATCGAACCGACCCGCCTGCCGCTGACCAGCAATGACGCCGTGGCCCTGCTGGTCAATGGCAACTCCGCCGCCCAGGTCATCGCGTGCGCCGCCTACCAGGCCACCGAGGTCCTGAGCCCGGTGGACATGCGCGAGTTCATCAAGCCCGCCAACCCGGCCGCCAAGCCGGAAGAGCATGAAAAGGCTGCCGAGGCCGGCAAGGAAAAGGACAAGGCAAAGCCGGCCGAAGTCGATGCCACCCGCGTTGCCCAGGTACTGCCGCTGCGCATTGCGCGGGCCCGCGCCGACGCGGATGTCTTCGCGCTGATCGCCGAGCAGCTGCAACGCACGCCGGGCCTGAGCATCCAGGAATACCGCGACAAGGCGCGCAACCTGTTCATCCGCCTGGCGCCGACCTACCTGGATCGCGTCGCCCAGCAGATGCCGCCGACCAACGCCAGCTACCAGGTGCAGCAGATGGATGCGCGGCGTTTCGTCTTCAGCAACAACCTTGGCGCGCGCTTCGATTACTCCGTGGAAAACGGCCTGGTGCTGAGCCAGAACGGCCTGCTCTGGTATGGCAACGGGCACCTGCTGGGCACTGCTTATCGTCTACGTGCGGCCTACTTCTCCGCAGATGTCGCGAAACTGCTGAGTGCCAGAAAGCCCTGAGTACTCGCTGCCCGGCGCCGCACAGAAGAGCGCGCCAGACCCCTGACGAAAATCCCGGCTCCGGCCGGGATTTTTGTTTTTCGCCTCCCCGTAAAAAGCCGGTCCGATTCGCCCTGACGCTGGCGCGCACCGGTCGTCGCGGCGGGCAGAAAAAGCCCCGTTTTCCAGCACCAGCAAATTCCTTCCGGCCAATCAGGGTTGGCTTCATGTCCCAGGATTCCTGCCGTCGCTAGCATGCTTTTCGTCAGGATTATCTGGAGATAATTCATGTCATTAACGGCAGAACTTAAAGTGATTTCTAATGAGATGAACCCGCGTGCGCGCGCCGTATCCGGCGCCGCCAGCTGCAAGTGGCGTAGCCCGCTCGTTCATCGCCACAGTGGGGGCGGCGTTGTCCTGGCTCCCCGCGTCGGCCCTATCGAATTTGCCGTTGATCATCGTCCCTCTCCGATCACTGGGCTCTCGGGCTTGCCTACGGCGCGTACCTCCGCGCCTGAGCGCTCCGAGCCCTGCTCTGACGAGCTCGCCTCGTGTCCTGTAAATCGCGGCATCCCCCTGCACGTTCAGCGCGGGCTGCCGGTGCGTTTTTCCTGAATCGAGTTGACGTCGGGCACCTCCTGGCGGGCGGCAGCTGTTGTTCCAGACGCTCACGCCGCAAGCCGAGTGATGCCCCAGACACCCGCGTTGAACCAGTGCGTTGCGAATGGACGCGCACTGGGCGCGGCGAGTGCCAACGGATTCTGCTTTCCCAGGAGTCATGATGAACAAGGTGTATCGTTTGGTGTGGAACGCCGCCCTCAATGCGTGGGTGGTCGCCTGTGAATTCGCCACTGCCAAGGGCAAGGGCAAGAGCGGCTCGCGCCGCAAGAAGGTACGCGGGGCGGGCCTGGCAGCCACCTCGCTGGCGCTGGCCATCGGCGCCTCGCAAGCCGTCTGGGCCGATGATGTCCAGGTCGGCAACCTGATCGATTCCAGCGTGGCGGTCGGCAACGCCGTCGCCGCGCCGAGTGCGGTTTCGTCCTCGGCGGCGCTGGCCTATTCGACGGCGTTGGGCGACTACCGCGCGACGGAGGAAACCCCGTCTGCTGCGCTCGCCAGCACCAGCTATTCCGTCGCGCCGGCATCCAGCGCCGACGCCACCCCCAGCACGAAAACCGCGTTGCTGGGCGCGACCCTGAAGAGCTCCGCCGGCAGCACGGAGTCGCATTACTTCAGCGTCAACGACAACAACGTCCAAAGCGCCAACTACCTCAACGACGGCGCGGTCGGCACCAATGCGACGGCCGCCGGCGTAGGCGCGAAAACCAATGGCGCGCGCGCCACTGCGCTGGGTTACAACACCAGCGCGGGCGCCATCGACAGCCTGGCGCTGGGCTCGGGCTCGAGCACCACGGCGATCGGCAGCATGGCCATCGGCACCGGGGCATCCACCGCCGGGGTGAACGCTATCGCCCAGGGCTTCGGCGCCACCGCGACGCCCAACGACTCCATCGCCATTGGCACCAATGCCCAGACGAAGGCTAACGACGCCAGCATCGCCATCGGCAAGGACACCGTTGCGCAGTCCATCCTCGGCCCGGGTTCGGTCGCGCTGGGCAACGAAGCCCAGGCCTTGAACAGCGGCAGCGTGGCCATCGGTTACCAGGCGCTGGCAGACGAGGCCAACCCACCCAGTGCCTTCACCGGCAACGTCGCTATCGGCCGCATGGCGCACGCGACCAACAGCTTGTCCGATCCGAGCGAGGCGTCCACCGCTGTCGGCAACGAGTCGTTCGCCGACAAGGGCGGCGTCGGCATCGGCGAGCGCACCAATGCGGCCGGCAAGCTGAGCACCGCGCTGGGCAACTCCGCCTCGGCGACCATGGACAACGCCGTGGCCGTGGGCGCCAAGGCCAAGGCCACGGCGGTCGACGCGGTCGCCATCGGTAACGGCGCGGCGGCACAGCAGGCGCGCTCGGTGGCACTGGGCGTCAGCTCGACCACCAGCGCGGCGGTCGCCACCCAGAACATCCAGATCGGCAACACCACCTACGACTTCGCCGGTGTGGCGCCGACCAGCACCGTCAGTATCGGCAACGTGGGCAACGAGCGGACCCTGACCAACGTCGCCGCCGGCCGCATCAGCCGCACCAGTACCGATGCCATCAACGGCTCGCAGCTGTTCGCGGTCACCTCGGCAGTCGAAGACGTCGCGTCCACGCCGCTCACCTTCGCTGGCAATACCGGCAGCACCGCCAAGCAACTGGGCGATACCCTGACCATCCAGGGCGCTGGCAGCACGGCCGGCACCTACAGCGGCGCGAACCTGAAAACCGAGGTCGACGCCAACGGCCAGCTCAACCTGCTGATGGCGGACAACCCGGCCTTCACCAGCGTGACGGCGGGCGGCACCACGACCCTGGACGCCTCCGGCCTGACCATTGCCAATGGCCCGAGCGTGACCACGGCCGGCATCGATGCCGGCGGCCAGCAGATCAAGCATGTGGCCCAGGGCACCGATGGCACCGACGCGGTCAACGTCGACCAACTGAACGACTCCATCAACCGTTCGGCCAAGACGCATTACTACAGCGTCAACGACAACGGCGTGCAGGGCGACAACTACAACAACGACGGCGCCACCGGTGTGAACGCACTGGCCGCCGGCGTAGGCGCCAAGGCGGCGCAGGATGGCGCCGTGGCACTGGGCTCCGGCTCGGTCACCGACGCCGCCGTGGCCACCACCAGCACCACCATTGCCGGCACCAGCTACCAGTTCGCCGGCAACGCACCGACCAGCACCGTCAGCGTGGGCAGCGTCGGCAACGAGCGCACCCTCACCAACGTTGCCGCTGGCCGCCTGAGCGCCACCAGCACCGATGCGGTCAACGGCTCGCAGCTGTTCGCCACCAACTCGGCCATCGATCACCTCGATGCCGGCGCGGTGAAATACGACACCAATCCGGATGGCAGCATTAACTACGGCAGCGTCACCCTGGGTGGCGATACCTACAACAGCACCACGAAGACCGGCGGCACGCGCATCACCAACGTCGCTGCCGGCGTGAATGGCGGCGATGCCGTCAACGTCGACCAGTTGAACAGCAGTGTCGATGGCGCCAGGTCGCACTACTACAGCGTCAACGACAATGGCGTGCAGGGCGACAACTACAACAACGACGGTGCCACCGGTGTGAACGCACTGGCTGCCGGCGTGGGCGCCAAGGCGGCGCAGGACGGCGCCGTGGCGCTGGGCTCCGGCTCGGTTACCGACGCTGCCGTGGCCACCACCGGCACCACCATTGCCGGCACCGACTACCAGTTCGCCGGCAACGCACCGACCAGCACCGTCAGCGTGGGCAGCGTCGGAAACGAGCGCACCATCACCAACGTTGCCGCTGGCCGCCTGAGCGCCACCAGCACCGATGCGGTCAATGGCTCGCAGCTGTTCGCCACCAATTCCGCCATCGATCACCTCGATGCCGGCGCGGTGAAGTACGACACCAACCCGGATGGCAGCATCAACTACGGCAGCGTCACCTTGGGTGGCGATACCTACAACAGCGCCACGAAGACCGGTGGCACGCGCATCACCAACGTCGCTGCCGGCGTGAATGGCGGCGATGCCGTCAACGTCGACCAACTGAACAGCAGCGTCGATGGCGCCAAGTCGCACTACTACAGCGTCAACGACAACGGCGTGCAGGGCGACAACTACAACAACGACGGTGCCACCGGTGTGAACGCACTGGCCGCCGGCGTGGGCGCCAAGGCGGCGCAGGATGGCGCCGTGGCGCTGGGCTCCGGCTCGGTCACCGATGCGGCCGTCGCCACAACCGGCACCACCATTGCCGGCACCAGCTACCAGTTCGCTGGCACTGCGCCGACCAGCACCGTCAGCGTGGGCAGCGTCGGCAACGAGCGCACCATCACCAACGTTGCCGCTGGCCGCCTGAGCGCCACCAGCACCGATGCGGTCAACGGCTCGCAGCTGTTCGCCACCAACTCGGCCATCGATCACCTCGATGCCGGTGCGGTGAAGTACGACCTGAACGCTGATGGCAGCATCAACTACAACAGCGTCACCCTGGGTGGTGACACCTACGACAAGAGCAGCAAGACCGGTGGCACGCGCATCACCAACGTCGCGCGCGGCGTGGATGACAGCGATGCGGTGAACATGTCTCAGCTCAACGAGACCAACGCCCAGGTCGCGCAGAACACCACCAACATCGGTGATGTGGACGGTCGCGTCACCAATATCTATGACACCGGCACCAAGTACTTCCACGCCAATTCCACCGGCACCGACGCCGTGGCCTCCGGCCAGGATTCCGTGGCCATCGGCATGGGCGCGGTCTCCGGTCAGGCCAACAGCGTGGCGCTGGGCGCAGGCTCGGTCACCGACGCTGCCGTAGCCACCACCGGCACCACGCTTCGCGGAGTGAACTACACCTTCGCCGGCACCTCGCCGACCAGCACCGTCAGCGTCGGCAGCGTCGGTAACGAGCGCACCATCACCAACGTCGCGGCCGGCCGCCTGAGCGAGACCAGCACCGATGCCGTCAACGGCTCGCAGCTGTATGCGACCAACCAGGCCCTGGAAACCATCACCGCGGGCGTCGGTACGCTGGACAAGGGCGCGGTCAAGTACGTGACCAAGCCTGACGGCAGCATCGACTACAGCACCGTCAACCTGGGTGGCGACACCTACGACAGCACCACCAGGACCGGCGGCACGCGCATCACCAACGTGGCGGCGGGCGTGGACGGCGGCGACGCGGTCAACGTCGATCAGCTCAACGTCGCGATGTCCAACGCCGAGACGCACTACTACAGCGTCAACGACAACGGGCAGAAGGGCGGCAACTACGCCAACGACGGCGCCCAGGGCAAGAACTCCCTGGCTGCCGGCGTCAACGCCAGCGCCACTTCCGACGCCGGCGTGGCGCTGGGCAGCGACTCGGTGGCCAAGCGTGACGCGGGCACTGCCGGGTATGTGCCGGCCACGGCGACCGACGAGCAGGCCAAGGCCATCGCCGCGACCACCAGCACTCGCGGCGCGGTGAGCGTGGGCGACGCCGACAACGGTGTTTATCGCCAGATCACCGGCGTAGCCGCCGGCAGCGAAGACAGCGATGCGGTCAACGTTGCCCAGTTGAAGAGCGTGGCGAACAACGCCAATGCCAGCATCAGCAATGTCGCTGACGGCAAGGACGGCATGTTCCAGGTGAACAACACCAGCAACCTGGCCAAGCCCAAGGCGACCGGCAAGGACGCAGTGGCCGGTGGCGCCGGTGCCCAGGCCTCGGGCGACAACGCCGTGGCCGTCGGTACGCGCTCGAAGGCGACCGCCAGCAACTCGGTGGCCCTGGGCAACGACTCGGTGGCTGATCGCGCCAACTCGGTGTCCGTCGGCAGCGCCGGCGCCGAGCGGCAGATCACCAACCTGGCCGCGGGCAGCGCCGATACCGATGCCGTCAACGTCGCCCAGCTGAACAAGGCGACCGGCGACATCAACAACAACATCAACGGCGTCTACACCGACCTCAAGCGCGACCTGAAGAAACAGGACGACACCCTGAGCGCCGGCATCGCCGGAGCGCTGGCCGCCGCCACGCTGCCGCAGCCGTATACGCCGGGCGCCAGCATGGCCTCGGTCGGCATGGGCAACTACCGCGGGCAGAACGCCCTGGCGATCGGTGTGTCGCGCATCTCCGACAACGGCAAATGGGTCACCAAGCTGTCGGGCAACACCGACACCCAGGGCCAGTTCGGCGTGTCGGTCGGCGTGGGTTACCAGTGGTAATTCCTTCCTGAACGAAGGGCCCGGCGCTGCCGGGCCCCTCGCGGATCTTTCGAGGTTTATCAGATGTTCGAGCAATACAAACTGGGCGGCCTGAAGCTCGCCCTGGCGGCTTCCGCGCTGGCTGCGCTGACCGCCTGCGGTACCGTCAGCGATGTGGATTCGGCAGGGCACACCCAGGAGCCGGTATTCCCGGCGATGAAGGACGCCAGCATGCCCGAAGGCAGCTACGTCAACCTGGAGAACCTGGGCAAGATGCGCTCCGGCATGACCAAGCACCAGGTGCAGGACCTGCTGGGCCACCCGCAGTTCTCCGAAGGCATGTTCGGCGTGCGCGAGTGGGACTACATCTTCAAGTTCCGCCAGGCCGAGGGCCAGCCGGACAAGGTCTGCCAGTACAAGGTGCTCTACGACACCGACTACATGGCCCAGTCCTTCTACTTCCACCCGGCCGACTGCCTGCAGCAGGCGCCGGCGCCGGTTCCTGCGCCCACACCGCAACCGCGTGCGCGCACCCTGAACCTGGCGGCGGATGCCTCGTTCGCCTTCGGCAGCGCGGTGCTGCGTCCGGAAGGCAAGGCGAAGCTGGACGAGCTGGCCGAAGGCCTGAAGGGCGCCGAGCTGATTTCCCTGGACATCGTCGGCTATACCGACCGCATCGGCAGCGTGCAGAGCAACATCCAGCTGTCCCAGGCCCGCGCCAATGCGGTGCGCAGCTACCTGATCCAGCACGGCGTATCCGGCGCGCTGATCAGCGCCGAAGGCCGTGGCCCGGCCGAGCCGCTGGTGAACTGCCCGGGCGCGGCGACGCCCGAGGTGATCGCCTGTCTGGCACCCAACCGCCGCACCAGCGTGGCGGTCCAGGCGAGGTAATCGCCAGGCGCGGCTCACTGCCGCGCCTTTTTTTATTTCCACCGAACTTCCTTTTTTTCATTCCTCCATTGCGCTGCCTTCGATGATCTCCCGATATTTCTGCTTCGCCCTGTTCCTGGGCTCCCTGGCGCTGTCCGGCTGCAAGGACCCGCAACCGCCGCAGTCGCCCCCGGCTGAGGCCGTTCACCGCGAGTGGCTGACTCTGCCGGCCTTGCCGTTCCTGCAGGGCGCGGTGTTGGCGCTGGCGCCCAAGCTCGAGGATGGCCTCACGCCGGAATTGATGAACCAGATTTGCGGCCTGGCCCGTGGCAACGCCACCCAGGACCAGGTGAATGCCTTCCTGGCCCAGCAGAAGGTCGACACCGCGGCAGCGGCCAAGCGCAATCCAGCCCTGGCGTTGCTGAGCAATGGTGACCGCGCGGGGCAGGCCACGCTGTGCGCGGCGCACCTGGCGAGCACGGCATTCTCCCTGGCCGACCTGCAGCTCTTGCAGGCGGCGCAGGGCGGCTCCGCCCACGGCAAGGCAAAGACGGACGCCGCCGCGGAGACGGTCACTGACCAGGCCAGCCTGACGATGCTGCTGTCGGTGCGCCTGGCCATCGCCCGTGCCAACGCCGATGTGTTCACGTTGATCGCCAGCGAGCTGCAGCGGCGCCCCGGACTCAATCCGCTGGAGATCCGCGAGCAGGCGCAGCAGCTGTTCGGCCGCCTGGCGCCGACCTACCTGGCGCGGGTGCGCGCGCAGTTCCCGGCGTCGGGCACCA
Source organism: Pseudomonas sp. NY15437 (assembly GCF_048068435.1). Classification (NCBI taxonomy): domain Bacteria; kingdom Pseudomonadati; phylum Pseudomonadota; class Gammaproteobacteria; order Pseudomonadales; family Pseudomonadaceae; genus Pseudomonas; species Pseudomonas sp. NY15437. Next base: position 262,011 of record NZ_JBLUQC010000006.1, read on the forward strand.
CCATCGAGGTGTTGCACCTGGATAAAAACTCGCTGGAATTCACCTCGTCCGATGGCGCCGAACTCACCTTGTGCAACGGTCAGTTGAGCCTTCGCCAGCATGGTGCGCTGGCCTATGGCGAGGGTCGCCTGCATGGCCTGAATCGCCCGCTGCAGGTGGCTTACTTCGACGGCCAGGCCGCGGCGATGCTGGCGCCGCCGGGGACGGAAACCAGCCGCTGAGTGATTCGTCGGCGGGCGGACGAATATCCTGTCAGAAAAATCCTTAATCGGTTTTGAGGTGCAGTACCGCGTTGGGCGGGGCGGCAGAATGCGCGCAAGTCTTGTCGGCGCATTCGACGAGGTCATACCCCGCATCCAGTAGGCAACCCTTCCGTGTCCGCATCCGCTACGCCGCTTCCGTCTTCCCAGGTCAATTCCGCCCAGATCTTCCGTTGTCACCCGCATTACGCGCCCGAGCACCTGGCCGTGCTGGCCTGGCTGTTCGGTCTGGAGCCGCCGAAGGTGGAAAAGGCCCGGGTGCTGGAGCTGGGCTGCGGCGCGGGTAGCAACCTGGTGCCGTTCGCGGTGCGCCACCGCCGCGCCAAGGTGCTGGGTGTCGATGCGTCGGCCGAGCGCATCAAGCAAGGGCAGCAGACGGTCCGCCAGCTCGGGCTGGGCAACCTGCGCCTGCATGCCGCCGCGCTGGAGGAGATCACCGCGGAGTTCGGCGAGTTCGACTACATCATCTGCCATGGGCTCTACAGCCATCTGTCCGCGATGGATCGCCGCGAGGTCATGCGCATCTGCAAGGAGAACCTGGCGGCCAATGGCGTCGCCTATGTCAGCTGCAATACCTATCCGGGCTGGAAGTCCCGGGAGATGGTGCGCGATGCCATGCTGCTGCGCCTGGATGGCCGCGCCCTCGACGCGCAGGCGCTGGCCGAGGCGCAGGGCATGTTCGATTTCCTCAAGCGCTGGGCGAACCTGGGTGGCAACGCGCTCAAGGGGGCGGTGGAGGAGTGCGAGTCGCTGCGTGGGGACCCGGCGCGCCTGTCGGCGTTCCTCGAACCGAACAACACGCCGTTCTACTTCTCCGACTTCGTGCAGCGCTTCGAGCAGCACGGCCTGGCGTACCTGGCCGATACCCGCGCGGCGGGCATGTTCATCAGCCATTTCCCCGAGGGGGTGCAGCAGGCGCTGCTCAACGAGTGCGGGCACAGCCAGGTGGCCATGGAGCAGTACATGGACATCCTGACCAACCGCAGCACCCGGCAGACGCTCCTGGTGCACGCCGACAAGGCCGGGGCGATCCGCTACCGGATGACCGCCGACCGCCTGGTCAAGCTGCACGTGGCCGGCCGTTTCGAATGCGAAGGCGCGGTGCAGCTGGACGACAGCGAGCAGCAGTTCCTGGTGGCCGACGGGCGCCGTATCGGCTTGCGCGGCGCCGCGATGAAGGTCGCCGCCTACCGCCTCAACGAGGTCTGGCCGCGCACGCAGAACCTGCCGGCGCTGCTGGCCTACATCGAGCAGCAACTGGGCACGCTGCCGGCCAGGGCCGAGCCGCAGTTGCTCGACCTGTTCGAGCACATCGTGGTGGCCGATCTGGGCCGCTATCGCCTGGTGCCGGTGATCGGCGGGCCGGGCGCGGCGGGCATGCCACGGGTCGATCCGGAAGTCATCGGCTTTGCGCAGTTGGGCGGAGGCGGCGAGGGCAGCGTGACCTTCAACCCCTGGCACGAGGCGATCACCCTGGATGCGTTTTCCGCGCTGCTGTTGCCGCTGCTGGATGGCTGCCACACCCAGGACGAATTGCTCGAAGCCATCGCCGAGGCGGTTGCCGAAGGGCGGCTGGGCTTCCTGCGCGACGACCAGCCGATCACCGACCGGGAGGAACTGGGCAGGATCGGCGTGCTGCACCTGAACCGGGTGCTGGAGTCGCTGCTCGCCTGAAGCGTTGCGCTGCACAAGAAGAGGCCCCGGCAGATTGCCGGGGCCTTTGCGTTACAGCGGCGAAGGATCAGCGCCGCGCCGTCACGTCACCGCTCCAGCCGCCCAGCGCGCGGAACAGATCCACCAGGGCGATCTGCCGCTGGGTGCTGGTCTCGATGTAGGCCGACTCGTTGACGAAGTGGCTGCGCTGGGCGTCGAGGTAGCGCAGGTGGCTGTCGACGCCGCCTTCGTAACGCGCCTTGGCCAGCTTCAGGGTTTCGCCGGTGGTGTTGGCCAGCGCGCGGCGCGCGGCCTCTTCGCGGCGCAGCGTGTCGGTGGCCGCGAGCGCGTCGGCGACTTCGCGGAACGCCGTCTGGATGGTGCCTTCGTAGGCGGCCACCGCTGAGTCCTTGCGCACCTTGGCCAGGTCCAGGTTGGCGCTGTTGCGCCCCGCGTCGAAGATCGGCAGCGACAGGGTCGGCACGAAGCTCCACGAACGCGAACCGCCGTCGAACAACCCGGACATTTCCGCGCTGGAGGTACCGAAGCTGCCGGTCAGGCTGATGCGCGGGAAGAACGCCGCGCGGGCCGCGCCGATGTCGGCGTTGCGCGCCTTGAGCACGTGCTCGGCGGCGAGGATGTCCGGGCGCCGCTCGATCAGCTCGGACGGGGTGCCGGGTGCGATGTCCTGGATCAGCATGGGCGTGGCCTGCGGCACCTGCGGGATGCGCTGCGCGGCATCGCGGGTGCCGAGCAGCAGCACCAGGGCATTGAGCGCCTGCTGCTTCTGCCGCGCGTTGCTTTCCAGCTCGGCGCGGGACTGTTCCACCAGCCCCAGCGCTTCCTGGTAGTCCAGCGCGGTGGCCGCGCCGGCGCTGCGCCGCTGGCTGATCAACCCGAGCGAATCCTCGCGGCTGGCCAGGGTCTGCTCGGTCAGTTGCAGGCGGCGCTGGGCGCCGTCGTAGGTGAGATAGGCCTGGCTGACTTCGGCGATCAGCGCGATGCGCGCGCTACGCCCGGCTTCCTCGCTGGACAGGTACTGCTCCAGCGCCGCGTCGGTCAGGCTCTTCACCCGGCCGAACAGGTCCAGTTCGTACTCGGGCAGCGCCAGGCCGACCTGGTAGCTGCTGCTCACCGCCGAGCCGCCGCCGTTGGACAGGTCCGCCGGCAGGCGCTGGCGATTGCCGTTGGCAGCCGCGTTCAGCCCCGGCACGCGGTCGGCGCGCTGGATGCGGTATTGCGCGCGGGCCTGTTCGATGTCCAGCAGGGTCTGGCGCAGGGAGCGGTTGTTGTCCAGCGCCACGCTGACCAGTTCGCGCAGTTCGCTGTCGACGATGAAAGTCTGCCAGTCGAGGTGGCTGGCGGCGGCGCCGGGCTGGGCGGCGGGGCCGCTCCAGCGCTGTGCAACCGGTGCCTCGGGGCGCTCGTAGGTGGGCGCCAGGGAGCAACCGCCCAGAATCATCGCCAGCACCAGCGCGCTTGGGGCGAGCGCGCTGGCAAAGGCGGGTGTGCGCAGGGTGATCATTGCGCGGCCTCCGTGGGTTGATGCGCAGGTTTGGGCTGGCGACGCAGCAGCGACAGCAGCCAGACGAAGCAGATGGGCACGAAGATCACCCCCAGCAGGGTGGCGCTGAGCATCCCGCCGATCACCCCGGTGCCGATGGCGCGCTGGCTGGCGGCGCCGGCGCCGCTGGCGATCACCAGCGGCACCACGCCGAGGATGAAGGCCATGGAGGTCATGATGATCGGGCGGAAGCGCAGGCGCGCGGCCTGGATCGCGGCGTCGCGCAGGCTGTGGCCCTGTTCCCAGAGCTCTTTGGCGAACTCGACGATGAGGATCGCGTTCTTCGCCGCCAGACCGATGATGGTGATCAGGCCGACCTTGAAATACACGTCGTTGGGCAGCCCGGTGACCGTCACCGCGAGCACCGCGCCGAGGGCGCCGATGGGCACGATGAGCATCACCGACAGCGGGATCGCCCAGCTCTCGTAGAGCGCCACCAGGAGCAGGAACACCACCAGGATCGCCAGGGCGAACAGCTGCGTGGCCTGGCCGCTGGCGACCTTCTCCTGGTAGGAGAGGCCGGTCCATTCGTAACCGATGCCGTGCGGCAGTTCGCTCACCAGGCGCTGCATTTCCGCCATGGCTTCGCCGGTGCTGACGCCGGGTGCGGCGTCGCCGGCGATGCGGATGGTCGGGTAGCCGTTGTAGCGCGCCAGCTGCACCGGGCCTTCTTCCCAGCGGGTGCTGACGAAGGCGGAGAGCGGCACCAACTCGCCGGCGCTGTTGGGCACGTAGAGCTTGAGCACGGCTTCCGGGGTCATCCGGTCGCCCTGTTCGGCCTGCACCACCACGCGTTGCTGGCGGCCGGCGTTGGCGAAGTCGTTGATCACCGCCGAGCCGAAGGCGGTGGACAACGCGCTGCTGATGGACTCGAAACTCACGCCCAGGGTGCGTGCCTTTTCGCGGTCGATCTCCAGGCGCAGCTGGGGCGCCTCGGCGAGGCCTTCCATCATGGCGTAGAGGATCTTCGGGTTGCCGTTGGCCTGGCCGAGCAACTGGTCGCGGGCCGCCAGCAGCGCGTCGCGACCCAGGCCAGCGCGGTCCTGCAGGCGCAGCGAGAAGCCGCCGGAGTTGCCCAGGCCATCAATCGGCGGCGGGGTGACGGCCATGATCGCGCCGTCGCTGATACCGGCGAAACGCTCGTTGACTGCCGCGGTTTCCGCCTCGGCGGACTGCGACTTGTCACGCACGGACCAGTCCTTCAGGGTCGGGAAGGCCAGCGCGGCGTTCTCGCCCATGCCGGAGAAGCTGAAGCCCATCACCAGGAAGGACGACGCCACGGCCTCGCGGGATTTCAGGAACTGCTCCAGCTCCTGGCCGGTGACGTCGGCCCGCGCACGGGTGGCGCCCGGCGGCAGCTGGATATCGACGATCATGTAGCCCTGGTCTTCCACCGGCACGAAGGACTCCGGCAGGCGCAGGTAGCTGTAGCCGAGCAGGGCGACGATGCCGGCGTAGATCAGCATGTAGCGCCCGGCACGTTTCACCAGCGCGGTATTGAGCAGGGTGTAGCGTTCGGTCAGGCGGGCGAAGCCGCGGTTGAAGGCGCCAAAGAAGCCGCGCTTCTCGTGGTGGCCTTCGGGGATCGGCTTGAGCAGCGTCGCGCACAGCGCCGGGGTGAAGGTGAGGGCGAGGAAGCCGGAGAACAGGATCGACACCGCCAGCGACAGGGAGAACTGCTGGTAGATCACACCCACGGAGCCGGCCATGAACGCCAGCGGCATGAACACCGCCGACAGCACCAGCGTGATGCCGATGATCGCGCCGGAGACCTGGCCCATCGCCTTGACCGTCGCGGCCGCCGGGGAGAGGCCTTCCTCGGCCATGATCCGCTCGACGTTCTCCACCACCACGATGGCGTCGTCCACCAGGATGCCGATGGCCAGCACCATGCCGAACATGGTCATCATGTTCACCGAGAAGCCCAGCAGGTACATCATCGTCAGCGTGCCGAGCAGGCACACCGGCACCACGATGGCCGGGATCAGCGTGTAACGCACGTTCTGCAGGAACAGGAACATCACCAGGAACACCAGCACCATGGCTTCGAGCAGGGTGTGGATCACCTTCTCGATGGCCACGTCGACGAAACGCGAGGTGTCGTAGGGCACCGAGTATTCGACGTCGGCGGGGAAGTTCACCGACAGCTCGGCCAGCCGCTGCTTCACCAGCGCGGCGGTCTGCAGGGCATTGGCGCCGGGGGAGAGCTGGATGGCGCCGGCCACGGTGGGCTTGCCGTCCAGGCGCGCGGTGAAGTTGTAGCTCTCGCTGCCCACTTCCAGGCGTGCGACGTCGGCCAGTTTCACGCTGGAGCCGTCCGGGTTGGCGCGCAGGACGATGCGCCCGAATTCCGCCGGGTCGTCCAGGGTGCCTTTCACGGCGAGGGTGGCGGTCAGCTCCTGCTCGGCGCTGCCGGGGGAGGCGCCGAAGCTGCCGGCCGGCACCTGCACGTTCTGCCCGCGAATGGCGTTGCCCACGTCATCGATGGACAACCCGTAGCCGACCAGCTTCTGCGGGTCGATCCACACCCGCATGGCCGCTTCGGAGGAGAAGAACTGCAGCTTGCCGACGCCTTGTACGCGGCGCAGCTCGTTGTTGATGTTGCGCGCGGCATAGTCGCCCAGCGCCGTGGTGTCGGTGCGCTGGGCGCCTTCCTTGTAGTTCAGCGCGTAGATCAGCAGGAAGCCGGCGCTGGTCTGCTCCACCTCCAGCCCTTGCGTGAGCACGGCTTGCGGCAGGCGCGCCTCGGCCTTCTTCAGGCGGTTCTGCACGTCCACCTGGGCCAGTTCCGGGTTGGTGCCGGGCTGGAAGGTGACCACCACTTCGGCCATGCCGTTGGAGTTGCTGGTGGATTCGAAGTAGAGCAGGCCCTTGGCGCCGTTGAGCTCTTCCTCGATCACGCTGGTGACCGAGTCCACCAGCACCTGCGCGGAGGCGCCGGGGTAGGTGGCAGTGACGGTGATCTGCGGCGGCGCCACGCTGGGGTACTGGGCCACCGGCAGCAGCGGGATGGCCAGCAGGCCGGCCAGGGAAATGAACAGCGCCACCACCCACGCGAAGTTGGGGCGCTTGATGAAGAACAGTGACATGGGAATACCTCGCGGCGACTTTCGCCTTACTGGCGCGACGCCTGCTGTTGCTGTGCCTGACGGGCTTCGACCTTGGCGCCCGGCTGCAGGCCGGTGAGCCCGCCGACGATGACCTGGTCACCACTGGCCAGGCCCTGGCTGATCTGCCAGCGCGAACCCTGCATGGCGCCGGTCACCACCGGCCGGGTCTCGACGCGGCTGTCTGCGCCGATCACCAGTACGTGGGCGGTGCCATCGGTGGCGCGCTGCACGGCGCGCTGGGGCACGAGAATGGCCTTGGCGTCGGTGCCCTGCGGGGCGGTGACGCGCACGTACATGCCCGGCAGCAGCAGACCATCGGCGTTGTCGAACTTGCCGCGCAGGGAGACCTGGCCCGTGCCGCGGTCCACCGAGATATCGCTGAACAGCAACTCGCCCTGGCGCTCGTACTGGGTGCCCTCGACGCGCAAGGTCAGGGCCTGGCTCTGGCCGGCGGCGAGGTTGCCGCTCTTCAGTGCTTCACGCAGGCGCAGGGCGTCGGCCACCGGCTGGTTGAAGTCGGCGTAGATCGGGTCGAGCTGCTGGATGCGCGCCATCAGCGTGGCGTCGCCCTGGCCGACCAGCGCGCCTTCGGTCACCAGCGCGCGGCCGATGCGCCCGGAAATCGGCGCCTTCACCGAGGCATAGCCCAGGTTCAGCCGTGCGGTTTCCAGGTCTGCCTGGGCCGAGCGCACCGACGCCTGGGCGCTGCGCAGGTCGGCGGTGGCGGTGTCGAAGTCCTGCTGGCTGACCGCTTCGATCTTCACCAGCGGTTCGTAGCGCTTCACCCGGGCCTGGGCCTCCTGCTGTGCCGCCTGGGCGCGCGCCAGGTCGCCTTCCGCGCGGGCCACGGCGGCCTTCAGCGGGGCCGGGTCGATCTGGAACAGCAGGTCGCCGGCCTTGACGTCGGCGCCTTCCTCGAAGCGTTTCTGCACCACGATGCCCGCCACCCGCGCGCGCACCTCGGCGACGCGCATCGGTTCGATGCGCCCTGGCAATTCCGAGGTCAAGGTGAGGGCTTCGGTCGTCACCGCCACCACATCCACGGGGCGCGCCGTTTCGGCGGCCGCCTGCGGCTCGCCGGATTGGCCGCATCCCGCCAGCGCCAACGCGGCGACCAACGCACTGATTGTCCCTACTGCACGCAACCTGCCCATGTTTCACCCGGGGTCTGTCTATCTGGAAAGGCGCGTATGATCCTTTTAAATTCAAAATGAGTCAATAAAGTCTCATATGCTTCCTGTGGGTATAAAATGTGTCACGACCTTTCAAAAGAAAGGTCTTTTTCTGCACAATGAGACGATCCGCCACCTGACAAGAGGCCCTCCATGACACTCTCAGCCCACGATGAACGACTCCTGAAGGCGCTTGCCGCCGCTATCGTCGACCGCCCGCGGGCGACGCTGAAGGAGCTCGCGGAGTCGGCAGGGGTGAGCAAGGCGACGCTGCACCGCTTCTGCGGCACGCGCGACAACCTGGTGGAAATGCTCATGGGGTACGGCGAGCGGGTGCTCAACCAGGTCGTTAGCAATTGCGAGCTGGAGACCGCCGAGCCGCTGACCGCGCTGCGCAAGCTGATCCAGGAGCACCTGACGCATCGCGAGGTGCTGGTGTTCCTGATGTTCCAGTACAGCCCCGACAGCCTCGATCCGTGCGTCGACGCTCGCTGGCAGTCCTACAGCAACGCGCTGGATGCCTTCTTCCTTCGCGGCCAGCAGTCCGGTGCGTTGCGCATCGATGTCACCGCGGCGGTGTTCACCGAACTCTTCCTCTCGATGATCTACGGCATGGTCGATGCCGAGCGGCGCGGGCGGGCGGCCAGTTCCAGCTCGGCGACCGTGCTCGAGCAACTGTTCCTCAACGGTGCAGCGGCGCCCGCCAAGGCCTGACCTGCCTCGAAACGGGATGGGCGGGTGGCCGGGCAGGGCGGATTTCCGTACCATTGCCGGCCCTTCGTGATCCCCGCTCCGAGTAGAAACATGAAACCCGCCCGCCTGCGTGCCGATGTCCTGGCCGGACTCACCACGTCCTTCGCGCTGGTGCCCGAGTGCATCGCCTTCGCCCTGGTCGCCCACCTCAATCCGCTGATGGGCCTGTACGGCGCCTTCTTCCTCTGCACCCTGACCGCGCTGTTCGGCGGCCGTCCCGGCATGGTGTCCGGCGCCGCCGGTTCGATGGCGGTGGTGATCGTCGCGCTGGTGGTCCAGCACGGCGTGCAGTACCTGCTGGCCACGGTGTTGCTGGGCGGCGTGGTGATGATCCTGTTCGGCCTGCTGCGCCTGCGCAAGCTGGTGCGCATGGTGCCGCACCCGGTGATGCTCGGTTTCGTCAACGGCCTGGCCATCGTCATCGCCCTGGCCCAGCTGGAACACTTCAAGGACGGCGGGCACTGGCTCAGCGGTAACCCGCTGTACCTGATGCTGGGTCTGGTGGCGCTGACCATGGCGGTGGTCTACGGGCTGCCGAAACTGACCCGGGCGGTGCCGCCGGCGCTGGTGGCGATCCTCGGCGTCGGCCTGCTGGTCTACCTGCTCGGCCTGCCCACGCGCACCCTGGGCGACATGGCGCACATCGCCGGCGGCCTGCCGCAGTTCGCATGGCCGGCAATCCCCTGGAACCTGGAGACCCTGCGGATTATCGCGCCGTACGCCTTCCTGATGGCCATGGTCGGCATCCTGGAAACCCTGCTCACGCTCAACCTCACCGACGAGATCACCGAGAGCCGCGGCTTCCCCGACCGCGAATGCGTGGCCCTGGGCGCGGCCAACATGGTCTCGGGCGCGTTCGGCGGCATGGGGGGCTGCGCGATGATCGGGCAGACCGTGATCAACCTCAGCTCGGGTGGCCGTGGCCGGCTTTCCGGCGTGGTGGCCGGGGGGATGATCCTGCTCTTCGTGCTGTTCCTTTCGCCGCTGATCGAGCGCATTCCGCTGGCGGCGCTGGTGGGGGTGATGTTCGTGGTGTCCCAGCAGACCTTCGCCTGGGCCTCGCTGCGGGTGCTGAACAAGGTGCCGCGCAGCGATGTGCTGGTGATCGTCGCGGTGACCGCCATCACCGTGGCGACGGACCTGGCCGTCGCGGTGTTCTGCGGCATCGTCGTGGCCGCGCTGGATTTCGCCTGGAAGCATGCCCGCGAGCTGTACGCCGACGTCCATGACGAGGCTGATGGCAGCAAGTTGTACCGCCTGCATGGCACGCTGTTCTTCGCGTCCACCACGTCCTTTCTCAACCAGTTCGACCCGGCCGGCGACCCGCAGCAGGTGACCCTGGATTGCGCGCACCTGAGCTTCGTCGACTACTCGGCGATCGCCGCGCTGATGACCCTGCGCGAGCGCTACGCCAAGGCTGGAAAGCATCTGCGGGTGGTGCACCTGTCCGAGCGTTGCAAGCAACTGCTCAAGCGCGCCGGTGCGCAGCACGCATAATCGTTGATCCTGTAGGCGCAGGCCATGCCCGCGATCGCGCAGCGCGTACCTACCGAGAGTTGCATGGGTTGGTTTGGAACCATCGCGGACGCCGTCCGCTCCTGCGAAGGCCCCATCGACGGCGTGCCGGCAGGGGCGGTTGGGTAGGGGAACTGTCTTCTTTCTGGCAAGTTTGTGCCGACGCTTGCCCCTCACCCCAGCCCTCTCCCGGAGGGAGAGGGAGCAGATTGTGCCGGCTGACGCTGTGGTCGTTTCATCCGGCACCGAACGGTCCCCTCTCCCTTCGGAGCGGGGCGCGCAGCCAGGGTCAGGGAGAGGGGGGAAGGAGATTCTCGGTACGCGACACCAGAGGACGACCGTCGCTTCTACGAACAATTCAAGCGGAGTAACCGAGGTGGGAGCGGACTCCGTCCGCGATCGATCAGCCTTGGCTCACTCGTTCGACGAAGCCATCTGCTGATACGCGCCTTCCAGCGCATCGGCGTCGCGTATCAGTTGGCGCGCGGCGCAGCGCAGGCGGCGGTTGAGCTCGTCGCTTTCGATGAAGGGGGCGAGCTCGCGCAGCAGCTCTGCCGCGAGTTCGTTGTTGTAGGCGGTGGAGCGCACGCAGCGCAGGGTGAGGAGATCCGGGTTTTGCATGGCGGTAGCCTCCGGTTGGCGGCGGCCGGCCGTGCCGGCCGCCGGGTGAGTGCTCAGAAGAGCTTGAGGAAGTTCAGGTAGAAACGCGGCGCCTTGCCGTTGTCGTCATCGAGCTCCTTGGCCGAGACCGAACGGGTCAACGGGAAGGCGACTTCCGGCGACACATAGGTGTCCTTGTAGACCTGCAGGTGAGCGCCGACGCCGGTGGACGACAGGCTCTCGCTGCTGATCCAGTTCGGATCCTCGCTCCAGACCTTGCCGAAGTCCCAGAAGGCGTAGTACTGCGTCGGCACGGCGTAGTCCCTGAAGGTGTGGATGCGGTTGTACTGCAGCTCGGTTTTCATCGCGAAGCCCTTGTCCCCGGTGATTTCCGACGGGTCGTAGCCGCGCCCGAACTCGCTGCCGCCGACGCCGAACTGCTCGGGGCTGAGCAGCGCCTGGCCGAACGATGTCTGCGCGGTGGCGGCAACATACAGGTTCAGGCCATCCATGATTTTCGAAAGATCCTGCAGCCGCTGGGCGTCCACCTGCAGCTTGGTGAAGTCGGTCTTGCCACCCTCGCGGGACGGGTTGGCGCGGTCCTCCTGGCTGGCGCCCATGATCTTCAGGCCCTTGCTCAGCTCGGCCTTGACCAGGTTCTTGCCACCGAAATCATCGAAGAAGTCGTAGCTGGCGCCCAGGCGGATGGCGCGGATGCGGTCGTCGCTGGAGGGCGGATTGTGCGGGTCGTCCAGGTATTCGGACTTGCCGTTGTACCAGGTGAAGGCTGCCGAGGTCTTGAAGGTCTGGTCGCGCTGGCGGACCCACGGGCGGGTGATGCGCACCGCGAAGGTGTCGCCGGAGCTGTTGGCGTTGAGGAAGGAGTAGGTGTCGGCATGGCCGTCGTTGTGCTGGGCGAGGAAGCTCACCACATCGCCCTGGCCGCCTACCGGCAGGTCGTACTGGCCTTCGAAGAAGGTCATCTTGTCGCCTTCCACCGACTGCCCGGCGCGGATGCCCAGGTGATCGCCATGGCCGGTGAGGTCGTTGACGCCGACCCCGCCGTACACCTGCCAGGGGCCAAAGTAGCGGCTGTCACGGTTGTCGAAACCGAAGAAACCTTCGTACTTGCGAATCTGGTTGTCGACGATCAGGTCGGTACCCTGTTCCACCGGCGAGGCGGCCAGGGTGGCGCGGCTTTGCTGGCCGGACAGGTCATTCATCAGTAGCAGGTTGCGCTCGATGGTGGCGCTTTTCGGCGGCACTTCGCGGCGGATGTTGTCGGCATAGCGTTGCACCGCCTTGTTGCTGTCGCCTTGCAGCTTGACCTCGTTGACCCGGCCCTCGAACACCTGGATGACCAGTTCGCCATTCTCCAGGCGCTGTTCGGGCAGGTAGGCGCGGGCCAGCAGGAACCCTGCCTGGCGATAGCGCTGGGTGATCTGCGCGACCACGGCATTGACCTCGCCGAGGGTCACCCGGTGGCCCTCGAGCCTCGCGGTGAGCGGTGCGAAGGCGGCCGGTGCGTAGAGCGTGGTGCCGCGGATGACCACCTTGTCCACCTGGAAGCGGGTGGTGTCATTGGGGTTCACCACCATTTCGGCGGGCGGCGCCTCGACGCCGGGCACCACGACGGTGTCGGGCAGTTGCAGGATCGAGGGCATCTGGGTGGCGCTTTCGCGGGTGCCATCGGGGCGCGGGATTTCCACCCGGCCGGGGTCCAGCTGGGCCTTGGGCCCGGCGAATGCCGGGGCCTGGACCAGCAGCAGGGCGGAGCACACGGCCACCGCGAGGATGTGCAGTTTCGAAGGAATGCCTTTCATGGCTATTTCCCTCCCTTGGTAGTGGGGGTGAGGTCGTGGGGAATCACGCTGCGCTTGGCCTCGGGGACGATGAAGTGGCCATCCTTGAACAGGCTGTTGGCGTAGGTGAGCACGTCACGAATATCGGGCGTGGTGCTGGTCTGGCCTTCGTAGGAACGCGGTTTGCACACCAGTTGCACGGCGTAGCTGCGCACCACGGCAGGGGAGACCGAGTAGTTTGCCGAGGCCGCCGACGGCGACTCCAGCGCGGTGCAGCGGGCGTTGCCGGGGGATTGCGCGGTCATCGGCAGCGGCGGCAGACCAGGTTGCTCCGGCGGCACGGGGGCGAGCGGGCCGGTGATGGTCATCGCGCCGCCCTTGAAGGTGACGGTGTAGTTGTTGCCGGCGCTGAACGCCTGGTTCTGGCTGATGGCGTAAGTGCCAGGGTCTTCACCTGGCGCGCGTTGCAGCGAGCCCTGGGCGATGGCCGCGGTGTCGCCGGCCTTCAGGCCGCTGACGCTCCAACTCAGGGCCGGGTCTGCCGCGCCCTGCACCTTGCTCTGGTTATTGGCGCGGACTTCCAGCGGCGCGGGCGTGACCTGCAGGTTGCCGTCGCGGAACACCATGCGGTAGTTGCCGCTGGTGAGGGTCACGTTGCCCTGGGTAATGGCGTAGCCCTCGGGCGTGACGTTTTCGCCGGAGACGCGCGCCAGGCTGCCGGTGGTGACCGAGGCGGCGCTGTCGCCGTTCTTCAGCCCGCTGACGCTGTAGGTGAGCGTCGGGTCGAGGTCGCCGTAGACCTTGGTCTTGTGGTCGGCGGTGACGGTCAGTTCGGCCGGGGTGATCGCCAGCTTGCCTTCGTTGAAGGTCAGGATGTAGTTGCCGTTGGAGCTCAGCGAACCCTGGCCAATGGCGTAGTTTCCGACGTTCTCGCCAGCTGCGCGGCCGGCGCTGCCGCTGATGACCGATGCAGCACTGTCGCCGTTCTTCAGCCCGCTCACCCGGTAGGTCAGGGACGGATCGATCTCGCCGTAGACCTTGGAGTGGTCGTCGAAGTCGATCTGCAGCGACGCCGGGGTGATGGTGAAGGTGCCGTCCTCGTAGTGCAGGATGTAGTTCTGGCTCGTGCTCTGCAGGTCGCCTTTCCCGATGGCGTAGCCACCGGTCTTCACATCTTCGCCGGCTTGGCGTGCAACGTTGCCCGTGACGATAGTTGCTTGGTCTTCACCATGCTTGAATCCGGTGACCTGGTAGCTGAGGGTCGGGTCAATCTCGCCATAGACCTTCGTCTTGTCATCGGCGCGCACCATGAGAGTGGCAGGGGTGATATTAAAGGTGCCACTCTCGTAGGTCAGGATGTAGTTCTGCGCAGCCTTGCCGGTCAGGCCCAGGGTGCCCTGATCGATGGCATAGCCGCCTCCCTTCACATCCTCGCCGGCTTGGCGTACCAGCTGGCCAGCCAACGCCTCAGTCGCTTTGTCCGCGCCTTTCAGACCATCGACTTTGAAGGTCAGTGTCGGATCAAGCTCGCCATAGACCTTGCCGTCGTTGTTGGCGGTGACTTTCAGGCTCGCAGGGGTGACAGTCAGCGTACCGTTCTCGAACTCCAGGATGTAGTTGCTGCCTTGGCCGTTGTTCAAGCCCAAGCTGCCCTGGTGGATGGTGTAGCCACCCGCCCGGACATCTTCACCGTCTTCTCGGCCGAGAGCACCTTTCAGAACGGATGCCTCGGTATCATCATATTTGAGCCCGGAGATTACATGGGACAGTTTAGGATCAGCCTCGCCATATACCTTAGTCTGATCATCAGCTTTGACTTTCAGAGTGGCCGGGGTAATTGCAAGCTGGTTGTCAACAAAGGTAAGTACGTAGTTACCAGCAGCGCCATCCTTCAGGCCGACACTTCCCTGTTGAATACCATAGCTCCCAACATTCTCCCCGGATTGCCGAGCGAGACTCCCCTGCAGGACGTCACCTTCTTTGTCGGTGCCTTTTAGTCCGGAAACGGTATAAGAGAGTGTGGGATCGATCTCACCATACACCTTGGTTTGAGAGTTCGCCTGGGCAGTCAGTGTGACCGGAGTAATGACAAATTTACCTGCCTTGTATTCAAGGATGTAGTTCTGGCCAATACCGTCATTGAGACCTAAGGTGCCTTTGTCAATGGAATATGTCCCTGCATTTTCACCTGGTTGCCTGACGACATTGCCGTGAAGTACATCGCTTTCCTGGTCAGTCCCCTTGAGGCCAGAGACCTTATAGGTCAACTCAGGATCGAAATCTCCATAAAACTTAGTTTTGCCATCCGCTTCAACTGTGAGGGTGGCGGGGCTCACCGTGAACGTGCCATTGACGAAATGCAGAATGTAGTTTTGCGCTTGGTCTCCAGCCAAACCCAACGAGCCTTGGGTGATATCGTACTTACCGACGTTTTCTCCCGCCTGACGGGCCAGGGCACCACTAAGGCTATCCCCATCGACCAGTCCAGAAACAGTCCAAGTCAGCCCAGGATCTTCGCCTCCATAAATTTTACCAGTATCGTTTGCTTTGATTGTCAAGTCAGCAGGTACGATAGTGATTTTTCCTTTAACAAAGGTAATCATGTAATTCGAGGCAACATCCATTCCACCGCTATAAACACCGGCCGACTCAATGGCGTTGTCATAAACCCCAGCATTCAAGCCGCCGCTACTGGGGTCGAAAAGTACATTCCCAACAGCATCACCAGCTACCAAGCCTTGAACAGTGAATGAAGAATCAGTATGGTGCTTTCCGTCATAGGAATACTTCCCACTTCCAGCGGTAATCGTTAACGGCGCCGGGGTTATTTCCAAAACGCCATTTCTGATATGAATGTTGTAGTTGGAAAGAGTCCCGTTACTCAACATTACATTTGAAATGAAAGTTTCGTATGCGCCGACATTTCGACCTTCGCCATTAACCTCGGCATAAATGGTATCGCCATTTCTCAGACCACTAACATCGTAATTAACTATTTTGTGAGTGGTGCCGTCATAGACGTAACTCCCACTACCGGCGACTAATAATAGATCTGCTGGCACAATCTCCAATCGGCCATCGATGAATTTCAAGGTGTAATTGCCACCCAAACCGTTGTTCAGGTCTAGGTCTCCCTGGTTAATACCATAGCCACCAGGTCTCACATTCTCACCGGTCTCACGGCTCAATTTGCCATCGTTGAGCAAGTCTTTACCGTCTTGTCCCAGCTTGGCTCCGTCCACGCTGTAGGTGAACTCATTGTCCTTGTCGCCATAGGTCTTAGTTTGGTTGTCTGCCCGCACTGTCAGCTCAGCGGGAGTAACCGTGAGTGTGCCGGCACTGATTGAAGCCTGGTGCCGGTCAGCCATAATTCCTTCAGGATTCAGCTTGCCGTCGACTGTGTACGTACCGACATTGGAGTGCTCGGTAGCGGCGGTGGAGGGGGTGACAGCGAAGCGATCCTGGCCCAGTTGTCTATCCACGAATTGGTCGACAGCAAAAGCGTCCGAGTTGCCGCCGGCAGGTGCAACAGATGCACTAAAGGTCGGGTTCTGATCGCCATACTCGCGATGAGCGTCCTGTACCTGGCCTTGAAGGGTGCTCGTCTGGTTGCCCAGCTGCACGCCACCACTGTTGGTGGTGTCTTTGCCGCCAAGGAAGGTGATTTTCCCTGCCTGGTATTCGTTGCCCTTATTCCTCAGCTCGGTGAGGTTTGCGTCGACGGAGGAAGTCGAGGCGCCAAGATCGACGATCAGTTGATCGCTCTGGCCTGTCACACCATTTCTGTTGATCGAGTTCGAGGCATTCGGATTGTTCTGGTCGCCAGACCCTCCAATGACACCGATACCTTCTTGCGAAGTACTAACGGCTCCCTGGTTGGTTCCAAAGCTGAAGCCGGGAGGTAATTCGGTAGTCGGTTGGCCGTTGCGGGTGACGACAATCTGGCCGTTGGAATTATCAGTGCCGATCTTCCAGGTGTCGCCGGTGCTTGGGTTGTAGAAGGTCAGGTCGCTGACCCAGTAGTCATTGTTCTTGGTGTCTCCGGCAACAGGCTCCCCGGTTTGCTTTTTGACATATCCAAGCGCCTCGAAAACGAGATATTGGAACTGTGTTCCGTCTCCGAGGGTAAGAGTATGGGTCACGCGGCCTTCAGGCTCCCAGATCGTCTGTTCGCCGACTTTGGAAAGCGTCTCGGAGGTAACGCCGTCCATGCTCTGAGTGATCCCGTCCTGGGAGATCTGCACCTTGCCGGTGTTCACCGGCCCATTGGAAGTCTGGTTGTAGATGAACTTGCCGTTGGTAGCCTTGCCGGCCAGCGTGCCGGCGTAGTTCAGATGGCTGTCGAGCAGCACACTGGAACCTTGGACGGCGACGTTCTTGCCGATCAGCGCGGTGCCTTGATCCTGAAGGACTGAGGCGCTGTTGGAGGTCTTGATCCAGATCGTACCGTCACTGACGTCGATGATCGCCCGGCCCATGTAACCAGCATCACCGGTCGCGCCAGGAGTGTTGTTCTTGAGCACAACGTCGCCCGTAGCGAGGATGAACAGATGTCCATTCTTGAGAAGGATCGGCGCGTTGATGTAGACCGAGCCACTGTCGTTACGCTTAGCGGCGTTGAAGGGGCTCTGAGAATCGTCATAGACGGAGAGGGGCGCGGCCGTGCCGTTGGCCATCAGTTTCAGCACGTGATAGCCCGCATCCTGGGCCACAATGGCCTCATTCACGTTGATGCGGTTGGTCGCCGTGATTTCCACATCGTTGTTT
The DNA here is from genome assembly GCF_048068435.1 of Pseudomonas sp. NY15437. Lineage (NCBI taxonomy): Bacteria > Pseudomonadati > Pseudomonadota > Gammaproteobacteria > Pseudomonadales > Pseudomonadaceae > Pseudomonas > Pseudomonas sp. NY15437. The sequence continues at coordinate 279,207 of NZ_JBLUQC010000006.1, forward strand.
CTAAGTCCGGCGACGATTGCCGATGCTGAGACTGTGTCGGGGTTGCCACTGCTATCGACTGTCACCGTATCGGGGTCGAGGAGCCATTTGCCAGGCTGCTTGCCGCCGGAAGCGTTCACCTGTGCCTCGTGAGCAATGGTCAACTGTTTCCCTGAGGTCTCTACATCACCACCTTTCTGGCCACCCTGGGCGCTTATGCTCCCAGCGAAATGGGTCTTCCCGTCGCTCCAGACCACCACTTGGCCGCCATCGGTCTTGCCGTCAGCTTTCAGCTGTGCGCCCTTGGCGACCGTGGTGTTCCTGGCCGCTTGCTCGGGCCCTTGGCCCTGGTAGCTGCCGCCCACCAGTACCTTGCCGCCAGCTCCTTGAGTGCCGCTGGCATCGAGTTTGGCGGAGCCTGCAATGTTCACCTCGTCGCCCAGGGCCTTGATCTGGCCGCCATTGACGCCTTTGGCGCTGAGGTTGCCGGTGACGTTGGTCTGCGCGGAGTTGCCTAGCACGATGGTGCCGCCGTCCGTGGAGACGGAGTCGGCCACGACGTTGCCGCCCACGTTGATCACCGAGTCCAGGTGTTTGGCGGCGCGGGCGGCGCTCATGGCCACGGTGCCATTGCCCACATCGATCTCGCCGCTGTTGTGCACGCCGCCGGTCACGCTGGAATCGACGCTGCCGGGTTCACCCGGCTCGCCGCTCACGGCGATGTTCAGCAGGCCGTCACCGTGGAAGTCCAGGGTCGCCTGCGGGCCGGTGGCCAGTTGCACCATGCCCTTGCGTGCCTGGATGACGCCGGCGTTGTTCACCTGGGCGCCGAGCAGGGCGACCATGCCATTGTCGTGCACGGTGATGCGGCCCTGGTTGGTGACGTTGCCGGTGAGCTGGATATCCAGCTTGCCGGTCTCGGCGAACTGCTTGGCCTGTTCCTCGGTGAGGAAGCCGGCGCTGGCCACCAGGGCGCTGGAACTGATGTGGGCTTTGGGGCCGATCCACACGCCGTTGGGGTTGACCAGGATCAGCTGGCCGTTGGACGTGACCGCGCCGTAGATTTTCGACGGGTCGCTGCCGATGACGCGGTTGAGGGTGACGGATTTGCCGTCGGGTTGGTTGAAGGTGATCTTGTTGTCCGGGCCGACGTTGAAGCGCTGCCAGTTGATTGCGGTGCGCGCGCCCTGGGTGTTCACCGTCATCTCGGCGCCGTTCTGGGTGATGCTGCCGCTGCCGGAGACGACGCTGCCGCCTTGGGGCAGGGCGTCGCTGGCCATGATCGTCAGCGGCAGGCCGGCGCTGCCCAGCGCCACGGCAATGCACAGGACGCGCAGGTGGCTGGGGCAGGAGGTGTGGGGTTGGGTGTGCGAGGGTAGGAATTTCATGATGCTGCTCCATAGCGAGAGGGCTATGGGGCAAGCATCGGATCAGGCGGGCGGCGTCCCCATCGTGGGCGCCTGAAAGCCGTGTAGTGCCAGCACTAGTGCGGGGAACTACTTCGAACGAGTTTGAGCTGGATCAATCCGGCGCTGGCCGGCTCGTCCGCACGGCCGGGTTGGAACTGGCCGTTGAACAACTCGCAGATCATCCGCACCAGTTGCATGCTGGGGCGCTGTACAAAGTCGGCCAGGCGCTCGGCCAGGTTGTCCTGCGGGAGCAGCATGAACTGCAGGCGCCAGATCAGTTCGCCATGGGGCAGGTTCTCCACGCTGGCCTGCGCCTCGCGAAGCTTCAGTGCGGAGCGCTCCAGGGAGAACTGCAACGCCTTGAGCATGTTGCGGTAGCGCGCGGGGTCGATCCAGGCGAAGTGCGGCGTCTCGGTGGGCTGTAGTGCGACGTGGGTGAGCAGGCTGGCGGTCAGTTGGTTGAGCTCGTAAACCTGCGGAACGGTGGGCTCGCTGTTGGACTCGGTGCGCAGCAGTTCGCGCAGGATTACCAGGTTTTCCTCGATCCGGTCGACGCCTTTGGCGATATCGACCAGGGTCGGTGTTCGCTGGCTGGTCTCGGGGAGCAGGCTCTGCAACTGGCGGGCTTCCTTGAGCAGGTCGTTGAAGCCTTGCTCCAGATAGCGCGAGCGTGAGGTGCGAAGGCTGTCCAGGTAGGCGTTCTCCTGCTGCAGGCGTTCCACATCGCGCTCGTGCTCGGTGATGTCGACGAAGGAAACGAGCACGCCGATGGGGTGGCCGTTGTCCTCCTGCAGCGGCACGGCAATCAGCCGGACGATCCGTTGTTCGCCGCGCACGGTGGCGTTGGTGATCAGGGTGAAGGGCTCGTTGCCGGCGGCGCCGGAGAGGAAGACGCGGCGAGCCTGGGCGACGTCTTCCTCGGCCACCAGCCCGAGCTTGAAGATCGGCGAGCCGAGCAACTCTTCCTCGCTGCCTTCGTGCAGGGCGAGAAACTCGGGATTGCACGCCAGCAATTTGCCCTCGCGGCTCCAGAGGCTGACGGGGTTGGGCAGAATGTCCAGCAGCCGCGCGAGGTCCTCGGACTTGCTCGCCGGCGCCGTGGGTTTCTGCGCCAGGCCTTCCATCACGCTGTTGTTGAGCAGGCCCTTGACCTTGGCGGCCTGCACCAGGTCCACCAGCGAGTCGGTCTGGGTCTTCTCCAGCAGGCGCGCCTTGTAGGTGCTGACGGTGCGGTCGCTGATCGCCAGTTCCTCGGCGATGTCCTTGACCCGGAAGCCCTGGGACAGGTACTGCAGCACCGTCAGTTCGCGCGGGGTAATGTGTTCGTCGCTGCCAGCCGCCTCGCTGGCCGCGTGCGGCGCCTGGGCAGGAAACACGCTGCGCCCGCCGAGCACCAGGCGCACGGCATCGTCCAGCTCTTCCGGGCGGTCACTCTTGTGGACGAAGCCACGCGCGCCGGCCTCCAGGCACATGCCCTGGTAGTGCGCCGCGGGCAGATGGGTGAAGACCAGGGTCTTCTGCTGCGGCCAGTCGCGGTGTAGGCGCCGCAGCAATTCCAGGCCGCCCAGGCGCGGCAGGTCCAGCTCGAAAAGCAGCAGGTCGGGGTGCAGGCGTTTCACCAGCTCCAGCGCTTCGCGGCCATCGCTGGCCTCGCCGACCACCTCGTGCCCGGCATCCACCAGGCGTCGATTCAGGGCGGCGAGCATGAACGGGTGTGGGTCGGCTATGACGATTCGGCTCATCCTTGGGCTTTCCTGCTCTCGGTCGTGCAGAAAGGGTAGCCCAGAAGGCGCCGGTTCAGGGAGTTCAGGTCAAGGCTGCGAGCAACCTCGCCGTCAGGTACAGGCCCAGGCCGAAGATCGCATGGGTGATCAGGCTGTGCAGGCGCGCCCTGGCCGGGTTGGCGGTTTTCGCTGCGGCGATGCCCAGGCCCAGTGCCGGCTGCATCAGCAGGAACGGCAGCGCCACCGTGCCCACGCCCAGCAGCAGCGCCGGCAACAGCGTGGGCTGCCACAGCCAGTCGCTGCCGGTGAAGGTGACCAGGGCGGCGGCGAAGACGATGCCGGTCAGGTAGTGGATCGCCCAGCCCAGCGCGCGTTCGCCGGCCACCGGCGCGGCCTTGCCGATGGCGGTGTGGCGGAACTGGCCGCGCGGCATGTGCCCTACCCAGCGGCCGACCAGGGCATAGTCCAGCGCCGGCACGCCCAGCAGGTGGCGGCGCAGGAGGGCCCAGCCGTCCATCAGCAGCGTGGCGCCCAGGCCGATGGCAAGGGTGAAAAGGGCAAGGGTGCAGGGCATGGCGGGTTCCTTCGCGTCAGTCGAGGCAACCAGCATCCCGGTTCAAGCGGACTTGAGGTCAACCCCCGTCGGCCTGGCGTTGGCTGAGCCGCGAGCCAAGCACGTAGAACACCCCGCCGCCGACGATGAAGGCGCTGAGCATGACGAACACCCAGTGCGGCGCGAACAGCGCGAGGAAGTAGCCCACCAGGATCGGCCCGAAAGCACCGCCCAGGTTGGCCAGGTTCTGCGTGCCGTAGTACACGCCGCGCAGGTGCGGCGGCGCGATGCGGTCGATGAACATGTATTCCGCCGGGATCACGATGATCTCGCCCAGGGTGAACACCACCATCGCCAGGCCCCAGTGCACCAGGCTGTGGGACAGGCCGAAGCCGACGATGCCCAGCACGAACAGCCCCAGGCCGACGATCAGCCAGCGTTGCAGGTGCGCATTGCCGATGCGCTTGCCCAGCAGGTACTGCAGGGCGATCACCGTCACCGCGTTGACCCCCAGCAGCGTCTGGATCACCTGATAGGCGTACTCCGCCGTACCGGTGGCCACCAGGTATTGCGAGAGGTAGGCGGAAAACTGGCCGAACACCACGGCGGTGAGCACCCCGCCGATGGTGAAGAACATCAGCCGGTGGTCCTTGGCCAACACGCCCATCACCGCGAGGAAGGAGGGCGGCGCCACGCCTTCGGCCGGGCGCATGTTGCGGTCGCCATAGCGGGCGAAGGCCAGCAGGAACACTATGCCCAGGCTCGCCGAGAGCACGAACGGCAGGTGCAGGCTCCAGTGCGCGAGGCCGGCGCCGATGAAGGGGCCAATGGCGTAGGCGAGGTTGATCAGCGTGTAGCGGATGGAAAACGCGCGGCCCTGTTCGCCGGCCGGCAGCAGTCGGCCGAAGATGGTCTTCACCACCACGTCTGTGACCGAATAGGCGAAGTTGAAGCCCAGCAGGAACAGGAAGAACAGCCACAGCTGGTGGGTCAGCAGCATGCCGGCGAAGGCCGCGACGAAGCAGCTGCCGAAGCCCAGGATCAGGCGGAAGCCGGGCAGGCGGTCGATCAGGAAGCCGCCGTACAGGCTGAGCAGCGAGCCGCCGAACAGCGCGCCACCCATGACCAGGCCGATGTGGTTGACGGGGAGGCCGAACTGGGTGGAAAGGTAGATCACCAGATAGGGCAGGGTGATGGCGCGCCCCAGGGTGAGCAGGAAAGCGCCGCTGAGCAGCAGGTTGACCTGTAGCGGATAACGCTTGAGCGCGGCGAGCATTCCATGCCTCGGTTGTCGATGGGTGCGGATAAGCCTTGCGATCCTATCAGCACCAGCTTGGTGCATGGCAAGCGCCGGAGGCGTCGTGCGGCCCCCGGCGTGCCCGCTGCGTCAGCTGCCGGCTTTCTGCCTGGCGCGCAGCGCCTTCACGGTTTCGCCGCCGACGCCCCAGCTGTCGGTGGGGATCTCCTGGATCACCACGAAGGTGCTCGCGGGCGGCTTGCGCAGGACGCGCTCCAGCAGTTCGGTGACGCCTTCGATGAGCTGGCGGCGCTCGTCGGCGGTCACGCCTTCGTCGGTCACCTGGATGTTCACGTAGGGCATGGCGGTTCTCCGTTTCAGGGTGGTCAGGGTTAGAAGACGCCGGTGGTGGAGCCACCGTCGACGTTGAGGATGGTTCCGCTGACGAAGGTCGAGTCGGTGAGGTATAGCACGGCGTCGACGATGTCCTGGGGGGAGCCGATCGTGCCACTGGGCGACAGGCCGCGCAGGAAGGCGCGGGTGCCTTCGTCATCGGCGTGCAGCGGGGTCTCGATGATCCCCGGCGCCACCGCGTTGACCTGCACGTGGGAGGCGGCCAGCTCCAGGGCCAGGCCGCGCACTGCGCTGTTCAGGCCGCCCTTGATCAGCACCGGCAGCAGTGCCGGGACCTTCACGTTGGGCTGCAGGGCGATGGAGGCGGTGATGCTGACGATGTGCCCCGAGCCGTTGGCGGCCATGTGCTGCGCGGCCGCCTGGGAGGGGTAGAAGAAGCCCATCAGGTTGGTGCCGACGATGGCGTTGACCTCGTCCTCGGTGTACTCGGTGACCGGCTTGGGAATGAAGATGCCGGCATTGTTGATCAGGATGTCCACCTTGCCGAAGGCCTCGATGGCCTGGGCGAACAGTCGCTTGGCGGTGTCCGCCCGGGCGATGTCGCCGGCCACGGCGAGGAAGTTGTGCGGGTTGCCCAGGCGGGCGGCGGCTTCGTCCAGGCGCGCCTGGGTGCGGGCGTTGCCGACCACGTTGTAGCCGCGCTCCAGGTAGGCGCGGGCGATGGCGAAGCCGAGGCCGCTGGAGGCGCCGGTGACGATGACGGTCTTGCTCATGGTGATGTCTCCGAAGTGAGGCGGGGCGGGGTGCCCGCGTCGTGGAGGTGAATCTAGGCTGCAACAGCGGCTTGAAAAATGAGGCGCATGGCATTTGAATTGATACCTCATGTAATCAATCGAGCCGCCCCATGACCCGCCACTTCGACGACCTGCAACTGGGCAGCATCGAGCTGTTCTGCCTGGCGGCGGAAACCGGCAGCTTCACGGCGGCCGCCAACGAGGCGGGCATCACGCCCGCCGCGGTGAGCCGCTCGGTGGCGCGGCTGGAAGAGCGCCTGGGCGTGCGCCTGTTCGTCCGCACCACCCGGCAGATGCGCCTGACCGACGACGGCCGCAGTTACTTCGAGCAATGCCGGCAGGCGCTGACCCAACTGGTGGACGCCGAGCGTGCCGTCAGCGGCGGGCAGAGCATCGCCGCCGGGCGCCTGCGCATCAGCGTACCCACGCCCTATGCGCATTACCGGCTGTTCCCGCGGCTGCCGGCGTTTCGCCGGCGCTACCCGCAAGTACAGGTGGACGTGCACGTCAGCAACCGCAACATCGACTTCGCCAATGAGGGCTTCGACCTGGCGATCCGCGGCCGCGACCCGGCGGATTCCAGCCTGGTGGCGCGACACCTGGAAGACGCGGAGGAGGTGGTGGTGGCCACGCCGGACTACCTGGCGCGTGCCGGTACGCCGCAAACGCCGGAGGACCTGGCCGGGCACGAATGCATCCAGTTCGAGCTGCCCAGCACCGGGCGGCGTGTGCCCTGGACCTTCCGTATCAACGGCAAGGCGGTGGAGATCGAGACGCCCGGCAGCGTCACCGTGCTGGAGGACTACCTGGCCACCGCGACCCTGGCCAAGTGCGGCGGCGGGTTGATGCAGGCCTACCGCTTCACCGTGCAGGAAGAACTCGAACGAGGCGCGCTGGTGGAGGTACTGAAGGACTACGGGCAGACGACGCGGCCCTTCCTGCTGATCTACCCCCATGCGCGCCACGTGCCGTCGCGGGTGCGGGCGTTCATCGAGTTCATGCTGGAGGCGCGCCCAGATCGCGCGTAGGAAGCAACTGTCTTCATCTGGCAGTCTGTGCGTGTATTTCCCTTTCCCTAACCCTGGCTGCGCGCCCCGCTCCGAAGGGAGAGGGGCCTGATCGGTGCAGGGGGAATCCATGGCATCGGCCGGCACGGACGGCTCCCTCTCCCTTCAGGGAGAGGGCGGGGGAGAGGGCGGGGCCCGTCGTGATGCTTCAGGTAGGAGCGGACTCTGTCCGCGATCGAGTCCCCACCGCTCCGGTCAGCCACGGCGTTGCGAGTAACCATCGCGGACGAAGTCCGCTCCTACGGCATGGGCCGGCCGCGAGTAGGAAAACAGCCGATCGCGCACATCAAGTAAGACGTATTCGCATTTACAAGTAATTTACATCTGCATACACTTTGGCTCCCCGCCGGCGGCCGACGCCGGTCATCGCCAACCCGAGTCATTGCGCCGACAGAGCGTAAAACCTCGCACCAAGGATCCTCCTGCAGATGAAAGACGTAGCCTCCGGCGCGCTCCTGCTCAGTCTCTCCACCCTCGCACTTTCCGCCGCTGCGGCGCCGGTGGCGGTCGATTTGCCCAGGCAGCCCCTGGCCGTTTCCCTGGCGCAACTGCAGTCCGCCAGCGGCCTGCGCATTGCCTACGATCATGCCGAGGTCGCCAAGGTCGACGCGCCGGCGCTTCGGGGCAGCATGGAGCCGGGCGAGGCGCTCGCACGTCTGTTGGCGGACAGTGGCTTGCAGGGCACGGTCACCGGCCAGAGCGCGCAGGTCAGCGGCACCGCGCGAAGCGCTGCGTCGAGCGATGACAGCGTCGACCTGGGTGCCACCGAGATCGTCGGCGCCGCCAGCGTGGCGCCCGGCACCACCGAGGGCACCGGTTCCTACACCACCGGCGTGATGCAGACGTCCACCAAGCTGAACATGACGGTGCGCGAGACGCCGCAATCGGTCAGCGTGGTCACCCGCCAGCAGATGGAAGACCAGAACATGCAGGACCTCGACGACGCGATCCGCGGCGTCACCGGCATGACCGTGCAGCAGTACGGCCCCGCGCGGGTGAGCTACGCCGCGCGCGGCTTCGACGTCGACAACATCATGTACGACGGCCTGGCCACCAGCATTTCCACCTACACCCAGGACGTGATTTCCGCCGCGGACCTGGCGATGTTCGACCGCGTCGAAGTGGTGCGCGGCGCCACGGGCCTGATGCAGGGCGCCGGCAACCCGGCCGCCGCCGTCAACATGGTGCGCAAGCGCCCGACCCAGGACTTCCACCTGAGCCTGGAAGGCAGTGCCGGCACCTGGGACCGCTATCGCAGCCAGGTCGACGTGTCCGGCCCGCTCAACAGCGAAGGCACCCTGCGCGGCCGCGCCGTGGCAGCCTACGAGACCCACGACAGCTTCCAGGACGTGGTCAGCGGCGAACGCGGCGTGCTCTATGGCATCACCGAGGCCGACCTCAACCCCGACACCACCCTGACCCTGGGCGCGTCCTACCAGAACGACAACAAGAACGACAATTGGGTGGGCCTGCCGGCGCCGCTGGGTGGCCGTCACCTGGGCCTCAAGCGCTCCGACTACTACGGCGCCGACTGGTCCTACTGGGATACCACCACCACCCACCTGTTCGGCGATGTGGTGCACCGCTTCGACAACGGCTGGCAGATGAAGGTCGCCGCCGACAAGCTGTGGGCGCGCATCGACATGCTCGGCCTGTACAACAGCTGCTACTACACCGAAGGCTGCCCGACCATGATCCAGGGGCCGGGCCAGTACGCCTACACCGACGACCACCAGAGCTACGACGCCTTCGCCAACGGCCCGTTCCAGGCCTTCGGCCGCGAGCATGAACTGGTGTTCGGCGGAAGCTACCGCGAAGAGCGCTTCGACGGCCACGGCGGCTGGGGCGATTTGACCTACAACGACGGCTCGCCGATGACCCCGTTCGACCCGACGAAATGGGACCCGGGCTCGGTGCAGAAGCCGAGCATCGACATGAGCCTGTGGAACATGAAGCTCGACCAGGAGCAGAAGGGCGCCTACGTCACCACCCGCCTGAACGTTGCCGACCCGCTGAAAGTCATCCTCGGCGGCCGCCTGGACTGGTACGAGGCCGACCCGCACAACGACACCGGCACCCAGAAGGTGACCCGCAACGTTACCCGCTACGCCGGCGTGGTTTACGACCTGAACGAGGTCTACTCGGTCTATGCCAGCTACACCGATATCTTCAAGCCGCAGAGCAACTTCGATTCCAGCGGCAGCCTGGTCGACCCCATCACCGGCAAGAACTACGAGATCGGCCTGAAGGGCGAGCACTTTGGCGGCACGCTGAACACCCAGCTCGCGCTGTTCCAGATCGACCAGGAAAACCGCGCCACCGACGACACCAGCGGCCCCTCGCCGTGCCCCAGTTCGCCGACTTCGATCTACTGCTCGCGCGCCTCGGGCAAGGTGCGCAGCCAGGGCGTGGACATGGAGGTCAGCGGTGCGCTGACCGAGAACTGGCAGGCCATGGTCGGCTACACCTACGTCGACGCCAAGTACAAGCATGACAGCAACGAGGACAACGTCGGCAAGCCCTTCGACCCGACCAAGCCGCGCCATCTGTTCAAGCTCGCCACCAGCTACACCCTGCCGGGCGAGCTGCACCAGTGGCGCGTGGGCGGCAACCTGGTGACCCAGAGCCAGACCGAGGACACCTCCACCGGCTTCCAGCAGGGCGGCTACACGGTGACCAACGCCATGGTCGGCTACAAGGTCAACGAGAACATCGATACCCGGGTGAACTTCAACAACATCTTCGACAAGTACTATTACAGCGGCATCAGCTTCGGCAACCTGAACTACGGCGAGCCGCGCAACCTGATGTTCACGGTGAAGTACTCCTTGTGATCCGCCCGATCTGAACGCAAAAGCCCCGCATCGCGGGGCTTTTTCTTGGCTTTTCGTAGGTGCGAGCTTGCTCGCGAACGATCTGCCGGCGACTACGGCGTTGGGCGGTTCGCGAACATGGCTCGCTCCTACACATCGGCAGACGCACCACGGGCTGGCGTTATCGCCTACGAACCCCGGTGAGCGACCTGGCCTGAACAAAAGCCCCGCGTGGCGGAGCCTTCTTGGCTTTTCGTAGGAGCGAGCTTGCTCGCGAACGATTTGCCCGGCGGTTGCGGCGTTGGGCGGTTCGCGAGCATGGCTCGCTCCTACACATCGGCAGGCGCACTACGTGCTGGCGTTATCGCCTACGCACCCCGGTGATCGACCTGGCCTGAACAAAAGCCCCGCGTGGCGGAGCCTTCTTGGCTTTTCGTAGGTGCGAGCTTGCTCGCGAACGATCTGCCCGGCGGTTGCGGTGTTGGGCGGTTCGCGAGCATGGCTCGCTCCTACACATCGGCAGGCGCACCACGGGCTAGCGTTATCGCCTACGAATCCGTGTGATCGACCTGGCCTGAACAAAAGCCCCGCGTGGCGGAGCCTTCTTGGCTTTTCGTAGGTGCGAGCTTGCTCGCGAACGATCTGCCCGGCGGTTGCGGCGTTGGGCGGTTCGCGAGCATGGCTCGCTCCTACAACGGCCTGCGGGTTCGGGGATTTGTAGGATCGGGCCATGCCCGCGATCGCGCGCATGGCGCGCCGCTACTGGTCGATGCCGTCGTTCCGGCGGCTGCGCTTACGCTCGACCTTCCGCCTGCTCGAACAGCGCCAGCAAATCCGTCAGCGTGCTCTCCAGATATGCCCCCGCGCGGTACGCGGGCTTGAGCGCATCGCCGCCCGCCACCACCTCCTGCGGTCGTTCGATGAAGCGGCCCACCGGCTGGAACTCGGCATCGAGCACCAGCACCACCGGAATCAGGACGCGCTCCAGCGCCATGCGCTCGCGCAGATCGTCCTCGGCGCGGCCCTTGGTGATTACCGCCAACTGCACGCGCGGTTGCAGGCGCTGCAGATAGTCCATCACGGTGACGTTGATCTGGCAGTCGGGGCACCACATTTCGCCGGCGATCAGCAGGCGGTAGCGGCCCTCGATGGCCTGGACGCGGCGCAGGGTGTCGGCGCTGATCGTGCCCGGCTCGGCCAGCTGTTGCTGGACCTTGCGCACGCCAGCGATCTCGGCGGGCAGGCCGTGGGCGACGAAGGCGTCGAAGCCCTCGCCGATGGAGAAGAGTTCCTCAAAGGAGGCCATGGGGATTTCCTTGATGCAGGGATGGCCCATCCCAGCAGAAATCCCCCTGGCGGGCAATCTCAGCTGGCCGACTTCGCCTTCGCGGCCGCCAGGTAGGGCGCCAGGCGGCGACCCATTTCCTCGCCCAGGGCCTGCAGGCCACTGAGCGGGCGGACCATCACCTCGAACTCGATGATCTTGCCGTGCTCGTCGAAGCGGATCATGTCGATGCCCTTGAGGTCCTTGCCGTTCACCGTGGCGCTGAATTCCAGCACCACGTTCAGGCCGTCGCCGGTGGCCAGCTCGCGGTGGTAGGTGAAGTTCTCGAACACCTGCAACACGGTGTTGAGGATGGTCGACACCACCGGCGCGCCGGGGTAGGGCGAATGCGCCATGGGCGAGCGGAACACCGCGTTGGGCGCCAGCAGTTGCGGCAGGTTGGAGAGGTTCCTGGCGGCCACCATCTGGTGCCAGCTGGCCAGGGAAGCGGCGGCCTGGGGATGCAGGTTCAGTGCGGTCACGGGAGTAGCTCCTGGGTTTCTTGTTGTTCGCTCAGGACGATACGGCCGCGCCGCCAGGTCGCTCAATGATCGCAAATGACAGAAGACTGATCGTGACGAACAGCGGCTCAGTGCGTCGCCGGGCTGATCAGGTAGCTCACCAGCTGCGGATCGTCCCCCGGCTCGATGCGCTGCACCGGGCGCGGCAGGTCGGCGAACACGGATTTCCAGAAGGCCGCCGCCACCTCGTCCTGGGCGTAGAAACGCACCAGCCACGGGCCGGGATTGCCCAGCAGCACCTGGTTGGCCAGGGCACGGCCGATGCCGAGGCGACGGTACTTCTTCAGCACGAACAGGTCCGACAGCTCCAGCGCGTCGATGCCGGGCAGCTCGCTGCCTTCCACCAGCAGGAAGCCGGCGATGAAGCCGTCGGCCAGGATCAGGTTGGCGCTCCACTCCGGCTCGCTCCAGTAGCGCGTCAGGTGCTCCTCGTGGATGTAGAAACGGCCGTCCACCTCCACGTCCTCGTCTTCCCAGTCCGACGACTCGTAGGCGTAGAACTGGTAGAGGTTGCGGATCAGGTCCTGATGCTCGGGGCCGGCCTGCACCAGCTGGATGGAAAGGTCGCTCATGGTCGAAGGCTCGCGGCAAGGCGGAAGAGGGCGAATGAGCGCCATTGTCGCGCATTCTCGCCGCAGCGCCAGTGGCCGGTGCGCTCGGCCGTGGCTAACTGCCATTGGCGTGCACCGCGCGCCGGCGGACGTTCCGGCGCCCGCCGTGGAGTCCCGCGTCAGGCCTTCGGGCTGCCGTCCAGGCGCGGGCTCCAGTCTTCCACCGCGCCGTTCTCCAGGCGCCGCGACAGCGTGCGGCGCCAGTTCGGCGGCAGCGGCAGCTCCAGGCAGTCGCGCAGCACCGCGGCGTCCACCTGCTTGTCGAACAGCACGGCGCCCAGCCGTTGCAGGGACCAGTCGGCATGGTGCCGCTCGATCAGTTCCAGTGTCGCGCCGGCAGCCACCGTGCCTTGCTCCAGTACCCGGTAGTACCAGCCGGTGCGCCCTGATTCCTGCACGCGCAGGGCCATCTGGGCGACGTCGAAACGATCATTGAGCTTCCAGCACGGCATGCGCCCCTGGGACACCTCCAGCAGCGCCGTGCCGGCGCGGATGCGGTCGCCCAGGCAGAGGTCGGCTTCCGTCCAGCCGGTGGTGCTGAAGTTCTCCCCGAAGGCGCCGGGTTGGCCCAGCAGCGGGTGGTCGCCCAGCTCGGCGATCCACGCCGCGTAGTGCTCGCGGGGGTAATGATGGATGGCCTTTTCCACGCCGCCGTGCACGCGCAAGTCGCCTTGTTCGTCGCTCTCCAGGCCCAGGGTGGTGACCGCCAGTGCCGACTGGCGCGGCTGCTTGGCGATGGCGCTTCGCGAGCCGGGCCGGGTGAAAGGCACGGCGCAGCCGGTGAGGAGGGCGTCGAGGGAAACGGCGGGCAGTGGCATGGCAAGGCTCTTACGGGTAAATGGTATCGATCAAAAACTACCTATTACCATCGGGCAGATGCTATTTGCTGTCAAGGTTTCGATTCGATACCAGTAGTCGGGATGCGACTTTATTTGGAGCAACCGCCTTCTGCTGGGACTTTGTGCCTGCGATTTCCCTCACCCCAGCCCTCTCCCAGAGGGAGAGGGGGCAGCCCGTGCCGGCTGCGACCGAGGTTTCACCCCACGCCATGGAGTTCCCTCTCCCTCTGGGAGAGGGGTAGGGTGAGGGCGTACCCGAGCGCTGGCGTTTCGTTGTAGGAGCGCACTCCGTCCGCGGGGCCGGCCACGGCGAACCTGCGCTCCACGCCAGGATGGGGGCCGCTCGCCCGTTCCGCCGAAACGCTGCCCAGGGGCTCTGCATCCGCAGGACGCTGGTGCCGAGCAATCCCCGGCGAAGCCTCCGTAATGAGCTTTACTTCAGGGTTCCCCGCTGGCCGGACAGGCAACAACGTCGTCGCCCCGGCCCGTTCAAGCATCGAGGAGCACCACCGATGAAAACCCTTGGATACGCTGCGCAGAACCCACGGGACCCGCTCGCACCCTTCACCTTCGAGCGCCGCTCGCTGCGGGACAACGATGTGGCGATGGATGTCCTCTATTGCGGCGTCTGCCACTCCGACCTGCACCAGGCGCGCAACGACTGGGGCTTCAGCCGCTACCCCATGGTGCCGGGCCACGAGATCGTCGGCCGGGTCACCGCGGTGGGGCCCAAGGTCACCCGCTACCAGGTCGGCGACGCCGTGGCGGTGGGCTGCATGGTGGACTCGTGCCAGGCGTGCGACCAGTGCCGCAAGGGCGAAGAGCAACTCTGCCGGCAGGGCAACACCCAGACCTACAATGGCCTGGATCGCATCACCCGCGAGGCGACCCAGGGCGGCTACTCCAAGCACCTGGTGGTGCGCGAGGAATTCGTCCTGCGCGTGCCGGACGGCCTGGACCTGAGCCGCGCCGCGCCGCTGCTGTGTGCCGGCATCACCACCTATTCGCCGCTGCGCACCTGGAACGTCGGGCCGGGCAGCCGCGTAGGCGTCGTCGGGCTTGGCGGGCTGGGGCACATGGCGGTGAAGCTGGCCGTCGGCCTGGGCGCCACCGTCACCGTGCTCAGCCGCACCGAGGACAAGCGCAGCGATGCCATGGAACTGGGCGCCGATGCGCTGCTGGTGTCCTCCGATACGCGAGCGATGAAGGCGGCGGCCAACAGCTTCGACCTGATCATCGACACCGTGCCGGTGCGGCACGACCTGAAGCCCTACATGCCCCTGCTGGATATCGACGGCACCCTGGTGATGGTCGGGCAGGTCGGCCCCATCGACGAGTTCAGCAGTGTTCCGCTGCTGCTTGGCCGCCGCCGTATCGCCGGCTCGCCCATCGGCGGCATCGCCGAAACCCAGGAGATGCTCGACTTCTGCGGGAAGAAGAACATCCTGCCGGAGTGCGAGATGATCCGCATGGACGAGATCAACCACGCCTTCGAGCGCATGGAGCGCTCCGACGTGCGCTACCGCTTCGTCATCGACCTGGCCACGCTGAACTGACCTGGCACGCCCGGCGTGCCACCCCTGGTTACCAAGACGCCCCGGCTCCGCTGCCACCTGCGCGGCGGAGCGAGGTGGGGCTACAGGGTGACCACCACCTTGCCGAACTGCTGGTTGGATTCCAGGTAGCGGTAGGCCTCGACGATCTCCTCGAACGCGAAGCGGCGGGCGATGACCGGGCGCAGCGAGCCGTCCGCCAACCCATCGACGATGAATGCCTTGGCCGCCTGCAGGCGTGCCGGGTCTTCCAGCACTTCGTAGACGCGGTAGCCGCGCAACACCAGCGAGCGGCTCAGCACCTCGAACAGCGGGAAGGGCGTCGGCTCGGGGCTCAGGCCGCCGTACTCGATGAGTATGCCGCCCTCCGCCATGGCGGCGATCAGGGGCTCGAAGATCGGCCCGCCCACCGGATCGAACACCACCCGCGCGCCGACCTTGCCGGTGATCTCGAGCAGCCGCGCGCGCAGGTCTTCCTCGTCGCTGGCGATCACTTCGGCGGCGCCCGCCTGCAGCAACGCATCGCGTTTCGCCGAACCGCGGGTCACCGCGATCGGCACGGCGCCCACGCGCCGGGCAATCTGGATGGCCGCCAGGCCAACGCTGCTGGAGGCGGCGGTGATCACCACGAAGTCGCCGGCGCGCAACGCGGCGACCTGCACCAGCGCACCGTAGGCGGTGAGGTACTGCATCCACGTGGCGGCGGCGTCGCTCCAGGCCTGGCCGGGTGGGTTCTTCACCAGCCGCGCCTGCGGCACCACCAGGTGCTCGGCGTGGGTGGGCTGTTCCTGCATCGATGTGGGCGGCAGCACGCTCACCGCGTCCCCTTCGGCAAAGTCCCTGACGTTGCTGCCCACCGCCTCGACGATGCCGGTGGCCTCCAGGCCAAGGCCGGACGGCAGGCGCGGGGTCTCGATGTATCGGTCGGTGCGCAGCAGCACCTCGGCACGGTTCAGCCCCAGGGCCTTGACCCGGATGCTCACCTCGTCCGGGCCGGGCTGACGAACCGCCAGGGGTTCGATGCGCAGCACGTCCGGCCCGCCGATCTGGTGAAAGCGAACAGCCCGTGCGGTGACATTTTCCATCTAGAAGCTCCTATACGAAAGTGATGTGATGTAAATGCACTATCCGGTATGGGATTAAGCGGATAAATGGCGTATAGAAGCGCTTAGTCGAAATCAGGAGTTACGAATGGATCGCCTCACCAGCATGGCGGTGTTCGTTCGCGCAGTGGACCTCGGGTCCTTCGCGGCCGCCGCCGATGCCCTGGAAATGTCCGCGCCCATGGTGGGCAAGCACGTGCGCTTTCTCGAGGAGCGCCTGGGCGTCCGGTTGCTGCAGCGCAGCACTCGGCGGCAGAGCCTGACCGAGGCCGGGCGGATCTACTACGAGCGCTGCCGCGCGTTGCTGGCCGATGCCGAGGCGGCGGATGTTCTCGCCGCCGGCGAGGTGGCGGAGCCGCGTGGGCGGCTGCGGGTAGCCATGCCGGTGCATTTCGGCCGACGCTGTGTGGCGCCGGTCCTGCTGGAGTTGGCGCAGCGTTATCCGCACCTGGAACTGGACCTGCGCTTCAGCGACCGGCTGACCGACCTGGCGGAAGAGCGGATCGACCTGGCCATCCGTACCGGCGAGCCGGAGCCGCGGGCCGGGGTGATTGCGCGCCGTATCGGGCGCCAGCGCATGGTGGTGTGCGCCGCGCCGGCGTACCTGGCGAAGCATGGCAGGCCCGCCAGCATCGAGGAGCTGGCTGAGCACCAGTTGCTGGTCTATCACCGTTCCGGGCGGATCAACCCGTGGCTGTTTCCCCGCGAAGGGCAGTCACCGGTGGAGTTCGCGCCGAACGCGCGGCTGCGTTTCGACGACCTGGCGGCCATCGCCGATGCGACGGTGCGCGGCATGGGGCTGGCCTGGCAACCGTACTGGCTGGTGGGCGACGCCATCCTGGCGGGCGAGCTGGAAGAACTGCTGCCGCAGCAGCCGGGCTTTCTCTACGGCGTCTACGCCACCTGGCTGCAGACCACCCAGTTGCCGCGCAAGGTCCGGCTGGCCATCGATGCGCTGGTGGAGGTGATCCCCGGCCTGGTCATGCCGGGGCTGGCGGAGTAGTGGGGGCGAGGGCCCGCGGCGGCGTCAGTTCGCCGGGGTGAGGCGCAGCACGCGGTCGCGGCCGCCTTCGGCCAGCAGGTAGCCGCCCTTGCCGTCGGGCACTATGGCCTGCGGCGCCTTGAGGAACGACAGGACGGTGCGCGGCTCGCCCGTGCCGTTCCACAGCAGCAGGCGCGCGCGATGGGTGGAGTCTTCGCTGATCCACAGGCCGCGCGCGTCGCACATCAGGAAGGTCGGCTGGTTCAGGCCGGAGAGCAGCACCGGGTCGCTGCCGTCCTCGCTGAACTGGTGCACCACGCCTTTTTTCTTCTCGGTGTAGAGCAGCTTGCCGTCGGTGCAGCGGGTGACGGATTCGGTCTCCCGCAGTTTGTCGCGCAGCACCGTCAGCTCGCCGTCGCTCCAGCGGTAGCGCAGCAGCCGGCCATCCTCGCGGCGGTCCTCGATGGCGTAGAGGTTCGCGCCGTCATCCCACAGGCCCTGCACGGACTGGCCCATGAACAGGTCGGTGACCTTGCCGTCCTTGAGCAACTGCACTGGCCGGCCCTCGGACTCCTGGCTGAACACCCAGCCGCCCTGGGCCGCGATCATGCCGTCGGGTTTGGTCAGCCCGTCCACCATGATCCGCCGCTGGCCATCGGCGGCGATGCGCAGGATGTTGCCCTTGTCCTTCTTCAATTCCTGGCTGACCAGCAGGCCACCGTCGGCCAGGGGCACCAGCGACGCGGCCTTTTCCACGTTCTTGTGCAGGACCTCGACGGACCAGCCATCGGCCGCCTGCACGGGGTAGAAGTCCTGCCAGGCGAAGAAGGCCAGCGCGGCGGCGATGACCAGGCTGGTGCCGGTCAGGGCAAAGCGGAACAGCGGACGACGGGGCGTGCGCGAAGAAGTCTGGGGCATGTCGGCTGCCAAAAATGAAAGTGGGCGACGCTGGGGCTATCCCTGTTGAGGCGTGCCTTCCTGGCATCCAGCGCGGCCGAGCATGGTAACCAGACAGTTCATCGGTGGGCTAGGGCAAAGCGCCGTGACGGTCATCACGTGCGGCGAGACCGAAACGAGGGGCAGACCGTCATATAGCCGACACTATTGGGACGATTGTGCAGCGAATCCGCTGGTATCGGCGTCGGAAAGAGCGGCTGTTTGACGCGTTTGTACGTATTTGGTTGTGATGCGGGCGAACTGGGAAGACGCGCTGATGGCCAATGGCCTACAATTGCGTCGTCCTTTGCTGAGGACAATCCAGACGGCTGTTGCGGACAGGAAGTCCGTAACAGCCGTTTTCTTTTGCGCCGCGCTATTGCGCCGGGCGCAGGGCCTGCACGGCTTCGAGCTTTTGCAGGCGCAACGGCGCGCCGCGCAGGAAATGGCCCACCTGGCTGGCGTCCATTGGCTTGCCGAACAGGAAGCCCTGGGCGCAATCGCACTCCAGTTGCTGCAGTTGGCGCAATTGGGCGGCGTTCTCCACGCCTTCGGCGATCACCCGCAGCCCCAGGTCGCGGCCCAGCGCCAGGGCATTGCGCAGCACGACGAGGCGGCGCGGATCGCCATTGTTCACGTCGGCGACCAGGTGGCGGTCCAGCTTCAATTCGGTGAACGGCAGTTCCATCAGGCGTTGCAGGGTGGAGTGGCCGCAGCCGTAGTCGTCGATGGCCAGGCCGCAACCCAGCAGGCGCAGGCGCAGCACGTTCTCCAGGCTGAGCGGCGGGGCGTGCAGCGGCGAGGACTCGGTGAGTTCGAAGGTGATGCGCCGCGGGTCCATGTCCAGCGTGCGCAGGTTGCGCTCCACCGCGGCGGCAAAGTCGGTCTGGGCGACCTGCTCGGCCTCCAGGTTGAATGACAGCTTCAGCTCGTTGTTGCCCTGATTGCGCAATGCCTCTATCGCCTGACCCATCAGCTCGAACAGCATGGAGTCGAGCTTGCCGGCACGGCGCATGGCCGCCAGGAAGTCGCCAGGCAGCAAGACCGCACCATCGTCCCCCTGCCAGCGCGCAAGTACCTCGAAGCCATACACCTGGGCAGTGGCGACATGCACCTTGGGCTGCAGGTACGCGCGCAGCTTGCCCCGTGTCGGCAGGCCGGCGGGCTCGCCGTCCTCGCCGGCGGCGGTTTCCGCCAGCGGCAGGCCAAGCTGCGCGCCAGCGGGCTGGAAATCGCTGAGCAGTGCGCGCAGGCGCTCCAGGGTGGCGGCGTCGTTGCCCAGCCAGAACACCTTCATGCCTTGCAGTTGCAGAAGGTGGGAGAGGGCGCTCCAGGTGCCCGGGGCCATCTCCCCGCTGACCACCACGCCGTCGGCCAGGCGCTCGCGGGCGACGGTCTGAAGGAACTCCAGGCGTGCCACCGGATCGATGCGCACGTCGCAGATCAGCAGGTGCACTCCGCCCTGGCTGCGCAGCCGATCCAGAGCGTAGGCATTGCTGGAAACCTCCGAAAGAAAGCTGTAGCCCAGGTGATGCAGCGCGGTGACAGCGGTCGAACGATGCAGGCCGGACGCCTGGAGCACGAGCGCGGAGAGCGGAGGCATGGTTGGTTCTCTAGGAGGATTGGTCTGACACATTCTCGAAAACGCCGTCCTTCCTGTGATGAGGAGGATTCCAGTTCGTTTGTCAGATAAATCCGCCTCTTCAGCGCTGTGCCCACCCAACCGGTATCGCGACCCGTCAATAGCCTGGAGAGAAAGCTCGAACAAGTTCGAGGGTCGGACAGGTTCTCGTCTGCCTCAAGTCAGCTTCCTTCCGACAGCCCGGGATTACAACGGAATCACCGACCCGCCAGGGCCATTTCGGAAGGAGTCGAATCATGAAACATCTTCGTCACGTGGAAGGCGGGACGGGCGACGGAAAAGTCGGTCTGTTCGGCCTGACCTCACTGATCGTCGGCAGCGCCATCGGCTCCGGCATCTTCGCCTTGCCCGCCACGCTCACCGGCGGCGCAGGCGCGCTGGGTATCCTCTGCGGCTGGGCCATCGTGGCCTTCGGCATGCTCGCGCTGGTGTCGGTCTACCGTAACCTCACCCTGCGCCAGCCGGACATCGACGACGGCATCTACGGTTGGTCGAAGGCCGGCTTCGGGCATATCGGCGGCTTCATCGGCGCCTACGGCCACGGCGCCGGCGACGCCATCGGCAACGCCTCCTACCTGGTGGTGATCTTCAGTGCGCTGGGCGCCTTCGGGATCTTCTCCTGGTTCGGTGACGGCACCACCTGGCCCGCCATATTCGCCGCCTCGGCGCTGCTGTGGGTGATCAACGGGCTGGTGTTGCGCGGTGTGAAAACCAGCACCACGGTGAACAACATCGCCACCGTCGCCAAGGTGGTGCCCATCGTGCTGTTCCTGGGCCTTGCGCTCTACCACTTCGACAGCCGCGTGTTCCTCACCGATTTCCGCGGCCAGAGCCATGGCACGTCGATCTTCGAGCAGAGCAAGACGGTGCTGCTGGCCGCCATGTGGACGCTGATCGGCCTGGAGTCCGGCACCATCTACGCCACCCGTGCGCGCAAACTCTCCGACGTGGCCAAGGCGTCGACCCTCGGGGCGATCATCGTCTCGCTGCTGCTGGTGGGCACCTCGGTGCTGGCGCTGGGCATCCTGCCGGCGGCGCAGATCACCCAACTGCACCAGCCCTCCATGGCGGGGCTCATGGCCGCCATGGTCGGCCCCTGGGGCGGCATGCTGATCAACATCTGCCTGATCGTCTCGGTGGTCGGTGCGCTGATCGCCTGGGTTGCGCTGAGCGCCGAGGAAGTCATGCTCTCCGGCCGCGGCCACAGCTCCGCCCGTTGGCTCGGCCGCCTCAACGCCAACGGCGCGCCGCGCAACGCCATGTGGCTGACCACCGGGATCGCCCAGGCGATGATGCTGGTGGCCGGTTTCAGCCATGCCGGCTACCTCGCGCTGCTGTCGTTCTCCACCTCGCTGGCGCTGATCCCGTACCTGCTGTCGTCGATGTATTCCTTCCAGTGCGCCTGCAACGGGCGTGGCTATGAAGGCACCAATGCCCATGGTCGTTATCGCGAGATGGCGCTGTCGGCCTTCGCCGTGTGCTTCGTGCTGTTCATGCTCTACGGCGCCGGTCTGAAATACGTGCTGCTGGCCGCGGTGGTCTGGGCCGTTGGCCTGCCGCTGTTCATCCTGGGCAAACGCGAACAGCGGGCGAAACTCAGCGCCGTTGAATGGGGCGTGTGCCTGGTCGTGGTCGGCATGGCCCTGGCCGGGCTGCTCGGCCTGTGGACGGGGCACCTGGTGCTGTAATCGGGACGCTCTGCCCACGCCGCCCGCCGAACCCGGCGGGCGGCGTCGTTCTCTTCCGCGAACATTATTCTGCTTCCTCGCTTGATGTCCCGCGCGCCCGCCCGCTCTGGCCTGCGGGTTCTCCACGGCGCACGCCGGTGAAACCCAAGGTCGATCCCTGTTGTCCCACGTGTTAGGGTCCTCGGGCTCCCTTTCACGTTCGCAGTGGCTACGACGGCGCTGCGGCACGCCCTGAATATGGAGAAATGGCTCATGTCACGTCCCACATCACGGGGGCCTGTCGACACCGCCATGGTCCCGCAAAGCGAGGCCTCAGCCACGGCGCTGCTGAACCTCTGGCTCAGCCGACCTCAGCAGACCGCCCTGTTCCTGGATGTCGACGGAACCCTTCTGGACATCGCCGACTCGCCGGATGCGGTCGTCGTACCGCCCGGCTTGCTCGACGCGCTCGCCCAGTTGCAGCGCAGTCTCGACGGTGCCCTGGCCCTGATCAGCGGCCGCCCGGTCGAGGAACTCGACCGGCTCCTGCAACCCGTGTGCCTCGCCGCCAGCGGCGGCCACGGCGCCCACTGGCGCGAGCGCGGCGACAGCCCGCTGCGCCGCACCACCCCGGACCTGCCCGCCAACCTGCGGCGGCAGTTGAACGCGTTGGCGCAGCGGCATGTCGGCATCCAGATCGAGGACAAAGGCACCAGCGTCGCGCTGCATTACCGCGCGGCCCCCGACCTGGCCACCGAGCTGCGCGAGGCCCTGCAAACCCTGCTGCGCGCCCCGGAAGGCATCGGGTTGCGCTTGCTCAACGGCAAGCAGGTCTACGAAGTCGTTTCCGAAGGCGTCGACAAGGCGCAGGCGATCCAGCGGCTGCTGGGCACGCCGACTTTTGCCGGGCGCCTGCCGCTGTACATCGGCGACGACGTCACCGACGAGCCGGCCATCGCGCTGATGCCCACCCTGGGCGGCCTGGGGCTATCGGTCGGGCGCGCCTTGCCCGGCGCCAGCGCGGTGTTCAGCGACGCGGAGCAGGTCCGCGACGCATTGATGCAAGCAGGAGGAATTCACCGATGACGAACCGGCACGACGGTGCGCTGGAACTGGGCCTGATCGGCAACTGCCGGGTGGCCGCCCTGGTCAACCCGCAGGCGCGCCTGGTGTGGTGGTGCTACCCGAACTTCGACAGCGATCCGGTATTTTCCCGGCTGCTTGCCGGCGGCGACGAGAAAGCTTTTGCCGACGTGGTGCTGGAGAACCAGGTCAGCAGCACCTCCGACTACCAGCGCAACACCGTGATCATCACCACCGTGTTGCGCGACGACAACGGCGGCGCGGTGCGCATCACCGACTTCGCTCCGCGCGCAACCGCTACGGTCTGCTGTCCGAGGACCCGCACCCGCACACCGGGGAGCTGTGGGGGAACATCCCGCAGACCTACTCCATGACCGGGCTGATCAACTCCGCCATGCGCCTGTCCATCGGCTGGGAGGAGGGTCCATGCCGCGCCTCGTGGTGATTTCCAACCGGGTCGCGATCCCCGACGAGAACGGCCCGGCCCCGGGCGGCCTTGCCGTGGCGGTGGAGGCGGCGATGCGCCACCGCGAAGGCATCTGGTTCGGCTGGAGCGGCGAGAAGGCCGAGGAGCCGGGGCCGCCGACGGTGGTCCAGCGCGATAACCTGCAGTACATCCTCACCGACCTGCACCCGCAGGACTTCGACGAGTACTACAACGGCTTCGCCAACCGCGTGCTCTGGCCGATCCTGCATTACCGGGTGGACCTGGCCGAGTTCAACGAGGCCGAGTTCGGCGGGTACCAGCGGGTCAACGAGTTCTTCGCCGAGCGCCTGAGCCCGCTGCTGGAGGAGGACGACGTCCTCTGGGTCCACGATTACCACCTGATTTCCCTGGCGTCCGCGCTCAGGCAGCGTGGGCACGGCAACCGCATCGGCTTCTTCCTGCACATCCCGATGCCGCCGGCTGACCTCATCACCGCGCTGCCGCACCATGACGAACTGATCCGCGCGTTGACCCAATACAACCTGATCGGCTTCCAGACCGAGAACGACGCCAGCAACTTCGCCCGCTACCTGACCCGCGTGGTGGGCGCGGCGACGCCCGATGGCCGGCGCTATCACCTGGAAGACCAGCAATTTCGCGTCGGCGTGTTCCCGGTGGGGGTGGATGCCGCCGGGTTCCGCCGGCTCGCCGAAGAGGCGGCGCAGAGCCAGGCCGCCCAGGACCTGCGCGAGAGCCTCGGCGGCCGGGCGCTGATGGTAGGAGTGGACCGCCTGGATTACTCCAAGGGCATCGTCAATCGGCTGGACGGCTACGAGCGCTTCCTGGAGCGGAACCCGGGCTGGCACAACCGCGTCACCTGCCTGCAGATTTCACCGGGCAGCCGCCAGGATATTCCCGAGTACGTCGACATCGACGCAGCCGTCAGCGCGCGGGTAGGGCATATCAACGGGCGTTTCGGCGCGGTGTCCTGGGTGCCGCTGCGCTACGTGGCGCGCAATCACCACCGTGCCGATATCGCCATGGTCATGCGCCACGCACGGATTGGCCTGGTGACGCCGCTGCGCGATGGCATGAACCTGGTCGCCAAGGAGTTCGTCGCCGCCCAGGATCCGGACGACCCCGGCGTGCTCATCCTTTCCCAGTTCGCTGGTGCCGCCGCCGAGCTGGGCGGCGCGCTGATCGTCAATCCTCATGACCGCGACGCCCTGGCCGACGCCATGCACCAGGCCCTGCGCATGCCGCTCAAGGAGCGCCAGGCCCGCCATCGCGACATGTACGCGGTGCTGGAGGCCAACGATATCCGCTTCTGGGGGCCGAGCTTCATCGACGCGCTGACCCGGCCGGGCAGGGCGCTGAACTGGCTGTCGAACCATTACCTGGGCCATTGAGCGCGCGGCTGACACTGTTCGCGAGCAAGCTCGCTCCTACGAAAACACTGCGGAGCCCGGGCGGGCTGTAGGAGCGAGCCGGCTCGCGAACCCGCTCGGGCGTGATCGCGGGCATGGCCCGCTCTCACAGGGCGCATCGGCGCCCGCCGTTCTGCCCGTGAAACGAAAAACCCCGCCTGGGCGGGGTTTTCTCTGAGCCTTCGAAGGCTAGGGCGCAGGCTTCTTGCCCTCGGACTTCGCCCATTGCGACTTCCGCTCGACCTTCACAGCCAACTGGCCCACGGGAATTTCCTGGATTTCGCCACCCTGGGAGAGGAAGGCGGCAATCTTCTCATCGAGCTCCGAACGTTCGCGAATCAGCTGTGAATCCGTCATGAAGTCACCTATGCGTTGGGGCGCCAAACCGGCCCCGCCAGCCTACACGTCTTTTGCCAATTACGCCGAGATTGCTCGACCATTTGTCAAAATCACCACGGCACGTGAAAAAAAACTATGAATCGCCGCCAAAACTTGTATTCTGCATGGGCTGCCTGCCCAGTAACGAGTTCCGCGACTTGATGTTCTTCTACAAGATGCTCCATCTCCTCGGCACCTCTTCACTACGCATTCAGCTCATCGCCGGTCGGCATTCGGCCGGCCTTTAGCATTCTTTTAGGAGACAACATCATGTCCGATCGTCAAAACGGCATCGTCAAGTGGTTCAACGCTGAGAAGGGCTTCGGCTTCATCACCCCGGAAAGCGGCCCGGACGTATTCGTTCACTTCCGTCAAATCGAAGGCAACGGCTACAAGTCCCTCGACGAAGGCCAGAAGGTCAGCTTCGTTGTGACTGCCGGCCAGAAAGGCCCGCAAGCTGAACAAGTTCGCGCTGTCTAATCGACATCGCTGACGAAAGAGCCCCGCTTCGGCGGGGCTTTTTTTTGCCTGCGATTCATGGCGGCGGCGTTTCCTGCGCGCAAAGCAAAACGCCCGGTGCAAGGCACCGGGCGTTTTCGCAGGCATTGGAGCGGCCTTCAGGTCACTCCTGCTGGGGGTCGAACTGCTTGTCGCGGATGAGCAGGGCGGGGATCACGCCGCAGATGAAGTACGCCGCGCCCATCACCAGGAAGCCCACGCCGATGGACATCTGGGTGGCGAGGAAGCCGATCACCGCCGGGGCGATGGCCGCGCCGATGCGCCCGATGTTGTAGGCGCCGCCCACTGCCGTGCCGCGGAAGGCGGCGGCGAAGCTCTCGGTCATGTAGGTCGCGTTGACGCCGTAGGGGATGCCGTAGAGGAAGCCGAACACCACCAGCATCCAGAGAATGTTCTCCGGACTGTGG
This sequence comes from Pseudomonas sp. NY15437, assembly GCF_048068435.1. NCBI lineage: Bacteria > Pseudomonadati > Pseudomonadota > Gammaproteobacteria > Pseudomonadales > Pseudomonadaceae > Pseudomonas > Pseudomonas sp. NY15437. The sequence continues at coordinate 304,556 of NZ_JBLUQC010000006.1, forward strand.
AACAGCACGATCACCGGCAGGAACACTGCGGTGCCTAGGGCGCCGAAGGAGAACACCGTGCGGCGGCCGAACCAGTCGGCGGCAATGCCGGCCAGGACCTTGCCGAGGATCATCGCCGCGTAGGTGCCGACCAGGTAGGCGGTCATCGCCTTGAAGTTCATGCCCATCTCGGTTTCCAGGTACGACGGCATCCAGTTGTTCACGCCGTAGTAGCCGAATTGCAGGAAGCCGGCAGTCAGCGCCCAGAACAGGAACATGCGGCTGGCGCGCGGGTCGCTGAAAATCTGGCGGTAGGCGTTCTGCCGGGGCGCGGCGGGCTGGCTCGACGGGGCGGCGGCCTTGCGCTGCTGGCGTTCGGCCTGCGCCTGGACCCAGGCGGCGGGCTCGGGGATCAGCTTGCGCATGGCCACGGCCAGCACCACCGGGATGATGGCGATGTAGAACAGGTAGCGCCAGCCGTGATCCGGCAGGATCCAGCCGGCCAGCAGGGTGGCGACGATGTAGCCGACCGACCAGCCGGCCTGCAGGGTGCCCAGCACCGTGGTGCGGTACTTGGTCGGTACGTATTCGGCCATCAGCGTGTTGCAGGCGACGTACAGTGCGCCCAGGCCCAGCGAGGCGACGAAGCGCGCGGCGGCGAACTGCCAGTAGTTATGGGTCAGCCCGAGGACGGCGGTGCCGACGGAGAACAGCACGATGGTCCAGGCCACCGTCCTGACCCGGCCGAAGCGGTCGCAGGCCCAGCCGCCGTAGATGCCGCCGAAGGCCATGCCGGCCAGGGTGACGCTGCCCAGGCTGCCGGCCTGGAGGTTGCTCAGGCCGAACTCGGCCTTGAGGCTGGTGAGGCTGTAGGAGAGCAGCATCAGGTCCGCGCCGTCGATCAGCAGACCGAGGAAGCAGAAGGCGAAGACCAGTATCCAGGTCTTGCTCTGTGTGGCGGTTGTCGCCGCCGTGGCGGAAGCAGTGTTTTCCATGAACGTATTACCTGTTGTAGTTGTTGGCGGGCCGGTAGACCGGCCCTCGGTAAGCGTGCGTACGAATCCTGCTGGCGGGCGTGGGGGAGTAGCCCTGCGCCCGCCCCGTGGGGGTCAGGACTGGGCTTCGCGAATCATGTTGCGAGCGATGATCACCTGCTGGATCTGGGTGGTGCCCTCGTAGAGTCGGAACAGGCGGACGTCGCGGTAGAAGCGCTCGATGGCGTATTCGCTGACGTAGCCGGCGCCGCCGTGGATCTGCACACAGCGGTCGGCGACGCGGCCGCACATCTCGGTGGCGAACATCTTCGCGCAGGAGGCTTCGGTGCTGACGTTGCGGCCCTCGTCGCGCTTGCGCGCGGCGTCCAGCACCATGCAGCGGGCGGCGTAGATCTCGGCCTTGCTGTCGGCGAGCATCGCCTGGATCAGCTGGAATTCGGCAATCGGCTGGCCGAACTGCTTGCGCTCCAGGGCGTACTGCAGCGCGTCGGCGAGCATGCGCTCGGCGGCGCCGACGCTCAGCGCGGCGATGTGCAGGCGGCCCTTGTCGAGCACCTTCATGGCGGTCTTGAAGCCGACGCCCTCGACGCCGCCGATCAGTTGGCTGGCGGGGATGCGCACGTTGTCGAAGATCACGTCGCTGGTGTGCGCGCCTTTCTGGCCCATCTTGTGGTCCGGCTTGCCCAGGGAAATACCCGGTGTGCCGCGCTCGACGATGAATGCGCTGATGCCGCCGGAGCCCTTGATCGCCGGGTTGGTGCGCGCCATCACGGTGTAGATGCCGGCATGCGGGGCGTTGGTGATGAAGCGCTTGGTGCCGTTGAGCACGTAGAAGTCGCCGTCGCGCACGGCGCTGGTCTTCAGCGAGGCGGCGTCGGAGCCCGAGTCCGGCTCGGTCAGGCAGAAGGCGCCGAGCAGTTCGCCGCTGGCGAGCTTGGGCAGGTAGTGGGCTTTCTGCTCCGGCGTGCCGTCGATGAGGATGCCGATGGAGCCGATGCCGTTGTTGGTGCCGATGTAGGAGCGGAAGGCGGGGGAGGTGCGGCCGAGTTCGAAGGTGATGTTCACCTCTTCTTCCATGGTCACGCCCAGGCCGCCGAACTCTTCGGGGATGGTCAGGCCGAACAGGCCCATCTCGCGCATCTGCTCGATGATGTCCTGGGGGATGGCATCGGTCTCGGCGACCTCGTTTTCCCGCGGGATCAGCACTTCGCCGACGAACTGGTGGATGGAATCCAGAAGTATCTGCAGCGTTTCTGGGTCTCGGATCATGTGCACTCCTCAAAAGGCCCGCGGGCGGGCCTGTCTGGCGAGGCACCGTCACCCGAGCATCAACGAGCGGCGGCACCTATGTTGTTGACCATGTTGATCAGGCGGGGCCCGATGTCGTCCTCGAGCTTCTCGCGGGTCAGCTGGAAGCTCGGGCCGCCGCAGTTGAAGGCCAGCAGCCCGTACTGCGGGTGTACCAAGGGCACCGCGACGGAGTTGACGTCGCGGTGCCATTCGCCGATCGACAGGCAATAGCCGTAATCGGTGAAGTCCCTGAAGGCACGGTCCAGACCTTTGCGGATGGCCGGCCAGTTTTCCGGTTCGCGTTCGCGAATGTGGTCGAGCAGGAATTCCCGCTCGTTCTCCGGCATCGCCGCGAGGCACGCGCGGCCCACCGAGCTCGCCGCCAGCGGCAGGTAGCTGCCGATCTGCCGGCGCATCGTCATGTTTCCCTGCCCCTGCACGACGTCCAGGTAGACCATCTGAAGGCGGTCGCGGGCCGCCATGGCTACCGCCGCCTGGGCGTGGTTGGCCAGTTCTTCCATCAGCGGGTGGGCCACCGCGCGGATCGACAGGTTCGACAGCATCGCGTAGCCGAAGCCCAGCACGCCGACGTCCAGCTGGTACTTGCCCGAATGCACCTCGCGCTTGAGGCAACCCAGGCGCATCAGGGTATTGGTCAGGCGTGTCACGGTCGGCTTGGGCAGGTCGGTCTTGCGGGCCAGGTCCTGGTTGCTCAGCACGTTTTCCCGCGGCGTGAAGCAACGCAGGATCTCCAGGCCGCGGGCCAGGGCCGTCACGAACTGACCGCTGTTTTCCTCTTCGCTCAACGCGGTGGCCGGGTCATACAGGCCCCGTTCCAGCAGGCCGATTTCGCCTTCGTTTTTTGTCGGCGCAGCCGAATCCATCTCCGTCTTGTTGCGGCGCATGGTAGAACCCCTATTCACGGAAAATCAATAAAATAAAATGCAGTTTCGTCAGGCGAAATTGTAATGGGTCTAAGAGGTTTCGTACAGAAGCCACCTAAAAAATATTGCAGACCAAGTAGATAAAGGCTTTGAGCGGTTGTTCCGATCAACACCGTTTACAGGCTGGATGGCCTGTTACTATGATGAAATCAAAATACGGAATGTAGTTTCGTCAGACGAAACAAGTGTGAGGGTAAAGCTCCCATGAATACCAGCGTGGTTCATCTCGATATCCGGGCCGATGGCGTGGCGGTGGTGCGCATCGACCGACCGGAAGCCAAAAATGCCCTGAACGCTGCCGTGCGCCAGCAACTGGCCGAACATTTCCGCGCGCTCAGTGACAACCCGGCGGTGCGTGCGGTGGTGCTCACCGGCGGCGAGGCCTGTTTCGTCGCCGGGGCGGATATCCGCGAGTTCGCCCAGGCCAGCCCCATCGAGATGTACCGCCGCCATACCGAACTGCTGTGGGAAGCCATCTCGCGCTGCCCCAAGCCGGTGATCGCCGCGGTGAACGGCTTCGCCCTGGGCGGCGGCTGCGAGCTGGCGATGCACTGCGACATCATCGTCGCCGGTGAATCGGCGCGCTTCGGCCAGCCGGAAGTGAAGCTCGGCCTGATGCCCGGCGCCGGCGGCACCCAGCGGCTGATCCGCGCCGTGGGCAAGTTCCAGGCAATGCGCATCGCCCTGACCGGCTGCCTGATCAATGCGCCCGAAGCCCTGGCCATCGGCATGCTCAGCGAAGTGGTGGAAGACGCCCGTACGCTGCCCCGCGCGCTGGAACTGGCCGCCGAGATCGCCGCGCTGCCGCCGCTGGCCGTGGCGCAGATCAAGGAGGTGATGCTCGCCGGCGCCGACCTGCCGCTGGACAGCGCCCTGACCCTGGAGCGCAAGGCCTTCCAGCTGTTGTTCGATTCGAAGGACCAGAAGGAGGGCGCCGCCGCCTTCCTGGAAAAACGCCAAGCCAGCTTCCTGGGAGAATGAGCATGACCCTTTCGTTTGGCAGCGAGCGCATCCAGCGCATCGCCATCGTCGGCACCGGCGTCATGGGCAGCGGCATCGCCCAGATCGCCGCCCAGGCCGGCATCCAGGTGAAACTCTTCGACGCCCGCGAGGGCGCCGCGCAAGCCGCCCGCGACCACCTCGGGCAAACCCTCGCCAAGCTGGCGGAGAAGGGCAAGATCACCGCCGACGAGGCCGACGCCACCCTGGCGCGTCTGCAGGTTGCCGGCTCGCTGGGCGAGCTGGCGGATTCCGACCTGGTGGTCGAGGCGATCATCGAACGGCTGGACGCCAAGCAGGCGCTGCTGGCCGAGCTGGAGGCGGTGGTCAGCGCCGACTGCATTCTCGCCACCAACACCTCGTCGCTGTCGGTCACCAGCATCGCTCGTGGCTGCCAGCGCCCGCAGCGGGTGGCGGGTTTCCACTTCTTCAACCCGGTGCCGCTGATGAAGGTGGTCGAGGTCATCGACGGCCTGGCCGGCGACCCGCAGGTCGGCGATTGCCTGATAGCGCTGGCCACGCGCATGGGCCACCGCGGCATCCGCGCCAAGGACACCCCCGGCTTCATCATCAACCACGCCGGCCGTGCCTACAGCACCGAAGCACTGCAGATGCTCAAGGAAGGTATCGCCGAGCCGGCAGACATCGACCGCATCCTGCGTGAGGGCCTGGGCTTCCGCATGGGCCCGCTGGAGCTGTTCGACCTGACCGCGCTGGACGTGTCGCACCCGGTGATCGAATCCATCTACAACCAGTTCTACCAGGAGCCGCGCTATCGCCCCGCGGCGCTGACCCGGCAGATGCTCGAGGCCGGCTTCGTCGGACGCAAGGCCGGCCGTGGTTTCTACCGCTACGCCGACGGCAAGATGATCGACCCGCCCGCGCCGCAGCCGGTGCCGAGCGTGACGGCCATGCCGCCGGTGTGGATCGGCGCGGAGAACGACCCCGATCGCCAACGCCTCGGCGAATTGCTCAAAAGCCTGGGCGCGAACCTGGAGCAGGGCGCCGAGCCGAGCAGCGAGGCGCTGTGCCTGCTCGCTCCCTATGGCGTGGATGCGACCACCGCCTGCCAGCACTTCGGCACCGACCCGGCGCGCACCCTGTGCATCGACCTGCTGCTGGACCTGCAGCGCCACCGCTGCCTGATGCAGAACCCGGCGACCTCCAGCGCCATGCGCGATGCGGCTCACGCGCTGCTCGCCTCTGACGGCGTCGGCGTCACGGTCATCAACGACAGCGTCGGCTTCGTTGCCCAGCGTGTCCTGGCGCTGATCGTCAACCTGGCCGGCGACATCGTCCAGCAGCGCATCGCCAGCGTCGACGACCTCGACGAAGGTGTGCGCCGTGGACTGGGCTACCCGCAGGGCCCGTTGGCCTGGGGCGACAGCGTCGGCCCGGCGCGCCTGCTGCACATTCTCGAACGCATGACCGGCCTCACCGGCGATGCCCGCTACCGCCCCGGCCCCTGGCTGCGCCGCCGCGCCGCGCTGGGGCTGTCGCTGCGCCACGCCGAGCCCGCGCTGGGCTGAGACCCGGCGTCCACCGTTTTCAAGGAGACTTCCATGCTCAACGCCTATATCTACGCCGGCCTGCGCACCGCCTTCGGCCGTCACGCCGGTGCCCTGGCGCCGGTGCGCCCGGACGACCTCGTCGCCCAGGTGATCCGCGAGCTGCTGGCCCGCACCCACGTGCCTGGCGATGCCATCGAGGACGTGATCCTCGGCAACACCAACCAGGCCGGTGAAGACAGCCGCAACATCGCCCGCCATGCCGCGCTGCTCGCCGGCCTGCCCGTCACCGTGCCCGGGCAGACGGTCAACCGCCTGTGCGCCAGCGGCCTGGCCGCCGTCATCGACGCAGCGCGTGCCGTGACCTGCGGCGAAGGCGAGCTGTTCGTCGCCGGTGGCGTGGAGAGCATGTCCCGCGCGCCCTTCGTCATGGCCAAGGCCGAGGCCGCGTACAGCCGCGATCTCACCGTGTTCGACAGCACCATCGGCGCGCGCTTCCCCAACCCGAAGATCATCGCCGGGTTCGGCAACGACAGCATGCCGGAGACCGGCGACAACGTAGCCCGCGAGTTCGGCATCAGCCGCGAGCAGGCCGACCGTTTCGCCGCCCGTTCGCAGGCCAACTACGAGGCCGCCCGCCAGGCCGGCTTCTTCGCCGAGGAAATCCTCCCGGTCAGCGTGCCCACCGGGCGCAAGACGCCGCCGAACGTTATCGAGCAGGACGAGCATCCGCGCCCGTCTTCCGATGAAGCCGCACTGGCCCGCCTGAAGCCGCTGTTCGATGGCGGCGTGGTCACTGCCGGCAATGCCTCCGGCGTCAACGATGGCGCCGCCGCGCTGCTGATCGGCTCTGCGGCCGCCGGTGAGCGCCACGGCCTCAAGCCACTGGCGCGGATTCTCTCGGCGGCGGCGGTTGGCGTCGAGCCGCGCATCATGGGCGTCGGCCCGGTGGAGGCGATCAACAAGGCGCTCGCGCGCGCCGAACTGACCCTGGCCGACATGGACATCATCGAGATCAACGAAGCCTTCGCCTCCCAGGTGCTCGGCTGCCTGCACGGCCTGGGCGTGGACTTCGACGATGCGCGGGTCAACCCCAATGGCGGCGCCATCGCTGTGGGCCATCCGCTGGGCGCCTCCGGCGCGAGGCTGGCGCTGAGCGTGGCGCGGCAACTGCAGCGCAGCGGTCAACGCTATGCGGTGATCAGCCTGTGCATCGGCGTGGGCCAGGGGCTCGCCATGGTTATCGAGCGCGCGTGAGCGCGCCTGCGAGGAGTTGAAGATGGGTGCTTTGAGCGGATACCGCGTACTCGACCTCAGCCGCGTGCTGGCCGGCCCCTGGTGCGGCCAGGTGCTGGCCGACCTGGGCGCGGAAGTGATCAAGATCGAACGGCCCGGCGTGGGTGACGATACCCGCGGCTGGGGCCCGCCGTACATGAAGACCGCCGACGGTTCGGACAGCTCCGAGGCCGCGTACTACCAGTCCACCAACCGCAACAAGCTGTCGGTGGCGCTGAACCTGGCGAGCGAGGAAGGCCAGGCGCTGGTGCGCGCGCTGGCCTGCGAGTGCGATGTGCTGATCGAGAACTACAAGGCCGGCTCGCTGGCCAAGTACGGGCTGGATTACGACAGCCTGTCGAAGCTCAACCCGCGCCTGGTGTACTGCTCCATCACCGGCTTCGGCCAGACCGGCCCGCGCGCCGAGGAGCCCGGCTACGACTTCATCATCCAGGGTATGGGCGGGTTGATGAGCATCACCGGCGAGAAGGACGGCGTCCCCGGCGCCGGCCCGCAGAAGGTCGGTGTCGCTGTGTCCGACGTGATGACCGGCCTGTACTCGGTGGTCGCCATCCAGGCGGCGCTGCTGGCGCGGGAAAGGACCGGCCGCGGCCAGCACTGCGACATGGCGCTGCTCGACGTGCAGGTCGCCATGCTCGGCAACCAGAGCCAGAACTACCTCGCCACCGGCCGCTCGCCGGGGCGCCAGGGCAACGCCCACGTCAACATCGTGCCGTACCAGGTGTTCAGCGCGAAGGACATGGATTTCATCATCGCCTGCGGCAACGACAGCCAGTTCGTCTCGCTGTGCGAGGCCATCGGCCTGCCGGAGCTGCCCAGGGACCCGCGCTTCACCCGCAACGCCGACCGGGTGCGCAACCGCGACATCATCGTCGGCAAGCTGGCCGAGCATTTCCAGGGCGACACCGCGGACAACTGGGTGCGCCGCATCCACGCGATGAAGGTGCCGGTGGGCGTGATCAACGATATCGGCCGCGCGCTGGACGAGCCCCAGGTGGTCGCCCGCGACATGCTGGTGGACATACCTCACGCGCAGAACCCCGGCTTCCGCATGGTCGGCAGTCCGCTGAAGCTGTCCGAGACGCCGGTGGAATACCAGCGCCCCGCACCCATGCTCGGCGAACACACCGACGAGGTGCTCAAGCGCCGCCTCGGGCTGGACGATGCGCGCCTGGCGGCGCTCAAGGCCGAGGGTGTGATCGAGCAACTGGGCCAGGGCTGACGCCGTGCGCGAATGACGGCGGATCGCCGCAAGCGGTCAGGTGCCCCAGGCTCGTTGAGTCCGTGGGCGAGCAAGGCCTTTGAAGAGCGCGCCGACGCAAGCCTCGATCCGTAGGAGCGAGCTTGCTCATGAATCCACTGCCCTCCGGCGCCGACGCCGGAGGGCGCCACTCACAGGAAAACCGAATGAACGTGCTGGTCGCCGACCTGTTCGAAGCCGCACCGGAGCTGGAAAAGGTCGTCTGAGCCCGCGCATTCCCGTGCCGGGCCAGCCGACATCGGCCCGGCGTTTTGCCAACACCTCACGTAGATAGAAACAAGAACAATGAATACTCGTCGACTCCCTGTGCTGGTCTCCGGACTGGCGCTGCTGCCCCCGTTCGCCCTCGCCGATTTCCTCGCCGACAGCAAGGCCAGCATCGAAACGCGCAACTTCTACTTCAACCGCGACTACCGCCAGAGCGGCGCCGCCCAGTCGAAAGCCGAGGAATGGGCGCAGGGCTTCCTGCTGCGCTACGAATCGGGCTACACCGACGGCACCGTTGGCGTCGGCGTGGATGCCCTCGGCCTGCTGGGCCTGAAGCTCGACTCCAGCCCGGACCGCTCCGGCTCCGGCCTGCTGCCGTATTCCGCCAGCGACCGCCGCGCCGCCGACGACTACAGCGCGCTCGGCCTGACCGCCAAGCTGCGTGCCTCCAACAGCACCCTGAAGGTGGGCACGCTGCTGCCCAAGCTGCCGGTGGTGCAGTACAACGACACCCGCCTGCTGCCGCAGACCTTCCAGGGCGCGCTGGTGGAGTCGAAGGAGCTCGACGACCTCGACCTGCAGCTTGGCCAGTTGCGCCAGGTGAAGCAGCGTGATTCGACCAACGACGAAGACCTGTCGATGACCCGTGGCAACAAGCGCAACATCGTTGCCGGCAGCCACCTCAGCAGCGACCGCTTCAACCTCGCCGGCGGCACCTATCGCTGGAACAGCCAGCTCAGCACCAGCTACCACTACGCCAACCTCGAAGACCTCTACCGCCAGTACTACGTAAGCCTGGTGCACACGCTGCCGATCGCCGAGGGCCAGTCGCTGAAGTCCGACATCCGCTGGGCACGCTCCACCGACGATGGCGGCAGCAACGTCGACAACCGCGCGCTCAACGCCATGTTCACCTACAAGCTGGGCAACCAGGCGTTCGGCCTCGGCCTGCAGCGTATGTCTGGCGACACCGGCTTCGCCTACCTGTCCGGCACCGACCCTTACCTGGTCAACTACGTGCAGATCGGCGACTTCGCCAACAAGGACGAACGCTCCTGGCAGCTGCGCTACGACTTCAACTTCGCCACCTATGGGTTGCCCGGGCTGAGCCTGATGACGCGCTACTTGCGCGGCGACCACATCGACCTGCTGAACGGGCAGGGCAACGGCAAGGAGTGGGAGCGCGATACCGACATCGGCTACGTGGTGCAGAGCGGTGCGCTGAAGAACGTCGGCTTCAAGCTGCGCAACAGCACCTTCCGCAGCAGCTTCGGCAACGACATGGACGAAACCCGCTTCATCGTCAGCTACACCCTGCCGATCTGGTAAGGGTGGCGGGCCCCCGGTCCTTGGCGATCGGAGGCTTGCCCCACGGGTGTCCGGGCGCTGCGCAGGCAGGCCCGGACACCCGCGGGGGACACGCCAGGACGAACGGCGTGAACACCCGTGCTTGAGCGAGCGAGGGGATATTTCCTGCGTGCCGGCTGTCTCACCGGACGCGGAAAAGTCTGGCCAGGGCCTGCGCCCTCGGCTTATAAAACCCCTTCGCCGCTGCAGACCCGCAGGGATGGCGGCCCCACGAGATCAAGGAACGATGATGCGACGAGTCACGATGATTCTGCTCGCGGCTGCGCTATTGCAAGGCTGCGCACACCAGAAAACCGGCAACCAGTGCGAAGACAACTTCAACACTTCGGGTGGTTTCATGGCCGGCAAGACCTACAACTCCAGCGTCGTATTCGACCACCTGGCCCCCGAAAAGGCCTTCCACAACGCGCAGAAGGCGCTGCTGAAGGAAGGCTTCTCCATCGATACCGCAGACGACGAGCGCGGCATCATCTCCGCCCACCAGGGCGTCATCCTCAGCAGCCGCACCGCGCCGATGAGCGTCGTGGTGGAGGAGGCCGGGAAGGGCAGCAAGGTGAGCTACATCTTCACCACCTCCGGCGGCATGTACACCACCGACGGCGTGGTGCGCGAGGGCTTCTGCCGCCTGGCGGACGGAATGCGCGAGTAGCTCTGCCCAGGCCGCCATTGAGCAGGCATCCGGCTCCTTGTCGGATGGGTATCGCTGCACGCCACGCCACCCTGCGGCGAGGCTCACGGGTATCTCAGGCCCTGGCCAGCTTTTCGACGAGGCGCCGCGTCAGCGGGGCGATGACCAGCACCAGCGGGAAGGCGATGCTCCAGCTGGTGAGCCAAGCACCCAGCCAGAGCTGGGCAAAGGCCGGTGCCAGGCCGATGGCGCGCCAGGTGGAGAGCCCGGACACCAGCAAGGTCATCACGCCGGACAGGATCAGCGCGAACAGCAGCGGGCCGTAGCGGCGCGGGATCATGCCTGGGCCTCCTTTGCATGCTCGAGCTGTGGCGAGTGCAGGCGGCCCAGGGTCTGGGCGAAGTGCTCGCCGAACAGTCGCGCGGTCTTCAGGTCGCCGGGGCAGAAATCCGTGGCGGTCTTGTCGGCCTGGGCCATCAGCCCGGACCAGGAGCCGAGCCGGTTGGCCGCTTCTTCGACCGGCACGCCCAGGTGCTGCTCGGGGAGGATCGGGTTGCCGGCCCAGAGCATCCCGTGCTGCATGCAGAAGGTGAACAGCGAGATTAGCGTGGACTGCTTGTCGCCCGCCGGCAGCGCCGAGACGGTGAAGCCGGCGGCGAGGCGGCCGCGCAGCCTCTGCTGGCGCCACAGCGGCCCGGTGGCGTCCATCAGCGCCTTCAGCGGCGCCGAAACGCCACCCAGGTAGGTGGGCGAGCCCAGGATCAGGCCGTGATAGGCAAGCAGCGCCTGCGGCTGTTCGATCAGCTCCTGCGCCTTGAGCAGGTGGACTTCGCAGCCTGGCACCCGGCTCGCGCCGCTGGCGATGGTCTGGGCGATGCGTTCGGTGCGGCCGCTGGCGCTGTGGTAGACGATAGCAATGGTTTTCATGGTTTCTCCGCTGTTTTCACGCAAGGGGAAGGCCGCGTGTGGATTGACCTCGGCGGCCTTTGGCGTGAACCTACAAGTTCAAGCGAACTTGAGGTCAAGAGGTGTTCCATGGATATCGCTGACGTGGCCCGACGTTCCGGCGTGCCGGCATCGACCCTGCGTTTCTACGAGGAAAAGGGGTTGATCGTCTCGCTGGCCAAGCCCGGTGCGCGCCGCCAGTTCGCGCCGCAGATCCTCGACCAGCTGGCGCTGATCAGCCTGGGGCAGTCGGCCGGCTTCAGCCTGGAGGAAATCCGCTCGATGTTCACCGGCGACGGCACCACGAACATCGACCGGCAGATGCTCTCGGCCAAGGCGGACGAGCTGGACGCCACGATCAGACGCCTGCGCGCGATGAGCCGCGGGTTGCGCCATGCGGCGACGTGCCCGGCGCCCAGTCATGCGGGGTGCCCGACGTTCCAGAAGCTGGTGAAGGCGGCGGGCGAGAGTGCACTGGAAGGGAAGAAGGAGCGGGGTAGGTTGAGGAAGGGGCGGGGTGCTGTCTGATGGGGCTGGAGCAGGGCTTGCCCTCTTCCGGCTTGAAGGGCTCTTCGTAGGAACGAGCTTGCTCGCGAACAGGAGCTGTCGGCAGCACCGACGTTGGGCGGGTTCGCGAGCAAGCTCGCTCCTACAGAGAAGCGCTCTGCCCCGTAGGGCGAATAACCCGGAACGGGTCATCCGCCGGCTTGGCGGATAACGCCTGAGGCTTTAGGCGCCCTACAGGGAGACGCTCAGTGCCGTGGACAGCCACTCGCAAAACTCCACTGCCTGTGCAGTGCGCTCGCTCTGCTGATGCACCAGCAGCGACCAGTTCGGCCCGCGCACGGTCTGCTCGCTGAGCGGCGCCAGCAGGCCGTGGCCGAGGGCATCGCCGGCCAGCAACCGGCTCACCAGGGCAATCCCCAGGCCCTGGCTGGCTGCGTCCAGCAGCAGACCGGGGTCGGAGAAGTTCAGGCCCTCGCTGCGCTGGCCGACCTCGGCGCCGCCCTGCAATTGCCAGTGCGCCCAGTCCATTTCCCGCTCTCCATGCAAGGTTGTTCGCGATGTCTGCGGCTGTCGCAGCAATGACGGGTGGCAAGCAGGGTAGAGGCGGTCTTCCAGCAGCACACGGAAGCGACACTCGGCCTGGGCGGTGAGGTCGTCGCGCACGGCGATGTCGATGGTCTGGGTGGCCAGGTCCGGGGTTTCGTCGGTGGTCAGCAGCCAGAGGTCGATCTGCGGGTGGCGCGCGTGGAAGTCGCCCAGGCGCGGCACCAGCCAGTGGCGGGCGAAGGCCGGCGTGGTGTTGACCACCAGCTGGTTGGGCTTGCGGTACTGGTCCAGGCGGCGGATGCCCACGGCCAGTTGCTGCAGCATGGATTGCGTGGTGCTGAGAAGGTCCGCGCCGGCGTCGGTCAGTGCCACCTTGCGCCCGGAGCGGTAGAACAGCGGCTGCTCGACGAAGCTCTCCAGGCTGCGGATCTGCTGGCTGATGGCCGACTGGGTGAGGTGCAGTTCCTCGGCAGCCTTGTGGAAGCTGCCCAGGCGCGCGGCGGCTTCGAAGCCGCGCAGGGCGTTCAGGGGGGGCCAGTGCTTGAGCATGATCGATAAGTTCGCCTAATCAGTTTTGCGCAAAATCTATCGTTTGTTTTGACATTTTCACAGGCCTAGCATGGTTGTCAGGCGCCGCTGAATCCTTTCCTTCCGATAAAAATTCCTTACCAAAGGTTCGAATATGCATCGCAATGACGATAGGCAGAACGGCTGGCGCATGCCCGCCGAATGGATCAACCACGCGGCAACCTGGATGGCATTCCCGCATAACCGTCCGCTCTGGGAGGGCGGCTGGCACGTGACCCTGGAGCAGGTGCAGGAAGACTTTGCCCGCGTCGCCAATGCCATTGCCCGCTTCGAGCCGGTAAAGCTAGTGGTCGACCCGTCCGCCAGGGCCCGCGCCGCTGAACTGTGCGGGGCCAATGTCGAGTTGGTGCCGCTACCCATCGACGACAGCTGGTGCCGCGATTCCGGGCCGACCTTCGTCTGCCATCCGCAGCACGGCGTGGCCGGCGTGAGCTGGCGCTTCAACGCCTGGGGCGGCAAGTCCGAACACACCCTGGACGAAGGCCTGGGCCGGCGCATCCTCAATCACCTCGGGTTCGATTGCTTCGGCACGCCGCTGGCCAACGAAGGCGGGGCGATCCACGTGGATGGCGAGGGCACGCTGATCACCACCGAGTCGGTGCTGCTCAACTCCAACCGCAACCCCGGTGTCGGCAAGCGCGAGATGGAGGAGATCTTCAGCCGCCTGCTGGGCGTGACCAAGACCATCTGGCTGCCCGGCGACCCGCAGTACGTCACCGGCGACATGACCGACGGCCACGTCGATGGCGTGTGCGCCTTCGCCCGCCCCGGCGTGCTGCTGGTGGACGCCACCCGCGACGCTTCCAGCGCCTACGCCGAAGTGGCGCGGGAGAACCGTCGCGCGCTGGAGCTGGCCACCGACGCCAAGGGCCGTTCCTTCGAGCTGATCGAACTGTTCGAAGCCAGCGCCGCGGTGGACCCGGAGGCGGAAGTCTTCTGCGCGTCGTACACCAACTTCTACCTCGCCAATGGGGCGGTGATCATGCCGGCCTACGGCATCGCCGCCGACGACGAAGCCGCCGCGGTGCTGGCCGCTGCCTTCCCCGGTCGCGAGGTGGTGCCGGTGCGCATCAACAACCTGGCACACGGCGGTGGCGGTGTGCATTGCATCACCCAGCAGCAGCCGGCCTGGCCGCTGGGAGGCCTGTGATGAGCAAGCTGACCGTCGCTGTCCTGCAGTTCGCCTGCAGCTGGGACCTGCCGCGCAACCTCGCCGAAGCCGAGCGCCACGTGCGCGCGGCGGCGGCTGCCGGGGCGAAGCTGATCCTCCTGCCCGAGCTGTTCGCCACGCCGTACTTCTGCATCGAGCAGGACCACGTCCACCTCGCCCTGGCCCAGCCCTATGACGACAGCCCGTTGTTGCAGCGCTTTGCCAGGCTGGCGGCGGAACTGAACGTGGTCCTGCCGATCAGCTGGTTCGAGCGCGCCGGCTACGCCTACTTCAATTCGCTCACCGTGGCCGACGCCGACGGCCGCCTGCTCGGGGTCTACCGCAAGACGCACATCCCCAATGCCATCGGCTACCAGGAGAAAGAGTATTTCAGCCCCGGCGACACCGGTTTCCGCGTCTGGGACACCGCCGTCGGCCGCATCGGCGTGGGCATCTGCTGGGACCAGTGGTTCCCCGAGACCGCCCGCTGCCTGGCACTGCAGGGCGCGGAGATGCTGCTGTTCCCCACCGCGATCGGCTCCGAGCCGGGCGCCGAACAGCTGGATTCCCGCGACCACTGGCAGACTGCCCAGCGTGGCCATGCCGCTGCCAACCTGCTGCCGGTGCTGGCCGCCAACCGTATCGGCGAAGAGGTGGCGCCCAGCGACGACGCGCTGCGCATGCACTTCTACGGCTCGTCCTTCATCACCGACCACAAGGGCGCGCTGCTGGCCGAGGCCGGGCGCAACGAAGCGGCCGTGCTGGTCCGCGAACTGGACCTTGGCCTTGCTCGCGAGGAGCGCCTGACCTGGGGCGTCTACCGCGACCGCCGCCCGGAAATGTACGGCCCGCTGCTCGGCCTCGACGGCCGCCATCGGCACCCGCGCTGGCAAGGAATCTGACCATGCTCAAGCACCTGCTGATTGGCACGCTGGGGTTGTCCCTGGCGTGCACGCTGCAAGCCGCTGCGGCCGACGAGAAGGTCCTGCGCCTGTTCAACTGGGCGGACTACTTCGCCCCCGATACGCTGACCAACTTCACCCGGGAAACCGGCATCCGCGTCATCTACGACGTGATGGACAGCAGCGAGACGCTGGAGGCCAAGATGATGGCCGGGCACAGCGGCTACGACCTGATCTTCCCCGGCGATACCGTCGCCGAGCGCCTGATGCGCGCCGGTGCGCTGCAGAAACTCGACGACAGCAAGCTGGAGAACCTGGGCGATATCGAGCCGGGCCTGCAGAACCTGCAGACGCAGTACCCGTACTCCCGGCATGCCGTGGTGCCGTACACCTGGGGCAGCATCGGCCTGACCTTCAACCGCGAGAAGATCGACCAGCGCATGCGCGATGCGCCGGTGAACAGCCTCGACCTGCTGTTCAAGCCGGAACTGGCCAAGCGTTTCGCCGACTGCGGCATCTCGATGATCGACTCGCCGGACGAAGTGCTTGCCGTGGTGCTCAACTACCTCGGCCGCGACCCGCGCAGCGGAAAGCCGCAGGATCTGGCCGATGCCCTGGCGCTGCTCAATGGCATACGCCCGTACATCCGCAAGTTCCAGTCGCAGCCGGTCACCCAGTTGGTCAACGGCGACCTGTGCCTGTCGCTGGGCTACAGCGGCGACGTCACCCAGTCGCAGCGCGCCGCCGATGAGGCAAAGAAACCGGAGCGCTTCGAGTACCGCGTGCCACGCGAAGGCACCACGGTGTGGATGGACACCATGGCGATTCCCGCCGACGCGGCCCATCCTGAATATGCCTACGCGCTGATCAACTACCTGATGCGCCCGGACGTGATGGCCGCCATCAGCAATGCCACCGGCTACCCGACGTCCAATGCCAAGGCGCGGCCGATGGTGGAGGCGAGCATGCGCGACAACCCGGATATCTATGTCGACGAAGCGACCTACGCGCGGTTGATCCCCGGCAAGGACATCCCTCAGCGCGACATGCGCTCGCGGATGCGCACCTGGACCCGTTTCAAAACCGGGACCGGTGGTTGAGGAGGCGAGAATGATGACGCGCAGAAACCTGCTCGGCGCCGGCATGACGCTGGCGACGGGCCTCGGGCTGGGTCTGGGGCGTGTGGCCCTGGCGGCGAAGCCCTGGTACATGCCGGACGAGCACCGCAGGCAGGAGCGTGTGCTGGTTGCTTACGCGGCGAGTCCTGACGTCTGGGGGGACATCGCCCCAGACGTCAACGCTACTGTGGCGCGGCTGGCCCGCGCCATCGCCGAGTTCCAGCCGGTGACGGTGCTGTGCCGGCCAGAGCAGGAGGCCGAAGCCAGGCGCGCGTGCGCCGGGCATAACATCGATGTGCTGCCGGTGCCGGTGGATGACATCTGGGTGCGCGACTACGGCGGCTGCTTCCTGGTCAACGATGCGCCGGGCGGCCTGGCGCTGGCCGACTTCAACTTCAACGGCTGGGGCGGCAAGCAGCACGCTGAGCGCGACCGCCACGTATCAGCGGCGCTGGCCGAGGACCTGGAGGCGCAAGCCCTGGTCAGCGAGCTGTGCGGGGAGGGCGGCGGCATCGAGGTGGACGGCCACGGCACGGCGATCTTCACCGAGAGCTCCTGGCTCAACGACAACCGCAATCCGGGCTGGACGCGCCCGCGCATCGAGGCGGAGCTCAAGCGCGTGCTGGGGCTGCGCAAGGTGATCTGGTTGCCGGGCATCCGCGGCAAGGACATCACCGATGCCCATGTCGACTTCTATTCGCGCTTCGTCGAGCCGGGCGTGGTGGTGGTCAACCTGGACAATGACCAGCGCTCCTACGACTACGAAGTCACTCGCCAGCACCGGGATATTCTGAAGAACGCCACCGATGCCGATGGGCGCACGCTCCAGCTGCACACCCTGCCGCCGCCGACGAAGCCCAAGCCGAGCGCCTACAACCGCGACAACCCGGACTTCGCCGCCGGCTACATCAACTATTTGCCGGTGAACGGCGGGGTGATCGCGCCCAGGTTCGGCGATGCGGCGGCCGATGAACATTGCCATGCCTTGCTCAGCGAGCTGTACCCGGACCGGGAGATCGTGCAGCTGAACATCGACCCGATTGCGGCAGGAGGCGGCGGCATTCACTGTGTGACGTTGCAGATACCGGTGGTGTGACGCCGGCCTCGCCCGCGGATCGCGGGCATGGCCCGCTCCTACACGGAGCGCGCGGAGTTTGCCTGTAGGAGCTGGCCATGCCTGCGACAGATCACGGGGAACATCATCACGGACGCTGTCCGCTGAATGGGTTGTCCTGGTGGGGCTGCGTCAGGGAAACGCCGCGGCGAGCAGGGCGGGGAGGGCCTCGCCGGCGGCGTTGGGCAGGGCGAAGTCGCGTTCGCCGTGCAGCGGGCCGGGGGTGGGATTGACGTGGACGACGGTCGCTCGAAGGCGCCAGGCGATCTCGGGAATTTCTGCCGCCGGGTAGACCACGCCGGAGGTGCCGATGGAGATGAGCAAGTCACATTGTTCGGCGGCCTGGAAGGCATGGGTGATGGCGTCTCGCGGCAAGTTTTCGCCGAACCACACGACGCCAGGGCGAAGCGGGCCTCCGCAATGGGCACAGGCCGGCGGTTGCACACGGCGGCCAGCCTCGGGTTCATCCGGAATCGGCAGCGCTGCATCCGGCTCGCGTTGGCAGTGGAAGCAGCGCGGGCGCTCCAGCTGGCCGTGGAGGTGAGTGACGTCGCGGCTGCCGGCGCGTTCGTGGAGGTCATCGACGTTCTGGGTGATCACTGTGAGCTTGGGCACCTTGTCCGCCAGCGCGGCGATGGCGCGGTGCGCGGGATTGGGCTGCGCGCGGTGGACGACGCTGCGGCGCCATTCGTACCAGCCCCAGACCAGCGCCGGGTCGGCGCGAAAAGCCTCGGCGGTGGCCAGGGAGGCGGCGTCGAAACGCGCCCACAGCCCGGTGAGCCGGTCGCGGAAGGTGGGAATACCGCTCTCGGCGGAGACTCCGGCGCCGGTGAATACCACGACATGACGGGCAGTGCGTAGCGCGTCGCGCAGCGTCGGGTCGACGGTCATCGCGCGGCTTCCGGGGCAGTGGTCGCACGTTCCAGGCGATTGCGCCCGGCAGCCTTGGCGCGGTACAGCGCGCGGTCGGCGGCTTCGATCAGGGCGTGGGGGCTGCTGTCACTTCCGGCGGGCAGGGTGGCGATGCCGATGCTGGCGGTGATGCGGCCCAGCGGGCTGCCGGCGTGGGTGAGGTTGGCCTGCTGCAGGCGCTGCATGAACTGCTCGGCCACGGCCTGTGCGCCCTCGGCGCCGGTGTTGGGCAGGATCACCGCCAGCTCCTCGCCGCCGTAGCGCGCGGCGAGGTCGGCAGGGCGGCGCACACTGTCGGCCAGGACGCGGCCGATGCGGCGCAGGCAGTCGTCGCCGGCCGGGTGGCCGTAGGTGTCGTTGAAGCGCTTGAAGTGGTCGATGTCGATCAGCAGCAGCCCCAGCGGCGCGCGCTCGCGGTGGGCGCGGCGCAGCTCGGCGGCGAGGTGGTCGTCGAAGCTGCGGCGGTTCTCCAGGCCGGTGAGCGGGTCGCGGGAGGCGAGCACTTCCAGTTGGCGGTTGGCCTTGAGCAGGTCTTCGCGGGCATCGCGCAGCAGCCGCTCGGTGCCGATGCGGCGCTGGATGGCGAGGATCAGCAGGCTGCCGATCACCACGATGACCATCAGCAGGCCGAAGGCGATGACGACCGTGCGCAGGGCGTCATCGCGCCAGGCGGCCAGGGCTTCGTCCTTGCCCAGGGCGACCGAGGTCACCAGCGGGTAGCGCTCGTTCTGGCGGAAGGCGTAGATGCGTTCGACGCCGTCCAGCGAGGAGGTGAAGGTCGCGCTGCCGACCATGGCGTTGTCCAGGTAGCGGGTAAAGATCGGCGAGCGCGAGAGGATCTGGCCCATGTCGCTCTCGCGGAACGGGTAGCGCACCAGCACCTGGCCGTTGCTGATGGCCACGCCGATGGCGCCGGTCTTGCCGATGTCGATCTTGCCGAACAGGCGCAGGAAGTCCTGCACGCCGAGGGCCGCGACGATCACTCCGGCGAAGTTGCCGTGGGCGTCGTTGTAGCGGCGGCTGACGGTGATCACCCAGACACCGGTGGCGCGGCTGTGAATCGGCCCGCCGATGTACGCGTCCAGCGAAGGGTTGTCGCGGTGGTGGATGAAATAGCCGCGGTCGGCGCTGTTGGAGCCGGGCGGGAAGGGGCCGGTGGAGGTCATCAGCCAGTTGCCCTTCGCATCGTAGATGCCCACGCCGTTGAGCTGCCCGAGCAGGTGCTGCTGGCGCTTCACCAGGTCGTTCAGGCGCTGCAGGTTGGCGGCGCCGGTCCCTTCGCTCTCCAGGCGTTCGGCGAGGCCCAGCAGGAGCATGGAGCTCTGGGTGACCACGCCTTCGACATAGGTATCCAGCGCCTGGGTCAGGTTGAGGTTGTGGGTGGTGGCATCCGCCAGGGTGCGCTCGCGCGCCGACCACAGCTCCCAGGCCGTGGCGGTGGCCACGGCGAGGCTGATGATCGACAGCAGGAGGATGGCTAGGCGGATGTCGCGTTTCACACTGACCTCGTTGGGGCGTCCCCTGTGGGTTGCCAGGCGTCGCGGACATCGCCCGGCGGCAGAGCAGGGAGACGCCGGCCGCGCGTGCCGGGTTACGTGTCGTTGGTCAGACGCCGGGCATGCCGCTGAGTTGCACGCGATTGCGACCTTTTTGCTTGGCGACGTACAGGTGCTGGTCGCAGCGCGCGAGCAATTCGCGGGGCTCGTGCAGGCCGCTCTCGCTGGCCATCGCCGCGCCCAGGCTGATGGTCAGGTGGCGCAGGCTGTCGGGCCGGTAGAGGTGCTCGATGCCCAGGCTCGCCACCTGCTCGCGCAGGCGTTCGGCGACGCAGCGCAGGTCGTCGGCGTTGGTCGCTTCCAGCAGAATGGCGAACTCCTCTCCACCATAACGATAGACGTTGGCCTGCCCGCCGCGCAGGGTGCCGACCAGGCTTTCGGCGACCTGGCACAGGCAACGGTCGCCGGCCTGGTGGCCGTAGTGATCGTTATAGGGCTTGAAGTAGTCGATGTCGGCCATCAGCAGGGCGAAGGGCCGGCCATGGGCACGCATGCCGTGCCAGCTCTCGTTCAGTTGCAGGTCCAGTGCGCGGCGGTTGCCCACGCCGGTCAGGCCGTCGGTGGCGGCCAGCTCCTGCAGGCGCAGGTTGAGCGCGGCCAGCTCCGCACGCTGGCGGCGCTCCTCGAGGTCGGCGAGGAAGGCGCGGCGTACGCCCTTGATGTTGGTCCAGCTGATGAACAGGCTGAACAGGGCGATGGGCAGGTAGACCAGGGTGAATATCAGCAGTGGCTTGGCGGCGCCGCCGTGGATCAGCCAGACGTTGTAGAAAATGATGGCGGTGATGATCGCCGAGACCAGGGCGATACCCTTGAAGGAGTAGCGCACGCCAAGGTTGCCCAGCAGCACGAAGACCACCGAGGCATAGAGGAAGAACGGCACGTCCGGCGAGGCGCTGCGCTTGAGCAATTCGAACCAGGCGATGGTGGAGATGATGTCGTGCAGCGGCATCAGCAGGTCCATCAGCAGCACGCTGCGGCTGAAGCGGAACACCAGGAAGATGTTGATCAGGCCGATCAGGCTCAGGCCGGTGCGCAGCAGCAGCGACTCCCGGGCCATGTCCGGAATGAGCAGGGCATCGGCCACGACGTAGGAGTCGTAGGCGGCCATGGCGATGAAGTTGATCGCCAGCAGGAAGCGTCGGTAATGCTGGATCACGTACGCCTGGTAGGCATCCTGCAGGCGCGGCGGGATTCTCCCCTGGGACTGCCGGGGAGGAGCGGCGGGGAACTCGTGCGCGGTCATCGAGAGTGGGAGCCTGTGTCTGCCATCCGGGGCGAATGCTGGCCAAGGGCTAGATTAGGGTGCGGCACCATCGCCGTCCAGCGGGGCGAGGCGTGGGCCGTGGCAAAACATCGCCAGCCGCCGATTGGCTCTGTCGCCATCGTTACTAATGGATCTTTATAGGGTGCCAATGCAGCGGCATGATGACCGCCATTACCTGCTGTCGAGGCTTTCCATGTACGTACCTGCGCATTTCGAGGAAACCCGCTCGGACGAGCTGCACCGGCTGATCCGCGAGCATCCCCTGGGCATCCTGGTCACTGGCCGCGACGGCCTGCTCGATGCCAACCACCTGCCGTTCGAGCTGGAGCTCGCCGGCGAGACGCCGCTGCTGCGTGCCCATGTCGCGCGCAACAACCCGGTATGGCAGGAAGCCGACGGTGAGGAGGTGCTGGTGATCTTCCGTGGCGAGCATGCCTACGTTTCGCCCAACTGGTACCCGAGCAAGCACGAGGCGCACCGCCAGGTGCCGACCTGGAACTATCAGGTGGTGCACGTGCGCGGCCGCCTCAAGGTGATGGACGAGGAGCGCTTCGTACGCGGCGTGGTCGGCCGCCTGACCCGCACCCACGAGGCCGGCGAGGCGAAGCCGTGGAAGATGAGCGACTCCACCCCGGAGTTCATCAGCGGCATGCTGGCGAACATCGTCGGCATCGAGGTGGAGATCAGCGAGATCGTCGGCAAGTCCAAGCTCAGCCAGAACAAGGAAGACCGCGATCGGCTGGGCGCCGCCGAGCGGCTGGAGCAGCTCGGGAGCACGGCGCTGGCCGGTGCGATGCGGGCTGTGTAGGAGCGGGCCATGCCCGCGATCAGCGCCCAAGGGCGCGCCTGCCCAGGATGTCCGGCGTTACAGGTTGTCCGGGTCTAGAGCCTGAATCTGTGGGCGGACCTTGTCCGCCCGTCGCGGGCGTGGCCCGCTCCTACAGGATCTACGTGCTCAGAGCCCGCCCAGCAGATCGTGGGAGTCCAGCAGGCGCCAGGCGATTTCCGGGTTCTTCTCCAGGCCGCGGCGGATCGCGGCGGGGATGGCCTGGCGGGTCTTACGGCAAAGGCCGGGCTGATCGTCGAACTCGAACTCGATGCCGCGCATGCTGCGCACTTCGTTGAAGCCGGGAGCGATGTGCAGGCGGATGCCGAGCTGCTCGAAGAGCTTGTGCTGCATGCGCTGCAGGTCTGCCAGGTCCTTGAGGTTTTCCAGGCGTTCGAGCAGGCGCTGTTCCTCGTGCCGGGTCAGCAGGAGGATGCGCAGGTCGGCGATGGGGTCTGCCAGCAGGCGTTCCCGGTCGCAGTTGCAGGCGCCGGGCGGGCATTGCTGGCGGAGCGGGGGCGTGGTGGGCATGTCCCGATCATAGCGGGGGATCGGGAAATTGCGCAGGGGGTGTCCGTTTGTGGCCTGCGGCCCCCTCACCCTAACCCTCTCCCAAGGGGAGAGGGGATTGTTCGGCGCGAGCGCATATTTCGGCACTACCCGGCTTACTCCCCCTTCGCCCATCGCTCGGACTGGCCCCTCTCCCATGGGGAGAGGGTTAGGGTGAGGGGGTTTCAGCGTCGCGCCGAAGCCAAGGTGGATGACATCAATGCGCCGGCTTGCGAATGGTCTTGAGCAGGTCTTCCGGGCTGATCTGCCCGACGATGGTGTTCACGCCTTCGCTGCCCGGCTGCGGCAGGCCGAGGATGTGACCCTTGATCTTGCCGATCACGTGCATCTCGCACGGCTTGCAGTCGAACTTCAGGGTCAGCACTTCGTCGCCGTGGATCAGTTGCATCGGCTGCACCTTGGTGCGCACGCCGGTGACGCCCTTGGCCTGTTTCGGGCACAGGTTGAAGGAGAAGCGCAGGCAGTGCTTGGTGATCATCACCGGCACCTCGCCCGTCTCTTCATGGGCCTCGTAGGCCGCGTCGATCAGCTGCACGCCGTGGCGGTGGTAGAACGCGCGGGCCTTCTCGTTGTACACGTTGTACAGGAAGGACAGGTGCGATTCCGGGTACACCGGCGGCGGGCTGGTCTCGGCCTTGCGGCCGCCGCGGGGGTGGGCCTGCACGCGCGCCGCGGTGAGCGCCTCGATGGCCTCGCGGCGCAGCGATTTCAGCTGCGAGTTGGGAATGAAGAACGCCTGCGGGGCGTCCAGCTCGATCTTGTCCGCGTGGTACTGGGTGGTACCCAGCTGGCCGAGCAGGTCGTGCAGTTGCTCCAGCGCCTGCTCCGGCTTGTTGGCCGCGCCGAACGGGCCGTCCAGGGCGACGCTGGCGCTGATGCCTTCCTCGCTGGTGGCGGTCAGTTCCAGGCGTTCTTCGCGCAGTGTGGCGACCCACGACAGGCCGACGCGGCGCTCGGCGGACGTCTTCTGCAGCGCCTGCTGCCAGTTGTGGTCGAGGTTGCGCGACAGTGGGTGGTTCGGGCGCAGGCGGTAGAGGCCTTCCGGCATCTCGTTGGGCTCGACGCGGTAGCGGTAGCGCTTCTCGCCGTCTTCCTCGAACTCGCCCCTGGGCTCGGCGATGTTGGCGCGGAAGCCGACCACTTCGCGCTTCACCAGCACGTTGAGGCCGTCGCCGTTGGACAGCGGGTCCTTGGTCACCACCAGCAGATCGCGCTTGCCGACTTTCTCCACGGTGCCCACGGGCAGGCCGGTGAAGGTCGGCGAGTCGAAGGCGCCGATGTCGATCTTGCGCTCGCTGACGAAGTAGTCGGTGCTGCCGCGGTGGAAGGTCTTGTCCGGATCCGGCACGAAGAAGTGGTCGGTACGGCCGCTGGACGCGCGGGCCAGGTCCGGGCGTTCGGCGAGGATGCCGTCCAGGCGCTGGCGGTAATAGGCGGTGATGTTCTTCACGTAGCCCATGTCCTTGTAGCGCCCTTCGATCTTGAAGGAACGCACGCCGGCGTCCACCAGGGCGCTGAGGTTGGCGCTCTGGTTGTTGTCCTTCATCGACAGCAGGTGCTTCTCGAAGGCGACCACGCGACCCTGGTCATCCTTCAGGGTGTAGGGCAGGCGGCAGGCCTGGGAGCAGTCGCCGCGGTTGGCGCTGCGGCCGGTCTGGGCGTGGGAAATGTTGCACTGGCCGGAGAAGGCCACGCACAGCGCGCCGTGGATGAAGAACTCGATGGCGGCATCGGTCTCGTCGGCGATGGCGCGGATTTCCTGCAAGTTCAGCTCACGGGCCAGCACCAGCTGGGAGAAGCCGGCCTGATCGAGGAACTTCGCCCGCTCCAGGGTGCGGATGTCGGTCTGGGTGCTGGCGTGCAGTTCGATCGGCGGGATGTCCAGCTCCATGATGCCCATGTCCTGCACGATCAGCGCGTCGACGCCGGCGTCGTAGAGCTGGTGGATCAGCGCGCGCGCCGGCTCCAGCTCGTTGTCGTGGAGGATGGTGTTGATCGTGGTGAACACCCGTGCGTGGTAGCGATGGGCGAACTCCACCAGCTGGGCGATATCGCTCACTTCGTTGCAGGCATTGTGCCGCGCGCCGAAGCTCGGGCCGCCGATGTAGACGGCGTCGGCGCCATGCAGGATGGCCTCGCGGGCGATCGACACATCGCGGGCAGGGCTGAGCAGTTCCAGATGGTGTTTGGGCAAGGACATGGTTTCTTCTTTATCAGGCGTGCTTATCAGGTATGGAGCGGGCAATCGCGCATTGTACCGGCCAAACGCCGCGCCGGCACCCGTGGCGTGCCGGGCGGCGTAACCCCCGGTCGCCAGACAGCTCCGCTCGACTGCAGGAGCGAGCTTGCTCGCGAAGCGCCCAACAGTGAACGCCCCTTGTAGCAGCGGACTTCGTCCGCCATCGCGTGCATGGCACGCTCCTACAGGTTGGTTGCGGTTCGTGTAGGAGCGGGCCATGCCCGCGAACCGCCGGCTGGGCCGGCGCTTTCTGTTGTGCTGGTGGTGCAGGGCTGCTGCGTCGGTTAAGGGGTTAGGCGCCGCTTCGGCGTGCGCGCTGGCTTCCAGTTTCGCCCCCTCGGGCGACCCACTTTGGCAAACGACCCAAAGTGGGCAAAGGTCTTGCCCCATCATCCGGCCCCGGCTTCGCCGGGGTTCCCTTGCTCCATCGAAGTTCCAGGGGCACGCCGCGAAGGGCCATCCCTGGCCCATCGCGGCTCTCGCGGCATCCATGCCGCTCAACCCCTGGAACTCCGATTCCTCTCGGCCTCCTGAACGGGGCGTTCGGCGCGTGCGGATATTTCTCTGGAAGTCTGCTGGGTGAGCCAGAGGTAGAGCCCGGCGCGGATGTCGGGCTTTTCGTAGGAGCGAGCTTGCTCGCGAACCGCCTAACACCGGTCTCCCCTTGTAGCAGCGGACTTTGTCCGCCATCGCGTGCATGGCACGCTCATACAGGTCTGCTCCGGCGTGATGGCTTTCGTAGGAGCGGACCTTGTCCGCGAAATCCCGTGCGGTGCACTCCGCAGCTCGGCTTGGCAGCCAACCTGTCTCGATCCTACGAAAAGCGGCGTGAAACGTGACCTGTAGGAGCGGGCCATGCCCGCGATCGCGCCCGTGGGCGCTCCTACCGGCAATTACCAAGCCCGGCAGCGCTGCAACGCCACTGCCGAGGCCCTTGCAAAACTGCAAAGTGACCCTGCAACCCTGTCTATTCCGCGCTTTGCGGGCATGGATCAAGATTCGTTCGTCCTTTCGGAATACCTCCCCCCACTTTCAAGGAACCGAATCATGAACGCCAAGAAATCCCTGCTCGCCGCTTCCCTCGCCCTGGCCATCGGCAACGTGTTCGCCGCGGGCAACCCCACCGTCGAACACAACACCCAGGCCTTCCTCGAAGCCCTGGAGGCCGGCAAGGGCCAGCCGCTGGAAACTCTTTCGCCCAAGGACGCCCGTGCGGTGCTGACTGGCGCACAGGCGTCGGTGAAGGTCGACCTCTCCGGCACCCAGGTCAGCGAGAAGACCGTGCAGACCGACGTCGGCCCGGTGAAGCTGACCATCGTCCGCCCGGCCGGCGTGAAGGGCACGCTGCCGGTGTTCATGTACTTCCATGGCGGCGGCTGGGTGCTGGGTGACTACCCGACCCACGCCCGCCTGATCCGCGACCTGGTGGTGAATTCCGGCGCGGTCGCGGTCTACGTCGACTACACCCCGTCCCCCGAGGCGCATTACCCGGTGGCGATCAACCAGGCCTACGCCGTGACCCGGTGGGTCGCCGAGCACGGCAAGGAGCTCAACGTCGACGGCAAGCGCCTGGCCGTGGCCGGCAACAGCGTCGGCGGCAACATGGCGGCGGTGGTCGCGCTGATGGCCAAGGACAAGGGCACGCCGAAGCTGCGCTTCCAGGCCCTGCTGTGGCCGGTGACCGATGCCAGCTTCGAAACCGGCTCGTACAACCAGTTCGCCCAGGGGCACTTCCTCACCAAGCCGATGATGCAGTGGTTCTGGGACAGCTACACCACCGACCCGAAACAGCGTGCGGAAATCTATGCCTCGCCGCTGCGCGCCACCGTCGACCAGCTCAAGGGCCTGCCGCCGACCCTGATCCAGACCGCCGAATCCGACGTGCTGCGTGACGAGGGCGAAGCCTACGGTCGCAAACTCGACGCCGCCGGTGTGGCCGTCACGTCCGTGCGCTACAACGGAATGATCCACGACTATGGCCTGCTCAACGTGGTCAGCCAGGTGCCGGCAGTACAGGCCGCCATGCGCCAGGCCGGCCAGGAGCTGAAGGTTCACCTGCAGTAAACCGCATTCCTCCCTCGCCGCAGGGCGGGGGAGGCCACTTCTCTGGAGGGAACCCACGTGAACCAGCCCACGCAGCAAGAATCCGTCACCCTGATCATCCGCCACCGCGCCCGCCCCGACAGCGTCGCCGCCTACGAAGCCATCCTGCGCGAACTGACCCGCGCCGCCAGCGAGTTTCCCGGCCATCTGGGGGTGGACGTGATGCGCCAGGGCGACCATTTCACCTCGGTCCTGCGCTTCGCCAGCGCCGACGAACTGCAGGCCTGGCTCGACTCGCCGCAGCGCCGGGACCTGATCGAACGCGCCAACCCGCACCTGATCGACCTGGAGCAGAAGGAGCTGCACACCGCCCACGAATTCTGGTTCACCACCCCGGACAACCCGCAGAAGCAGCCGCCGCGCTGGAAGCAGGCGGCCATCTCCTACCTGGTGATCCTGCCGCTGGTGATGCTGGTACCGCAGCTCTGGCGCCCGCTGTTCGCCCAGATCCCCCTGCTGGGCAGCTTCGTGCCCGCCAACATGCTCATCGTCGCGACCATCGTCCTGCTGGTGGTCTACGTTTTCATGCCACGGGCCACGCGCCTGTTCTCCGCCTGGCTCAACGCCCGCTGATCGAAAGAGGAACTTCGCCATGTACGCCGACCTGATCCTGACCAACGGCCGCTTCCACACCGTCGACCGCGAGAAACCCGAAGCCACCGCCGTGGCCATCGCCGACGGCAAGTTCATCGCCGTCGGCACCGAAGCCGAGGCCATGGCCTTCCGCGCCGGCGCCACCCGCGTCATCGACCTCAAGGGGCGCACGGCGATCCCCGGCCTCAACGACTCGCACCTGCACCTGATCCGCGGTGGCCTGAACTACAACCTCGAACTGCGCTGGGAAGGCGTGCCGTCCCTGGCCGACGCCCTGCGCCTGCTGAAAGAGCAGGCCCTGCGCACGCCGTCGCCGCAATGGGTGCGCGTGGTGGGGGGCTGGAACGAATTCCAGTTCGCCGAGAAGCGCATGCCGACCATCGAGGAATTGAACCAGGCCGCGCCGGACACGCCTGTCTTCGTCCTGCATCTGTATGACCGCGCGTTGCTCAACCGTGCCGCGCTGCGCGTCGTCGGCTACACGAAAGACACCCCGAATCCGCCAGGCGGCGAGATCGTCCGCGACAGCAAGGGGGAGCCCACCGGCATGCTGGTGGCCCGGCCCAACGCGATGATCCTCTACGCCACGCTGGCCAAAGGGCCGAAGCTGCCCTTCGACTACCAGGTCAATTCCACCCGCCAGTTCATGCGCGAGCTGAACCGCCTGGGCGTCACCAGCGCCATCGATGCCGGCGGCGGCTTCCAGAACTACCCGGACGACTACCAGGTGATCGAGCAGTTGGAGAAAGACAACCAGCTCACCGTGCGTATCGCCTACAACCTGTTCACCCAGAAGCCCAAGGAAGAACTGGCCGACTTCAAGAACTGGACCAGCAGCGTCCAGTACGGCCAGGGCAGCGACTTCCTGCGGCACAACGGCGCCGGCGAGATGCTGGTGTTCTCGGCGGCGGACTTCGAGGACTTCCTCGAACCGCGCCCGGACCTGCCCGGCACCATGGAGGCCGAGCTGGAACCGGTGGTGCGCCATCTGGTCGAGCAGCGCTGGCCGTTCCGCCTGCACGCCACCTACGACGAATCCATCTCGCGCATGCTCGACGTGTTCGAGAAGGTCAACCGCGACATCCCGTTCAACGGCCTGCACTGGTTCTTCGACCACTGCGAAACCATCTCGCCGATGAACATCGAGCGGGTGAGGGCGCTGGGCGGCGGTATCGCCATCCAGGACCGCATGGCCTTCCAGGGTGAGTACTTCGTCGATCGCTACGGCAAGCAGGCCGCGGAGGCTACGCCGCCGATCAAGCGCATGCTGGCCGAAGGCGTGCCCGTGGGCGCCGGCACGGACGCCACCCGCGTCTCGAGCTACAACCCCTGGACCTCACTGTACTGGATGGTCAGCGGCAAGACCGTGGGCGGCCTGGAGCTGTACCCGGAAGGACTGTCCCGCGCCACCGCGCTGGAGCTGTACACCCACGGCAGCGCGTGGTTCTCCAACGAGCAGGGCAGGAAGGGCATGATCAAGGTCGGGCAGATGGCCGACCTGGCGGTGCTCTCGGCCGACTACTTCAACGTGCCGGAGGAAGAGATCAAGGCCATCGAGTCGGTGCTGACCGTGGTGGACGGCCGTGTGGTGTTCGGCAGCGGCGATTTCGAGCGCCAGGCGCCCACCGCGATTCCGGTGCTGCCGGACTGGTCGCCGGTAGCCAAGGTCCCCGGCCACTGGCGCCCGCAGGCGCCGCTGCAGAATGCCGTGCACCAGTGCGTCGGCTCCTGCGGCGTGCACGGCCACAGCCACGAACGCGCCCGCCAGTCCAGCGTGCCGGTGAGTGATTTCCAGGGCTTCTGGGGCGCCTTCGGCTGTTCGTGCTTTGCGTTCTGATGGCGTAACGTTCCGGCCCGTGAGGGCCGGATGACAATCGCGGACGGAGTCCGCTCCTGCGTTCAGGGACGCATAGGCGGCATTCCATATGCGGGAGCAACTGCCATTCTGCGACCCTTGTACCCGGACATCCCTCTCCCTAACCCTCTCCCTGAAGGGAGAGGGGACCGTTCGGCGCAGGGTGAAATCATTGCGTCAGCCGGCACGGACAGCTCCCTCTCCCTTCAGGGAGAGGGCGGGGGAGAGGGCGGGCCGGCACGATGTCTCCTGTAGGAGCGGGCCATGCCCGCGAACCGCGGACAACGTCTGCGTTCCACCGTACGTTCGCGCCAGCGGACTCCGTCCGAGATATTTCTGCGCAGAAGCCGGTCGCAGGCATGGCCAGCTCCTACAGGCTGATACCGCGCCTCCCGTGTAGGAGCGGGCCATGCCCGCGAACCGCGAACCGCGGACAAGGTCCGCGCTCAGAACCCTACCAGTTGCCCCACGGCCTGCGCCTGCGGGTCGTCGCTGCGGCTGACCAGCGCGTAGTTGTAGCCGCCCTGGCTCCAGTAGCGTGCCAGCAGGTCGCCGTCCGTACGCTGCCCCTGCGGCAACATCTCGTGGCGCGGGCCCGGCGGGCGGATGAAGAAGGTCAACCGGCGACCCTGGCCATCCTCGTAGATCACCAGCGCCGCCGCGCCCTGTTCGGTGGCGAGCAGGCGTGCGCCCACCGTCTTCAAGCCGACCTGCTCCAGCGCGGGCGGCGGGGTGGCGTCTTTCAGGTAGCGCGCCAGCCAGCCGCGCAAATCGCCGCCGTCGCGCAGGTCCAATCCCGTCTGGCCGGCATCGGCAAACAGTCGATAGGCCTGCACCGCATCCTGCATCGGCAGCATGCCGCGCATCATCGCGTCGCCGCGCATCTGCCAGCCGCCCATGCCGCCGACGCCCAAGGCCAGCAGCAAGGCTGCCGCCGTGGCCAGCCGCGAACGTCGCCGTTGCTGGATCTGTCGGCGAATCCGCGCCGGATCGAGCTGCTCCGGCAGCGCACCACGTGCTTGCCCAGCGAAGGCCGCGCGCAATTGCTGGGCATCCTGTCGCCAGCCTTCCACGCGGCGGGCGTCGTCCGGGTGGGCGGCGAGCCAGGCTTCCACCCACTGGCGGCGTGCCGTGTCCAGTTGGTCGTCGATGTAGGCGTGCAGATCCTGTTCCTGGGGAGTGCCCTCGGGGATGCGTTCGTTCATTTCAGTACCCGCAAAGAAGGAGTCGCCGCCTGTCCTTCGCTCAGCGCGCGCAGCGCCGTGCGGGCGCGCGACAGGCGGGACATGACGGTGCCCATGGGAATAGCCAGCGCCTCGGCCACCTCGCGGTAGCTCAGACCCTCGACGCTGACCAGCGTCAGCAGCGCGCGTTGCTCGGCGGGCAGACGCTCGAAGGCCTCCAGCGTCGAGCGCGCGCTGACGATGTCTTCCGGCGACGCACTCACCTCGCTGTCGGCGCCGAACAGGCTGAGCAGGCGCGCATAGCGTTTTGCACGACGCTGCCCGTCGATGAAGTGCCGGTAGAGGATCGAGAACAGCCAGGCGCGCAGGTCGCCGTCGTCGCGGCGGCCGGTCCAGGCCGACAGCGCCTTCTCCAGGGTGGCCTGGACCAGGTCGTCGGCGCTGCTCGCGCTGCGGGTCAGCGACAGCGCGAAGCGCCGCAGCCGGGGCAGCAGTTCGCGCAGTGAATGGTCGTCCAGTGAATGCATCGGGGCGCCAGGAATGGGTGGGTTCGAGCGTGAAAGACGAATGTTGCGGCGATCTATTCCCGCCAGGCGAAAAAATAAATTTCTCGCGGTGGGCGGGAATAACCCGTCGCACGGTGCGTCGTACCGGCTCAACGCATTCAGCCTAAGCCTGAGGAGCTGGAAATGACAGAAACCCCACCCAACGTGCCGCTGCGCCTGGCCGCCATCGGCGCCGTGGTGCTCGGCGTGGCCGCCGTCTTCGCCTACGTGGCCGGCTGGCTCGACCCGCAACGCCTCACCCCGGCCGGCGTGATCGACACCCTGGAGCACAACGGCGGCGTCTACCCCGGCTACCGACGCAACCACGCCAAGGGCCTGTGCGTGATCGGCCACTTCGACAGCAACGGTGGCGCCGCCGACCTCTCCCGCGCCAGCCTGTTCTCCGTCGGCCGCGTGCCGGTGGTGGGGCGCCTCGCCATCCCCGGCGGCAACCCCAAGGCCAGCGACGGCGCCGCGCCGATCCGCAGCCTGGCCCTGCGCTTCCAGCCGGCCGACGGCCAGGAATGGCGCACCGGCATGAACGCCATGCCGGTCTTCGTCGTGCGCGACGTCGCCAGCTTCTACGCCCTGCAGCAGGCCACCGCGCCGCAGCCGGGCACCGGCAAGCCCGACCCGGAAAAGGCCGGCGCCTTCTTCAAGTCGCACCCCGAGACCCAGGCCTTCCTGCAGTGGGCCAAGTCCTCGACACCGTCCTCCAGCTACGCCAACAGCGCCTACTACAGCCTCAACGCCTTCTACCTGGTGAACAAGGAAGGCAAGGAACAGCCGGTGCGCTGGTCCGTGCAGCCCGAAGCGCCGGTCGAGCCATTGGCCGCCGACAAGCGTGGCGACGCCGACTTCCTCGCCGACGAACTGGCCCAGCGCATCGCCGCCGGCCCGCTGCGCTGGCGCCTGCAGTTCACCCTTGGCGAACCCGGCGACAGCACCGTCGACCCCACCCAGGCCTGGCCCGCCAGCCGCCGCACCGTGGACGCCGGCGAACTGGTGATCGAGCGCCTGCAACCGGAAATCGGCGGCGACTGCCGTGACGTCAACTACGACCCGCTGATCCTCCCCGACGGCATTCGCGCTTCCGACGACCCGCTGCTCAGCGCGCGCTCGGCCGCCTACTCGGAGTCCTTCAACCGCCGCACCCGTGAGCAGGCCCAGGAGACCCACTGATGAAACCGACCTACTTCCCGCTCCCCCTGCGCGTGCTGCACTGGTTGATGGCCGTGCTGGTGCTCGCCATGCTGCTGATCGGCTTGGGCATGGTCGCCTGCGTCTCCCCGCGGCACGCCGCGCTGGTCGCCATCCACAAACCCCTGGGCGCCGCGCTGCTGGTGCTGGTACTGCTGCGCATCCTGGTGCGCCTGACCAGCCGCATCCCCGCACTGCCCAGCGACATGCCCAGCTGGCAACGCCGCGCCGCGCACCTCTCGCACCTCGTGCTGTACGGGCTGCTGCTGGCCCAACCACTGGTGGGCTGGACCATGCAATCCGCCGGCGGCTACCCCGTCGTGCTCTGGGGCGGCGTCGAACTGCCCGCGCTGGTCTCGCCTTCGGTACAGCTCCACACCGTTCTGCGCGGCGCCCACACCCTCATCGCCTACGCCTTGCTCGCGACCATCCTCCTGCACCTCGCCGCCGCGTTGTTCCACGGGCTCATCCGCCGCGACGAAGTCCTCCCCAGCATGACCGGCGCCCCCATGCCGCGCCGTTCCACCGGGGATCGACCATGAAGGCATGGCTCGCTGTCGCCTGCCTCTTCACCCCCTGCGCGGTTCTCGCCGCGCAGGACGCACCACCGCCGCAGGACTACCACGACGGTCAGCAGCTCGACATCAAACGGGTAGTGCAACAGCCGGACCTGGGCTTCTGCGGGATACGCGAGGTGGAGATGACCTACGAAGACAGCGCCGGGCAGCGGCACAGGCTGCGGTATCCGGTGTGGGGGCAGGGGTGTGGGAATGAAAACTGAGGGGCTGCACGAATCAGCATGACGCGCGCCGGGAATGGTGCGGCACTCCACGCCCATCTTATGATGGCTGCCTAGGACACCGTTCTGCATTGGAGGCAGCCTTTGAGCGCTCAACTCGAACTTTCGGACCGCTACACCGGCTGCCTGCTCGGCCTGGCCTGTGGCGATGCCGTCGGCACCACCTTGGAATTCACCAACCGCGCGAGCCTTACGCCGATCAGTGACATGGTTGGCGGCGGGCCGTTCGGCCTCAAGCCGGGGCAGTGGACCGACGACACGTCCATGGCCCTGTGCCTGGGGGAAAGCCTGCTCACCTGCAATGGCTTCGACGCCAGGGACCAGATGACCCGCTACCTCAACTGGTGGCAGTGGGGCTACTGGAGCGCGACCGGGGAGTGCTTCGACATCGGTATGACCGTTCGCCAGGCGCTGAGCACCTTCCAGGAGACCGGCGAGCCCTTCGCCGGTTCTACCGATCCGGCCACTGCCGGCAATGGCTCGATCATGCGGCTGGCGCCGGTCGTGCTGTATTACTACCCGGACCTGCGCGAGGTCTCAGCGGCCGCCGCCCAAAGTTCACGCACCACCCATGGTGCGACGGAGGCGGTCGAGTCCTGCCAGTTGCTGGCGCAGGTATTGGCCAATGCCCTGGCCGGCCAATCCAAGGATGAGCTGCTGACTTTCTCGCCGGAGCGCTACAGCGAACCCGCCATTCGGCAACTTGCCGCCGGCAGCTTCCGCCACAAGCGCAGGGAAGACGTGCGCGGCACTGGCTACTGCATTGCCTCGCTGGAAGCGTCGCTCTGGTGCTTCTGGTCCACCAACAGCTACGCTGCCGCCGTGCTGGAAGCCTCCAACCTCGGCGACGATGCCGACACCACTGCCGCCATCACCGGGCAGATCGCCGGTGCCTATTACGGCAAGCAGGGTATTCCCGCCCACTGGCTGGCGCGACTGCATCAGCGGGACGATATCGAGGAGATGGCCCTGGCCTTGCTCAGGGCAGCGCAGGCACGGGCCTAGCGGCTGGCGCTAATTGGGGCTGAGCCTCTGGGGCGCACGCGTCTCCCCCCTATGGCGGAAGATCAGGCTTCACAACGAAGAATACTTTTCGTCATCCTGCTCCCGGCGGCGAACCGGTTCGGGGACAACGGTGCTTGCACGACGATTGAGCCGTTGCGGCTCCACAGTCCCTTCTTAGGCACGGCTAAGCAGCACCGGCCGGGGGCATCGGCGGGGGGTGTTGTGCAATTGCTCAGCAGAACCACCAGCGGCATTCGCGCCGCTGGCGGTCCGTTTCTCAGGTCAAGCCAGCGCTTCCGCCACTGGAACCGCCGCACGCTTGTTCACCAGCCGCTGCAGCAGGGGGATCGGGTTCGAGCGTCAGTACCCGCGTGATTCATCCAGCGCCGGCCCGCTCTCCCGCGCACTCGGAGCCTGTTGGGGCACTGGGTGTGCCTGGCGTTTGCGCGCCCATTTGACCAGCCGGCTCATGGCGATGAAGCCAGCGAAGATCAGCATCGGGTAGGCGTAAAGCAATTCGCCCAGGCTGTACTTCCAGGCCAGCGGGCGACCGACACCGAGCAAGGCTGCGTAGAACCAGGAAACCGCCGAGACCGTGCCGGCAAAGATGCTCAGGGCCCGCATGCCCGGTTCAAGCTGGAGCAAGGAGCCCGCCCGCATCAGGGCGGGCATGATCACTGAATGCAACAGGCTGCCGTTGACCGTGAGCAGGGCGACGATGAGGACCTTGGCTTGCAGCTTGGGATTGAGGAGGTACTCCAGCCCCTTGGCGCACATATCCAGCAGCACGATGAGCGCGCCGGAAAACCAGAGCATCTGCAGCGCCACGGTGATGGTGCGCTTGAGCGTCTCCATGGGCGCCTGCTCGAGGTGAATCGAATCCGAACCTTTCAGGAGCTGCTTGATCATGGCGAAGTCACTGGTCAGGACCAGACCAATCGCGACGCAACAGGCGATCAGGTGGGTGTAGACCACACCCAGGCGAACGAACTCCATGACTGCTTCGCGCTGCAGCAGCGAAGTCACTACGTGAACGAATTCCATGATTTGTCTCTTGTTTTTGGAATGGGCCGCCAGCTGTGCGGGGCCATGACGAAGCGTCGGGTGGGGACTTGCGAGCTACCGTGCAGGTTGATCCATGTGCGGCGGAATGTTATTTGCAAATAATTCTTACTGGCAAGAACAAAAAGCGGTACCCGCGTGCCGATTCGACGGCGCGCGGAGCGGTATCCGGGCGTATGGATTCCAGGATTTCAGAGGTTTTCAGGCGAAGGACTGAGCTGGAAGAAACCGTGAAGGGCGGTAGTGCGTAGGTATGCGAGCAGAACCTTGGCGGGAGAAGGAGGCCTGCTATGAAGCAGGCGCCCGAGTCGTATCGGGTGTGGTCGCTCCAGCGCGCGGGGGCCTGCGAAACTTCCGCAGCGTCTCCACGAACGGCGTCACGATCAGGCTCCACAGCGACGAATACTTCTCGTCATCCTGCTCCCCGGCACCGAACCGGATCGGCTCCGGCGCGCGCTGGGTGACGTAGAGCGTGCCGAACATCCAGTCCCACAGTGACAGGTTGATGCCGAAGTTCTTGTTGAAGTGGCGGGGCGCGTCGCTGTGGTGAATCTGGTGCTGGGCAGGGCTATTTATCACGTGCTCGACCACCGGCCCGAACGACAGCCACACATGGCTGTGGCGCAGGTTGGTCGCCAGCACGTTGAACAGCAGGATCATGTAGGTCACGCCGAACAGCGTGTAGGCGCTGATCTGCCCACCGCAGAGGTACCAGAAGATACCCGCGTAGGCCCCCAGCAGCACGGTGCCGGCCAGTTGCGCCGCCAGCTTCTCCACGAAATGCACGCGGCTCGCGGTGATCGGCGTCAGTACCGCCGCCGAGTGATGCACCTTGTGGAAGGCCCACAGCCAGCGCGAGTGGAAGGCGCGGTGCACCCAGTAGTTCTTGAAGTCGCTGACCAGGAACACCCCGAAGCCATAGAGCAGCGACAGGCCCAGGTTCGTCCCCACCTGCGGCCGCGCGCCCCACAGGTGGGTGAAGAAGGCGATGTAGTCGCCCGAGCGCAGGATGTACGGATCGACCAGCCCGATGATGGGCACCAGCAGCGCCACGTTGAGGATGCCGCGCACCAGGAAGTAGCGGTAATCCAGCAGCGCCGAACGGTGGAAATTCACCCGACTGCCGCCAATGAACTGCCAGAACGACGCCGCCTCCGTCAGCCCCCGTTGCCGGCGGAAGCGGAACACGGCATACGCGATGGCGTAGGAGCACAGCAGGAACACCACGCCGACGCGGCCGCTGAGGTCGAAGAGGCCGGCGACC
Source organism: Pseudomonas sp. NY15437 (assembly GCF_048068435.1). Lineage (NCBI taxonomy): Bacteria > Pseudomonadati > Pseudomonadota > Gammaproteobacteria > Pseudomonadales > Pseudomonadaceae > Pseudomonas > Pseudomonas sp. NY15437. Next base: position 340,879 of record NZ_JBLUQC010000006.1, read on the forward strand.
TGGTTGGTGATGGGGGTGATTACCCAGTCGGTGAGATGACGGTGGAGGTGCGAGAGATCGGGCATGGGCGTCAGGCGTAGATCGTGTCGGTAAGCCGCGGCCTTGAGGCCTGCAGTCGGATTTGCGCCCCGTGAAGTCGCTTGTTCTTGTTGGCGTGACAAAGCGGAGCACTGGAGCCGGAGTGCTTCATACGCTGTCACGCATGTCGATCAGGATGGGACGTGGTGGTTCCTGCTGTCAAAGCCTGGGATCGCTGGAGCAGGGACTGTCGACAGGAGGTCCTGAGCGTCCTGACCCGAGAACAGAGCCGAGATGAAGACAGGCGAGGATGGCGCGGGAGGACGTGGCGGGGAGGATTGGCGGTTTGGAGTGGGCGGGTTCGCGCGCTCGCCCCTACAAAAGTGGGCGGCTGCGATTCCTGAGTTGGGCGTTGCCCTCTCCGCAGCCCTCTCCCTGAAGGGAGAGGGGGCCGATTGGTGTGTGGGGATGGGGTGGGGTCAGCCGGTTGGAGCGGGCGTGCTCAAGCCGCCGGCGGGGTGCCTTCGGCGTTGGCGACCACGGCGTCGATCTGGATCAGGGCGCCTTTGGGCAGGGCTGCAACGGCTACCGTGCGGCGGGCGGGGACGCCGCCGGGGAAGTAGGTGGCGTATACCTCATCGACGGCAGCGATGTCATCGATGTGCGCCAGGAAGACGTTGACCTTCACCACATCGGCCAGGGTGTGGTCGATGCTTTCGACGATGGCCTTGAGGTGCTTGAGGCATTGGCCGGCCTGTTCCCTGATGCCGCCTGCCACCAGCTCGCCGGTCTTCACGTCCAGTGGCAGCTGGGCGGAGATGTGGTTGTAGTGGGAGAAGGCGACGGTCTGGGTGGAGTAGGGGCACGTCGGCGCGGCGTCGGTGTTGTGGGCCTTGATCACGATGCCGTGGCGGTCTTCGACGGCTTGCGGGGGCGTGCCGTCGCCGTGGGAGACCACGGCTTCGACTTGCACCAGGGCATCCAGCGGCAGGGCTTTTGCCTGCACCACGGTGCGCGCGGGCACGTAGCCGACGGCGCGGGCGATGGCTGAGTCGGGGAAGAAGGTGGTGTACACCTTGTTCACGGCGGGCATGTCGGTGAGGTGCTTGACGAAGACGGTGATGCGCACGATGTCATCGAAGGGCACGTCGATGCTTTCGAGGATGGTCTTGACGTTGCGCAGGCATTGCCGGGTCTGTTCCTCGATGCCGCCGGCCACCAGCTTCCCGGTGCGTGGGTCGATGGGCAGCTGGGCGCTGAGGTTGTTGTAGTGGGAGAAGGCGACGCTCTGGGTGGACAGCGGGCTCAGCGGCGCGCTCTCGGCGTTGCGTTCGACCTTGACCAGATCGCCGGCCTGCGGGGCGTTGGGAATGGTGCCTTCGCCGCAGGTGATGAGCGCTTCGGCCTGCACCCGCGCGCCCAGCGGCAGGGCCGCCACGGCGACGGTGGTAAGCGTTGGCAGGTAGGTGGGGAAGAAGGCGGCGTGTACCTTGCCGACGACGTCGGCGTCGGCGATGTCGGTCAGGAAGAGCGAGAGGCGCACGGTGTCGTTCAGGCTGTGGCCGATGCTATCGATGACGGCCTTGAGGTTCCGGAAGCACTGCTCGGCCTGTTCCTTGACGCCGCCCGCCACCAGCTTGCCGGTGCTCGGGTCGACCGGCAACTGCGCGGCCAGGTTGTTGTAGTGGGAGAAGGCGACGGTTTGCGAATACGGGCCGAGGTGTTGCGGGGCCTTGTCGATGTTGCGGGCGAGAACTGCGTTGTAGCCACTCATGTTGGTGCTCCCTGGTTCGCTGGGAATCCGTGGATGGGGTGGCAAACGCTTCGTCCAGTGCGATATCGGTCGTTGCCACTATTGGTTCAGACGACGGATATCAAGCTCGTCGAGAGGCGCGCAGACTATCGGGTCTTCCGGGGTGACCCCGTTGACTTATGGCAAGCGTAGTGGGGTCTTCTTACCGGGTTGTTTCAATTGGCTATTGGGCTGAGTCCGAATATTGAGAAGGGGATTTCTGAAAGCGGGCGAGGTTTCTCGGGGAAGTTCGGTGCTGGGCCTTTTCCCTCTCCCCAGCCCTGGCTGCGCGCCCCGCTCCGAAGGGATAGGGGGCAGTCGGTGCCGGCTGACAGCTTGGTTTTATCCTGTACAGCCCCCTCCACAGACGTGCGCGCGCGCCGCTAGCTGTCCTTGCCGGCTGATGCTGCTGGTTCTCCTTGCGCCGAACGGTCCCCTCTCCCTTCAGGGAGAGGGTTAGGGAGAGGGGCTCCTGCCGGCTGCCGGGGTCAGAAGATGTAGTCCGTGGTCAGGAAACTGGAGTCGCGGTCGCGGATGATCTGGCTGATCAGCGCCTTGTTGGCGTCGGTGAAGCGCGTGGCCACCAGCGTGCGGATGGAGAAGGTGCGCAGCGCGTCATGGACGGAGAGGGTGCCCTCGGCGGAGTTCTTGCGGCCGTTGAAGGGGTAGCTGTCCGGCCCGCGCTGGCACTGGGCGTTGATGTTGATGCGGCCGACCTGGTTGACGAAGGCGTCCACCAGCGGGCCGATCTGCTCGGGATCGTCGCCGAACAGGCTGAGTTGCTGGCCGTAGTCGGACTGCAGGACGTAGTCGATCACCTCGTCCAGCTCGCGGTAGGGCACCACCGGCACCAGCGGGCCGAACTGTTCTTCGTTGTACAGGCGCATGTCGGCGCGCACCGGGCTGAGCAGCGCCGGGTAGAAGAAGCTTTCGCGGCTCTTGCCGCCGCCGGGGTTGATGACCTTGGCGCCCTTGGCGAGGGCGTCCTGCAACAGGCCGTTGAGGTAGTCGACCTTGCCCGGCTCGGGCAGCGGCGTGAGCGCCACGCCTGACTCCCAGGGCATGCCGGGCTTGAGTTCGGCGAGCTTGGCGCTGAACTTGTCGAGGAAGCTGTCCAGCACGTCTTCGTGGACGAAGAGGATTTTCAGCGCCGTGCAGCGCTGGCCGTTGAAGGAGAGGGCGCCGGTGATGGCTTCGCTGACGGCGTTGTCCAGATCGACGCTGGGCAGGACGATGCCGGGGTTCTTGGCGTCCAGCCCGAGGGCGGCGCGCAGGCGGTGCGGGCGCGGGTGGAGCTTCTTCAGGTCGGCGGCGCCGGAGTGGGTGCCGATGAAGGCGAAGACGTCCACCTTGCCGCTGGCCATCAGCGCGCTGACCGTCTCGCGGCCGCGCCCGTAGATGACGTTGATGACGCCCGGCGGGAAGCTGTCGCGGAAGGCTTCGAGCAGCGGGCGGATCAGCAGCACGCCGAACTTGGCGGGCTTGAAGACCACGGTGTTGCCCATGATCAGCGCCGGGATCAGCGTGGTGAAGGTCTCGTTCAGCGGGTAGTTGTACGGGCCCATGCACAGCGCCACGCCCAGCGGTACGCGGCGGATCTGCCCGAGGGTGCCCTGTTCCAGCTCGAAGCGGCTGGAGCGGCGGTCCAGTTCCTTGAGCGCCTGGATGGTGTCGACGATGTAGTCGCAGGTGCGGTCGAACTCTTTCTCCGAGTCCTTGAGGTTCTTGCCGATCTCCCACATCAGCAGCTTGACCACGGCCGTGCGCTGCTCGCGCATGCGGGCGAGGAAGCGCTCGACGTGGGCGATGCGCTCGGCCACGCGCAGGTTGGGCCATTGGCCCTGGCCGTTGTCGTAGGCGGCCACGGCGGCATCCAGCGCGGCGAGGGCGGCGTCGGCATCCAGCAGCGGCGTGCTGCCGAGGATGACCTGTTCGTCGCCCTGGTCGGTGGCGAGGAAGATCGGGCTGCGCACCGGGGCGAGCGGGCCGTCCCAGCGGCGCAGTTCGCCGTTGACCAGGTATTCGCGCTGCTCGACGGGCGCATCGGGGCGCCAGGCGTCGGGGATGTCGGAGAGGCGGGGGAACAGGTGGTCGAGCGAGTGGTTGTCGGGCATGACTCATCCCTCGGGGAAGGTGGGCGACAGGTCAGTTTTAGATCGTAGTTGTCTTAAGGTAAATCGATTCAGCAAGTGGGTCGATGACCGGTGTAGGAGCGCGCCATGCGCGCGATCGCGGGCATGGCCCGCTCCTGCAAGGGAAGTCCGAAGCTGGGCTGGCCTGGAGTCGTAGGGCGAATAACCGCTTGCGGTTATCCACCGGCTTTCTTCAGGGGTGTGCAGGGGCTGTGGCGGATAACCCGTTCCGGGTCATGCGCCCTACGGGTGAGCCGGGCTGGGCTGTGGCGGCGGAGCAGGCTGCAGGAGTTCCTGCTGCTCGGCGTAGCGGGCACGGATGTCGAAGTCACGGGGCCAGGCGGGCTGGGCGGGGGCTTTCGGAGTTGCGGAGGAAGTCACGGGCGATACCTCGTTGCAGGAATCCGGGGCGGGCGGTTGGTGGCGCCCGCCGGGTATGGGGCGCATCAGCTCCCTGTAGGAGCGCCCCATGGGCGCGATCGCGGGTATGGCCCGCTCCTACAGGGGGGTAACTACGTCAGACGAACAGCGACAGCAGCAGGATGAACAGCAGGCCGACCACCGAGAGGATGGTTTCCATCGCCGTCCAGGTCTTGAAGGTCTCCATCACGCTCATGTTGAAGTACTGCTTCACCAGCCAGAAGCCGGCGTCGTTGACGTGGGAAAGGATCAGCGAGCCGGCGCCGGTGGCCAGCACCAGCAGCTCGCGGTTGACGCCTGGGATCAGGTCGATGACCGGCACCACGATGCCCGCGCCGGTGATGGTGGCGACGGTGGCGGAACCCGTGGCGATGCGTATCACCGCGGCCACCAGCCAGGCCAGGAGGATCGGCGAGATCTGCGCCTGCACCGCCATGTGGCCGATCACGTCGCCCACGCCGCTGGCCACCAGCATCTGTTTGAAGCCGCCGCCGGCGCCGATGATCATCACGATGGCGGCGGTGGGGGCGAGGCTCTGGTCGAGCAGCTTGAGGATCTTCTTCGAGTCGAAGCCGCGGGCGTAGCCGAAGGTGTAGAGCGCCAGCAGCAGGGCCAGGAGCAGGGCGGTGATCGGGTGGCCGATCATGTCCAGCCAGGCGCGGACGATATGGCCGTCGGCGAGCATCACGTCGGCGAAGGTCTTGAGCAGCATCAGGAACACCGGCAGCAGCACGGTGAACAGGGTCACGCCGAAGCTGGGCAGGTTGCTGGTGTCCGGCTCGTGGGCGATCTGCGCCACCAGTTCCTCATTGGGCTGGCCGGGGATCACCTTGGCGATCCAGGCGCCGAAGATCGGGCCGGCGATGGCGGCGGTGGGCAGGGCGACCAGCAGACCGTAGAAGATGGTCTTGCCGATGTCCGCGCCGAACACGCCGATGGCCAGCAGCGGGCCCGGGTGCGGCGGCACCAGGCCGTGCACGGCGGAGAGGCCGGCGAGCAGCGGGATGCCGATCTTGATCAGCGACACACCGCTGCGCCGGGCGACGATGAACACCAGCGGCACCAGCAGGATGAAGCCGATCTCGAAGAACAGCGGAATGCCGACGAGGAATGCGGCGAGCATCATCGCCCAGTGCACGCGCTGCTTGCCGAAGGCCTGGATCAGCGTGCGGGCGATCTGATCGGCGCCGCCGGATTCGGCCATCATCTTGCCGAGCATGGTGCCCAGGGCAAGGATGATGCCGACGAAGCCGAGCACGCTGCCGAAGCCGTCCTGGAAGGATTTGACGATGGTCGCCACCGGCATGCCGGAGGTGAGGCCGAGGAAGCCGGCGGCGATGATCAGGGCAATGAACGGATGGATCTTCAGGCGCGTGATCAGGAGGATCAGGCCGATGATAGTGACCACCGCATCCAGCAGCAGATAGGTGTCGTGGGACATGCCGAGCATGGGGCTCTCCTGTTGTTGTCGTTGTGCCGGAGCGGCTCTTTCTTTCTTCGATGGAGTGGGGTAGCGCTATCTTTCGAGGGCAGACGCTATCGATGTCAGTCGCTGGCGTGCTGTCGCCACCAGAGGTGCGCGGCTTCCGCCAGCTCTTCGAGCGGACGGGTAGCGTCCAGGCGCAGGGTCAGCGGCTCGCTGGTCGGCACCTCAAGGGCGGCGAACTGGCTGTCGATCAGGCTCGCCGGCATGAAGTGGCCGGGGCGGGCGGCGACGCGCTGGGCGGCGGTTTCCGGGGTGAGTTCCAGAAACACCACGCCCAGGCCGGGCACGGCGCGACGCAGGCGTTCACGGTAGCTCAGCTTGAGCGCGGAGCAGGTGAGTACGGGGCGCTGGCCGGCTGCGATGGCTTTCTGCAGTTCGCTGGCGAGGGTGTCGAGCCAGCCGGCGCGGTCCTCGTCGGTCAGCGGGATGCCGGCGCTCATCTTCTGGATGTTGGCTTCGGGGTGGAAGGAGTCGCCTTCGATGGCGAACGCGCCGCTGCGCAGGCACAGGGCCTCGCTGACGCTGGACTTGCCGCATCCGGCGACACCCATGATGAGCACGGCATCGATGGCGGGGAGCATGCAGGGCCTCGGTGATGAGACAGCGCTATCTTTGTGGGGCGTAACGAAAAGCATCGGCTGCCTCCGTATTCTTGTCATTCTAGTCGGTGTGTCTCGGCGCTTCGGCGCGTGCTGTCAGGTCGAGCAAACGGCGGCGGGCGGGACCGGTGGAAGCCGGTCGCAGGCAATTGCCCTGGCTGCGAGACAGCGCTACCTTAGTGCCTCGATTTTTGTTTGGCAAGCCACCCGATGACCGCCCGGAAGAACGACAAGAAAAACGACAGAAGCTCGCGCACCACCGGCAAACCCACCCTCAACGATGTGGCGCGCAGTGCCGGCGTCAGCCCCATCACCGCCTCGCGCGCGCTGCGCGGCGTGAGCACGGTGGCCGAGGAACTGGCGGACAAGGTCCGCCAGGCCGCCGCCGACCTGGGCTACGTGGCCAACCCGGCCGCCCGCGCGCTGGCTTCCAAGCAGAGCCACAACATCGTGGTGCTGGTGCCTTCGCTGGCCAACCAGCTGTTCATCGAAACCCTCGAAGCCATCCACGCGGTGATGCATCCGCGCGGCCTGGAAGTGCTGATCGGCAACTACCACTACTCCCGCGACGAAGAGGAGAACCTGCTGCGCAACTACCTGGCCTACCAGCCGCGCGGCCTGTTGCTCACCGGCTTCGACCGCACCGAGAGCGCCCGACGGATGATCGAGGCCAGCGGCGTGCCGGCGGTCTACATGATGGACCTGGACCCCGGCGCCGGGCTGCATTGCGTGGGCTTTTCGCAGATCCGCGCGGGGGAGGCCGCGGCCAGGCACCTGCTCAAGAGCGGGCGCAAGCGGCTGGCCTACATCGGCGCGCAACTCGACCAGCGCACCCTGCTGCGTGGCGAGGGCTACCGCCGCGCGCTGCAGCAGGCCGGCTGCTATGACCCGGCGCTGGAAGTCCTCACGCCGCGCCCGTCCTCGGTGGGCCTGGGCGGCGAGCTGTTCCGCCAGTTGCTGGCCAGCCAACCGCAGGTGGAAGGCATCTTCTTCGGCAACGACGACCTCGCCCACGGCGCCCTGCTCGAAGCCATGCGCCACGGCATCCGCATCCCCGAACAGGTGGCGGTGCTGGGCTTCAACGACCTGCCCAGCTCGGAATTCATGGTCCCGCGCCTGTCGAGCATCCGCACCCCACGCAAGGCCATCGGCACCCACGCGGCGGAGCGGCTGCTGGACCTGATCCACGACAAGCCGGTGAACACACCAGTGATGGACCTGGGGTTCGAACTGATGGTGCGCGAAAGCAGCTGAGGCTCATTACCGTAGGGCGCATAACGCACCAACGTTATCCGCCCACACGGCTGGCTCCGGCGCTCCGTTGTAGGAGCGGGCCATGCCCGCGATCGCGCGCATGGCGCGCTCCTACAGGTTGCACTGAGCCGCCGGGAGCCCCGCCGCAGGATGGCGTGGAGCGAAGCGATACCCATCGATGCAGTGTGCGGGCCGAGGGGATGTCGGGGTTTTTCGTAGGAGCGAGCTTGCTCGCGAACCGCTTGAAGCCGATGCAACCTGTGAATCCGTTCGCGAGCAAGCTCGCTCCTACAGGTAGCCGAGACCGCTCTGGAAAATCCTCGCGCATAAAAAAGCCCGCAGGAGCTGCGGGCGTAGCGCGGAGGCAAACTGTCCGGAGGGCAAGCCGCCGGAGCAATCACTCAGTACGCATCGCTCATCCCGTCGGTGATGGCGATGCCCTGCTTGCGCATCTGCTCGATCAGACCGGCGCGGGTGCCGGGCAGGTTGAGCAGGGCCTGGTAGCGCGTGGCTTTGACTTCCTCGGCGGTGTAGGGCTTGAACTGAGCGGGCATGCTGTCGCCGGCCATGCCGTCCTTGCGCAGCAGCCAGTTGAGCAGCTCGGCCAGTTGCGCGTCGTTCAGCGCGGACTGGGACATGCCCGGCACGCGCACGAGGAATTGCCGTCCACCGTCCACCTTGAGGAAGTTGCCGACGAAGCCGTGCAGGCGCGGCGTGTCGTTGGCCTTGCTGCCGCTGCCTTCGGTGAGATGGCAGCCGGCGCATTGCAGTTGGTAGTTGGTGGCCGGGCTGTAGCTCTGCTGGGAGATCGGCTTCTGCACCGCCTCGTTGCCGGGCGCCGGCCGCTGGTGCGGATCGGGGATCGCGCGGGCCTGGGCAAACGGGGCGGCCAGGCTGCAGAGCAGGGCGCCGACAACGAGACTGCGCATGGGCGTTTCTCCCGACTTCAGACCGCGACGCCGCGGATGATGGTAACGGTGCAGTTGTAGATGCGCGATTCCGCGCCCAGGCACCAGTTGACGTCGTTGTTGTTGAACGGCCGGTACAGCGGCTCCTCGCTCTCGTTGCGGGTGCAGGCGCATTGAGAGCAGCTGTGCTTACCGCAGCAGTCGTTGTAGGAAATGATGTAGTCCTTGCCATCCGCCGGGTTGCGGCAGGTGCCGATCCAGGTCACTTGCGACGCATCGGTACCGGGCGGGCAGGATGTGGTGGTGCCGCCGCAGCAGGAGCAGAGGAAGCCGTCGATGGAGCAGTAGCGCCAGTAGTCGCAGCTGTTCGGGTCACCCGGGTCGCCGGCCTTGGGCGCTTCGGCGGCCAGGGCCTTGGAGGTGCGGTCGATCGGCAGGATGATCGGCAGGGCGGCGCCGGCCACCAGCAGCGAGCCGAAGCGGCCCAGCAGCTTGCGCCGCGAAGTGACGTTGGCCACCTGGCGGGAGGAGCGCTCGAACAGGTTGTCGAGGAATTTCATGCGTGTTCTCTCCGTGGTCAGTGGCTGTGGCCGTGGCTGGCGTCGTGGGTGTGCACGCCGTTGTGGCTGTGGCCATTCATGTACTGCTGCAGCGTGGCGCTGCCCAGGTGCTCGACCTCGAACAGGCTGTCCAGGTGCTCACGGGAATTCACCAGGCCCTTGGCGCGCAGGATGCCCTTGCTGTCGATCAGCGCGGCGTAGGGCAGCTTGCCGATCTGGTAGGTCATGCCCACTTCCGGGCCGACCACGTAGGCGGATTTCTCCAGGCCGTGCTCGGCGATCAGCGCCTGCTGGGCGGCCATGTCGCCGTCGCTGACGTAGACCACGTCCAACTCGCCGGCCTTGTCCCTGGCGATGGACTTGATCGCCGGCAGCAGCGATTTGCAGATCGGGCAAGTCGGCGAGAGGAAGAACAGCAGTTGGCCGCGCTCGCCTTCATAGCCGAAATTGACCGGGCGACCGTGGCGGTCGGCGGCGGTGACTTTCGGGGCGGGCTCGTTGACCGCCACGCCCTTGTCGACCATCAGCGCGCCGGCAGGCGCGATGCGGCCGTGGAGGACACCGATCTGGCGCACCAGCGCCATGACGGTGAAGGCGAGGGCGATGAGCAGCACCCAGAGAAGAATGTTGGAAACGATCAGACCTTCCATTTGTTCACCTTCCGATGAGTTTGAGCAGGCGGGGATGATTGGCCAGCAGGCCATCGGCCGCGGCATACAGGAGCAGGGCGACAGCGCTGGCGGCGAGGATCACGAAGGCGTCGAACACGCCCATCTCGCGGGCCTGCGGTGCGCCGGCGGCGATCAGGGCGAGCGCGGCGATGATCGCGTTGCGCAGCAGCAGTACCGGGCGCAGCGGTTGCATCTGACCGGGACCGGAGCAGCCGCAGTCGATGTCGCGGCGGCCGCGCCAGAGGTTGATGCCGATGGCGCCGGCATAGAACAGGATCAGCGCCGTGGCGGCCAGGGCTGCGGCGTGGCGGCTCGCCGGCACCAGCAGGGCGAAGGCGACGGCGCCTTCGACCAGCGGCAGCATCCGGGCCACCGGGCCCACCAGCGAGGCCGGCAGCAGGCCGTAGTCTTCGACCTGGCGGGCGAAGCGCATCGGCGCGCGCAGCTTGTGGCTGGCGGCGCTGGCCAGCAGTACCGCAACGGCGATCGCACTGGCGATGATCAGGATCGGATCGGAAAACATATCCGTACCTCTCGACGTGGGTGTTAGTGGCTCAGGACCAGGATCGGCGTCTTGGCGATCTTGTCCATGGCACCGTTGTACTTGCCGGTCTTCAGGTCGAAGATCTGCAGCCCGCCTTCGACGTCGGTGCCCAGCAGCAGCGGCTTGTCGTCGGTGGTGGCGTGCAGGCTCCACACCGGCTTGGGCGCTTCCAGGGTGGCGATCTTCTTCTGCGTCTTGAGGTCGTAGACCCAGATGAACGGGCTCGGGTCTTCCCATTTGCCGGGGGTATGGGCCTCGTGCATCAGCACGTACAGGCGGTTCAGCCTGGGCGCTACCGCCATCAGCTGCCAGCCGCCGGTGCCCCAGCCTTTCTTGCGTTCTTCATCGGTGGTCAGCGACCAGCTCGGCAGCATCTTCGGCTTGTCGCCGGAGACGTCCACCGGCTTGACCACGCCGTCGGTGGTCACGAAGAAGTAGGTCTCGCCCACGGCCAGGCCGCGTTCGTTGAGCTTCTCCTTGTTCGGGTCGAAGAACGGCGTCTGGCTGCGGCCGACTTCCTTGCCGTCGTCGCCGATCCGGGTGATCTGCAGCTGACCGTCACCGCACAGCGAGGCGAAGGCGCGCTTGCCCACCGGGTAGTTGAGCACGCAGCCGCTGATGGCGATTTCGCTGGCGACCTTCTTCGTCTGCGTGTCGACCACGGTGACCGAGGTGGACGGGGTGAAGTTGTAGATGTAGACGAAGCGGTCGTCGGAGCTGGTGCCCAGGGCGTACTTCTGGGTCAGGATCGAGGCGCGCTTGGCCGGGATTTCCACTTCCCAGGTCGGGCGCAGGTTCGAGGTGTCCCAGGCGGTCAGCACGTCGGTGCGTACGCCGCGGGTGCCGCGGGAGTAGAAGGTATCGGCGGAATACAGGGTCTTAGCGTCGTGGCTCAGGGTGGACGGCGCGACGAAACCGGTGCTGACCATGCCCAGCATCTTCTTCTGCTCGGGGTCGACGACGGTGACGCGGCCGGCGATGAAGTTCTCGAACTCCACGTCGACGATGTAGGCGCGGTGCGGCGAGGGCGGGAATGGCAAGACGGTCTCACCGATGCTCTCGGTCGGCAGCTCGGCCTGGGCTGCGCCCATCGCGAGGCACGTTGCTAGCGCGAGGACCGATGGAGCGAGGAACCTGGCGACGCTCATTGGCGGGTACTCCCTTTTTCTTGTTGGCGGGCTTTCGGTTGTTTTCAGGCCGCCTGCCCAGCGCAGGCAGCGGACGGAACAGTGAGCAGAGTCTGCCTGCGTCGGGGCAGGGCGGACTTGTTGTCCGTGCCATTTCCTTGTCTGGGGGTGACAGCGTGTCGCAGGCAGAAAGTGCAGACCGCCGCTGCGCTTCGCGGCAGGAATTCCGCCGAACGGCAGTGATCAATGTCAGGGGATTCGTCTGTTTTGGTGCGAAAAGGCTGCAGAGTGCCCCGAAAATCCGCACAATGCACATTTGAGCTATCTTGAAACGTCGTTACACCTACCGGAAGTGTGCATTGTGAACAGTTCACAATGTTCGACATGCTCAAAATTTCCGCGTCGTTCTTGATTGGCTTTTCCGGCCCGCTATTTGCGTTGGCCGGGAGTCTTCAACCAATCCTCGCGGAGATCCCCCGGCATGAGTTCCCCCAGTGAATTCCCCCTGAGCGCGACGCCCAGGGAAGGGCGCAAGGGCCTGCTGCCCATCGCCATGGTCCTGTTCAGCTTCACCTTCTTCACCGGCACCATGTTCGCCGGCGGCAAGATCGGCATGGCCTTCGACTTCGTCGACATGCTCTGGGTCGCCTTCATCGGCAACGTGCTGCTGGCCGTCTATGCCGCCGCCCTGGGCCTGATCGCCTCGCGCAGCGGCCTGAACACCGTGCTGATGGGGCGCTTCTGCTTCGGCGAGCGCGGCAGCAAGCTGTCCGACTTCCTCCTCGGCTTCGCCGAACTGGGCTGGTACGCCTGGGGCACCGCCACCGTGGCCATCGTGCTGGTGAAGATGCTGGCCCTGCCGCAGTGGCTGAACATCCCGCTGATGGTGGTGTTCGGCCTGTTGTTCTCGGTCACCGCGATCATCGGCTTCAAGGGCCTGGACATCATGTCCCGCGTGTCGGTGCCGCTGATGTTCATCCTGCTGGTGGCCTCCATGGTCATCGCCACCGGCGCGGCCGGCGGCTGGAGCGGCCTGCTGGCGAAGGAACCGAGCCAGACCCTGACCTTCTCCGCCGCCGTGACCATGGTCTTCGGCACCTTCGCCAGCGGCGCGACCCAGGCCACCAACTGGACCCGCATGGCCCGCAGCGGACGCATCGCGGTAATCGCCAGCGTGGTCGCCTTCCTCATCGGCAATGGCCTGATGATCGTCGCCGGCGCCTGGTGCGCCATCGTCTACCAGAACGCCGACATCGTCGAAGTGATGATGCTGCAGGGCCTGTCGTTCGCCGCGGTCATCATGCTCTGCCTGAACCTGTGGACCATCCAGGGGCCGACCATCTACAACGTCTCCGCCGCCGCCTGCCATCTGGTGCGCAGCGAGCGCCGCCGCACCATGACCCTGCTGGCCGCCGGCATTGGCATCATCCTCGCCATCGGCGGCATGTACGAATGGCTGATCCCGTTCCTGGTGCTGCTGGGCTCGATCATCCCGCCGCTGGGTGGCGTCATCATGGCCGACTATTGGTACCGCAACCGCGGCGAGTACCCGGCGCTGGTGGGCAGCCACATCCCGGCGTTCAACGTCTCGGGCCTGGTGTCCTACGCGGTGGGCGCGGGCCTGGCCTACGCCTCGCCGTGGATCGCGCCGCTGGTGGGCATCGCGGCATCGGCCCTGTGCTACATCGTCCTCACCGAAGTCACCCGCGCCCGCGCGCCGGTGGCCGAGCCGCGCGCTTGAGCCTGAGCGTCGAGGAAATCCTCCGCCTGCCGGGGCTGGAAAGCCTCGCGCTGCGGGCCGGCGCGCGCAACGTGCATCGCAGCGTGCGCTGGTCCTACGTGGCGGAGAACGTCGGCATCGCCGACTGGGTGATGGGCGGCGAGCTGGTGTTCGTCACCGGCATCAACCACAGCCGCGACGAAGCCAACCTGCTGCAGCTGGTGCGCGAAGGCGTCGCCAGCGGCATTGCCGGCATCGTCATCCTCACCGGCGACGAGTTCATCCAGCGCATCCCGCCGTCCGTGGTTCATCTAGCCGAGACCGAAGGGCTGCCGCTGATCGAGCAGCCCTACGCGCTGAAGATGGTCATCGTCACCCACCTGATCGGCACGGCGCTGGTGCAGATGACCCAGGTGAAGACTTCGCGCCGCGACATCCTCGGCCAATTGCTCAGCGGCGACTTCCCCAGCCTGGAGATCGTCCGCCGCCGCGCCCGGCACCTGGAGCTGCCGCTGGAAACGCCCCGGCGCCTGGTGGCGCTGCGGCTGTCGGGCGTCGACCGGCTGTTCCAGCAGCACGCGCCGGAGGAGGCCGAGCGCGCCCTGCAGTTGACCCGCCAGCGCCTGCTCGACCACCTGGAGAACTGGCAGCAGGCGCGCCCCGAGCGCTTGCCGGTGGTGATCCAGGGCGACCTGTTCGTGCTGCTCCTGGCGGACGCCGAGCGGGCCGAACTGCACGCCCTGGCCGCCGAGCTGCAACAGGACCTGGCGCCGTTGCGTGCCAATCTCGGGTTGTCTGCCCGCGCCGACTCCTGCGCCGAATTCCCCCGCGCGCTGCTCGAAGCCCGCCAGGCGCTCGACGTCGCCGAAGGCATGCAGGCGCCCGGCGGCTTCTGCGACTACCGTGAGCTGGGCGTGCTGCGCCTGCTGCGGGCGATCCCCGACCGCGCAGTAGTCGAGCAGTTCATGAAGGACACTCTCGGCCCGCTCATGGAGCCGGGCCGCAAACAGCCGCACCTGCTGATCGAGACGCTCGACGCGCTGGTCCAGGAAAACGGCAATGCGCTCAAGGCGGCACAGCGCCTGGGCATCCACCGCAACACCCTGAACCAGCGGATCGCGCGCATCGAGACCCTCAGCGGCCAGTCCCTGGACGACGCGCAATTCCGCCTGAATACCTCCGTGGCGCTGCTCATCTGGCGCATGTCCGCTGCGCCGCGCCACGAATAGCCTGAAGAGGAAGAAAAGCCCATGAAGATCATCAACGCCTCGCTGCGCAAGCAGACCGGCCTGTTCACCATCCGCTGCGACGGCGACGTCATCGCCGAGGTCGTGCCGCAAGCCAGCACCGTAGCCGCCAGCGGCGACGACATCGACGCCCGTGGCAACCTCGCCATCGCCCCGCTGGTGGAGCCGCACATCCACCTCGACGCGACGCTTACCGCCGGCGAGCCGGAATGGAACATGAGCGGCACCCTGTTCGAGGGCATCGAGCGCTGGGCCCAGCGCAAGGAAACCATCACCCATGAGGACACCAAGTCCCGCGCCCACACCACCCTCCGCATGCTGGCCGCCCACGGCATCCAGCACGTGCGCACCCACGTCGACGTGACCGACCCGACCCTGGCCGCGCTCAAGGCCATGGTGGAGGTGCGTGAAGAAGCGCGGCACCTGGTGGACCTGCAGATCGTCGCCTTCCCGCAGGAGGGCATCGAGTCCTACGAGGGCGGCCGCGAGCTGATGGAAGAGGCGATCCGCCTGGGCGCGGACGTGGTCGGCGGCATCCCGCACTTCGAGAACACCCGCGAGCAGGGCGTCAGCTCGATCAAGTTCCTGATGGACCTGGCCGAGCGCACCGGCTGCCTGGTGGACGTGCACTGCGACGAGACCGACGACCCCAACTCGCGCTTCCTCGAAGTGCTCGCCGAAGAAGCCCGCGTGCGCGGCATGGGCGGCCGCGTCACGGCCAGCCACACCACCGCGATGGGCTCCTACGACAACGCGTACTGCTCCAAGCTGTTCCGCCTGCTCAAGCGCTCGGGCATCAACTTCGTGTCGTGCCCGACCGAAAGCATCCACCTGCAGGGCCGCTTCGACACCTTCCCGAAACGCCGCGGCGTGACCCGCGTGGCCGAGCTCGACCGCGCCGACATGAACGTCTGCTTCGGCCAGGACTCGATCAAGGACCCGTGGTACCCGCTGGGCAACGGCAACATCCTGCGCGTGCTGGATGCCGGCCTGCACATCTGCCACATGATGGGCTTCGAGGACCTGCAGCGCGCGCTGGACCTGGTCACCGACAACAGCGCCCGCGCGCTGAACCTGGGCGCGCGCTACGGCATCGCCGCCGGCCGTCCGGCCAACCTGCTGGTGCTGGGGGTGGAGAACGACTACGAGGCGGTGCGCCAGCAGACCAAGGCGCTGTATTCGATCCGCAACGGCCGCGTGCTGATGAAGCGCGAGCTGGAGCGGGTGGAGCTGGTCGAGGGCTGATTGGCTTTTCGCAGGAGCGCGCTTGCTCGCGAACCCAGGCCTCGCAGCGGGGCGGTTCGCGAGCAAGCTCGCTCCTACAACAGCCCTCGCTCAGTGGACGGCACCTGGCTGCAGGCCAGGGCGCCGGACGTGTCGGCATGCGTAGGAGCGGACTCTGTCCGCGATAGGCTCGAAGCGCGCCGGAGTGCATTGCGGACGGAGTCCGCTCCTACAGGATCAAGAGCCCTCGCCCTGAAGGGAGAGGGGACCGTTCGGTGCAGGATGAAGCCATCGCATCAGCCAGCACGGACAGCTCCCTCTCCCTTTGGGAGAGGGCTGGGTGAGGGCTGCACCGGCACGTGCTGGCCCAGCCTTTCGGCGGATAACCCGTTCCGGGTCATGCGCCCTACGACAGCAGTCGGTCCGCGCCGTAGGGCGAATAACGCCGAAGGCATTATCCGCCGCATACGCGTGGTGCCCGCTCAGGGCTCCATCGCCATCCCCACCCCGAAGCGGTTCCAGGCGTTGATGGTGGCGATCGCCAGTGTCAGGTTGACGATCTCCGCCTCGCTGAAGTGCTCGCGCAGGGCGTCGAACTGGTCCTGCGGGGCGTGTTTTTCCGGCAGGCGGGTGAGGCTTTCCACCCAGGCCAGCGCTGCGCGCTCGCGGTCAGTGAAGAAGCGGGTTTCCGACCAGACGCTCAGGGTCTGCAGCCGCGCCTCGGTCTCGCCTGCCTTGCGTGCGTCGTTGGCGTGCATGTTCACGCAGTAGGCGCAGCCGTTGATCTGCGAGGCGCGCAGGCGCACCAGTTCCAGCAGCGAGGTTTCCAGGCCGGATCTGGCCAGGGCCTGTTCCAGGCCGAGCATGGCCTTGTAGGCGTCGGGGGCGGCCTTGGGCCATTCGATTCGTGCGCTCATGGCGATCTCCAGTGGGGCCCGCGGGAGTGCGGGAATGGGGCTACGTTACCGCCCGCGCCGCGCCCATCGAATAGCCAATTTCCGGCAATACCGGCAGACCAATGCAGGCCACGCAGCGGCGCTGGCCGCCCGCCGTTCTAGTACCAAGGGAGTAGGCGGGAGCATCCAAAGCAGGATTCGGCCGCCGGCCGCGCGTTCTTACCATCTCCTCACAGGCGTCATTCCGTGCGCCGTGCCTTGCCAAGCATCTCGATGAGAGGATGAAGTGATGAACAACAAGAACCTGCTGTGTGGCCTGCTGTTGGTGGCCGGCCTGGGTGTTTCGGGTCTGGCCCTGTCCCACGGCAACGTGACGCCCCAGGCAGTGGATACCACGGGGCTGGAACCGCTGGGCAAGGAATGGCGCGACACCAACCCCTACCGCGAGCCCTACGCCAACCACGCCAAGGCGGTGGAGATCGGCGCATCGGCCTACAACCAGAACTGCGCGCGCTGCCACGGGCTGGAAGCCAAGTCCGGCGGCATCGCCCCGGACCTGCGCATGCTCGATCCCGGCGCCGAGGGTGACGAGTGGTTCAAGGAGCGGGTAATCAACGGCGCGGTGCGTGACGGCGCCGTCTACATGCCGAAGATGGCCGACTACATCAGCCAGGAAGGCCTCTGGGCGATCCGCACCTACCTGGACAGCGTGCACGTGGAAGAGTGACCGCCATGCGCCTGCCCAAGCTGCTGGTCGGCCTGCTCCTGTGCCTGCTGCTGGGGCAGGCACAGGCCGGTGTCCGTCCTTACGAGGACATGGTCGCCAGCGGTGTGCTGCGGGTGGCCGTGTACGAGAACTTCCCGCCCTACAGCTTCATGCAGGGCGGGCAGCCGCGCGGGGTCGATATCGATCTGGCGCAGCGCCTGGCCAGCGGGCTGGGCCTTCGTGCCGAGTTCCTCTGGGTCACCCCGGGCGAACGCCTGGACGACGACCTGCGCAACTTCATCTGGAAGGGCCACTACCTGCGTCCCGGCGTGGTCGCCGACGTGATGTTGCGCGTGCCCTACGACCGCCAGTACGCCAACCGCCGCAACGACGTCGGCGAGTTCGCCAACGAGCAGGTGGTGATGTTCGGCCCTTACCAGCGTGAGCGCTGGCAGGTGGTCAGCGACGACCGCCGGCTGCCCGAGGTGGACACCATCGCCGCCTTCCGCGAACACCCCATCGGCGTCGAACTGGACAGCGTGCCGTCCTTCTACCTGACCTCGGTGCTGGGCGGCCAGCTCAGCCGCATGACCGTGCACTTCCCCAGCACCCAGGCGGCGTTCGACGGCCTGCGCGCAGGCAAGGTGGACGCGGTGATGGCGCTGCGCGGCGAACTGGACTGGATGCGCGCGCAAGCGGCCGACGAGCACCTGAAGAACGCCGAGAACACCTACCCGAACCTCGGCCAGCCCGAGTGGGACATCGGCATGGCGGTGCATGAAAGCAACCGGCAGCTCTCCAACGCCCTGGACGGCGAGCTGGAGGAGCTGGTGCGCAGCGGCGAACTGGCCAAGCTCTACGCGGCCTACGGCGTGCGCTACGAACTGCCGGGGCTTTATCAGGACGTGCAGTGAGGGCGAGAGCAGGCACTGGTGCGCACTACTGCTGAGGACTGCCGCCGGGTTCCGGTGGCAGTCGCCGTTTTCGCCGTCAGTCACTTTTCCCCGCACGTCGAGCGGCAGACGCTGCCCTCACTCGACTGTAGGAGCGCGCCATGCGCGCGATCGCGGGCATGGCCCGCTCCTACAGGACATGCCCATCTCTCCCGAAACGTAGGAGCGGACTCCGTCCGCGATCGGTCCGCATCGCGCCGGATGCCGCCGCGGACGCCACTATTTCCGCGCCTCTGCGGCCAGGTAGTGCTACCAAGGAACTAGAAAAATCGGCACTGCGTTCAATTGTTGGTGCGCCCCGCCAAACCAAGAATCGTCGACAGCCGGGAGATTCTTCCGGGTACAACAACAATCGCAGAGGCGCACCGCCATGAGACAGCTTCAACCTTTCGCCCGCACCGTGCTGTTTACCGCCATCAGCCTGACCACCCTGGGCGCCCACGCCGGCGTCACCGACCAGGACATCAGCGATTCCGCCAAGCGTACCGACCAGATCGTGGTCAACGGGATCAACCAGCAGGGTCAGCGCTTCAGCCCGCTGAACACCCTGAACAGCGATAACGTGCAGGAACTGCGGCCGGTCTGGGCGCTGTCCTTCGGCGGCGAGAAGCAGCGCGGGCAGCAGGCGCAACCGCTGGTGAAGGACGGCGTGATGTACGTCACCGCCTCCTACTCGCGGGTGTTCGCCGCCGACGCGCGCACCGGTCGCAAGCTGTGGCAGTACGACGCGCGCCTGCCCGACGGCATCATGCCGTGCTGCGACGTGATCAACCGTGGCGTGGCCCTCTACGGCGACCTGGTGATCTTCGGTACCCTCGACGCCAAGCTGGTCGCCCTGAACAAGGACACCGGCAAGGTGGTGTGGAAGAAGACCGTGGCCGACTACAAGGCCGGCTACTCCATCTCCGCCGCGCCGCTGATCGCCAAGGGCAAGCTGATCACCGGCGTGGCCGGCGGCGAGTTCGGCGTGGTCGGCAAGATCGAAGCCTACGACCCCACCAACGGCGAACTGCTGTGGAGCCGCCCGACCGTAGAAGGCCACATGGGCTACGTCTACAAGGACGGCAAGGCCATCGAGAACGGCATCTCCGGCGGCGAAGCGGGCAAGACCTGGCCGGGCGACCTGTGGAAGACCGGCGGTGCCGCGCCGTGGCTGGGCGGCTACTACGACCCCAGCACCGACTCGCTGTTCATCGGCACCGGCAACCCGTCGCCGTGGAACTCGCACCTGCGCCCCGGCGACAACCTGTTCTCCTCCTCGCGCCTGGCGCTGAACCCGGACGACGGCTCGATCAAGTGGCACTTCCAGACCACCCCGCACGACGGCTGGGACTTCGACGGCGTCAACGAGCTGGTGTCCTTCGACTACCAGGACGGCGGCAAGACCGTGAAGGCCGCGGCCACCGCCGACCGCAACGGCTTCTTCTACGTGCTCGACCGCACCAACGGCAAGTTCATCCGCGGCTTCCCGTTCGTGGACAAGGTGACCTGGGCCAAGGGCCTGGACAAGGACGGCCGGCCGATCTACGACGACGCCCACCGCCCGGGCGCCCCGAGCGCCGACGGCAAGGGCACCTCGGTGTTCGTCGCGCCGTCCTTCCTGGGCGGCAAGAACTGGATGCCCATGGCCTACAGCCAGGACACCGGCCTGTTCTACGTGCCGTCCAACGAGTGGGGCATGGACATGTGGAACGAGAACATCGCCTACAAGAAGGGCGCGGCGTACCTCGGCGCGGGCTTCACCATCAAGCCGCTGAACGACAAGTACATCGGCGTGCTGCGCGCCATCGATCCGAAGACCGGCAAGCAGGTCTGGCGCTACGAGAACTACGCGCCGCTGTGGGGCGGCGTGCTGGCGACCCACGGCAACCTGGTGTTCACCGGCAACCCCGAGGGCTACCTGATGGCCTTCGACGCCAAGACCGGCAAGAAGCTCTACCAGTTCAACACCGGCTCGGGCGTGATCGCCTCGCCGATCACCTGGGAAATGGATGGCGAGCAGTACGTCACCGTCCTCTCCGGCTGGGGCGGCGCGGTGCCGCTGTGGGGCGGCGAAGTCGCCAAGCGCATCAAGGATCTCGACCAGGGCGGCATGATCTGGACCTTCAAGCTGCCCAAGGATCTGGTGGCGAAGAAGTGATGTTCGCGTGACCTGAGCGAAGGGCCGGCCATTGCGCCGGCCCTTTGTTTTTTACAACGCCGTTCGGAAGGCCCCAACCCATCCACGCTCATACAAAGAGCCCGTTCCTCTCTACTACCAAATGAGTAACCCACCGCTCCCATGGGTGCATTCCGGGCCGGGAAGGGCGCTGCCTAAGATCGCTCCATGACCTGGCCGATTCGGGCCGGGGCCCGACAGGAGAGCATCCCCATGATCTACGCCGCACCCGGAACCCCCGGCGCCGTCGTCACCCTCAAGCCGCGTTACGGCAACTACATCGGCGGCGAGTTCGTTGCGCCGGTGCTGGGCCAGTACTTCAGCAACACCTCGCCGGTGAACGGCGAGGTCATCGCCGAGTTCCCGCGCTCCACCGCCGAAGACATCGAGCGCGCCCTCGACGCTGCCCACGCCGCCGCTGCCAGCTGGGGCCGCACCTCCGTGCAGGACCGTGCGCTGATCCTGCTGAAGATCGCCGACCGCATCGAGCAGAACCTGGAACAGCTCGCCGTCGCCGAAACCTGGGACAACGGCAAGGCCGTGCGCGAGACCCTGAATGCCGACGTGCCGCTGGCCGCCGACCACTTCCGCTACTACGCCGGCTGCATCCGCGCGCAGGAGGGCGGGGCCGCCGAGATCAACGAGAATACCGTTGCCTACCACATCCACGAACCGCTGGGTGTGGTGGGGCAGATCATCCCGTGGAACTTCCCGCTGCTGATGGCCGCGTGGAAGCTGGCCCCGGCCCTGGCTGCCGGCAACTGCGTGGTGCTCAAGCCGGCCGAGCAGACCCCGCTGTCGATCATGCTGCTGGCCGAGATCATCGGCGACCTGCTGCCGCCGGGCGTGCTGAACATCGTCCAGGGCTTTGGCAAGGAAGCGGGCCAGGCGCTGGCCACCAGCAAACGCATCGCCAAGATCGCCTTCACCGGTTCGACCCCGGTCGGCTCGCACATCCTCCACTGCGCGGCGGAGAACATCATCCCGTCCACCGTGGAGCTGGGCGGCAAGAGCCCGAACATCTTCTTCGAGGACATCATGCAGGCGGAGCCGGCCTTCATCGAGAAAGCCGCCGAGGGCCTGGTGCTGGCCTTCTTCAACCAGGGCGAAGTCTGCACCTGCCCGTCGCGGGCGCTGGTGCAGGAGTCCATCTTCGAGCCGTTCATGGCCGTGGTGATGAAGAAGATCAAGGCCATCAAGCGCGGCAACCCGCTGGACACCGAGACCATGGTCGGCGCCCAGGCCTCCCAGCAGCAGTACGAGAAGATTCTCTCCTACCTGGACATCGCCCAGGGCGAGGGCGCCGAGCTGCTCACCGGTGGCTCCAGCGAGCGCCTGGAGGGCGACCTGGCCAGCGGTTACTACATCCAGCCGACCCTGCTCAAGGGCAACAACAAGATGCGCGTGTTCCAGGAGGAAATCTTCGGGCCGGTGGTGGGCGTGACCACCTTCAAGGACGAAGCCGAAGCCCTGGCGATCGCCAACGACACCGAGTTCGGCCTCGGCGCCGGCGTCTGGACCCGCGACATCAACCGTGCCTGGCGCATGGGGCGTGGCATCCAGTCTGGCCGCGTGTGGACCAACTGCTACCACCTGTACCCGGCGCACGCCGCCTTCGGTGGCTACAAGAAGTCCGGCGTCGGGCGCGAAACCCACAAGATGATGCTCGACCACTACCAGCAGACCAAGAACCTGCTGGTGAGCTACGACATCAACCCGCTGGGCTTCTTCTAAGCGTTGTTGCAAGCCGGCGGGCCTTCTCCCATCAGGTTCGCCGGCTCCCTTCTCTGGTGTACCGCCCGGCACTCCACTGGGCATCCCTTGTGTCGACGCGCCCGCTCGGGTGGCCGTCCGCTTCCGTGCCCACTTCCATGGGCGACGGCCTTCGTCGAACGCGGCTCCGGCCGCGTTTTCTTTTTTCGCTGAGTGTCTGTTCGCGAGCAAGCTCGCTCCTACGAAGAGCATCCACACCTTGCCTGTAGGAGCGAGCTTGCTCGCGAATAGGTGTCACACGCGATGCTTCAGCGCCTGGGCGGTCGCAGGCATGGCCCGCTCCTACAGGTGCGCACCTTGTGGGAGCGGGCCATGCCCGCGATCCGCGGACAACGTCCGCCTCATCAGGTGAGTCGACCTCTGCGTAGGAGCGGACTCCGTCCGCGATCGGTCCCGCTTCGCGCCGGACACCATCGCGGATGAATCCGCTCCTACCAAGAGCCGCCATGCCCGCGATCCGCGGACAACGTCCGCGCTGCCGGCAGCCGTCAGTCGGATCGCGCCGCGCGGTGGTTTTTCTAAACCGATGGGGCCTGGGGCCGGTCCCAGGATTGACTAGTCTGGAACCAACAGGCGCCCATCCCGCACGCGGCGGGCGCCACCGGGCAACGGCTGTCGCCGCGAGGGGGCAGTTGCAGCGGCGGGGCGCGGCTGGTGCCGCGGGTCCGCTACCAAATCAGGGGGAATCTCCTTCGAAAGTATCATTCGGAGTGCCTGACCCTGGTGTTTAACTCAAGCAGCCGGGCTCAACCGGCCGACAACAAGAGGACAGACCCATGTGGACCAAGCCTAGCTTCACCGACCTGCGCCTTGGCTTCGAAGTGACCCTGTACTTCGCCAACCGCTGATCCACTCGGCCCCGGTCCGCCGGGGCCCTTGCCCACGGGGCACTGTCATGCACATCCGAATTCTCGGGTCGGCCGCCGGTGGCGGCTTTCCCCAGTGGAACTGCAATTGCCGAAACTGCCGCGGCGTACGCGACGGCAGCGTGATCGCGCAGCCGCGCACGCAATCCTCCATCGCGCTGTCCGACGACGGCGCGAACTGGATTCTCTGCAACGCCTCCCCGGACATCCGCGCCCAGCTGGCGTCCTTCCCGGCGCTGCAGCCGGCGCGGCGCCTGCGTGAT
>NZ_JBLUQC010000007.1:0-326995 GCF_048068435.1 Pseudomonas sp. NY15437
TTAGGACTCAGAATTTATGACAACCCCAAATATCATTGATCTGAAATTGTCTTACAAATCAGATTAATACATGATTATTTAGGATTTCCAGGATGCCCCTGGGGTAACTAAGCTGGAAACGCTCCCTCCACATCAGCGAAAAATCAAGGGAGGCCATGCCGCCACAAACGATATCAGGCAGCACCACGAAGTCCGCCTCAGCACCTAGCAGATCCACTGCTCTACCGAACGCGACCTCGTCGAATGGACGGCCTTGCTGAAAGGCCGACCAAGCGCCGTTGTCCAAGCAGAAGGGTAAATTTTCTGTTCGCAAAACCCCTGCCGGGCTCACCAGAAGCCGCCACCCAGCCTCCCTCATTGCAGCGAGGTTCTGCTTGGTGCCGGTGCGCGACGCGTAGGAAACCATCTCCTTCCGC
Source organism: Pseudomonas sp. NY15437 (assembly GCF_048068435.1). Taxonomy (NCBI): domain Bacteria; kingdom Pseudomonadati; phylum Pseudomonadota; class Gammaproteobacteria; order Pseudomonadales; family Pseudomonadaceae; genus Pseudomonas; species Pseudomonas sp. NY15437. The sequence goes on from NZ_JBLUQC010000007.1 coordinate 417, forward strand.
ATTACCGGCAGTCGCTCCTCACACTCGGGTTCCATATCGGCGCTGCCGTCCATGTTGTAGTAGTCACTGTAGGCGAGCTTGGCCTGGGCGTAGCCGACACGAGTACCGTCGAGGTATGGCTTCATCCAGTTGGGCGGCGTGTAGGCGACTTCTTGCATGACCATCTCCATGAGCGAATTTCATGCACATGTTGGACAAGAATTTCTGTGCCACTAGCCGGGTATCATAGAAATTTCACCAACCGAGGAAGGCTCTCAAATGCGCTACGGGAACAGCACAATGACTACGTACTACGAGGGTGTCCAAGGTGCACAGACAGAGCCCTGCGTTGTGATTTTCAATGATTCCGAACTGAAGATTGAGTACCTGCGTAAGGGGAAGCCTTCGACCTACCGAGGTGTACTTGGGGGCGACAAGTACCAGCTCCGGTACTGGCCCGAAAGCGAAGGTTACGATGCTCAGGCTTCACTGTGCCGGCCCGACTCGGATCTCATGGATGGAGAGTGGAGTGAGGTGGAAAACGGGGTTCGTTCCAGTGGCACCTGGGAAATCGAACTGCGGGAGTGAAGGGCCGCATTCAGCGGCCCGAGCCGTGCCTTCTACGCCAGTCTTCCATGATGCGGGGTGGAATCTGGGCGAACTCCGCAAGATCCTCGATCGTGAGAGGGCGGGTGAAGCGTTTGTCCCTCCACGACTCGCTTGGCGTACTTACTGCGGCCTGCTGTGGCCTTAGCCAGTTGAGGGCTTGAGCGGCATTCTGGAATGCATGCCGGCCCGTGTAGCCCAGGGCGGGGCCAATGACGATGCTACGGATCTCAACACGATCTCTGGGTGGGATGGTGTCCAACAGCGCGATCAACGGGCCGGCGGGCCTGCAGATGCTCGGGAGACGCCCTGTCCTCCGAAACTGGGCGTACATGTGGGGGTTCCGAGCAAGCAAACGGAGGGCATCACGATCAACCATTGAGGGATGCCCCTGCTACCGGGGGAATGCCGGCAAGAACTTCGAACGTTCCTTCATGCGAGTAGACGTTGACGCTACGGCCCGTCGGGAAGGGCTCCCCCTCAAGGACAACCGCGCAGCGCCAGTTTCCACCAGAAGTGTTCAGGGTGTTCATGACGCGCCCCCGGACGACCGTCTTGAGGTGTTCCGTGGCGAGAGGGGTGAACACAACCTCGTCCATCGGTTTGACGGGACAGAGGGTCGTTACGGTGAGGCTAAGGGCAAGTTGCATGGCATGGCTCCTTTGGATTGGAGCCATGATCGTTGCGAAGGGAGCGTGCCAGAAGCTACGCCATCTCAACCGTCCAGCGCAGGTGATCCGGAATGCTGGCGATGAAAGTTTGCGCAGCTTCTGATGCCAGCCACTCCCGATGCTCGGATACCAAATTCTCCAGTTGCTCCACGTTGGTGGTTTGGATGTTGAACCAGGTATCCCAGGTGGCAGGGTCATGCGAAGCGCTTGAATTGGCCGACCCGCAATCATTACAACTCAGATTGAGCAAGGTGTAGTCGCCGTCCACCGCGTAGGTTCGGTCCCCAATCGTGATCCGCGCAGTAGGGTAGTAGCTGAGGACGGTACCGACCATTGCGACCAGCGCCGCCAGCTCGTTGAAGGCAGTGACCAGCTGGCTGGGCTTGGGGTTCGCCAACTGATTGAGCTCCAAGAAGCTATCTCGGGCCATGTTGATCAGGGATGCCGTAATGCCGGTTTCAATCGCTACGGGGTCGAAGTGTGCTGGCACCGGGGCTGCGAGCCATGCGTTCAGCATCTCAAGCTCTTCAAGCACATCTTCGTGTCCTAGGTCAGCGTCGCATGGGTAGAGGGGGTTTTCGAAGTCGAGCGAGTTTTCACGGGCTTTGATCTGGAAGAGAACCACCTGGCCAATATGCCGGTGGAATACCAGCGCATGGCCGAAGACTTCTACATAGCTCCCGATAGGCATAGTACGCAGAGTAGCCCCTACCTGTGCCTGCCTTTGAAGAAGGGTATTCCAGGCCAGGTTATAGTCGGATTTGAGTTCAGCACTGAGCATTCGTAGGACTCCAGGTGGTTTGAGACTGGCCAGGCACGGTGCCCGGTGTTGCCAAAATTTGGGGCCGCAGCGCTCGCCGACTATCAGGGGGAGGGCTTCTGAGGCTGAAACCAGTTTTATCCGGAGTGGTGCGTGCCAGAAGCACGATGAACGCTTGGATTTGGATGCGAAAAGGGGGCCTCAAGAGGCCCCCTTTGGGTGGTTTCGCGAGAGCTGTCTTAGCCTTCTTTGCGCTCGCCCTGAGCACGGTCGTCAAAGGCAGACATGCCGCCGGCGAGGAAGGCGCAGATGAGAGCTGCCACGGATGCCGCAACGATGATCGGGCCTTCTGCCCAGTGCCCGTAATTGACGGTGAAGAACTGCAGGCCGGCTGCGAGAAGTGCGAAAACGATGACGGTCAGAATGCGCAGAATCATGGTGGTGCTCCTGTTTGATTTCCACCAGTCTCAGTGGCGATCAGTTGTGCCAGAAGCACCCCAAAGAGAAATTCAGGCTGCAGGTATTGCAGAGTGGTCGAGGATACCGGCGTGGTGGATGCCCGGAGTTCCGAGTGATGCCTCCAAAAGTGCGTTGGCCTGCCGCGAGGTGTTCACCCACCAAGCTAGGGCGGTCAGCATCACGCTGTGTGCGCTGACATTGGTTTCTGAGCTGATCTCTGCAATCCGCTTCCGGATATAGGGCGTGTACCGGAGCATGAAACTGATTTTGTCGGAAGGAACTCCCGGCTCATCCGTGACCAGTGGGACCTCTTCGAGCACTGCTTTGACCGCAACTTCTTTCAGAGGGCCGGCGATCAGCTTGAGGACTGCAGTAGTCTGGGCTTGATGGTCCAGCCAGCGCTCCAGGCCCATGACGCATTCGCCATTGAGACTTCTCTTGTGCAGCTCCGCCAGCTTGGAAAGGCCTTCATGGCAATCGCTGTTTAACCGCACAGTTACCTTCGGTGCGCTCCGGGAGTTGAAGTCCGTCTCGGTGTTCAGGTCGTCCATAGAAACTCCTACATCAGTGGTTCCACGGCCAGTCATGGCCGTAGACGTACATTGTGCCCAGCAATTTGGCAGATTGCCCGCAAAATGCCGGGACTGAGAATCTGCGTCGACTCGACGGGCATAGAGCGTTGACCGTCGGTCTAGGCTACGTCAGCGAGTACCTCTTGAATTGCCTGGGCAACGCGCTGCTCTGCGAAACTGATCTTAGGCAATTGATCCCAGATGTCCTGCAGAAGTCGGATACGCGTGCTTACCAGTGAAGGCTCGGCATGTCGTGTCGTGCGCAAGTGCAGGTAGAGACAGGTGCGGAGTTCGCTTTCACTTGAGGTCCCTGCGACCAGGTTGGCGAGGGCTGCTTCAAGTACGTTGCGTGGGATCGGGACCACGGTCTAGGCCGCCGTGATCTGGTGGTTCTCCACGCGGAATCGGCCCGCTACGTTGCCGCGACCAGGGATGCGGATCAGTTCCCACGTTTCGGACTGACCGGGCTTTGCCGATTGGCATTCCGGAGTGTGGCAGCGCCCCAAGTAGTTATGGCGAGCCCCCAGAAACTCCGCAGTGACGGAGTCGGCAGTACGCCGGGTGATGTGTCGAACCTGAACAAGTTCGCCGGCGAGGTTCAGGGACGGGCCGTGCTGGGCCAGATAGGCTTCGAGTTGGGTCACAGGATCACTCCAGAAAATCAGATGAGGAAAGTCTTCCGATTGCAGGCCGAGATTCAAGCCAAGACCGTGGGCTGAAAACCCAGCAGCACGGCCAGTGGGCTAGTTGGGAAGGGGAAATCACTGCGGCCTCAAGCGAGGCCGCAGTCGGGGCAGATGGTTCAGGCCAGCTTCTGTTCCTGTTCGGTGAGGCTGGCAATGAACGCGGGTCGGCTGAACATGCGCTCGCAGTAGCCGGCCAGTCCGCGCACCTTGGTGAGGTTGATGCCGGACGATTTCACTCGCCACAGCAGAGGGGCGAGGGTGCAGTCTGCAATCGACAGGGTGTCCGACATGAAGAACTGCTTCTGCTCAAAGAGAGGGGCCAGTTCCAGCAGGGTGCTGGCCAGCTCCTTGCGGGCTTCGATGCTGCCGGCTTGGGCTGCATCCAGCAGCGGGTACAGTTCGCGGTGAATGCGGCGCGCCAGCATACGAGCATTGGCGCGGGCGGTGGTGTTCGTCGGCAGGAGTGCCGGGTGCGGATGACGTTCTTCCAGGTACTCCGCAACCATGTCTACTTCGTGCAGGGCGAGGTCGCGCTCAGCCAGCGCCGGTGCTTGCATGGTGGAACCGAACTGCGACATCAGGCGAGCGTTTGCCGGGACGGCTACGTCTAAGATGCGTGCGTCAATGGCCTTCTCCGCCAGTACGAGGCGGACGATGTGGGAGCGGTAGCAAGTGCTGTCGGAGAAGATGGTCAGGGTGTTGACGATGCTCATGGTATGCCCTCGGTGTTTGATTCGATGGGCATAGGATCAGGCTGTAAAAGGTGTGCCAGAACCACCTCTCACCATTATTTCTGCGTCATTACGGGACAGCGAGACTAGGCCGATGCCCCTTACACAGATTCACGAAGCTCCGGATCAAGGCCGCTGAGTCCCGCGCATCGACCTCAAACCCGGCCCGAACTTCGGTGCCCGATTTGCTGTACTTGATACCGATTGATTGAGCACCGACAAGACCGCGCAGCTGTTCGGGGTTGGGCCTGAAAGTGAAGCTCACATAGCCATTCCGAGTTCGGGAGAAGGGGACAGGGAACCAGCCTCCCACCTGCTTCCCGTCGGCAACAATCGTGGCTTCGTTTAGGGCCTGAGCAAGACTCGGCGAGTACCAGGCTTTGAACATGGCCGTCAGTTCAACGCCATCCCCTTCAGCGCACGCCAGCGCCAGCTTGCCGGTCCCCTGAATCCTTTCCTGCTCCCCCACAAGGGCAACGGCGCCGGCAACATCTTTGACCTGCCATTGCGCGGGTAGCGTGCCAGCGTTGACCAGCCCAAGGTCGAATGCTTCGACTGGGGTCAGGTAAGCCATGCTTCCGTTGTCTGCGGACACCATGCGCTCCATCACGCTGACGCTGATCCCCAGCGAGGTCAGGTGGTTGGCAATCATCGTGGAGACGACTTGGCCTGTTTTCAGATCGTTGGCCTGATCGCCTCCCGAGCTGATGAACTGATGCAGTCCCAGCTTCGAATCCGCTTCCAGGAAACGGAAGCGCCCACCGGCAAAGGCGAAGGGGCAGGCACTCTCGCAACGTCCCGGCAGGCGGGCAGTTCCTTGGCCTTGCCGACCCACTCTCGTTGAAAAACCTCGCTCTCGAATCAGCTGGCCCAGCTCCATTGCGGCCAGTAGATCGCCGCCGGGGGAGTCGAAGAAGACCATTCCGACACCAGCGCTATGCAGACGCCCCAGTTCCTTGAACCGGGCGACTGTCTCGCGCTCGATGTAGCCAGAGATGAACACCTCCGGATAGCTGCCAGGGTCGTCAATGCGGCTGACCGTGGCCGGAGTAAAACGATGGCCATCTCGCCTGGTGCTCTCGGTGGCGGCGACTGCGTGGATAGCGAAGGTTGCAAGCAGGAGGATGAGGATGCGATTCATGGTTTTGACTGACCGTTCGAGATGCATCCAGACTGCCGCTGTAGGGGGCGTGCCAGAAGCCCGCAGATCCTTGCACAGACCGGGCTGCTCGGAGCATCAAACCCATGCTCTGGAAACCGAAGTACGCGAAGTCGCGGTAGTATTGCCGCCTGATATTCGGGACGGAACGCGGTTCAAGATGGAAGTACAAGGACAGGGGCAGGTGAAGGGGCGCATCTCTGGTGTGGTCAGAAGTTTCATGGCCGGTAGGGGTTTCGGTTTCATCCAAGGAGAAGACGGGCGCGACTATTTCGTGCACATCAAGAGTGTCGCCGGCGGCGAGCCGCTGGTTGATGGGCAGTCCGTTGAATTCGAAGGTTCGCCCAGCCCTAAGGGGTACCGCGCAACGAATGTCACGCCAGGGGAGCTGCCTCCGCCTCCGGGGCAGGCCTACGAGTCACCCCACAACTTCATCTGGACCAAAGATTCCCAGGCCCGAGGTTTCGACACGATCTTCTTCCTGGGAACCGGCTGGGCAGAGTCGAATGATCCCAACCGTGCGCGGGAGATGCTCAAGCAAGCAAGCGAAGCGCGTGGCGGTAATGCGGTGCTCGACGTCCGCATGGAGAAGTTCAGCCGGCAACAGGGCTGTTCCAATTACTACTACACAGTTCACAGGTACCACGGCACCTATGCCAATGTTCAGCGGATCATCACGACCACTGACCAGGGGCTGATCGCACAGTCACTGAAGTGGCAGGAAGATTTCAATGTGTGGATCGACCAGCTCAACGGGAAGGGGGCCGAGGAGGAGCCGCAGGGCAGCACCAGCCTGATTCCTCCCGGTGCGATTGAGCATGGGGCCAAGATGCTGTGGAGCTGGACCATGACGATCGGGAAGATCCTGGGCCTGACCTTGGTCTTCTTCTGGAGGCAAGGGCTCAAGCTGCTGCGCAAGCAACAGCCCAAGGACGATGCCTGACCTCAGAAGGGCCAGGCGTGCTCCGAGGGATCGATCTGTTTTACGGGGATCAGCAGGCCCGAAGGAAGCTCTTCGTCGTCTAAGTCCAGTGAGCTGGACCGGCCCTTGGATGCTGCCTTGGCCATCAGCTCCTCGTAGCGAGCGATGATGCCGTGCGGGTCCCGGTAGCTGATATCCAAACCCAGCGCGCCCGCGACGGTGCCGCGGACCTCCGCCAGCAACTCGGCCTCTGCCACAGTCGGAACCGCCACCGGCCAGCCCTTCACATACCGCAAATGCTTGGGCAGGCGAGCTTCCGCAATCTGGCGGATCTCTGCCTTGCGCTTGGCATCCTCAAGCCCCTGAAGCATCTCTTCGCCCAGCAGATCCGGACGGACGTCGCCCAGCCACTTCCCCGATTGGAAAGAGAATGTCGAGGTGATTTCCAGATCGACCATCTCGCGATAAATCGCATGGTTGTCTTCGCACTGCGTTGAGGACATCAGATCCCCGGCCGAGGCTAGGACGCAGAATGAACAGCTCACCCGCGTCATTCCGTACTCGGTGTACGCTTCGTGCCTGGCCAGGCCATATGACTCAATGAACGGGATCACTTCGGCCCGTTTCATGTCGATAATGGCGTTCCAGGTTGCACCTTCCCTTCCTCTGGACACGATTTTGCTGTCCGGTTTGCTCACCGGCTGCTTAGCTCGGTTGGCACTCTCTTCACGGCGCACACCAACAACGTTGACCACGTCTTGATTGGGAAACCGTCTCTTGAGCGCGCTCGATATGGGGTTTGTTTTCTTTTCTGAGGTACAGAAGCGAAGACTGGCCGTGGACCACGGAAGAATTACCTGAACGCATTCCAGGCTCTGGTAGCGCGCGACATTCCTCCGCCAGCGTGTCAGCCAACGATCCATCATGTCGCCGTTGCCGCCACGTACGACTAGCAGTTCCCACCCGAGAAATTCGGCCATTTCTTGACACTTGGGTAGGCTCTGGAGCCACTCAACGCGACCGAGGTCAGCATGGACGGCCAGGCGTGGGCCGGTATGTCCAATCGAGTTCAGATGCTCATGAACGGCCAGTAGGCATGCCTGACTGTCCTGACCTCCACTGACACCCACGGCGACGGCCGCGTTCGCGGAAAGGAGGCGCTCGATGTCGGGGGTGGTGGAGATGAATCGGGGTTGGAAGGTCATCGCCTTTGATCCTGGCTTCGATGTGATGAAGCCAGGATCGCCGCGTTTGAGTTGTGCCAGAAGCGGTAGAGTCAGACCTATTCGTCGTTGGCCATCCGGATATCGGAGAGGTCGCGTACTGCGATGATCTCCCCCAAGGCATCCATCAGCACCAGCTGGAACTTGGTCAGTACCAGGGTGCCCTTGGTTACAGCTCGGTACCAGTTCGATTCGTCATCAGCGCGATGCACGAAGCCGTACTCTGAGGGGGCCACACTGAATCGGCCGCACTCACTGATGGTGGGGTTGCGGATCTCGAAGTCTTCATGGACGAAGAACAGGTCTTCAACGTCGCCAAAGGCCTTGAAGGTCACCTCGACAAGGGTCGGGTTGTTCAGCTGGTCGGCAACCCAGGCCTCGCCGTCGAACTCCCAACCTCGGGGGTCAATACAACTCATCTCTTCGACTGCGATCCGGCCGTCATCATCGACGGAGGCAGCATAGATCTCGCCACCCACCATGAAGTTGATCTCCTTGATCGCAGGGGCATGGGGGCAGGCCAGCAGGATGCCGCGCCCCGGCTTCGGTGCCAGGATGGCGGCATTGGCGTCCCAGAAGGTCTGGAAGCCAAGGTTATCAGCCGTGAGGGTTCTTATGGGGGCGGTAGGAGCGCTGTTTTGCGTTCTGAGGAAGGGCATGGGTAGATCCTGTCTGTGTGTCGGTCCAAACAGGATCAGCGCACCTTGGGCGTGCCAGAAGCCTTAGGCAACCAACTCGAAGTGGTGCTGATGGTCGATTCAAGGTAAAGGGGCAGAATTTGGTCGACCGTGGTTATTGCTTCCGCCTTTGCAGTGGGGACTCGCAGAGATGAATGGCCGGCATGCGTTCAGGCAGAAGAGCTCGGACCTTGCGCTGTGCGCGCCAGACCTCCGAGACCGTTTTGAGCCCGTAACTCACTTCGTGCTCGATTAGGTGCTGGGCTACACGCTCGCGCCTGGCATCCTCGCTCGGAATCGACGCCGCAATCAAATCGGTGTCGTATTTGACCATAGCCAGGTCAAACCAAGTGCAGAGGCTGAACTCGAAGCCGACATCAACAGCGCGTCCCGTCGGGAGCGCTTCGTTCCAGGCTATGCGCCGGCTTTCCCACTCTTCCTCGCTGATAGAGTCAGGTTTGTCGGTGCTGTTCTGATAGACGTAACGGCTGAACCCAACTGACTCAATGAGATCGGAAAAGGGGTCGTGATTGCTCCAGTAGGTCAACATCAGGACGTCGCCGCGGTGAGGGATGACTGAGACTGAACAGGTGAAGTCCCAGTCAAGGGTCTTGAGCGTGTCTTCTGGGTTCTGGCGGGCCTCGTCGAACCGACTGCAAACAGCTTTGGCTGACCAGTGATCCCGGTCTTCGTCGATCGGTGTGTAGTTCTCAGCGAGGTCGCGGCCGAAGACGATCTTTCGCGCCAGAACCTTGGCCACCGCTTCCTGGCTAGCACGTACAAAATCTGGACGGAGACGGACCAGTGTTGCCAGCGCTTTCTCAAGCGTGGCATTTCGCATAATCCGGCCGTGGTGAATCTTGGTGCTCATGGGCGCCTCCCTATGTGGAAGCGCCCATGTTGCTGACGGTACAGGTGTGCCACCAGCCAAAGGCCTGGGCTGAAATCCTCGCTTTCCTTCAGGCCAAGAAGTGCACCAGGAGCGCCAGCGCGGGGGTGAGCATGACTACCGATGCCACTGTCGCGACCATGCAGATCAGTCGCCAGCCCCGCACTCCAAAGGCCTTGATGAGTGCATGTCCGCGGGACTGCTGGAGTGTGTTGCTTGAGGTCATTACGGCTGAGCGGAAGAGCATGGTCAGCACCAAAAGCAGCGCATGATGGATCACCAGAAGAGCAACCCCTGCAGTAGGACTTTCAGATGCCAGCCCGGCGGCGGCGAGGAGGGCTAACAGCTGGGGGAGGCGGTCCAATAGCATGCCCAACTCCAGATTCACGGCGAAAGCGCAGGCTTGGTGTGCCATCCGCTCGATGAAGTTCCAGAAGGTCAGCGATGCGATGGCCATGACAATGATTAGCATGGTGGGCTCCAGACTCAGGCCAGCACCAGGACGCGACCTTGATCGACCGCGAAGTCGACGATCTTTCGGCCGTGGCCAGAGAGGGACATGACCGCCCAAACCTCTGCATTCGGTCTGCCGATCACTCGGGTCTTAGGAGAGGCCATTGCAACGTATTCTGCCCGCTTCGACTTGAAGGTCGCGAACAGGCTGAGTTCGCCTTCACGGCGGATATTGGAGACTGAGAAGATTCTGTGACCCACGGTCAGGGTTTTGGATGAGTCCAGGACCTGTTCGAGCTGGGTCTTGCTTGCAGTGGTCATGTTGACGTCTCGGAGAGGGGAGGCCGACGACTCCGGCTCTCCCGTGGATCAGAAGTTAAGGTCAGTTCGCCAGCGCCAGGACGTTCGCCGGCATCGTCTTCAGCAGTGATTTGCCACTCAGGTTTTTTCCGTAGTTGCAGCGGACGAAAACACCCTTCGGGCTATCCCAGTAGCGCACGACTGTGGCCTTGTTGCCGGGGAGGCTGTCGGCGTAGAAGACACGTGTTTGAACAGCCAGCCCGCGCCGAAGGAGGGTGACGTCCAGCTCCTGAATCTGCAGGGATGGATAGAGTTGGGTCATGCTGCTGCTTCCTCCGTGGTACCCACAAAGGCCGCCCAGGTGTCATGGGAGAGGGTTTTGATGTTAAGGGGGCGCCCTTCACGACTGAACGGGAAAAGTTTGTCGGGCACCAGCTTGTAGCGACTGAGGGTGATAGTGCCCTTGGTTGTGGAGATGCTGGTGCACCACCAAACCTGATGACCATCGAAGCGTGGCATCAGGTCTTCCGTGTCGTGTCCGGGGATCAACACTGCAATGCCCGGCGCAACACGGTTGTCCTTCCAAACCTCGCTCGACGACATGGCCACCAGCGGGGCCTTGAATGGCTTCCAGTTCGATGCCTTCTCCCAAACGCGGGGGAAGGTTCCGCCTGCAAGACAGGCCATCGAGTAGTGCTGATCAGAGAAGGGGCGGAAGACGCCAACCGAGGTGGTCACCTGCAGGCGCTGCAGTGCTGCGACTTCGTCCAGGCTGAAAAGCATCTTCCCCTTGATGGCGATTTCCATCGCACTGTGGAGCAGCGTGGAGCGATCGCGGTCGCCGACGGACTTTCCGATACCGCGATGTGCTGCACGCAGGAAGGCTAGGCCGGCGCTGATATCTTGTTGAGACATGTTGATCCCCTCGTTTGGATTGAGGGAATCTTCAGGGTGCCCAGCCTGTGCCAGAACCGGGCAGCGCAGAATATTCTGCTTGTCCTACTGATAGTTCAGCAGGTCGATTTGCGGATTATTCCGGTCGTGATTTGGGGTACGAAGTGGATGGCCCAGCTGGCGCTTAATCTCGGCCAGCCACGCCTTGTAAGGGGTATTGGTTCTCTCCCCCCAAGGGTATGCCTCGGTCAGAGCCTGCCGAAGTTCCTTCATGTCGTCCCGGCCTACGCGGCGGATGACGTCTGCGATGATCGGTGCTGCCTTATCTGCCCATGACATGGTTTTGCGCCCTAGGCCCGTGTTGCGGGGCTCTGATTTATTCTACTTCAGCGCTTTGTTCAGACCGTCACGCAGACAGCGTGCTTGGTCCTCATAACGTTCAGAACGGTCTAGAACTTGCCCGCTGGCATTCGTGATTTGCCAAAAACAGTCACCCGTTTCAATTTCGTCTACTAACAACTCCAACATCTGCTTGTTGTCGATCTGCACGCTATAAGAGAGCTCGAAATTTTCAACCGTTTCCTGTTCGATTCCCATGGAACTTTCCCTCAAAGAGTTAGAGTGCAGCAGCGCTTCGCATCTGCACGGGTTTCAGGTCAGGGATTAAGGGGCTGTGGGGCCATGCCCGGCGACAAAGCCCCTGAGCGTCCGGAGTGCCCAGCTTATCCAGGACCACGGCCAGCCAGGCGGCTAAAAACATGCGCGGCTTCCTCCTGGGCCTGGTTCCAGTCCGGGGTGTCGGAAGCGTCCCCACGGGGCTTTTAGTGGGCTGGCCTTGGAGCTCAGATCTTGGCGGCTTCCTCACCATTCAGCCGCTGGGCTTCCAGGGCGGCGGCGCTTTTGCTCGTATGGTCGCTGATTGCCTCCCATTGTTCGCCCTGCGGGCCGCAGTAGTAGCCGACAGTCCACAGGCCAGGCTCTGACTGAACAAAGGTGTACTCCATCGCTCTCAACTCCAGTCGGCAGGCGCAGGCTCTATGCTTTGTGACCGTCCCTTCATCGACTTCAACTCGGAACGTAGTTGCGCGAGCACTTGCATTTTTGCTCGTAGAAGGCCACTGCGTCCGCGTCGGACATATTGGTCGGGCAGGGTTGCAAGGTCTTCAGCTTGTGGATGCACGAACAGCCATCCTCGAAATACTTTCGGTTCAGCTTGAGCCGTTCTTGCTCTCTGTGCTCAAGCGACTGAGCTGCTTCAGACAGAAAGCTTTTGCCTTTGCCGAAACCAGCACCCTCCGCCAGTATCACGGTGATTTCTTCGCCTGTTGCAGTTTTCATTTCAACGAAAGCCATGGTCTTTTCTCAGATAGCTGGTGGGCAGGATAACGGCCCGGAGAGCCAACCCAGCGTGATGCTGGCATTTTTCCACATCACCAAGGGACAGTAGCGCCAAACTGACACCGAATAAGGGCGAAACAGATAGGCTATTCGACGCACACATCGAACCACTGTTCGCACTTGTCGCAATGCGTCTGGCCTGTCGCAAACAAGTAATCGCCTCCAGGCTCGAAGATCGCGCCCGAATGCGTGTCGTCGTGTCCGCAGTAAGGGCAGACTAGCTCGACGGCCGGCATTTCTATCGTCACTTTGCGGCGTTCGGTGGCTTGTTCGGTCATCGGGCTTGCTCCGGCCGGCGGTGGGTAGGTTATGCCCCTTGATCACAAGGGGCGGGTTCAGGCGGAGCGGGATTACGCTGCCAGGCCGAGAGAGACCATCTTGATAGCGTTCTCGAACTGATCCTCGATGCGTCGCAGATCGTCAGCTACAGAGCGGTCCAGGCGCTCCTCCACGAACCGCGGGAGGAAGAGACTGTAGGGCTTGCCGGGCTTCTTCGGACGCATGATCTGATTCGACTTCACGGTGATGATCCTGCCTCGCCAAGCCTCCCGGTTGAGGTGAATCTCCAGGCGCATTTTCTTCGTGAAGCCCGAGACTCCTACAACCAGTTGGCCACAGGAACTCTTGCAGAGCAGCGAGCCGAAGGTCTTGGCGTTCGCTCCCTTGCCCGGGAGGAAATCAACAACCTCAAGCTCGCAGTGCGCTTCCAGCTTGAGCTTGATCTGGTCCTTACTGGTGCCGTCAAACCACTCAGCAGACCGCTTTTTCAGGATCGTCCCTTCGAGGCCCAATTCCAGCTGCTCGACATAGTGGGCGATTGCGTCCTGCAGCGAGTAGACCAGCTTCGTCTCGATCATAGAGATGGCGCTGTTGGCGAGGGCTGCGACCTGGTCAGTCAACTCAGCAAATCGAATCTCGTATGGGGTCTCGCAACGGCCGCGTTTCTTGACGGACGAAAGCGGGATCTGGTCCCAGAGCTTGATGATCGGGCGGCAACCCAGGTCGAATTGTCCGCCCTGGATAACCGAGTTGAGCATGCCGTTGCCAACCTCGCGGGGCAGAATCTTGCCGTCGCACTCGACCAGCAGCTCACCGTGCGCCTGGCCGGTGCGGAGCTGGCTGAGACCAGCGATCAGAGCACTGAAGTCCACTGCAGGTATCGGGGTGCCAGCGCGCGTGGTCAGCGTCGCATCTTCGTCCTCGACGGTGACGTTGACGAACATCCCATCCGCTTTGATCTGCGAGTAGATCCCCCCGGCCCAGTCCCATTCGGACAGGTTCGTGTGATGCGGCAGGCTGCAGCGCATGTAGCTGAATTCAGGGATCAGGCCCGAGTGGACCTTGTTGACGCTACTTTCAGAGAACCCGGCGCGCGGGTCCTTGGAAATGATGCGCCAGAGCAGCTCGCTCGATTCGGGGTTCAGGCTGGTGAGCGCATCTGTAACGGCGGCTTTGGCCCGGTCTCCGGTGAGTTCGCGGCTTGCCAGCTGGTTGAGAAGTTCCCACGTCCCATCACCGAATTCATCCAGGCCGAAATGGTCCGCCCGGGCCGGGCGGATGCCATACGTGATGAATGGGTTGAGCATGTAGATCATGGTCCGCTGGAAGGCCTCGCTCTCGACATTGGTCTTGAGGAGCGCCAACTTGTCGTTGGTACCAGAGGTGTTCGCGATCTGCTCTAGGGCGTGGTAGATGGCGGTGCTCAGCACGTTTGGAATCTCCGGGGTGGTTACTTGAGATGTACCGGAGGCCGATCTGTGGTTCCAGCCAAGTCCGGTGGCTGGAGACCATTCTTGGCGAATCGAGGCGTGACAGAAGCGGGGCAGTAGCGTTGTAGGGCTAGGCGTGCGGATGCTCAGGAGAAGTTGTCCCGGCAGGGCTTTAGAACCGGATCTTCGGGGGCAACGCCGTTTGCTATGGCCATCTCTGCATAGCTGTTGAACAGATCGACTCCACCGTCGGACACCTTGGACAGGTCGATATTCCTGGCGATCAGGTTCATCCGTACTTTCAGGTTGTGCGCCGAACCTCGGAGAAGGAACCCCGCGCAAACAGTCGGCTTGCTGCTGCCCGTAGTGTGGCAACCAAAAGTCCGATCGCTCATGTCATACGCGGTGTGTGCCGAGAGACGAAATGCTTCAGCTGGGAACACGCCCACAGCATCGCGACGCCAAGGGCAGTCTTTACAGGGGACCTTGCAGGTGTTCTTACGGTCGCTTTTGACAGTGACCACCTGGTGGTTCCAGTCCGCATACCTTGCATCCAGAACTTCCGGTTTCGAGTCATTGCGAGTCATAGAGGCGCCGAGCGATTGGTGGGAAGAATGACGGCCGAAACCCCGGTCAGAAGTGCAAATGTTGCGGCCACCGCGTGGAAGTTCGAAGCAAAGGCTACTGGAAGGGCATTGGCCAGCCAAGTTGCCGCGAGGGCGGCGCTGCCGAGAACAGCAATGAAGAGGACGGTTAAGTGCATGGAGGGAACCCCTGACGTAGATTCCCTCCAGTATCTGCTTTGGGTGGCGTGCCGGAAGCCCGAAGCTAGGCCCCGGCGGTGTAGGGGAGGACGGGGCAGTAGGCCCCAATGTCAGGCCTTGATTTTGTCGAGCTGAGTCTTCAGTTGGGTCGGGATGTTGCGGATGATCAATATGTCGCGCTCTTTGTCCCACTCTACCTTTGACCCTAGGTGGTGGGCCTCGAAGGAGATCGCCAGCCCGTCAGCCCTGCCGGTGAAGCGCTGGAATTGCTTGATCGTCTTCTTGTCCGGGGGAATCTCCGGTGCCAGGCCGTAATCCTTGTTTCGGATGTAGTCGTAGAAGGCCTTCGGCCGCTGCTCGTCGATCAGCTCGGAGAGAGCATCCAGAACCAACGGCTCACCCAGCTTGGCTTGCGACTGCGCGTAGTCCACGAGGGTGTCGGTTTTCCAACGGGCCTCGTTTTCTGGCAGATCCTCGCTCTCGACATAGTCCGAGAAGGCCTTGAGCAAGGTGCGGGTCTCGCTCGGTGCGTCGGCCCCTTCCTGACAGCCCAGAAAATCGCGGAAGTAGTCGAAGCTGCGGCCAGTCTTCTTGATGAATGAAATGTACTGGCGCGACTTGGGGTTCTTCTGGAACTCGGAAAGGTTGATACGCGCTGCAAGATGCAGCTGGCCTACGTCCAGGTGCCGAATTGCCGTGACGTCCAGGCCCTCTGTGAGGGCCACTCCGTCGCGCTGATGCAGCAGGGCAATGACAAGGTAGTCGGTCATTCCTTGCTGGAGATGCACGAAGAGGACGTGGCCACCAGTGGTTACGACGCTCTCGTTCATGAGCTGAACCAAATGCTCGACGGCCTCATGGCTGAACGCGACGAAATCTCGGCCTCCGTCGAGGTACCCAGTCAGCCACTCACGGAACGGATAGGCGCCGGAAGGCTCGTGGAAGAAGCCCCAGCCCTTGCCGGCCTTGCCGTTGTAGGCGTCGAGGAGATCAGCAACCAGGTTGTCGGTCGCCTCGCTCTGGCACAGCAATTCATCTCGGGTCTGTAGCGACGCGGGGTTGCCGTCGGGTTTCTTGTCCACGAAGTGGACGATGCTGCATTTGATCGGCATGGGTGCCTCTTGATCAGTTCTGAGGGGCGGTTGTAGTGGGGATGACGCGTGAAGGTGCCGGCCAGATCCTAACGGGCGGATTCTGACCGGCTACCTGGGGGCGTCAGAAGTCGAAGTTGATTTCGCACACACGCTTGGCGGTAAACCGAGCGCTGGGCTGGTCGAATGCGAATTGGTTCGTCGGGATACTCAGCAGGCAGATGCTGTCGCGGAGTTCGTGTACTGAACAGATGCTGCGTTCCTCCAGCACGGCGGTGGTTGGCTCCTCTGCCTGGTTGGACACCAAAATCAGCCCCGACGATTCGAGTCGAATTTCAGGGGAGGCCTTGCAGATTGCTCCCTCGACCTCCAAAAGCAGCTTGGGCAGAACAGCAGTCCTCAGTTCAGGATGTGCGATCAGTTGGGTGAACAACGTGAACACCCCAGGGCGTTTAGGCCATCCGTGGTTGAACAGTTCGCCAGCGAGATAGACCTCCTGGCTGATTGCATCCAGGGCAACCACGAGGTCAAGGTCGCGGTATTCCGTATCAACAAAGAAGCCGTCGGCGCACAAAAGCACTTCAGGGCAGGGCGTGTCGGAAGCGCGTCTGGTCACCAGGACCTTGAAAGGGAAAGCCTGATTTCTGGAGCCGAACTCCTCGTCGATGAATTCATTGGGGCCAATACCAATGTAGGCATCCAGGCCTAACCAGCAGCTTGCCCCCAGTGTTGCCAGGCCCCTGTACCCGCTGTCGAAAACTGCTTGTGGCGAAAACGCCTCCTGCAACTTCTTTACCGCTGTGTCGGCAGACTCCTCGCCGGCGAGCAGGTAGGGGTATCCATCGAGCAGCTTGGGTGAAAAGTTGACCATCGCCTGATTCCTTTTCGGCTGGAAGGTGAGTGAAGTTTGCTCGGTCCTGGGGGGGCGACGCGGCCAAAGTGGACTGCTGAAATCCCTGAACCAAGGCGAGATTTTTCGTGGGCTGTGAGGGTGGGCTTGAAACCTAGACGGCAGTGCTGTCCAGGCGGCGCAACAGGTTCACCTGGTCTGCTCGGAATACGACAACCTCGAAGCTGCCGTCCTCATAGGTGGCGAAGATTCCGTCGTGGCCGAGATCACGGAGCCGTTCCTGAATCTCGGGGCCGAAGTGGCCGTCGGTTTCCGCCGCCTTGCGGATGAGCGCCTCTGCTTCCGCATTCGGGAAAATGGTCAGGACCAGAGGCACCGCAGGGTTGTCCAGGTCGTAGTCGTTCTCGATCGTTGCTGTGCAACGGAATGGGTTCTGCCAGGACAATTGGACTTCCCACACTGAGCCGCCGGGGCCGGCATATTGGGTGGCGCATGCCTTGTCGGCGAAGTACAGGCCCGATCCGAAGCTTCCGCGTCTCGCAGGCCTGAGCTGTGTGGTTGAGGAGGTAGTGCCGCGGTAATACAGGTCAGCTAGGTGGGTCATGCTGGGCTCCTTGTTGAGCCAACATGTTCCGACGGGATCTGGTGTGCCACGACCACCCTACGGGTTGAAAAACTTGCGAGTAGCCGGTTCTGGCACGCGGCCATGGGTTGGATAGTTACCCCATCACGTGGTCACTTCCGACCCTGCCGCTTGGAGCACCAACATGCAGAACAACAACTCCACCACTAGCCACGAACAACGCTACAGCGAACTGCTAGGATCGATCTCCTGGGAGTTCGACAACCCGCCTCCTTCGTTCGCCGAGATGAAGGCTCATGTCCAGGGCCTGCTTGAAGATGACGGGGAGCCAGCTTCGGTGGCCCGGAGCTTCAAGGATTTCAACGCCTTCTTTGCGTGGTTCGACGCTGTCACAGCGTTCGACCAGATGGATGCTGAGGAGTCCGCGGAAGATCTCCGCGTGCTGCTCGAAGTGGTGTATGAGTCGATCTGCTCTGAGAACTCCTGATCCAGAAAGAGGAAACCCGACATGCAACGGCGATGCATGTCGGGTTTTTTATTGCCTGGTCACTCCTTCGGCTCTTCATCCCCAAGGGCGGAGCCTTGGGGCTTGGGACCGCAAGTTTCCCCTTCACCACTGGTAACGAAATCGCTTTCAGCCGCCGGCAGGAGCTGGTTGGTCTCTTCAGCGTACTGGCGGATAGCTTGGTTTACATCGAGGTCAGCTGAAGCGAACAGCCTTCCACCCAGTTGCCAGCCTGGGTAAGCAACAACGCCCCCCACGAAAGCGATGACCAGCGACGTGAAAACGATCCCTCCAAACTCAGCGAAACGTCTGCCAAATCTGGCAGCGATGCTGGATGACGGTAGGAGGGAAGCGGAAGTCTTCCGTTTGAGTGCACGCTGTTCTTGAAGTGCCAGCCGAAGGCGCTCACACAGTTTTAGAGCCTCGCCTTCGACGTTGAACCAGGCGATGTTGGTGTACCCATTCTTTAGGTAGAACAAAGGGCCGCCATCAGTTGGAATCCCCTGTTCTTGTGCAACTTCGAAGTGCGCTTCACCCCCGAAGCTAGTGGCAACCCTGAAGCAGAGGCCTTCGGCATGAATTTCGATCTGGTCTTCTTCAACATCGATTCGGATGTCTTCCGCTTGGCTAAGTACCCGTTTGCCCCTGATGTAGTCCATTCGATTGCCCTGGATGTCGGAAAGCACCTAGTCTCCCGAAGCACATGCGCTGTTCAAGTCAAACACCCGTGCTGTTTTTCCAGGGCCTGGGAAAGAAAAACCCCGCCGGAGCGGGGTTTGTTTTGATCAGCTCACTTTCTTCGTGTAGTCCTGATAGCTGAAGCCTTGCACCTGCTTGAGTTGGAGTTCCAGGTGACTGACCAGCTCGGCCTTGGCACGATCAAACTGCTGCTCACGCCCTTCCAGAGGGGCTTCTCGGGACGGAACCATGTAGCCATCGACCAGGCGCTTGGCTTTCTCATGGTCGTAGCGGTTCAGGGGAGCTTGAGAGGGGGAGGTCGGTTGCTCAATTCCGGCGGTCACGTCCTGGTGGCGTTTCCACTCTGCTTCAGCGTCAGCCACCATGCGCTGGGCGTGATCCGCCGGCTTGCACTGACGGAATACCGGGCTTTCCAGCCAGCGCTCCATTTCTGCTCGATGCTCGTCCAGGTCGTCAGCGGACAACCCCTGATAGTCGCTCTGGAAAAACCAGTTGACGTCATTCAGTGCACACTCGTCGCGCCAATCATGGGTACTGAAAACATGAACCTCACCCTCATAGTCGGCGACAAACAAGAACTCGCCTTGCCCCAGGTCCGCCATGGTACCCAGCGGCATGTTCAAAAGGATCTCGGCAACCTTGAACCCAACCATCTGCATACGCTCATAAGCGATCCGTTCATCTTCATGCGAAGAGTAGCGGTTGATGGTGCGATTGAGTTCGAGGGAGTTCGGGTTGTTGGTGGTCATGCTGCGGTCCTTCGGTATGGATTCGATGGACCACAGAATCAGGGCGAAGCAGGCGTGCCAGAACCGGGATAGAGAAATATCCGTCGATCAGGCTGATCCGTGCTCCAGATCTACGAGGGCCTCAGGAAACGCAATGAGGTGCTCATGGGCAAAGGTCTCGACCCTGATATTCCCAAACGAGGAGCCGAGCTGGCGTCCGAGTTCGAATACCTCGATCAGGTTTCGAGCCCGAACGCCGACGCAGTAGCGATCAGGGCCGACGAGGCTGGGAGCCGCGCTGTCCCGTAGCCCCAGGGCGTCAAGGCGCTGGATCAGGCCCCGAGCGATGTCGTTCCCTGGCCTGAGCACTGATCAGGCTTCCTGAATCGTTACGGCAGGCACCGGCGCACCTGGCAGGTAGTGCTCCGGTCCGATCGCTGAGGGAGCAATGCGCTGAAGTGCCCACCCATCGACGAACAGCCAACCGTCCCTTTCCTCGAATGCGCCAGCGAGCAGCGATTCTCGGTAGCGAACTGCGTACGAATCGACTTCGGCACTGGTGGGTACTGCAGGTAGGCCTTTGCCCTCCCGGGTTTGAGCTTCCTTCTGGGCCTGTGCCAGTCTGATGTGAGCTGCGGAGCGGCGCATGCGGTATCGGAGCGGGTCAGTCTGATCTTCAATGCCTGGATCGATGGCAGTCAGTTTGACCTCGTCACTCAAGGCCGAGATTGCAATCTCGATGTACGACCGCCAGTGCTCGGCATGGTGACGGCACTCGAGGTCGAGCTGCGCGCTAGTTGTAATCCGGCCCGCGCCGGGGGCGTAGTGGGCAATGAGGCATGCCTGCGACTCGTCAGCCCGCATGGGTTGATGCCAATAGCGCCAGCGGAAACCCAGTTCATTCCAGCCAGGCTGAGACACGATCAGCTCCAGGGCGCTGACTCGCTCTACCACGCACCAAGGTGTCTGTTCGATCAGTACAGCATCCATCTTGGTGCCTCCCAGTTGGACCTCCAAAGCGAAGGGCCCGTCCAGGGGCGCCATGACCTTGTCAGACTCCACGGCCGCATACCAGGGGGACGAACACGAAAGTGGAGGAGGCAGCACCAGTGGTTGCTTGCCTTCCAGTAAGCGCTTGTAGAGTGCGGACTTGGCGGGGAGGTAGTTCGCCTGGCCGCCGGTCGAGGCTACGACTTCGAGATATCGCTTCCAAACCGGGCAGTCGGTGGCGGGATTTGACATTGGGAACTCCGGAGACAGGGCAATTCCTGGATGGTAACGGGCTACCGCTGCTCAACCACTTCAAACCTTACTGCCGTTTTCCCCGAGTGATCTGTCCTAATTGATGGGCCCGTGACTGATCACCTGCTGCCAATTTCAAGAGGTAATTGTTGAGAGCTATAGCGGACGTTTTGAGCTCGGTAGCTCATTGAGGTGCCACCGTGCCGAGGTGGTAGGTCTGTCTCACCTTGCGCTGGACCATGTCCATCGCTTCTTCGGCAGTCAGCGTGGGGAGGGAGGTGTCACGGTAGACGACGTGGACGCCACGCCCCACCAGAATAGCGGTGCGCCGCTCGGAATTTACCCGAAGGCAGCAGGCCTCGATCGGGAATCCGCCGGCGGCGCGACCCATCAGGGCAAAAATGCTCTTGGCGCAGTCCTCAGGTTCGGTGAAGTCAAACTCCCGCGGGATGGGTGTCGATTCGGAAGAGGCGATGACTTCGGTGGACTGTCCGAACAGCAGATGGGCGTGTTGCAGGTTCATGGCGGTGCTCCTGTTTGGCGTAGGAGTAGCATCCAATGCCTGCGGGCGTGCCAGAACCGGGCAGGGAGGATTCCCCGTCCGGCGATCGATCAGGCTACTGCTCTGGCGGGGATGGGCGCTGAAGATTGCCCAGACTCCAAGCCGAGCACCTGGTACACGTTGTCGCCGTTGATGGTCTCCTGCTCCAGCAGGGTTGCGACCAGTCGATCCAGAGCTTCGCGGTTGGATGCCATGATCGCCAACGCCCGTTGATACTCGACCTTCAGGATCGACTCTGCTTTGTCGGTGATGTCCCGGGCATCCAGTTCAATCCCATGATCCCGGAGAGCGCTCAGGCTCAGCAGGCTGTCGTTGTCGGCCATTCCGTAGCTATGCACCATGGCCAGTGCAATCCGAGTAGCCTCCTGCAGGTCGCTGGCGGCCCCGGTAGAGACCATATCAAGGACCTCTTGCTCAGCAGCACGGCCTCCCAGCGCCATCGCAATCTGGTCCTGTAGCTCGGATTTCAAATGCAGCTGCTTGTCTTCTGCCGGAAGTATGACGGTCACGCCCTGGGCAGGTCCTCGCGGCAGAATCGTGATTTTCTCGACGCGGCCAGTGCCAAGAATCGCGCCGACCAGTGCATGGCCTGCTTCATGAACGGCCACCCGCTTCCTGTCCTGCTCACTGGAAGCGCTGCGGGCCTCGATCGCCTCGCCCATCCGCTGGATCTCGATAGCCTCGATTACATGGCGCATCTCGACCTCCTGGGCACCCTCCCTTGCTGCCAGCAACGCCGCATTGTTGGAGATGAACGCGATTGCCGCCGGCGAAAGGCCCATGCTGTTCTTGGCTAGGCTGGTGTAGTCCATATCCTGGGCTGGCTTGGTACGGCCGAGGTAGAGCTTCAGAAGCTCGCTCCGGTCTTCAAGGGTGGGAAGTCCAACATGGATGGTGCGGTCGATCCGGCCCTCACGGCGCAGCGCCTTGTCGAGTGCATCCGCGTTGTTGGTCGCGGCGATCAGCATCACGCCGGCCGCCTCGCTGAAGCCATCAAGCTCAGTGAGAAACTGATTGAGAATTCTGTTGTTCTCACCGTCAGCAACCCTGGATTGCGATACCCGCGCCCCGAGGCCGTCTATTTCATCCACGAAAATGATGCAGGGCGCTTTGCGCCGGGCCTCACGGAAAAGTGCACGGACCTTCTGAATGCCCACTCCGTAGAACATGCTGCTGAACTGGCTACCGTTGGCTTCAATGAAATCCACGCCACATTCATTGGCCAGGGCCTTGGCCAATAGGGTTTTACCCACGCCAGGCGGTCCGAGGAACAACACGCCCTTCGGGGGGCGAGCATTCAAGCCTGCAAAATCCTTGGGCGCGCGCAGCCAGGCGGTCATGTCCATCAGCGTCCGTTTTGCTTCCTCACATCCGACCACGTCATCGAAACGGATCTTCTTGTTGGCTTTGCGCTTTCGGGCCGGGAGTCGCGTGCTCAACATGGGCCAGAGCATGCAGACGAAGAAGACAAGGATTGTCAGCTGCACCGCGGTGGTCAGAGAGGCGGATGCGTCAATCTCGGTCGGAAGCTCAAGCTCCTGGAGTGAGAAGGGTGGCGTCTTCTGTTCGAGACTCACATTCATGAGCAGGCGCGTGATCACGTAGAAGCCGTCCGTCACGAGGTAGGTGCCATTCTCCTTCGTCGTGACATACAGCTCTCGGCGGCCTAGGTCGATCTCCTGAACCTTCCCTTCCCGCAAGTCGCTCAGCAGCCTGTCCCAGGGCATGGGGTTCTTGGTCCACCGCGACGGGTCTTTGGCAATCTGAGCCATGATCGTGGCTGAGGCACCCTCAGCCAAAGGCGGGGCAGGTGGCGCATTCAGGTGGAAGTGGTAGATCAGGAAGGCGCCGAAGGCCGCTAGCGTGATCCCGCAGCCGGCGACGGACTGCCTGACCGACGTCTTGCGCATAGAGCGCCGAACGCGCTGGATGATGGACTCTGTCATGGGTTTCCTACGAATTCAGGCCGGAAGATGGCCGCGCTGAGCGCAACTGAACATGTACAGGTGGGTCGTTCAAGCCAAACCCACCTGTGGAATGCGTTGATGGTCAGAATCCCATGCCGAGCTGCTCGGAAAGGGTGGGCCGGGGATGTTTAGGAGCTGGCTCTTCTTGCGGTGGCGTTTCTCGCACGTAGACGGGCTCTGCCTGCAGGCCCAGTTCAACCTTGAGTTTCTGAACTGCCAGAAATGCCACGATGTAGGGGCGGGTTTGCGGGCCGTGCATGCCACGGATGCTGAGGTCCAGCCCACAAGAGCCTTTAGCGTCGGCCATCAGGTACCTGGTACCGGACTTGATCACTTGCACGAACCCACGGGCGTAGTTGTCAGCCGCGAATGCGGCCAAACGATCCACCTCGGAGAATCGGCTCGAAAGCTCATCGAATATGACCTTCAGCCGGCGTTCTGCTTCGCGCAGTTCGTCCT
Source organism: Pseudomonas sp. NY15437 (assembly GCF_048068435.1). NCBI lineage: Bacteria > Pseudomonadati > Pseudomonadota > Gammaproteobacteria > Pseudomonadales > Pseudomonadaceae > Pseudomonas > Pseudomonas sp. NY15437. Next base: position 23,955 of record NZ_JBLUQC010000007.1, read on the forward strand.
GCTTCGGGTCTACCCCGGCCCAGGCCAGAATCACTGCCCAGGTGCCCGATTGGGTACGGGGCAGGTGAACACCCGTCACCTGGCTGAACACCGCCTTGCCGACGTTGTTCAGGCCGTTGGCAAGCGCAGACAGGCCGTAGGCATTGCGGCTCAGAATCGACTCGGCGAATAGACGGTGGTAGTCACTGACCCTCGCGGCATGGCCTGTGCGCGAGGCCAGCTCTTGTGCGTAGAAGGCGGCGATGCCGTCGACAGTTTGCAGGTCATGGGTAGAGGGGAGTTGGAGAGCGGCGGCCATTGGTAGGTCCTTGCAGTGTTCGGAATGAACACAGGATCAGGCGCTTCGCCGCGTGCCAGAACCGTGGGTAGGTCCCACGGCTTGGCGATTTGCCTTACAGGCGCTTAACGGTCACATCCAGCTGCAGCTTCGGATCTTTGTCACCATCGGTCCCAAAACTGGCCTTGCCATCCTCATCGACTATGACGTCGCGGCCCAGAGTGTATGACCTAACGTTGGGGAGCTTGAGTTTTACTCCCAGAGTTTTAACCTCGTTTGGGGTCTGAGCCTCCGTATACAGGCCTTTGACAAACAGTTTGACATCGCCGGTCGACAGCACGCGGGCAGTGACATCAGCAGTAAACCCGAGGTTGCGGATTTCTTTCTCAACCTTTATTCCCTTCGAATTGCCGGACGCGCTGACGTCAAACTCCTTGGGTTCCGTCTTGCTGAAGTGGGCCGTCTCACCCGGACCGACTTCTTGGGTTTGAGTGCTGAGGACCTGGCCGTCTTTGCTGAACACAGCCTGGATCTGCAGGCGGTCGGTGGCATGGGCAGTAGACGCGACGCAAAGCGTTGCAGCCAGTAAGAGCGACGAAACTTTGTTCATTGAATCTCCAGTTCGAGGTTTGTTCCTGCGGTGCAGGAGGAGCTGTTCGAAGCTCCTACGAGCAGATACGGCACGCAGTCGACAAAACTTTAACGAACCTGAGAACTTTTTCCCGAGACGTCATCAGTGTGCGCGGTACTGGCGGCGCCCCGCCCTAGGAGCACAGCTAGGGCCAGCCATACCACAACTACGATCGCCAGGGTCACCATCAGCCCGACGATGCGGTCAGTGTCTTTCGCCATGTCCATGCCTGAGATCGCATAGACCCATTCACTGTGGAATCGGCCGAGGTAATACCCGAGACCGAGAAGCACAATGGTGATCAGCTGACTCATTTTTCTGCACTCTGGATCTGTATCTTCAGGAACTCGATGGCTGCATCAAATTGGCGAGTCGTGTTGCGCAAGTCGAAGCGCATCACCGAAAAGATCAGCTTGACGTCCCCGCCGAACATGCCGGAATTCGAAAGTACGTCAGCCAGGCTGGTCTCACCGGCATCCTGGGATGAACCCCAGCTGAATTCCGGATGCGAGGCAGTGAGCCAGTTAATGCTCTCCGACAGGCATTTTCCGTTTTCAATCCCTGCCTGCAGGGCCAGAAGAGTCGCGATTTGCGTTGGCAGTGGAGCTTCGGTGGTTTGTTGCCGAGAGGAGTTCATCAGAGGCATTTCCAGTGTGATGTGGTGATATGGAACGCCTATCGTAGGAATTCTGCAGCCTTGCTTCGAGCGAAGTCAGGTGGCTGAAATCCATAGCCAGAAACGGCGCGGACCGCACCGCACCGCTAGCCTGGAGATGTGAGGAGCCGAACACTGCTTAAAGTCGAGTATTCGGATTAAAGCGTTCGGCGCAGCACTCGAAGTTCGCTCTTGGCGAGAAGCCAAGAAAGACTGATCTCTGAACGTGAACACCGCTTGGCTGAGCTTCAGCACTCGCGCTACTTAACGCTACTCAATCGAGTCTGAGGAGACGTGCAGAGGCAGCATATTGCTTACCGCCGGCCTGCCAGTAGATGAACGTCTCGCTATGGCTGATATCGCTGGTAGTCGTGGACCAAGTGCGATTGCCGTCCGTTACGTTCGGATTGAACTGATCAACGACAAAATCCATGCCGATCACATCGGGGTTTTGGCCGTCTATTTTTGGATGTACCGCGACGATGAAGCCACTGCGGTAGCTGGGTTTGTCAGGCCCTCCAGACTTGAGTTCCAGATCTCGCCATTCCCCTGTGGAGCCGACGAGGGTTGTGATTGTGGGGGAGTACAGGATGGACTCCTGTTTGCCCGGGCCGATCTCCTTGATCTTCACCTCGAAGGTGGCAACGTGGTGTTTGGCAGTTTCCTGCTGGCCAATGGCTGAGCAACCTGCAAGAGTCAGCAATGCCAGCAGCGACGCGGCGGCAGTAATGCGTTTTTTCAACATGGGACTCCTTGTTCTTTCCAGGAGCGCCAACCGCTTCCTGGTACGACCCAAACCCGCGTATGGCGGGCAGTAGGAGGGGGAGCTTGCACTTTTTCTCTGGGCTCCCATTCGATGGAGCCCAGAACCTGCAAGGGCTTACCAGCAGCGTGGTAACTCAGCTGGCCTCGGCGAAACGGCCAGGCTGTGCTGTGGGATCAATCAGAACCACGAGGGCGGATTGCTGTTTCAAATCCAGCATTCGGAATCGAGCGATCAGGCGCTGCTCGTCCGAAGTCAGCTCCCCGGAAGGCTGCATCAGCGGCATGGATTTGGGAGATTCGAGGCTCAGCTCCAGCCTGGAGATAATCTCCGAGTTCATGCTGCGATGACTCCCTTTGGCGGCTTCGGCCACGCGCTCACGCATCCCGTCAGGCAGGCGAAGCACGAATTTGTCGGCGGTGCGGGAGGGGGCGAGGGGGTCTCGGAGTTTGTTCACTGAATTTCCTTTGCTCTGTCCACAGTCAAGCTCCTGAGTCACCTCAGTGCTCGCTCATGGGGTTGGTAGTCTATCGGCGGATGCCGGGCATGCGAGTCAAACAGCGCCTCTGGTTTTCCAACCCGCGCTGTTGGACCTCGCCGCTATTCCCTGATCGGATTGGTCGCATTTTCGTCTCGAATCGCCCGGCACAAGTCCAACAGCGCTTCGCGCACTTTCGGGGAGCGACCACCCCCGGAGAATGGGACGCAGAACTCCACGTCTGCCATGTCGCCGTCGTCACTGATCACCGCGACGCAGACGTCGGAGTCCCCATCCAGGATCAACCGCAGTCGGCCCTTGCCCATGTCCTCTCGGCGCTCGAAGAACTCTCCCAGGGGGAGGGGAGCTCCCTTGTCCTCGCACTGTTGCTTCAACAGCTCGCGTGCCGCTTCGATGACCTGGCCGCCGAAGAGTGTGTCAGCGAAGCGGCCGCCCTCCTCGGTGATCATGTCCGCGGCCTCTTCGATTGCCAGGCTGGTGATCAGTGCCATAGGTTCGTCCTCGATATTGGGGAGTTACAGGAATAAGGCCAGCTGGCCGACCAGGGCCGCGCGCTGCTCTTCTTCTTTTTGCTGAAATTTGGTCTGTAGGGTTTCAACCAGCGCGTGCGGGTCATGGAGGATCGGCAAGAGCCCATGGTTCCAAGCCTGATTCCCCACTCGCATGATTCGATCCCACTCGCTTAGGCTGCCCTTGTACAGGGTCACCGTGCCGAGGCCGACCAGGTAATGGACAACTCCTGCAGGGTTATCCAGGACGCTTACTCTCTCCAGCGCGTAGTCCCGGTCGAACTCCCAGAACAGGGCAGCGCCTTCCTCGTCGATTTCGAACTCTTCGCCGGTGTTGGCGTGCGCCAGGATGGTCCCGTCGCCCATTACAACGGTCGACTCACAGTCAGCTACCGCTGCATCGACGTCTCGGAAGCCTCGCCAGGCCGAGTAATACTCCTCATCGGCGAACGGGACTTCGGCGCGGAAGGACACGTCTTTTTCGGTGAACGTCGGAATCGAATCCAGGGCAGGAATCTCGTACCGTTTGCCCTGCTCGTAGACCTCTTTCCAGGTGCGAACGGCCATGAAGCTTCTTTGATATTGGTAGCGCCCCCAGAGAAGGTCCAAGGCGATGATTTGGCGCTCGTTGAGCACCTCAAAGCGTGGTGCGATACCCAGCTTACTTGCAGCGATCTCCTCGCGGACCTGAATGGTCAGGATCAACCGGAGCAGCTCCAACGTGTATTGGGGACTGTAGGCGTTGGGAAGTATCTTGATTGTCCCTTTCGACTCATCAACCGTGCGGGCTAGCCAGCAGCGCGCCGACGGATCGAAGTGGCGCGCACGCATGTAGGCTCGCAATTCCAACAGCGGTTTCATGAAGGCGTTCTTCCCGCCTTCGGCCTGCACCATGTTCTCGGCGCTGGTGTCTCGGACTCCAATTCGAGTGCAAACCCAACATCCTGTGCGGGCGCTGCACGGGGCTCGGCTCTGCTCGCGTCCAGAGATATAGGCCGTGACCATGCAATCTCCACCGTTGGCCTCACGGTAGATTTCGACCAGCTCGTCAAAGTCTGAGTAGGCCTCGATCGTCCCCGACCGAACATGCCCGATATAGGTAAAGACGTCGAAGGTGGTCCAGTCAGCGATGGGGCTCAGAACCAGTTGGCCGTCATCCATAACATCGACTGCTTCGGTGGCACTCTCCCCACGCTCGGACATCTTCGCAGCCCGCGAAGCACTCTCCTCGAACCGAGTGCCGATGATGCTGAAAAGGTTCGCGGCCTTGGCTTTCACTCCGTCTTTAGCGGCTACCCAATCGCGCACTTTTCGCTTGATTCGGTTCAGTGCCGAAACCTTCATCATCATGGAGCACTTCGTGTTCGCTCCAACCGACATGATCGTTCGCCCGGCGAGTACAGAGACGAGATAATCGTTGGACAAACTAGGGGTAGCCAACCAGACGCGGGTATCGATTCCAGTGGCCTTGCCATATGCCTCGATGGCCTTGAGCTGGCCTTTGTTGTAAATCTCCAGCACAGGGTTCTCGACCCCCGTATTTGAGTGGACCACATGCAACGTGGGCACGGCGAACCCTTCTGCTTTCAGCTCGCGCAGGGCAGTGAAGGTGAGGTTCAAGCAGCACGAAGAATCCTTCCCTCCCGAGTAGGCGAGGCAGGGATGACGACCCTCTCGAACCTGTTGCTTGATGGCTTCAACCGCAGCCTTCACCTTATCGTCAAAGGTGAGGTCCATTACGGGTACGAGAGCCGGTGCAGGCTCCGCGACGTCGAAGAGGCCGGCCTGGATGGACTGGGACAGCTTGGTCTGGGCGGTGGTCATGGCTTGGTGCTCACTGCACTGAAATCTGGAATGGGCTCAGTTTCTAAGCAGTCGCCGCGTGCCAGAACCCGGCAGGTAAAATGATCGCCGGAGCGCATCCTCTCCAACAAAGACGTCGCGCCAGCAAGTTGGATGACTTCAGTCCAGGAAGCGCCGGATCTGCGCCCACTCGTGATGCTTCTCCCTTGGCAAAGTCAGGTCCTGAGCTTCGGACTGAATCAGCTTGCCGTCGCGCATCACGAGGTCCATGCGACCGGCCAGCGCCTCCAGCAGTACATCGTGGAGGTTGCGCAGGTGAAGCGCCTCGTCCTCATCCCCATGAAGAACCGCTTTTTCACAGAGGCGCACGAAGAGCATCGCGCTGGCGACCAGTGAGAGGGCCTCCAGGCTGATCTCAAGGTCCTGCTGGCATCCGTAGCATGCCGCCACGACTTGCTGCTGATCCGGCAGCACCATGGCCACCGCTCCGTTGGTGTACTCCCTCAGCTCCCACATTCCGCCGGCGAAGCGGCCGCCCATCATGCTGTTCATCACGGTGTAGAGGTTGTTCGCGTAGTTCGCGCTTTGGCGACCGATCTTCAGGTGCAGAAAGTGGGAGGCCTGTTCGTTGGGGATGATCCGGTAATTGGACATGTCGATTCCTTGGTGGAGAGTGGCCCGGGCCGACCAGGGCCTTGCCGTCAGAACACGATCTGATGGGTCCCGATGCGCTTGGCCGAGACGACAAAGCAGGAAGGGTGGTTTTTGCTGAGGGGGTCAGGGTCTACGCCGGCGTATACACACAGCTTGCGAAGCGCTGCCTCGACGGCAATCCGCTCGTCCAGGGCGAGGATGTGCAGGACCTCGTTTTGGCTCTTCGATGTGAGCCTGCAGGTGACCGCGTAGAGGTCCCCGAAACTGTCGATGACCTCGACGTCACAGCCATCGACATCCAGCCCGTTCACGACCGGCCTGAAGGAAGCATTGAGGTCAGCTGCCAGCTTCTCGATGTAGCTTTGGTCTCCGCTGGTGACCACCACTGCCTTTTGCTCATCACCAGAGGGAGCTAAGCAGAGCTCCCAGGTCACTCCCAGCCATTCACCGGCCTCGGAAGCCTTTTCATAGAAGGGATGGTGTTCCGCCGGCAGCTGATCGGCTTTCGCGAGCTCATAGACCAGGACGTGCTCGTCGTCGGAGTAGACCGCCAGGCCGGGGGCGAGGCCAACGTCGTGCTGGATGCTCTCCAGCAGCTCCAGGTCCTGGGCGGGGTGGAGCATGCGGTGAATGATGTTGCTTGAGGCGAGATCATCACCCATTGCCAGCTTGAAGGCTTTGCGGGTGAAGGCGTGGTTGTAGGACATGATGGACCTGCGCGGTGGGCTTGATGGGCCTATTACATCTGGGCAGGAGGTGTGCCAGAACCGGTCGGGAAATGGGAACCACGCTTTGGATGGAGCCCGGTCCGCTGTCTAAATAGCCTCTTGTACAACGGCTGGTGCGCGGTGTACCGGCCAAGTGCGTTTGGGGGCCGAGATGGCGAAACCAGAAGTTGACTGGTCGGTGACAGTAAATGGCGTGGAAGTGGGGAAGGTGAACCACGAAGTGATGGAGGAAATCCGTCAGGCGGTGCGAAATAACCGGGGCACGTACCTCGCCCAACTGGAAGAGTTGTTCAAAGCCTCGATGCGGATCGCGATGCAGACCTGCAAACTTGCCCCCGCCGTGACCCTGATGCAAGTGGCGTTTGTGACGATGGCTTCTCCGCTCCAGCTCGACCTGCTCTTTCTGAACCAGGCCCCCCACTTTGTAGTCGCAACCTTCGTCACTCTTGGCTACATGACCTCGGGGGTGGCAGTTCTCGGGATGCTTGCGTTTGGCAACCAGTTCGGGTTCCAGGACCAACGAACCGTTCGAGAGATCCGTGCTGTGCGGCGTTACCTGGGCGTTCCTGCGGATGGCGAAGTGCTGCTGGAGCCGGTACCGCGACATCCTGAACCGCCAGCACGGGACTGGAAACAGATCATCCGTGATCGGGTACAGGTAGCGGTAAAGCGCGTTCTGCAGGCTAGGTTGAAGCGACGGGCGGCGGAGGAGGGGTGAGGGCCGTGATGGGCCGGGTGTCTACCTGGCCCATGTCTTCCCTAGGCATCAGGAAATCCTGACCAGGTATCCGGTCAGGGCGTTGTCGATGCAGGTTGTCTGTGTGTTGCCGGCGGCCAAAAAACACCCAGCCTTTCCATCAGGAGCTGCAGTAGGACCCAGCTTGACCCGGAGGAATCCATCACCGAATTCCGGACGAAACCGCTGCACCCAATCGCTACGGTCCTGGTCAGTGAGTTTTGGCCCCAGGGCCAGGTCAGAACAGCAGTTCACCACTTTCTCCTAATAGCTGGGCAAATTGTCTGGCTTCCAGGAGTTCGGCCTCAGACCAAGCGACCATACCAACAACCTCGCATTGCTCGATCGGTGCAATCGCACCTGCAATTCCGGTGAGGCTGAGGTGGGTTGCATCTGCGCGGACGCACCATTGCAACCTGGTGCCATCCCTTTCCCGGCAGGAATCGAACAGGATCTCCGCGATGAAGTCGTTACCGAAGTCGGGCTTTTTCTCGACCCGCCGCATGTAGCCGGAAACTCGATACCTGCCGGGTTCGGTTCCAAAGCTGTTGGTACCGTAGTGGACTATCGCGCCCACTTCGGGGGCAAGGATTGCTGTTGTTTGAGGCATGGAAGCGGCTCTATTGAAGATTTCCGCCATGCTCAGGTGGAACTGGTCGTGACACCACCCGCGCCTGCGAGCTTACTCAAGAGAGCTTGGATCGACTCCCTGGCAATGTCTTCGGCCTGCTCCAGCGCGTCCTTATGGCCCTGCTGGTAGGCTGAGCGCAGGTTCTTCGCGTTGAACTCCGGGTCAGACCGTAATCCCCGGATCGAGTTGCATAGGTCCTTGCTGAAGGTCTCGAGCAGGGCGAGGACCTCGGACGTAGGTGATGCTGGCGACTGACGAAGATGCTCGCTTTCCATGGCAATCCTCTCGGGAGCACGACAGGCAATGGTCGGTAGGGCGGGGCTTGACCCCACCTACCTATTTCAAGCTCTGATGGCGCCGTTGAAAAGCGAAAACGGGGGGCTACTTTCCCGCAATCAAGCCGCTTCGGTTGGCCTGTGGGTTTGCACCTGCTTGATTTCGGCAGTTTTTCGGGGAGTGAGAGCACGAATTCGGTTCGAGAGCCCATCGGCCTTGTCGACGTTGTAGGTCGCCGAGAAAGCAAAGAGGATCATCCCTGCCAATCCGATGTATTCGAGGATCGGCGCTGGCGCGTTGTAACCCAGGACACCGAAGCCGATTGCCGATCCAGTCAGCAGGAAAGACAGGATGTCGACCTTCGAACGTTGAACCTTGAGGTCTTCAAGGGATGCGGAGGGCTTGGTCGGTGTGGTTGGGGTTGCGTCCATTCAGTGGCTCAGTCCGTCAGAGGGTGGGGAAGAAGTACCGGATATCCTCGAGCCCGGCTTTGTGCATCTCGGCCATGTAACTGAACCAGAAATCCTGAAGATTTAGGTTCACCGCTGCCGAAAATTCTGGCGGTACCCTGGTATCGCACATGACGCTGGTGCCAGAGATGGAGAAGTGCAGCCTGCAGGCCATAGGCCGGATCGCGTAGATCGAACAACTACTGTCCTTCAGGAACGGGCATGGCTGGCGGAAATACTGCTTCGCCAGCGTTTCAGTGTCATCAGCAGCTTCCGTCGGTGAAGGGGCGCGCTTGCGGCCGGTGGCTTCAGCAATGATGTCGGCCTCGATCTCATTGATCGCAACCGAGATGTGGCAGCAGTGGCTGCAGGACTTCTGGCAAGCCGCGTGGGGTGCAATTGCGCTAGCAATGCGATCGCCGAGCTTGCGGAGCCGGATGTACTTTGCCTTGAGACTTCCCTTCTGTTCCCCGATCTCAGCCGCCATCTCGCCCACGTTGGTGATCCACGGAGCATCCTGGGCGATACGGAAAGCATTTTCCTGAGCAACAGCTTCTAGGAACTCGCGTTTCGGCAAGGTGCTCAGGTCGATCGCGGGAATCAGGTCGGTCATGGCCAGGCTGAACAGGGTACAGGGGACGGCAATCATACCCTCAGTGCTGCTGACTTCCAGAGGGGACCGAGCACTGCTCGAGGTACTTTTCAGGCGGAATCCCAGTGAGTGCGGAGAAAGTCGTTTCGATGACCACCAACTGCCGCCTCCAGCTCGCCAATGAGAATTCCAGGTCATGCAGGCCCGGGGTCCGCATTAGAGCCGCCTGGTCAAGTTCAATGAAGGTGAGCACCCGTTCCCGGGAGCGGAGAAGCTTTTCGATCTGATTCAAGTCTTGCATTGCGGGTTCGTTCCCTGGTGAAGAGGCTCCGAGTGTTGGAGATGCTGAAAATCCAGCAGGAAACGGGCCAGCGGTTTTTGGCCCGTTGTTGGGTGGCGGTGAGCGGTCCCTGATTATTGGGGTTGAAGCATGGCGCGCTTGTCTGCCACTACCTGCAGCAGAACAGGGCACGCTGCCGTGATAGGTCTGGCCGTCATTTGAAGACGTCCTCAGGGTTCCCAGCGATGATTGATAGCACGCTGCCCTCCTGACGCACCTTGGCCATGGCGACTTCTTCATAGCCCCAGATGTTGGAACGGTCGCTGATCCGCTGCGGGCCCAGGGAGGAGATCCAGATTTGCCGGCCGGTCATGACGTAGTCGCGCATGTCCTCGACCAACTGTCGGAGCGTGCCCCCGTGAGTGAAGCCTCTCCAGGCATTCCCGAAGGTGGCGGGGTGGGTATACACCCGAGCTTTGGAGTAGTGATCGTGGAACCACACCTTGCCCCGGTGATCCAGCTCCAGCCTGGCGGTGGTGTCGGATTTCTGGTCGTAGAAGAAGCGCCGGCCGTGCCGGGCGATCACTTGGATAAGTTGGTTTGCATGCTCTACGCGTTCGGCCTTGCTCATCTGTTCACCTCCTGTGGTGGGATTTGGGAGGTGACATCGTCAGCTTGGGGATAGCATGCCACCAGCATTTAGCCGATGAAGACTATGCCTATGGTGTGGGTATTCAAGCGAAGTCGGGGGGCTGTGTTTCTAAGTGTATAGCCGGCCAGCCGTAGTTTGAGGTCGGGACGCGGACACTTCAGTTTACTTTCTTCCAGCCATTAAAAAGCCCGCTTCCAAGACGCGGGCTTTTGCTTTGAGACTCCATCCACTCCTCACTCGGCTGTGGTGTCTCAGGCTGTAGGTTTCTTCTGCTCGGCCACGATGCGATCGAGGTCGCTGTACATGCGATCCAGGGCCCGCATTTCGTGTTCCCAGTAGGAGCGGTCGTCACGATCAGGGGCCAAGCTCACTGGCTCGAGCTCAATGAGACGCTCAAACGCGGCGCGCCAGCTTCGACGATGACTCAGCAGGTTGTCCGGAATCACCAGCACCCCATTCTTGATCTGGGACGCGAGATAGAGTGCGTTGGAGCCGACGGGCACTACCTGGCGGCCGTAATCCGTGAGAGTGCAGAACGAGGCATGATTGCCGCGACCGCACTTCGCCACAGGCTCCACACCTTGAATGGCCTCTGAGTCGGTTTCGCTGAGCTGGTACTGCAGTTGAGCCACTGAGTCACGAAGCTCCCGGATCTCCATTTCCATCCCGCCACACTGCAGGCGGAGGTCCGTATTCTCTTTCGCCACGGCCTCCCGCAAGTCGTCCGCCGGCAGGCAGTAGACGGTACGGGCTTCGTACCCCTTGGCTTGAGATCGCTCAGCCTCCTCTTTACTGCAGTCCTCCCAGGGTTCATCAGCGTCTTCGCGCCACTGGTGGATCGGCTGGGAGGAAGGCGTGCCGATGAGCGCCAGCAGCTCGGCTTCGCGTTGGTTCCAGAATGCCCGGTCGCTGTCATAGCGGTAGTCGGAGGTGGAAAGCTTCAGCTCTGCAGCGTAAACGGCCTTGACGGCGTCTTCGTAGCGCACGTATTGGCCAGTGCTGGCGGCCGTAACCCCAGTGCCTCCTTCCACCAGGTCGAAGCGCTGGATGAGATCCAGGCTCGACGGGGCATCGTGGGCGAGCAGGTCGCCCGGACGTTCGGCGAAGGTGAGCAGATGCACGATCGCATGGTTGAACTCGTGATCGATGTCCGCGTCTTCGCATTGGGTACCAGCGCTCAGGCACTCCTGCAGCATCTCAACCACTTCCTGACGCACTTTCGGGGACCACGCTCTCGAATCGGCCGCGAAGCGATTCGGTTTCGACTGGGTTGGTGCAATGGTGGTCATGCTGTGTGCTCCGCGACCTGGGCGAAGTGCTCTTCAGTCAAGACAACCGCCTGGACCTTTTCGATCAGGTAGAAGTCCGGTGGGCAGTGGCGCCGCGCCCACTCCTGCAATGGTTTCAGGAGCTCGCCCAGTTCGGCTTTGGCTTCTTCGCAGGGCTCGGGATAGCCGTCCACGTGCTCGCCGCAATCGCTACCCTCGGCCTCCTCCTGCATGTGCATCAGCAGGTCATCTACGTCGGGGAGAAAGCCAGCCGGGTCCGGATAGGACTTCTCGCCGCGGTAGACGGTTGCTCCCACCTTCAGGTGCTTATTGCCCTTGATGACGGCCGCAAGGGTCTGGTCGCTCCAGTCCTCACTATCGGTGCTCCAGGTTTCTTCGCCATCGCGGGGGTCACGGTACTTGTCAGTCATGGTCGATCAGATCTCCTTGGGAAGCTCGCCTGGCCAGTAGAACACCTGGACTAGCCGCGCCCTGTTCAAGTCTTAGGTCCTAAATTCAGGTTCAGCGCTGCAAGTTGTCGATCTCTTGCACGCCGAACTCCACCAGCTTGTTCTGGAGAGTCCTGGGCGCTACTTCACCGAGCTCATCCGGGTTGAAGATGGCAACGGCGAAGCCCTTGTCGCGAAGCATGCCAACGGTCTGGTGCGTGGTTTGCAGGCGTTCCGCAACCTGGATGCTGACGTGTTTGTTGTCGACCACCGCCGGGGTGTCGCCGGTGATGCCGCCATTGCCGATCATCGTGTCGATCGCATGGCTGAGTTGGGCTCCGAGCTGGCTCTCGGTAACGCGGGGGCTGCCACGCTCGCCGTCATTGACGTCGACGGTGCCGCTGATCACAGCGATGAACTGGAGCTGGCGCACACCGGGAACGCCCTCCGGCACAGACACGGCGGCCGGCATGCTGGCGCTGGCCGGAACCAGGGTGTCATCGAGCAGGGACTGGATCTCACTGTGTACCCACTGCCAGTAGCCGGAGATGGTCTCGTCTGCTCCTACAGCGGTGATCCAGTCCTCGCGGGTGAAGGTGGGATGCTGACCGCCCCCAGCCGGGCTGAACTTAGCCTCCAGCTGGTCGGCAGTCAGGTTGATGTCTTGGTTCGAGATGCTGTGCAGTTGCATTGAAGAGAGCCTCGTTGGTTGTTGATGAGGCACATCTTCTGAGCGGCACAACGGTGCCAGAACCAGGGGAAGCAAATTCAGTTCAGGCCCGATTTTCCAGGCTAGAGATGGACGGGAAAGCCATAGGACGCCGGCACGAAATGACTCGACGATGGAGCTAATCACCGGCTGACCGGTTGATCAATTCACACGCTGATCAGCCAGGCGTTTTGGACATCCCGGCTGGGTAATACAGCCATTTTTGATGGGGCGCCGCGACCTGCTGAATGAGGATGCGAGTCCGTCGCTTGTCTAAAACTTTGACGGCGCCGAAGTGTTTTTGCGAAGGCTCCCGGAACCACAGTTGTTGGCCCTTTTGAATCTCGCGCATGCTCAGCGGCTTTTCGCCGGTTGATAGTAGTCCAGACAGCCTGTTCAAGCCTTCCTGGCTTGCCCTGATTGGGCGCAGATCAATGTTGAACATCATGCACTGATCATGAAGCGCGGCCCTGATTTTCTCGCCTTCTCCACTGGCATGGATGCGGTCGAGGATGGCGTAGAACTCCTGGTTGTGCACTGAACCATCGTAGCGGCGGCCCAGAATGACCTGGACAAAATGGCCAAACTCATGCGCCACGGTGTGAGCGAGGATGTTCAGCAGGGTCAACTCACCGCCGTAGTAGCGACGCTCATGGAGTTCTCGGGAGGTGAGCCAATTACACATCGTCTCAGGGTCAGACTTGCTGACCACCATCTGCTTGCCGTACGTAATCGTCATGCTGGCGTCATTGGCAGTAGCACGCCGATGTTTGAGGTATGTGTGCTTACCGCTACCTACACGAAAATCCAGATCAGCCGTGGGGTTGTGCTTGGTTGCCCAACTTCTTCGGGGCTTCCACAGAACTTCATCTGTGACCTTGCACATTGCATTGGCGACAATTCGGGGATTCATGCACGGATTCCTAGAACTTGATGTGTGTAGGAGCATCGACCAGTTTGAATCGGTACGAAATGACAGTGCCGCGCTCGATGCCTCCCCAGGCCACGATCTGCTCTGAGGGCTGGTCCGGCACTACCAACGTCCGCATAAGCAGAGTGAGTTCTTTCGCAGCATCCAGCAGCCACAGAGGCACGTAGTCCGGTTGAGGTCGGACAGCATCGACAAAGAGTAGGTAGGCGCGGTGAAGCTCGACGCTGTATGCGAGGCCGACATACTTTTGCCCGATCAGCCAGTGCATGCACACCAACTCGTAGCGCTCACTGTCCGCGCCGATACCATCCCCGAGGGCGTGCCGATAATCGGTCAGCATCGTCTCAGCTTCCGTCTGCGCGTCAGCCATCGGACTTTTGCCCTTGCCGCTGGAAGTGATGTTTCGCCGTTGGATGTCGGCGTCGAGATCCTCAGCGACTTTGATCCCCCATTCCACCCACTCCCGGCGCTGCCAGTAGCAGGGCTCATCATCAACCGGCGGCCTGACTTCGTACTGACGGCCGCGGTTAACTGAGCGCATTGCGCCGATCAGCTCCTTCACTTTCTCCCGCGAAACAAGCACCAGGTCGTTGCTCATTGTCCAAGTCTCCTTAGGGAGTGACTAGGATAACGACCGGCCGGGCTAACATCGGCCCAAAACGGGGGGCTCTGTTGCCGCGGCGGCTTGATTACGTGCGGAGGCCCGCCGCTTCGGGTCGGGAATGTCCCGCCATCCATTGGGCAGAAGGCAGCGCAAATCGTATCCAAGAACGAACAGACCAGCTTCGAATGCGTGGCACCGTTCGCCAATGTCCAGATCCGGTCCGCCGTACCAGTTTGTTTTCTGAAGCACGGCCCGAATGATCCAGCCGAGGATCAGCTGGCGCTGGGCCCAGAGATGTGGGCTTTGATAGCTCAGCTGGGGCGTTCCCTTGTAGCCCATGCTGAGCAGCGCAGGATTGCGGATCTGCCGTAGGTGCTCTGCATTCGCATCGTCCAGGCCTGGCCCCCAAGCGAAGCACCGGTGGTTTGCAGTGCCGACGCCCTGCCCTTCGGGACTAGCCCTGTAGAGGTGGTAGAGCATCGCGATCGCTGCACCGACACGGCCGTCATAGATCGGGGAACCATCCGCGCAAAGCAAGGCGTGCACCTTCGTCATGCCGGAGTTGAACTTGTAGAAGACAGTCTTGCTCAGCTCCCTGAGCCTCTGGGGGCCGGCAGGGTTCAGCAGCGCAGCACGTACCGTGAGGTAATCCACCAGTTGGTTTTGGCGTTGCAGGCCTTCTAGGAAATCTTTCGAGGCAGGGACACCGCCCCAATCAAGAATCGCGGAGCAGACTTCCAGTGTTTTCAGGTCATTCCCGGCTTGAACTGCAGCGCGAAGATCAGCTCGGTACCCTTTGAGCAGGGCGGAGACTGTTGCCCAATCCCCTTTCCATTGGTACTTCGCCGTGACCGCTTCAATCCCTTGGACGCTCTCGTCAATTTGCTGAGGGACGAAGGGGCTCCGCCGAAAAATCAGGTGCGCCTGAATGGTGGGGAGAGTCTTGATCAGCCAGGTGACGAATTGCTCGATGTCAGGCTGAGCGAGGAATTCTGTTTGGTTGAAGTCTGATCGCCGTTTCATGTCCGATCCTTGGATGAGAAGCGGGGAGGGTACTCCCTAGCATGCCAGCCGGCGAGGGGCTTCCGCCGTCGAAAGCCCGTTCTCAGTTTTGGTTACGACGCTAGCAACTGCGGGACCTGAACGACCTGGCCCAACTCTTTCGCGACGATTGCGCGGCAGGCAGCAACTTTGATGCCCTTGTAAGTCTGAAAGCTCGTCCCCGAATCGAAGCAATGTGCACTTCCCCAGAACTCGGGTTGACCGCTCGCGTCTCCAGATTCGTGATTGCCCAACACAACGGATCGCTTCTCAATGAGCGGGCCAAGCTGGCTCCAGTTAGTCGAGGGGCTGTATTGAACGCCAATCTTGGCCATCTGCCCACCCGGTGAATCATCCCAGACCCAATAGCCTCCGTTCGCATTGTTGCCGAACCCCATCGGATCGTACCGAATCGGTAGCTCTTCAATCGTGGCTATCACCCAGTCCAGTGCCGGGCCAATCAAGGCATCGGTTTGCACTTCAACCATAGTCATCGTCGTCTTCCCGTGTGGTCATAAATGGATTCGACCCTGAATGGCCGTGGGAAGATTTGACGACACGTTGGTGCGTGCCACCATCAGTCGTCGGTCAATACCACTCTGTGGTGCCGTCCTTCTGCCGGCGCTCCCCGGAGTGTGCTTCTCGGTGCCAACCTTCGGGGCGGGTTTCGTAATCCTCCCAGTCCTCCAGGGCGCAGAAGGTGGCCATTCGGTCGCTGTAGCACCAGCGCCGGGAATAGCTCTGGCAGGTGAGGTCAGCAATGATCGCGTAGGTGAACATGAACTTCATGACTCCAGCGACTCGACCGCAAGGGAAGCGCTTCGCTTCGAGCAGGAAGCCCGTGGCTTTCATCCCCTCGATCTCGGCATCGGTAGGAGGCGGCAGGCTGGTGGGGTGACTCCCCAGCACGGTCTTGGGCTGTACTCTCATTGCAGTCAGACCCCCAAACCGAGAGCCCGGCGTGCTACCTGCAGGCCACACCCAGTCTCCGCGCGATACTTCCGGATGGCCTCAATCGACTGCCCGGCCTCAATTAGCTTCTTGCACTCGTCCATCAGGGCGGCGGGGATTGTCATTCCGTTAGGGCCGATGGTGTCCATGCTGTGGTCCTCAATCTGGAGTTGGTTTCGACCTTGAATGGCCGTCAGAGGATTTGAATGCCCGGTGGAGTGTGCCACCAGCGCTGATGCCAGGTATCCGCAAGAGCTGCACTGGCACCCATCATGCCTCTAGGTGGCCTCGGCGTCGGTGATGTCTTTGCACTTCCGAGCAGCTGCTGCCAGCTTGCGCTCGATGCTGGTGCCGTTGGAGTCGGCCCAGTCTTTGAAGCTGAATTGTGGGTCAAGGCGACCCAGGATCTTGGCCGCGGCCGCGCAGGCCTTCAGTGTTTTCTCGTACGCAACCAGAGGGATGCACTGCAGATCTTCCTGGCCGGCACGGAACACACTCAAGCGGGCGGTACGCCGAGAGGAACCATCCTGCTCACGTTCGCTGACCACACGGCAGCGGCGGGCGGCGTCGGCAAGCGCTCGTTCGATGCTGTAGCCGGTGGGGCCTTCCTCCCAGTCCTTGAAGGCCAAAGTCGGGTCGATCCGCTTGAAGGCTTCCAAGGCCGAAGAACAGGCCTCAACGCTCGCTTCGAAGTCCTCGGCGGAAACGCAAGTGATATCAGCTGCACCGCTGCACACTTCAATGCGGCGTGCTTTCTGAGGTTTTCGGGCCATCCAGTCAGTCCTCTTCATCCGTCCTTGTGAATGTCAGCCTCATAGTGAATCACAGCGCTGCTTGGGCAAACTGCAGAGCTGCAGTGGTGACCAGGCGCTCAGCTTCCTGAAAGTGGTCGCCAGCAGTGGTGTACTCGGCACAGGTGAGCGCCAGCCGTTCTAGCTCGCTCCCGGCTGCGAGCAGGCCGGTCCTGCGCCAGGACAGAAGCTCGCCGGCGAGCTGGCGAACATACAGCTTCGCAATGTCCTCGGCTCGCCGACTGCTTTCCTGCTTCAGGGCTCGATCCAGATCAGCGAGGATGACCTCGTTGTCTATGGGAGTGAATTTGCGACTGGTGAAGACCTTCAGGATGTCGTCGGAGCTGGGCATCTCGCCGTGGTTGATGTTGATCGTGGCCATGCCACCAATTTGGGCGGTGGCGTTCAAGAACGCCACTTTGGCCACGACATCGTTGCCCTGGTAGTCCTCGGCGAGCGTCCCGTACGCGAAGCGCTGGCCCACCAGAGGGGCCTTAATCGAGTGGAAAATGCTGATGTGCATGCCTTTCTCCTTGATGGGCCATGCCAGGCCCGGATTATCGCCTACGGGATGCCTGGAACGCCTGTGCTTTCTGGTCAAACTCATCGCATGCAGCTGCATCCGCGGGGGAGTAGTGGTACTCATCCCAACCGCCTGGATTGGCCCCTTTCCAACTCTCTTCCGCTGCTTCGAGTGTCAGGTGACCGGTGGAGACCCAGTTGAAGTCCTTACCGTATTCCACATCCCACTCCGGGTCGAAGTCATCATCGTCAGTATCGACCTCCCAGAATTCGTAGAAGGCGCGGTTCCATGTGCCGTCTTTGGACTGCCAGATAATGTTTTTCCGGTTGAACGACATAGGGCAGGCTCCGGGTTATAGGGTACGGTGGACTTGGAACGCCGGCGCGGCCAGCTTATGGCCTTCCGGGACCGGAGTGACGGACACGTCGCCCCGGTTGCAACTGATCTTCACCAGGGCTCCAACCTGATCCTGGGCATAGACCGAGTGCCCAGACGACATAGCGGCAACGAAGCGCATGTTGCCGGTGAGCAGGCGATAACCGAGGGCGGTGAGCTGTTCGAGGTGAGAAGGCTTGGCACTCATGGGATTCTCCTGGCAAGTGCTCGTTTCTGATGTGGCCATGTTCGAGCCGTACCGTGCGTGCCACCACCAGGCCCAGGGTGTATTTTTCGTCTGAAGCTGGTTGGTTTTCAGGCTTTAAGTGCGGAGGTGAAGCGGGCGGAGCGCCGGCCGCTGTTTTGGCGGACGGCGCTGCAGGCTCAGATGAGGACTTCGTGGATGCCGTTGTGAGTGCAGGCCTCGGCTTTGTAGCCGGCGGCAAGGAGAGCTTTAGCCAGAGTGCTTGCGTTGGAAGGGGTGTTCACCTGAATTGCCGCTCGCTTGACGGCGGTTTGCACCCGCACTCCGTGCAGCTTAATGCCCAGCACCTTGCAGGCCGATTCGATGCACTGCTGGAACTCAGGACTCTGAGCGGGCTTGTCGATCAGCTTGGCAGCTTGGGCGAACTGGTATTCCTTGACGGCGCCGTCGAAGTCCACCGGCGTATCGAACGGCACGTTGTAGAGTTCGAGCGGAACGTGGCCGGCCCAGGTGGATTCGAATACGTCCGGGACGTCCTCTCCGAAGACACTCCAGACGACAGCCAGGCAGTAGCCGTGAAGGGGATCAGCAACGCAGAAAGTCGGGTAGGTCACCACGGCGTCGGTGAAGGCCTGACGGATTGCAGACTTTTTCGGCAGGGTCACAAGCCAGTAGCCGTTTCCGGCATCCTGAGTTGAGAGGCGCAGGCGGATGACCTCCGGCCAGATGTCATTGAGCCGGGTGAGCGGGCTGAAAGACTTGCCGCGATAGCGGATTTCGCCTTCCCAGAAGTCGAAGGGTGCCCAGTCCGGATCTTCACTGAAGTTGCCCAGCGCCAGCGCGACGTAGAAGTTGAGAAGGTTCCCCTGAAGAGCCAAGGATTTCATGCGTGCATCCAAGTTCGTTGAGATGCACCCATGATCAGATCCGATCGGGTGTGCCAGAACCAGGTCATCTGGTCTTCTGGCTAAAAGGTTGCGCGGATTCTGAGGTCCGAATATCCGGTATCAACCAGGGCGCCGATGGGCGTTAGACGACTTCAGCCACCAGATACTGAGATTCGGACTCGAAAAGGCCCACGACAATGTCACGCCCTTCCCGGGCCATCCGATGGGCATCGATGTAGTAGCCGAAGCGCTGAGCCATACCTGGGTTTTGGGACCAGGACCTCGTAATTACGTCAGCGCCTTCGCTGCAGTCGACTAGAAACTCATCGGTGTCTGGCTGGTGTACGAGGAACCCCAGGAAAGGCGAGCCAGGCGGTATACCGAGCTCGTCCCGGATGTCATCAAGAGTCCGCTCTACCAGGCCCAACTCTGCGGCCGCTTTGTGCTTCGCAGCGATGGACTGGGCTACACGTTCTTCCAGGGTGCCGCGGTTCTTGGCTTGTCCCATCAGATTCCTTCCTTGTCTCTGAAATGTGTTCGAGCTTGCGGGGTGGAGCCCGCAGTCACTTCGTTGCCTTGTCGATCGCGAAGCCGTCCCGCACCCACGTATAGATCCGGTACAGCGTAGAGGGGACAAAGTAGGTGACGAGGGCAATGGCGGCCACGATGACCCATCCACCAGATTTAATGCGCACGAAACCATCTGTTTCGATGGCAACCCAAAGCACCCAGCATGCGGCTACCACTATCCCCAGGATGATGCAGACTCTGCGCACCCCTTCAGGTAGTCGTTTCATTTTCCAATCCTCGTCCTTGATTTGTCATTCGGGTGTAGCCGCCCCATAGGATCGGTTCGGGCTGCGTGATTCGGATTCTAACTGAGTTGTCGGACCTGCACCCTAGCCCCACCGAGTCAACCATTCTCGGCCCCGGGAAACGGAATGGCCACTCTGCCTGGCGGTTGAGCTGGTAGCCGGTATATTGAGACTCAAAGCCTACTGATTCAGGTAATGCAATGGTCAAGGTCTACGTCGACGCGCGCGAAATCGCCTCGCGCATCCCAGATGCCCTGCGTGAGCTGGGGGCAGAGGTGGAGATCGTGAACTTGGAGGTGGGCGACTACGTCCTGAGTGCTGACCTGGTGGTGGAGCGTAAGACCGCGATCGACTTTTGCGTGAGTGTCATGGATGGGCGCTTCATCAACCAGTCCGGAAAAATGGACCTGAACTTCAAGCGCAAGCTCTGGCTGATCGAAGGGGACGTGTTTGCGGTGCGCAGCAAGATCGCGCCCGAAGCACTGGAGGGGGCGTTGAGCTACCTCGCGGTTGTCCTGCAGCAGACAGTCCTTTGGTACAAGGGCAGCAGCAGAGCCGCGGCGATGATCTACAGGCTCGCCAAGCATGAACAAGATGGATTGGGCTACATCCCAGCGACACGCAAAGGGAAAGTGCCCCCCGGCGTCGGCCAGTCTCTGTTCACCCTGGAAGGACTCAACGGCTGTGGCCCGGTCGCCGCGCGTAAATTGCTCGATCACTTCCGCTCCGTGCATGCGGTAATGAACGCCTCGGTTGAGGAGCTGTGCGCAGTGAAGGGCATCGGCCCGAAGAAGGCCCAGGCCATACACGACGGGATTCACTTCCGGGTTCCGGAGGGCGAGTCGATTGAGGACCAACCATCGTTGCTGGCCGATCCCCCGGCCACCGAACCACTGGTCTGATGAAGACCTGACCCCAAAAGCAAAAGGCCCCGCTTCGCGGGGCCTTGCATGAGGGGGATAGTTCTACACGTCATCCCCGGTGACGAATCCCGTGAAGAACTCCAGCCAAAGCCCGGCGTTGTCGTCCCCCAGCACCAGGGGATAGTGCTCGGGGTTCTCCGCATGCGATTTGCGATACTGGGCAGCGAAAGCCTCAAGGTCCTGCTTCATCTCTTCTACAAACTGGTCGAGGCTCTGTGCCATGTTGGTACCTGTAGTCCTTCTGGAGTCATCGCCAGGTTCAGCTGGCGCTGGGGTGCATGGGAGAGTGGCCTGCTGACACCTGCCGGCGCGATGTGCCGCCGCTGCGAGGGCGCGTCTTGCGCTGTCCCAGCCTCATCCTTGGGGCCGTGTCCGCGGACGGGGCTACCGGGTTCCGGTCAAGCCACTCTCCAATGAGTCCATCTTGTTTCGATAATGGCGAACCTTATTCAGCTCAGAAAGCAGGTCTAGAACAGTCGAGGCTAGGTGGTCTTTCCCTGGACAGTGGTCAACTGTCTGTTGATGCGCCTGCAAGGCCACGTCAGCGACCTTTATTGCCTCCCATGCTGCATTGCTTGCACTCGAACTGTGTTGCTCCAAGGCCTCCTCTCTCAGTCTTACTGCGAGATTGCGCAGCGCCTTGGCGTCTCTTTCCAACACTGGTATCAGCCCGCGAGGTGATCGAACAGGTAGCACCTGCATGTGCTGCCAGCCCACACCCAGTTGCCCGGCAACCTGATCTTGAGCCAGCAGCGCGCGTGAAAGTCTGAAGATCCTTGTCATTGCTCCGCACCAATCAATAACGGCAGACTCAGCTGCCAGTTGGCCACCGCCTCATCTAGGATCTGCGCTGCTTCCTCGTCGTCGGCGTCACAGCCGCGGCCGGCACCCAGCGCCTCGGCGTTCATCTGCTTCAAAGCCTCCTCGCCGGCGTTGGTACCGCTCATCCTGTCGATCGCCAGCCAGGCCTCAAGGTCCTTATCAGCTAGGAACCGGTAGGGGTCGACCACCAGGCCGCAGGAGAAAGTGAAATCCTCGTTCTGGATCAGCGCGCGGCAGTTTCGATCATCGCCCAGGGCCATGCCCAGGTCGCAGACCTGAGCGACACAGCACAGTCCACATCCGTTGCAGGGGTCACCCTCAACCGGTTTGTCCAGGACTACGGCGTCAATCAGTTGCCAGCGCATGTGCAGTTCGAACCCTCAGTTCGGGAACCAGATGGAGAAGATGATCATTATGGGCAGAATCCCAAGGGCAGTGGATGTCATCGACGCAGCATCTGCATCTCCGGGCAGCTCAGGCAAATTCAGGCCATCTTTTACGACTGCAAGGCAGAACACATTCAGCAGGACCATGACTACCAGCACCAGGCCGCCGGCTGCAATCCAGCGGAGCCGGGCCTGCTCAAGACTGACTCCGCGGCTATAAGCCACAGTGCCGTCGAGGATGGGAGGTTCAAATGCCTGGAAGTCGCCAGTCATGGCGAGCGTGACCAGCGCGAAAGAGCAGAAGGCCGCGATCACCAGACCGGAGATGGCCAAGCCGATAGCCGGGGCAGAAACGGGTAGCTTCATCTTGAACAACCTTGAGGTTGCAGTGGGCGGGGGCATGGGAGAGTGGCCGGCACTGCCAGGCACTCTCCGATACCCCCCGGAAGGGGTAACGGGCCTGCTGCGGGGACCCCGGCAGGCGCGGGTGATGATTTAGCTGGGTATGGCCTGCAGCTCGTTGAGCTTGGCCATCTCCTTGTCGATCGACTTTCCGTTCTTCTTCCGCCAGGCGATCTTCATCTTGTAGAGATCGATCAAGCCGGCGTGGGTGCAGCGGTAGTAGTCGCCGGAATCATCGGAGCCGCATTTTTCGAGATGGCCCAGGGCGACCCGCTCCTCGACGATTCCGTCCAGATCACTGAACCGAGCAGCCTCCATCGGTGCGACGTGGAGTGGACGCTCCAGGCTGGCCAGCCAGAGGACCTTTTCAGCGTTGAATTTGGCCATTTATCGTCTCCTGGGCCTGTGGGTTATGCCGGGGTGCAGTGGGAGATTTCCACGCAGCCGGAGATGCCTTCCAGGAACACAACGGCGGTGTGGCCTTCCAGAACCTGAGCCGGGGTGGTCGTGACGGTGCGCTTCGGCTCAGCGCCCTTGAACGAGCGGTAATCCACCGAAACGCCTACCTGGTTGGCGCTGTTCCACTTTTCGACTTCCATGGCGGGGTTGGGGCGGGGCATGTTCAGTTCTCCTATTCGGTTTCGGTGTTGGCAGTAGCGGACAGCACGCTGTTTGGCCGTTATGCGCCGACGCCTGCGTGCTCTCCGGTAATGCCAGGGTTTCCCCCTGCTGCAGCAGGGGGAGGGGCTTCACCACTTCTCGACCAGTTCGCCGGTCACTGCGATGCGCCAGGTGTAGCGCTGGCCATGTTTCTCATGGTCGGGAGGGCAGCTGTAGGTGACGCTACCGTTTTGGTTCAAGCTGCGTGGCTTGGTCATGCGTCCGCAGATCGGGCACTCGAGCGACGGATAGTCGTTCTTAGTTTCAACCGTAGTGGTCATCGCTTACTCCGTGTCAGCCAGAGGGGTTGGCCCCTTCGCTTCGGCCAGCCACTGACGGAGGGTGCCGACGAAGACGCCGGGCTTGTCTTCCTCCTGCCAGGGCTTGTCGAGCAGGTCGCCTACCACTTCGACGCACTCGTCGATTTCGTCTTCTTCGACTTCGTGGATGTCGCAGTGCAGCTGGCGCGCTTCCGCCTCGTCGCCGGCAGCGTAGTAACAGGTGTCGTTGATCAGGTAACAGCGCAGGGCCAGGGCCTTCACGACCGGCTGGCCGTCCAACGTCAGTTGTTCCATCATGGTTCTCCTTTGGGTCGCCCCTTTCGGAGCTGGATAGTCTCTGAGCCGCGGGTTATTCGGTCCCGGCGATGATCGCGCGGGCCCAAGCGCGGGCTGCGTGGAACGAGTAGCCCCTGGCCGGCTCGTCTGCAAAACCGCCGTAGCGCCAGCCTCGTACGTGGTGGAGTAGGGTTTGTGCGGCTTCGCTCATGTCAGTGCCCCCTGGCGTGTGCTTGGTTAGCAGGACTCGCCTCGGAGCAGGCCGTCTTCGCCAAACTCCGATGCACCGTCACCACCATTAAATTCGCCATCCAGGTGTGCCAGAACCAGTCCGGCACGCGGGAGGAGTCCAACGAGAACGCCCATGCCTTCATGCGCGGCCCCGCTGGGGTCGTAATTCGAGTTGTTCTTGGTTCGGGCGTCTTGCTGCCCGGCCTGATAACCGGAGATGTAGGTGCTGCGCAGTCGCTCGTAAATCGCGATGCGAACTTGGTCGCCAACGGCGCAGTCACCGCTATCCGGTCGGCGCTTCTTCGCGAACGTGTTCCAGAGACTGATCAAGCCAGGCTCGGTGAAGGTAGAGACCGACTTTTTGCAACTCGGACAGGCGGCCTTGAGGAATTTGCCGAGGGTATTGCTCTCATGGGTAACCTCGGGAGGTCGCTGCTCCCCGCAGCGGCACAGGTTGTAGGTCGGCGGTGCGGTGAGAACCGCAATCTCCGCCAATGCTGCGGACAGCTCCTGCTCGGCCTTGTGAAGACGAGCTTCCAGGTCGGCAAGGGTGGCCTGGGTGGTGGCAGACTCCGGGGAGGGGGAGGCTTGTTCCTGCTTGTTGCTCATCTGGTCGGTTCCTGTGACTGAGGTTGATGTGGTCTGGTGCTGCGTGACCACATCTTCGTCTCGTCTAGCTGTGCCAGAAGCCCAGCCTCAACTGGCTTGCGGAGCGCTCTGCTGACCCAGCGCGAACCACTGTTGAGCGACGTCGTAGGATTCGCCGTCAACTCCGTGGCGATCCCAGAGATGATGGAAGTCCGTCTTGGCCGGCATCGCTTGTGCAGCCAGAGCTGCCGCGTTGATCGTCGACTCAGCCACACCCAGGGAGGCAACGTTGCCGGTGTACTCAGCACACAATTTCGCGAGCTGGCGCACCTTCCCGCCAGGGAGCAGGATGGAGGTCTCTTTCCAGGAAAGAAGCTCGGCCGCGCACTCGCTCAGGTGCAGCTTGGCGAATTGGTTGGCACGTTCACGAGCATCGAGAAGTTGAGAGTTCATGGTGCTGATCCTTGTTGGCCGAGGATTACTTGAATTTGATCTTGCCGGAGCCGGCTACACGGTGATCGCGCTGTGCCGGGTTGCCGTAGATCACGATGTCGCCGGAGCCCGCCACGCGCGCACGTGCTGATTGGCTGGCGGATGCTTTGATGTCGCCAGAACCTGCGACGCTGAGGTCTACCGCTGCTGCAGCTAGGTCACGCGCATCGACATCGCCAGAGCCGGCGATGTCGACTTCCAGGTTGTGGACGGTGCCTTGCACAGTCACGTCTCCCGAGCCCTTGACGCTGACCTCGAACTCTTCCTGCTGCAGGCCATACAGGCTGATGTCGCCGCTGCCTTTGACTCGGACCTGGGGCGCAATCGGCAGGCTGATAGCCACCAGAACGCGACCTGCACTGGTGGAGTTGCCTCCGACATTGATGGAGCCCTTAGGCCCGTTGAATTGGATGTGAATCCCGCCGACGTGGATGTCTCGGCCAACCACGATGTTGCCGTTGCCAGAGACATTGATGTTCCCGCCGCCGGCAATGATCACGTTACCTTCCCGCTCGATGATCAGTTTGTCGCCCGAGATGCTGGTCAGGACCCGCTCCACCGCCTCTTTCGTTTCGCCGGCCACTACCAGTCGCGGGGTCTCGTCGCGAAAGAAAACGACATCTACAGCGCCCTTGATGTCGAGTTTCTTCACCTGAGTAATCGGCCGGGAGTCCTTGACGTAGTCCTTGGCGCGGTCCCATTCGGTCCCTTTGGCTTCGGGTGCAAATTCGGTGAGAGGGTTGGTCATGAAGAGCTCCTTCTACGGCTCTATAGGTGCTGTGGCTTGAGTTCGTATGGGAGATGATCAGGCCGATGCGGGCGTGCCAGAAGCGGCCACCTCGTGGTCCATCAACAGGATTGCCCCTTCCTCAGGACACTCATCGTGGTAGGCGTACAGGCCCGTCTCCGGAAAATCGGCGTCCATCTCATGGGGCTCGATTACCAGTGTCTGCTCAAGCTGGTCAGGGGTACCGTCTGGAGCCAGGAACTCCAGTGCGTTCTGCAGTTGGTAGCCGTTCATTACCAGGCTTGGTCCTTGGAACGGCTCAGCATCCACGTCGTCTGCATCGAACGCGGCCATGCCCTGGGTTGGCAGTGGCTGAGCCGGTTCATGGTCGACCAGGAAAATGGCGATATCGTGGGGGTGTCTCTCGTGGCGCGCGTACAGACCGGACTCCGTGCAGCGAAATTCCTGCTTGGCGTCGTGCAGCTCGATCACCAGACGGTGGGGCAACTGCTCCGGAGTGCAGCCCGGGGCCAGAAACTCCAGTGCATTGCGGAGTTCGTATCCGTTGATTGCTAGGCCAGAGGCCTGCGAACGCGGTGTTGCCACGGCCTGGGCCCCGGCTTTCGAAGGTGACGGGATGAACGACATGTTGGCTCCACTTGATTGGGGGTGGGCGCTGCGGTGCCACGTGCGACCCGGTTAGCGCTGAGGATGATTTTCTCGCCGCTGAATTTTGGGTACCAACCAAACCAGCCCCCTACGATCCCGGGGGCTGGGTGATCGGTCAGAACTTGCAGGGGACGTCGACGAGCACTGCGGCGCTGATGTGGCTGAGGGTGTCGAGGTAGTTCTCGCCCATCCAACCGCCGATGCAGCTGTTGAATGCGTCGCCGTCGAAGTCGAAGGGCTCGGCCTCGGCAATGGTTCCGTCGCGACTGAGCCCCAGGCCGATAAGATCGCCGTTATCGGTGAGGTAGGCGTAGTGGTAGTCGTCCAGGCGCAGGGCCTTGTCCGGATTGCCGGTAAGGATGCGGCGGTATTCCGCGAGACAGCTCTTGAAGGTGTAAACCTGTACCTTGAGTTCGCGGAAAATCTGGACCACCTGCTCGCTGGTCAGGCCGAGGTCCTCGTCTCCATTCTTGAACCACCAGCGCTCGAATGCGTCTTCATCGGCGAAGTCGTGTATTACTTGGAGGTAGAGGTCCAGAGTCTCGAGAACGCCGACTTTGGCATTTACCAAGGGATCAGTTGTGATGGTCATAGTGGACTCCTTTATTCGATGGAGCCCAGCGTAGAGGTAGAGGGGGCGTGCCAGAACCAAGTAGGGAACAATCTGGGCTGATGCCCAGGTCAGCGCCTGTTGAACAGTAGTTTGAGCTGGCGCTTGATCCTTCCCAAGATTCCGATCTGGCCGGTGCTGCGATTCCACTGGCCTTGACCCAGATACGTTTCGAGCACCAGGTGCGGTTCAGCGCGCACCCGGAAGAGAAAGGCACTGATGGTGCGGCAGTGGTGGCATACCCCGTGGCCATCAATCATCACTACGTTGGGCAGCACCTGGTTCCAGCTTCCCCTGAAGTCCTGATTTCGGATCTCGCTCTGGCAGCAGCTGCATCGCGGCCGCACCGTCCTGAGCTCGAATCCTGATGGGAATGTGAAGGGGAGGTGGTCAGCGATCACCTCTCCGGCCTGGAACTGGGCAATCATCGCCTGCAGCTTGTCCTGGGAAACCTTGGTCATCACCAATCCTCACGCTGCCAGCATGTCGAGCTGCTCCGGCTTGGCGTAGCGGCCGGGGGCGGTGCGGCGGGCTGTCATCTGGCACACCTTGCGCACCTGGGCCTTCCAGTTCGGATTTTCGGTAGGGCGGCGATCTGCGACGTAGGAGTAGATCTGCTCCAGGGACGCCTCACCGTCGAACAGGTCAAGCGCATCAGCGACGATGGCGCGCCAGGTCGACGGGCCCTGCTTCATTGCCTCGTGGATGTCCTTGGGCAGGCTCTGCAGGTACGCCAGCTCGTGATAGAGGCTAAGGCCGACCATCAGCCGCTGCTGGTCCTTGGTGAAGGTCACGAATGCCAGGGGGTACTTGAGCCCGTCGTAGAGGTTCCGAGGCAGCATTTCCTGCTGAATGGCCCAAAGCTCGTTGTAGCGGCACACGCGCGCCGCGGTCTGCAGGAAGTAACAGGGCAGAACGAAGCCCACTTGGCCGTTATCCATCAGCATGCCGTGCACGCGATCGAGCAGGCGCTCGATGAACTTGGTCTGGAAGGGTGGGTTGCCCAGGACCAGAGTGGGCCGCTCCTCGACCTCGATGTCGAAGAAGTCGCCGGTGACCACTCTCCGGCCAGTCAGCTCGCGTGCTTGCTGGGCCAGGCTCGGGTCGATCTCAATCCCCATTGCAGGGACATGAGCCGGGATTGCCTGGAGGAACCGGCCAGGCCCACAGGTCGGTTCTACCACGAAGTCGGTACCGGTGAGGTGGCTGAAGTTTTTCCGGACGATTGCTGCTGCAGCCCAGGCGGGCGTCGGATACTGGCCGAGGTCGATCTGGGTGATGTCGTTGCTCATGGGGTGAGTCCTGGTCCGTGATTTTCTGGACTCAGGATCAGGGCATGTCACCAGTGCCACCACCGGGCGAGAGAGCGCCGGGGTTTACAAAGTTGTCATGACAGCAGGATGCCCAACTGCAAGCGGAACGAGATCAGCAACCAGACGACTACGAAAAATGCGAGCGCCAAGCCGGTCCAGCTGAAGGCCAGGTACCCAATTTCCCAGCTTGGCCGGATGCGTTTCGCCTGCCGGAACGTCAGAACAGCCAGGACCATCGCCCCCCCGTTCAGCCCAAGGTTCCACCACGCTCCATCCGTCGAGAGTAGGAATTTGATGAAGTCCAACATGTAGCACCCAATGCGTTCGATGGGAGCTGAGGCTGATTGCGTCAAGCGAGGGTTTCAAGTCAAAACCCCGGCCGCGAATTCCAACCTGGTGCTATCGCGAGCGGAGGTCGTGATTCTGGAAGAGTGCTGACAGTGCATTGATTGCAAGATCAAGCTGGCGCTCGTCTGCTCCAGGTCCAGCAAGCTCCCGTACCTGTTCCTTGAAGGTAAGGGGCACAGCAGCTTCATTTCCAGCCTCGACATGCGCCAGGCGGTTCTCCAGAGCTTCGAGGACATGCTTCAGCGCCTGAAGCTGGCGCTCATCGTCTGCACGGGAGGGCGAATCCCAAACATCCTCACTGAAGAGGTATTTGTTCGCCTCCGAAGACATGGGCTGACCGATGCGCTGGGCGTGGAGGAATGCTTCGCGCCGGTTCAAGTAGGTACCGTCGGCCAGGTAGAAGCCCTGCGCTACCCCGGCGCTCCCAATGGGCAGATCCAGGCCAAGGACCTCGTGACCGTACTGGATGCAGTGAGTGTGTCTGTTGGGCCTGGGCAGGGCGACCATTACGTCCCCCTTGATCATGGCCACACCGATGATGGGGAGGTCATTATCGGGGAGCTGCCCCACGGGAAGTTCGGACGCCTTCGGCTGTTCTGCCACAACGGTGGCTCCTGGAGTGGGGAGGGGTTACTAGCTCAATGCGGCCTGGAGGGCGGCGACGGCCTCTTCGTACAGTTCTTTCCGCCAGTATCGACCAGAGTAGTGCTTGCGCTGCCTGACCCTTGCCATGCCCAGCTCGTAGCCGCGGAGAGTCTCACTGACGGTAACGAAGCCTTTGTGCCCGCCCTGGCCGACAGCGGTGATGATCACCCCAAAGGATTCATCAGCTTCGGCCGACCAACCTTCAGGGAGGGTGATGGGTAGGTTCATTTCCGGTCTCCGGCATTAGCGATAATTCGCAGGCAGTGTTTACAGGTCACCTCATCGTTATTCAAGGTGACTTTTCGCATGTATCCGCACTTGGTGCCACGCAGGCCCCAGGTGTGATAAGCCTTGGCGATGGCCACCGGCATCGCTCGCTCCGGATCAAAGCTGTAGGCATGGACTTTTGAGGCCTGGGCCATAAGTGGATTCCTTTCTGAGGGGATGGAGTCTGAATAGCGCCCCCAGTCCTCTGGGGGCGGTTGTCTCGTGCTGGCGCTTGATCAGCCAACTTTAACTGCTGGCGCAGTGTCGCCCTGGGACGATTTGAACACGGCGCGCAGGTTGGCCAGAGCCTTTGCCAGTTCCGGGAGATCCAGGTCAGCGCTGGTCAGGGTCAGTTCCAGCTTCACGCTCTCCGGAGCGCTAGCCATGAACGGCAGAGCCTTCTCCAGCTGATCGGCCAGCTGTGCCAGAACCGGGGCAGCGACGCTGATGTCCTTGCGGCCGTACAGAGCAGACGGCGCGGCGAGGGTCTTCGGGGTGATCTTGTCGGAACCGTTGCGCTGCGCTTGGGCGAGTTGCTCCTGCATGTGCACGACGGTGTCCTGGCCTGTGGCCTTGCAGTGGCGCTCAGCGTTGAGGGCGGTAGTCACCGAAGCCTGCCCATTGGCGACCATCTCTTGCACCTCCGGAGCGACCTTGAGGAGGTCCAACATCTTGCGCACGTGGGGTTCTTTGCGGCGGATTGCCTTGGCTACGCCCGCCACTGTGAAGCCGTGATCTTCGATCAGCTCGCGGTAGGTGTTGGCGAGGTCAAGCGGAGAGACCTGTACCTGTTGGTTGCTTACCAGCTGGCGCACGAGTTCGCTGGCGCGGCCACCTTCAACCTGGTTGACCCACACGCGCTTGATATCGGCGCCTTCAGAGATTGCCAGGGTCAGACCTGCGTAGCGGGTGAAGCCGGTCACCACGCGCAGCTTGCCGTTCTCAGCGACGACACCCATCGGCTCGACGTAATCGCCGGCGGCGTAGGAGTCGGCGAAACCACGCACCGCCTCTTGGTCGAACTCGCTGCGGATGGCTTCGTCGATGTTGCACACCAGGAGGCCGCAGGGCATTTCGAAGGCATTGTTGCGCTTCGGCTCCAGGTCCAGGCCCATCTGGCCGCTGGTGATCATCTTTTTGGCAGTGTCGTGAATGCTGCGCAGGGAGTTGCAGCCAGCCAGGGCGGTCATGGCGATATCGGAGATCATGTTGCTGGCGATGGTCTTGGTGGTCATGGCGGTGTCGCTCCTGTTCGGTTGATGTGGTCAGTTTCGGGGTGACCGACGCGTGCCAGAACCGGCGCCGGATGATTTTTTGGTGGGCCAATGTCTCCTGCGATCACACTCTTTCACCCCCAAACGTAGGGGCCGGAAATGCAGAAGGCCCGCGCGGTGGCGGGCCTTCGTGGAGCGCGCTGTGGTCAGCGCAGGAACAGGCGGCGGGCGTAGCTCTGGTCGATGCTCTTGTTGACCGCGGCCAAGAAGGCCGGGATTTTCTCCGCGATCTGCTCACTGGTCATGCCCTCCGGCACGTTCAGCCAGTCGGTGCTGAGGACGTTGTCACCCTCGCTGATGTAGTTGCCTACCAGCTGGAAGCCGGACGAGCGCGGTTCCAGGCTCAGCGATGCGGTCTTGGTGCCGACGATGGTTTCAACCTCCAGACGGGCCACCACGCAGCAAATTTCCATGTCCTGTTGGCTGGCTGCTGCCCAGCCATTTGCTACCAGGTTGGCGGCGATGACTTGCTTGGCGGTGAAGTATGCGGGGGTGAATTGCATGGAGGCTTCCTTCTGTGGAGTAGTTCGGTTTCGATGAGGCCATCATCTCCCGCTCTAATGCGTGCCAGAACCATCCAACCGAAAACGTCACTCCAGTCATGTGCCCGCTAGCCTCCACGCACACAACCCCTGATTTCTTGAAATGCCCGCTTTTGGGATTCCAGCCGGGCGCATTCGGCTGGGCCAGCGTGGGGCGTGCGGTATGCTCGGTTTGGTATATGCATGAGCTGCAGACGATCAGTCCCGAAGCTCTGCCCCCAACACTGATCAACTTGGAGTAAACCGCATGGCAACCCCTTCAGCAGCCAACAGGCGCCCTGAAGGTACGGCTGGTCGCCCGCTTGACAGTGCCGAGCCGTTACCGAGTAAGAAATACACATGTCATGGGCTGCGATATGCACTCAGCGTTGCATGGCACCTTGTCACGGGTAAACTCACCGTCCGGCTCGCAATCTATGCTTTGCGAACCAGGCCCATAGCTGTTGCTGGTAAAGGCGGAACGTGGGTTATCGACCCGGACTTCACCCCCTGAGGACCCCTCACGATGTCCCACACAAAGTACATTCTGCTCGTGACTGGCGCAGCCCTTTTCCTCAGCTTGCTGCTCAAACTCTACACCTTGGTCACAGCAAGTCTTAGCTCGCTGCCGTGGTTGCCGTACGCTGCATTCCCGGCCTTCATTGTCTTCGTTGCAATCTCACTCCACATTGGCGGCGTGGTGCCGGTCGATCGGACGAAGAAGTGATCCCGTGGCTCATCCTGCTGCTCCCGAAAGCCGCCTCATGGCGGCTTTCTCATTCCCTCCTGATGGATCGGCAAACGTGAGCGGCAGAAAGGCTACCGCCTGCGCGGGTTGGTGTAGGGATTTTTCATCCGAACACCAATTCCGCGGTGGCGGACCATCAGTGCGGGATCATCCTGCGAGGAGCGGCGCGAGCAGGTCGCGGTAGGTGCGGGCTTCCGCTACCGATTCCAGGATGTCATCCAACGCTCGGTGGCTTTTCCGCTTCACCGGCTCGAACTCGGAGCTGATTGTCTTGAGGAATTCCTTCACTGCGCTGATATCGAGATTTCGGTAGTGAAGGTGAGCGTTCAAGTCCGGTAGCTGGGCTTCAAGGAACATGCGGTCGAACTGGATACCGCTTCCGCATAGGGGAGAGGCCTTGGCCAACACTCCGTGCTCCGCCAGGAAGGACAGGATCTGCTGCTGGGCCTCGGCAAGATCGATCTTGGACGCCGCGACGTCGGCGAACAGCCCGTTGCTAGTGTGCATCCGACGTACCACCTCATCGCAGAGGGGCAGGATCACTTCCAGATCGTGGTGGACTACCACACAGAGCTGCGCCAGCACGTCAAAGCGCTCATCGGTGATCACCACGCCAAGCTCGAGGATGCGGTGCTGGTACACCATCTTGCGATGCAACTCGGTGAAGCCAGTCGACTCAAGGTCCAGCCATACCAGCCGGCGCGGGGCGATGCTCATGGGACGCTCCTGATTTGTGGGCATGGAGGCATTGTCCTCGGCTGGTGCGGTGCCACCAGCAGACGTCAGGTCGTAGGCCAGGTCCCCAACGACTGCTTCAGGTACTGGACGAAGTGCGTGTCGTGCAGATGCTTCAAATCCGATTCCCAGTCGTCAATTGCAGCCCCGAAGTTCCCGGGCTTGCGCTTGGCGTTCCGGCACAGCGCGGCGATGGTGTTGGCCATCTTCAGAAGCCGCACCAGGCCGCCTGGAGCACCCCACTCGCGAAGATAGGTTGCAGAGAAGGGGGTTTCGTTCAGGTCTGATATCAGGAGCTGGTCCAGTATCCGCAGCCGAGTGTGCAGCGGGGCTCCGCTTTGCCCTACGTGGTACCCGTGATGCGCCAACATGCCGGCGGTGACCCACTCAGCGTCGAACAGAGCGCCCAGGCCAACCGGCGCGTCGGTGCGGGGCCATTTCAGGTAGTCCAGCAGATAGGCCCGCCAGTCCGCGGCCACGGGTTCGATGGCCTGCTGGATACGCTCTAGGGTGTCCAGGGTGATGATGAGCTTCGTGGCCTCGAGCCGCTTGTATACGGTTGGGCTGATCAGCAGCCGCCGCGCGCGCTCTTCGTCGTATGGCGCATTGTCACGACCAAACTTGCCATCATCTTTGAACGTCACCGGCAGGAACAGGATGAAGTAGCGCCTCAGCAGGCTGACCTCTGTCGCATTACTGGCGAGCGTGCAGAGGTTGGTCATTGCTCCCCAGTCCCCGGCTCTGCACTGCTTCAGGACCTGGTCGAAGTGAGCCTCCAGAAGGCATCCAACGGCATGTATTCCGTCCTTCAGGCACCCGACACTCTTCACTACCTGAAAGGCCCTGAGGTCGTTGCTCAGTCCCTTGCCCGGGTTCAAGCCGGGGAGCTTGCTCATAACGGCTACTGCGCCGGCGCGGACTTCTTGCGACCGCGCCAGGTGAAGAATGGGCCAAAGAGGGCCAGGATCGCAGTCACGCCCAACAACGCAACAGCTGCAGGCTTGCCGCCGGTAAGGCGGTAATCGTCGGGGCTGTAGGAGAACGGGAAGGCGCCCGCAGGCAAGCGGATATACACGGACCCGGAGCCGTTGGGCTGCAGCCACCAGCTGTGGTCGAGATTGGCCTCCAGTCGACCCTCCACGCGGCATCCATCATCGAACGGGAGCTGCAGGGCAACACAGGCTTCCTTGTCAAGGACCATCACTTGGGCTTTTTCGTAGACCTGGAGGGATTGGGCGACTTGGATACCCCCCCAGACAACAAGTAGCGGCCAGGCGACGGCGATGACCAATCCGAAAATGCTGTTGCGCAAGGTTTCACTCCTGAATCTGTGTTTTGGATGATAGGGCGGCCGGCGCACCCTGGAAATGGAACGGGGGCCGAGGCCCCCGTCATTCATCCCCGGATGTCTGCCGGGAAGTATTGCGGCAACTGGCACCCCGGCTCGCCGGCGATGCAGATTGAGCTGCCCTTGTCCATGTAGTCCTCATGGGTACCAGCACCTATGAAGGCCGAACCATCGCCATGACAGTTCACGCCGTCGTCACCCTCGTCAGCGCAGTAGGCCGGCTGGCCTTCCCATTGAAAGATCACGATCTTGTCTGGACCGTAGTTGCCTGCCCGGGTGAGCTGAGCTGGCCGGATGGCCGGGCCAGCGGTGTGGCCATCGCCAACAGCCTGGTCATCGGAGGGCAATCCGGAACTTGGCTGTTGCGGAGCTGCGGATTGGGGCTGGGCACCGTTCTGTTGGGCTGCGTGGTATGCCTCGGCTTGAGCCAGGGCGTCAGCCTCGGCCTTGTTGAATTGCTCGTCGTGCCCTCGCAGGTACTCTTCAGTCGAGATGGCAGCGCCGCTGCGCTCTTTTGCTTGCTCGTCAGGAGTTTTGGAGCCCGAGCCCATGAAATCGCTGTTGGCGTACGGATCAGCGACAGGCTTCGGGGCGACGCCGGCGATGTCACGCTGCTTAGCGCGTTCACGCTCCTCCGCAGCAGCCAGGTACGCATTGAAGAGACCTTTCATCTTCTGTACTGACTCCGGGCCAGCCTGACCAGACTTCTCGAAAAGCGCGTACAGGTGAACTTGGTCCTGCAGGTTTTCCAGCATGTCGTAGGTGTGCTTGCCGTCGGTGATCTGCATGCCAAGCACGCCGTTCACCATCGCCCAGGACTTGAGGAAGCGCTTCGGAATCACAGTGAAGATGAGCTTCAGCTGCAGGCCATCGCCAGCGTCTGCGACAGCCTCCACTACGGCCAGACCAGTGGCCATCGAAGTCTTGATGGCCACTGGGTCCTGCGAATACCGGATCTCTACATTGGAGAGCAGCTTGTTGTTCTCCAGTGCATCCTCGAGCTCCATTGAGGTGTCGATCCCGGTGGATCGCAGGGCCCGGCCGATGCGTTCATCGTCTTGCCCTCGGTAGCCTGTGAACGGAATCAGGTCTTCGGGGGTGACCTCTTCTACAGCGTTCAACGCGTTGTTGGTGAACAGGTAGAAGGGGATGTAGATGCCCATCGAGAAGATGGTGAGGGTGAGCCAAATCTGGAAGAGCTTGCGCATGCGTCGTCCTTGATCGTTGGTTTGCGTGGGAGGGAGCATATCCGACAGGGCTGGCGTAGTGCCATCCAGACCAAAGGCGACCGTTTGGTCCGGACGACTAAGGCTCAGCCTCAAGGGCGATGGTTGTCGGATGGTCGGCGGCCACTTGATCTCTGGTCCGGGCCCGAATCTAGGCGTTGAAACGCCGGGCAGCAGAACGCAGTCGCTGGGCTGCACGGGTCGGATGGTCACCGACGGCGCTCCACTCTCGATGCCACCAGGCAATGATCTCGCCGGCAGCTTTGGCCGTCGGCGCCGATGTTACGGCCCGGACCTCCGCCGCGACGGCTTGCCACCAGCTAGAGCCTTCTGCGTCTTTGACGTCAGGATCGATCGCCGCGCGGTAGATGGCCTTTACTTGCTCCAGGCTCAGTTCGGGCATTTGGTCTCCTCCAACTGGACCTGCAGGTACTTCACCATTGGGAGTTCGTGCTTGCCGTACCTGTCGTACTCGGCCAGGCGGGCGGAGATGAAGCCGGAGAGGGCCTCCTGCCAATCTCGGCTGCTGACTGAATACGCATACTCCTCGTAGAACCGAACGATATCCCGGTGCTGGGTATGCCCATAGGTGCAGCTGATGTCGCGGGCGACCTCAGGGGATGTGCCGAGCTCAACCAGCCCACTCTCCAGGTCAGCCGGGAAGGTGGTTTGACGAACCCAACTCAGCGCATTGAAGAAGTGCGGGCCGATCCGGAGAGTTTGCTGGGGCTGGCGCACCTGTGTTGCCTGTGAGGTCATCTTCTGGTTCCTGTTATTGGGGTTGGTTTACGCAGCTTGCTGGCGCTCAGTACGCCGAATGGATCTGGCCTTCGTTGGCGTGTACGTCCAGGGGAACAATGGAGAGAGGCGGGTAGGGGCCTTTCTTGCCCTCAAGCGCTCTCCGCACCGGGGCGGTGTCGCCTACGCCGTAGTTCAGCCAGCAGCTTTGCGCGCTGTTGCGGCTGTAGGAGGTCTGGAAGTCGCACTGCACCAGGAAGTTGCCGATGTACGAGGTCTTGTTCGGGGTGAGCCTGAATGGGGCCGAGAACTTGGGCGAGGTGTAGGTGGCGTATTGCTCCTCGGTGTAAGTCACCGGGCCTGAGCTGCAGGTCGACCTGGAGGTGGAGTAGTAGCTATCCGAGCGTTTGCCGTCCGACTCTCCCGAGTAAGTGCATTCGTTCCGGTACTCCCCCGTCGGAACCTGAACGTCGTGGCTGAAATACTGCAGTTCGAACTGATACAGCTCGTAATCCCGCGGTGTCAGCGGCAACACAAACGTGCCGTCGTTCTTGAACCCATTCCGGATCGTGATCTCTACCGCGTGGGTCTTGGTTGCCGCATCTCGGAAACGAAGAGTCAGGCGTTGCCCATGCGGATCTCCGAGCTTCCCGTCGAAGCCGGCTGTACCTACGGCGTAGGTGGGCGGGTCACTCTCGCGGAGCTGGTACCAGCTGGAGATATTGTCCTGAGCGGTGCTGGTGCAACCCGACACCAGCAATGCGGCTGCGGCCGCTGCACAACCACGAAGAACGTTGGTCATGAAAGTCCCTATGCATTCTTGGATGGACGAACCGCATCGCCGCGGCGTGGCCGGCAGGGCGATGCAACTGTCGAGGGTCGTACCACAGCGCGCTAACCGATCCTGAAGGATTCCAGGCCCGTTCCACCCTAGGAATGGAGCCTCGCGCCGGGCCGTGAGCCAGGTGAGGGACAAGCGCCCCTGCTCCTTGGGCATTGTCCAACGGCTATCGCGCCGATACAGCTGAGACAAGCAAATGGCCATTAGTTCCCGACCCGCCCATGCTACTACCCTCCAGCACCGTCAGGGGGCGCCTACGCGGCTTGCTGGCGCTTGGCTTTGCGAGCAGCGATGCGCTGCTGGATACGCTCCCGGGCGGCCAGCATTTCCTCTCCGGTGGTCGGCAGAGACAGCTTGATCTGGT
Source organism: Pseudomonas sp. NY15437 (assembly GCF_048068435.1). Lineage (NCBI taxonomy): Bacteria > Pseudomonadati > Pseudomonadota > Gammaproteobacteria > Pseudomonadales > Pseudomonadaceae > Pseudomonas > Pseudomonas sp. NY15437. Next base: position 61,074 of record NZ_JBLUQC010000007.1, read on the forward strand.
TGATCCGATGCAGCTCGTGATCGTGCATCCAGTCCATCACCGACTCGAGAGTGCCGACGTCCTGGTATGTGCGTGCACCGCCCAGGCCGAGGACACCGCGGCAGCCGTAACGCTGGCGTTGCTCTGCTACATCGGAGATTGCTCGCATCTCGGTCAGCATCTCGTCGAACGTCCGGCGCGCCCTCATGTGCTCGCGGATCTCCAGACTGCAGACTGCCAGCAATGGGTCATCCAGGGCGACCACGGCATCCGGAAGCAGGCCGGGCGGACACATGGGCAGGCTAGGCCAGAGGCTGGCGGCCGGCGCACTGAAGTCGAGGGCGAACTGTGCGGGTGCGGTGATGAGTTGCATGTGAGTACCTCCTGAAGTGATGAGGGAATTGTCTGGCCAGGCGGGCCGTGCCAGAACCGCTGGCCACACCTCACTGCCTGATCCGGGTTCCTTACCTCAACACTCCCAGTCAGCGGCCATGTCGGCGAGGCCCACATGCCCTTGCTTGGCCTGGTATTCAGCGAGCACTGCGGCACCTGCTGCCTCCGGGGCGAGGCGATCGCTCCATGCCCCCATCAAGGCGCGAGGTTGGCTGTAGGAAACCACGCCGGCGTCTTCCAACGATCCACCCAGCTGCTCCGCGATGTACTGATCCACCGCGACAAGCCATTTGGTGTAGGGCAGCTCCAGAGGCTTCACCGGGGCCAGCCAATCGGCCTGGATGCTGCCGATGAACCCTTTGTGGAAGTTCTCGTAGTAGGCCTCGGTGTAGTGTTCGTGGGCCATGTTGTACTGGTCCGCCAGGTGCGGTACGAACTGCAGAATCACTGGAGCGTGAGGGCCGTAGTGGCGGAGCTTCAGGACGTCGTTGGATGCCAGATCGTGCACCGCATCGATGGCCGCCTGCTCGGCTTGTTCGGCCTGCTCCTCGCACCCTTCAGTGCGTGCGAGGACGATGTACTTGCCCCACAAGAGGCGAGCGGCGAGTGCTTCTTCGAAGGCTGCGTTCATGGGATGGCTCCAAGACAGTTCGTTTGCGATGGAGCCATCTTCTGGTGGACCTGGGCGTGCCAGAACCACCACTACGGGGGGAGGCACCTGGGGTACTTGCCGTCCACGGGCGATCAAGTCGTATCGTAGGGGCTGGATTCCAGCCTGGAGCTGTTCGCCATCAGGCCGGTTTGTCGTGGCGGTGGCCGTGTTGCTCCATTGCGCCCCGAAAAAAGGAACCGAACTCGAACTCCGGGTCGGCGCCGATCTTCGGGTGCGAATTCGGAGCCAACCTTACGCAGTTCAGAACGGAATGTCGGTCAGAACGGCGTCGCACATGGCGACAATTACCTCGTGTGCCGAGGAGTAGCTTGGTACTCGAAGCCATATCGCGCAGACGGCCGCCACTTCTGTGACGTGCGAACCGCCCTGCCTACGCAGTTGCACCTCGACGGTGCTGTACCACCAGTCACCGCGCGCCAAGGCATCAACTTGCGCCGGCCCGGCCTGGAGTGTCCCGTGGCTGGTCTCAATCTGCTCCCCGGTGTCGGGCTTGAAGCTCACATCGAAGATTCCGCCCTGGTACGCCACCCGAAAGACCTTTGACTCATCCCGGCTAAAGCTTCGTAACAGTTCCCGGGCTTCGTCACTGCCCAGGTTGAGCCAGTCGGCAGGGTCGCGACCTTGGCTTGGATAATCCACTTCCCCTGAACTACCTGCTCTTACCGCCTGCGGCGGCTCGGCATGAACAAGGTCAGGCGAACTTTCCATCAGGCGCTCGATCTGCGCCTTCCGCTCACGGGTTATGTGCCGGCCCGCGAGCAGCTCCTTAGCTACAGCAATAGCGGTTCGTCCTTTCGGGTCGATGCGGCCTTTGTGCGACAGGAGTATGGACTCGGCTGTTGCTCGGACCAGTGCCTCCGCGTCCGCGAGCCATTCTTCGGGACTCTTCGCAGTGCTGAAGAGTTTCTTTCCGGCTTCCAAACACTGGCTTTCGGTATGGAGTGCCGCCGGCGCGATGCCAAGGCGGCCGGCAATGGCCTTCCGGAAGGGCTCTTGGGAGGGCATCGAATCGAGTGGGACACCACATGTGTCCTGGAACTGAAGGTGGGGTTTGAAGCTGAGGATCTTGCCGGTCATCTTCGGCGGCTCCTATGAGATGGAAGCCGCCATTCTCTTGGCTGGAGGGTTGTGCCAGAACCAGAGGGCTATGCCCTCAGGATTCGCTGTCTGGGTGGTAGTTGGGACTCAGCTTCCGCCCCTCTGCCGTTGCCATCCAGTAAGGTGCGCGCGTTTCGCGCTCTACGAGCTTCATCCGGGTCAGGGCCGTCATGGTGTCGACATTGCACACGCGATTGCCGTTGATCTCGACAGCCGCGCCGTGGGAGACGCGGGCTCCCCATCCCTGACTGAGCCAGAGCATCACTCGTTGCTGAGCTGGACTGAGTTTCATCGAAGTCTCCATCACGTCTGGAATTCAGGCGTTCAATAGGGGGGAGATATCGAAGTGGTCCGCTGCATACGCTGCGTTGCAGTCCCACAAGAGTTTCCCTTCACGGTAGAAGAAAGCCCGATCGCCCTGGACCAGCATTTCGCATTTGGGCCAGATCTGTGAGTGACCATTTGAGGCCGCTCCGATCAGCGTAGCCTCTCTGCACTCTGCGATGTACTTCCCGTCATCGAGCTTTGCCTCTTCGATTCGTGAACGCTTGGCCAAGGTCTCATCTCCTCAATTGGCTGAAGAGCTGGCCGCAAGGCCGTTCTTAAAGGTCAGACGTAGATGGCCAGTTTGACCTTGGCTAGTAGATGGCTGCTCACGTTGAGCGTTGCTCAAGCGCACCGAACGCCCATCCTCTAGCAGCCAACCCTCCCACTTAAAGGCGTAGGAATTCGGAACAGCGCCTTCAACCACTTGGCCAAAGAACTGCGACTCCATCGGGACTACCTGATCCTTCGTGACCACGCACTTAATGGGGCTCCCAATAGTTAGCACTCCCCCCTTATTAGCGACGTCTTCGTCGAGTGTTTTGATGCTTGGATACGGGGTGCACTCGATCACAGAGCCTGCAGGGATGTTCACCTGCTGATCGGCGCAGGCATTGCTCGCTGAGACCGCTGCCAGCAGCAGCGCAATATAGGGCCAGTTCATGTGTCGTTTCTGCTTGATCATGGGACTCAACTGCTTCTCTTCCTAGGAACTAGGGCCGATCTTCAATGCCATCGTAACGAGGGATGTGATTGGCTCAACCATCGGCCGGCGTTTTGGGGCTTTCACTCCGAAGCCCGCACCTTCTCTTTCTTCACCTTCTGCGACACTTCGCCGGCCACCCCAGCGGTCACCACGCCAGCGCCTGGCGCGATGTTGGTCACCGTGGAAGTGACAGTGGTGGAGATGTTGCGGGTATAGGCGTCGATTGGCACGCCGGCGCGCATGTGAGCCGAAACCACCTGCGGAGTTACGACCGTACGGGTCACCGTGCTGCTGATGGTACGGAATAGGTTCCCCAGGGCGGAAACGATCGAGATGATGGTCAGCGCGGCGAAGGGGATGGACAGCCACATGACGCTCATCTTGAACAGGGCGTTCTGCGTGGTCAGGCCGTTGAGGGTGCGGCAGTAGAAGATCGTCGCAACCAGATAGCAACCGGCAAGGCCAGCTATGACTGCTGGGTCCCGAACATTGAGCGCGAACCGGGCGATCAGCAGCCCGTAGATCACCGCACTGGCGAGAACATCCGGCAACAAGCACTTGAGGCCTTCCAGGGCTCTCCCGATGTTGTAGATCACGAAACCGAGGACGATGATCCAGCCAATGACCGGAATGACGCCCAAAGCCATGACCAGGAAGGAGAGCAGGATGCCCCCGATGATGTTGTGGTGAAGGTCATTCTTGATCAGGAAGTACACGAAGTACACGAACGAGAGAAGGACGATCGAGGCGATAGACACGCCGGCGATTTCAGGCGGGAGGAAGAAGCTTGGACCTCCTACAGCAAGCATGAGGGCCAAGCACAGGTATCCACTTTTGTTCATTGACGGTCATCCGTGAGGGAGAAAGCAGCGGGCGCGCTTCTTCAGGGTATTGGTTGGTGATTGGTGGGTGATGCTAATAATCTGCCATCATCGCTGTCGAGCAGCGGTTGCATCCGGCAGTGTTCGGCACGGTTCCCCAAGTAGTCGGCGAATTCTGGCAAAAGATGACTCGCCGCAGATGTTCGGCCGTGATCGGTGCGTGATCGCATTGACCTGGGCCAGCAGAGCTCTACCCGCATCGGTGAGCACATACGCACTCATGGACCCGTACTGAGGGGAGCAGTGGCCATTCTCTTTCCGCACCAGGCCTCGGGAAGTGAGCGTTTCACACGCCTGCGTTGCGGCGCGCCGGCGGGCAGGTAGATACGTCCAGTTACGGCCGACCTTCCAGAGGGGTGACTCATCGTCCCGGAGATAGCGGAGCGGTCCGAGCGAGCGCAGCACGATGAATTCGTGAAGGCTCAGTCGCGGGGAAGGGGTGGAAGGTGCATGTTGGGTCTGCATGGTCGGTTCCTGATCACTTCACCGGATGACCTTGGGCCGCGGCTTTCGCTCGGGCGAGTTGGATGTGAGGAGCCACACGCTCGGCCTCGAGGTCCATGAAGATCACTTCGTCAGGCATCGACTTCACGTGGTTGATGATGTAGCGACACGGTGACTTCTGGTTGATCACATCAAAAATCGACTGCCGATCCCGTCCCTCCACTTGCTTGAGAAGGCGCTTTCCAGTTTTCACAACGGCAGCGTCGGTCCTGTGGATGGTGGCGGCCAGGGCCAGATTGAGGATGATGTCGATGGGGCGCACAGGGAGCCTCTGGGTCGGATTGCCGGATGCCCGGATGGTAACGGGCCGCCGGCGTAGGTCAGGGTCAAATTGCGGGGCTGGAATCTGGGAGGCGTGCAGGCGCTGGCACCGCCGCCCCTTGCTCCGCGAAGAACTCTGCGATGGCATCCTCACACTCGATGGCATGCGGGCCTGCCCAATCGCGAACCCAGTCCGGGGCCAGCCGGGCCAGGCGAAGTGTGTCGGACTCATCGCTGTCGTCGGTGAGGCGCAGCGCCTGGTCGCGGCCCATCGCCAGAATCTCCTCTGTTACGTCGATCTGGATGGGGCCGGGGTCAACGGCAATTGCATAGTCGTTCTGCCAGGCCTGCGGGTGGAAGGTCACCAGCAACCGACGTTCCGATGCTGGCGCTTGTTCGGCTTGTACCTCGGCCTCTGCGGCCTTCCAGCGCCACAGCGACGGCACTTGCTCGAGCAGAAGGATCACTTCACGGCCCTGGGACTGCTCGTTGTGGCTGTAAGCGCTACAGATCAGGTCGAGCACTTCCAGGTCCAGCGTCTCGGCCGCAGCACACAGTTGATCGCTGCTTTCCGTCACTAATTGGGGGTGCAGCTGCACCACTTCATCCAGGGAGCCGAGGTAGGCCTTGAGTGCATCATCGGCCTCCAGGCGCGGGGCGAGCTGGCACAGGTACTGCTGGAGGGCCTTGCGCTTGGTCTCGAAGAACAGAGGTCCAATCAGCGCGTCCATCACCGGCTCACCCAATGGGTAGTCGGCGTAGACCAGGCACCAGGGGTGGTCATGCTGCTGGGAGGTGGGTTGTAGAGTTTGGGTCATGGTCCGCTCCGGTGTGAGTTGATGGAGGCCATGATCAGTCGAGGTGGGGCGTGCCAGAAGCGGGTGGGGGAGCCAGGCCCGGCAGGATGGATCGGCAACCTGCCGGCCTGGCCGAACGACATTCGTTAGAGGGATACACCTCGCAGCTGAGTGTTCAGGATCAGTTCCAGGTCATCGCCGTACAGCTGGCGCAGGGTTTCCTGGGTCTTCTCAGAGTAGGGAGCGAGAACTACGCGGAAGGTCTCCGCCACGTCCCCCTTGATGCGGAACAGTGTGTTGCTCTTCAGCAGGCCCTTGGCCTTATTGAACCACTCCACCTCGTCTGCCATCTGCGGCAGCGCCTGCTCCAGGTACTCGATGTCGTTGTCGGCATCGATGCGCCGGGCTGCTTCAGCGTTGAGCTTGTAGCCCTGCTGCTTCAGCGCACCGGCCAACGCCTTCACCTGGCTTTGATCGAGACCGATGGACAGGGGGTGATCCTCTCCGGGGTCTTGGATGGTGCCGAGACGCTTCCCGTTGAGATACACGATGCAGGACCAGGCGATGCCTTGGGGAAGCTCCTGCATGTTGAGATCCCGCAGGCGAATGCGCGCCGCGGAGATCGCGTTCAGATTGCTGAGCATGGTTTCCATGGTGAGATGCCTCTGTGATTGATGGCATCCCAATCCTCATGGCCGATTTCGCGTGCCAGAATCACCCCCCAATGCAATCTGCTGGAGATGCTCCTCAAGGCAACTCCGAGCCACCCCGATCAGGAGTAGTCACCGTGCTGGAAGTGGAATCCGAACGTGCGATTGGAGAAGTGCCACGTCATGACACGACGAGCACTTCAGTCCTGATCGTCGGGGACAGAAACGACAGGGAGTGTGAGGTTGCAGTCCTCCTCGTCACTCGACGAGAGGTGGTGACAGCGGACGGGGCGTCCCTAGAGATCACCTATCAGGCGATCAGCAACAACTCCCCCTTCAATGGGAGTGGTGGCCTGACCGCCGGCGTAAACAGAGTGAGCAATCCCCCGAAGGCATCGCTCGGTGGGGCTGATGGGCACGGCAGGAGGTTTATTCACGTTTCGCCCGATGCGCTCCAGGGACACCGGGTAGGCACGTATCTCCTCGCCGCCGCTGCCCAGTTCCTGCGCCAATTCCCAACCGCGGTGGTCAACTCGATCTCGCTCAGTGAAACCGAGGCTGAAGGTGACAACCTGATCCGAAGGAACAGGGGGTACGACCAGATGGGGTTCATCTTCGACTACAGCGATCCCGAACAACGGACCGGACGCTCACGCCCGATGCCGGCCAGTGACCTGAAGGTGGTCAACACCTGGGAGAAGAACATTTCGGAGATGACGGTGCCCGAGTACATCAAGCACTTGCGTGCACAGGTGCAGCTTCACCTGGACGGCCAGGCTAACGCTGAGGGGGCAAGGGACCGACTAGCAGCCGAACTGGCGGCCGCCCGGCAGTCCCCTCTCCTGTGGGGTTTGCGCACCTTCATGTCGAAGCCCACGACCCTTTTGGGGGTTGCTGGGGTGCTAATCGGGCTCTGGGGTCTCTACGAGGCTCTAGGCGGCATGCCCGTTTGACCCCTCGTAACCGTCGGTGAATTCGTCGAACGCATCACCACGGCCCCGCGCAGGGGCTTGCTGGGCCATTTCCGTCCTGAGCAACAGGATCTTCTCGAACGCTGCGTTCTCGGCGTCATGGTACGAAGGCCAGGTCGGCTCTGCTTTGCCCAATTCCATATCCAGGGCTAGGACGAAGTTCGCCAGCTCGAATCCGTCCCGAAGTGCATGGCGATCGCCAATCTCATGCCAGTCTCCCAGGTCGATCACCAGCTTTGCCCCCTTGCGTTTGGGGGTGGCGCTTCGGTCTGCTTGCCTGACTCTGCGGGTAATGGTCGCTTGATGGTAGGACGGGAGCCCGTCCAGGACCGAAGCCAGGGTCTGAATTCGAGCGAACCGTGACTGCCAGGCATCGCGCGACGCCTGAGCCTGCGCCAGGTCCCGTTCTGCTGCCCGGCGCTCGAACTCCGCCGGCGGCATCAGTCCGCTCTGTACCTGTTTCAGCCAGCGCTGGTCCTCCAAGGGGAGATAACCAGGCCGGGTGGAGAGCAGCACGGTCAACAACAGGGATTCGTGACCATGTTGCCTGAGGTGAGCGTAGAGGTCAGCGACGGTAGCTGTTGGGCTCAGCACCCAATCAGGGTCCAGCGCTGCAATTTCGGATCGAATCCTCCGGCAGGTCTGTTGCGTATCCTCCAGGCATGAAACCAGAAGATCGGGCTTGAATTCCCCTGCCTGGAAGGTGAGCGGTAGCCGGGCCACGCGGTAGGGAAGGGCGTCTGCCTTGAGGGCTGGCGCGGTCAGCTTCATCCCGCCTGGGAAAGTGAGGCTATAGCGGTTGCCGAGCCTGTTTTTAAGCACCTGGTCAAACGCTTTCGCCTCGACCTGAATCTGGCGAATCCAAGGCGCCACGGCAAAGCAGCGGTCGAAGCTATCGAACTGGCGCTTGGTGTATGAGCCTGTGCGACCTTCGGGGATGATGAACCACCCGGCTTGTACGGCCTCGACCACGGCACGGACTGACGCGGGCGTAGCGTCATCGCATACGCCCTTGCTGGCTAGCAGCCGGCGTGCGGCCTGTAGGCATTCCGGGTTGGTCAGCGCTTCGCGATTGATCTGATGCATTTCGAGTCCTCCGTCATGCATTCATCCTCTCGCGTGTATTCGAGTGCCAGAACCACCCGCCATTCCTTGAACTGCCTGATGACGAAACCCGACATTGCGCCACGGCTTTGAGTCGCCTTCAGTCTGAATCGCCACAGCACTGCGGGTTCAGGTACGGACCTTCGGATTCGGGGCACTCCCTGGACACTATTAGGGCGAGGAGACCCTCCCCTGATGATCAGTTCCGTAAACCATGCCCTACAGACGTCCTGGTGGTTACAGGTGCGGCCGAGGCCGACGCTTCGCCATCTGGATGTCCTTCGCCAGATCCTGGCCAACGCGGTGCACGCCCTCTCTGGCATTGCCGGCGGGGCGGACTATGCAGCCAGTGTTCGAGGGCTACTCGCCGTAACCAATCGAGCGTCCTCGCTCTCTGACGCCGTAATCTCCGAGGTCGATTGCATGATGGAAGAACTTCAAACCATAAGCCGTAGAGCGAATGACACATTGGCCAAGGGCAAAGGACCAGCTGCCCTTTTCGTTCCTGGTTTTGGTGACCGGTCGCAGGATTTGGCCCGCGGACTCCAGGCAATGGGGGCGAATGTGCTGGCGCTGGGGGTTGGAATGCAGATCAAACCCGAAGATCGGGAGGCAATTCGACGCTCAAGCATGATTCTGGTCGGCTCTGGGTTGCTTGGTGATTCCGAGGGCCTGGCCTTCGTTGAATCCCTCGTTGCAGCTTCAGAGGCAGATGCCTTGGTGGTGCTGGTTGCCGAGAGTGGAGCCCTATCCTTCGAGCAGCGCCGGGTAGCCACGGTGTTGGGCCAGGTTCGAATCCTTTCCCAGGATGACGATATCCGTCAGCTCAGAAGCCTGTTCAGGAGTAGGAACCGTGATATCGAGATTGAGGGGTATCGGGTGCTGCTGCTCGATGACTCCAGAACTGACGCTTACGTCGCTCAGAAGATCATGACCGAGGCAGGGCTGGTGGTTGAGCACATCCAGCACCCAAGTCAGGTACTGGACGCGATCAGCAGGTTCCGGCCGGACGTGCTTGTCAGTGACTTCCACATGCCGGACGCGAATGGTGACGTTGTAGCCTCAATCATCCGGCAGGATCGGGACGTGACCATCCCCATCATCTTCCTCAGCCGGGAATCGAATGCTGAGCGTCAACTGCTGGCGCTGTCGAGAGGGGCTGATGGCTTCGTGCAGAAGCCATTGAAGCGCGACGCCTTCATTCGGGCGCTGAAGTCGATTGTCAGCCGATCTAAGGCTGTCGAGTCGAGGATGCGGCGTGATCCCCTGACGAACCTCCTGAACCACGGCCAATTCATGACGTCGGCCGGAGCTGTCCTCACCGAGGGTCGCCCAAGCTCCTTGGTCCTCATCGACATCGACCACTTCAAGACGGTCAACGACACCTTTGGGCACCCAATCGGTGATCGGGTCCTTGTGGGCCTGGCTGAGGTGCTGTCCGATTCGCTTCGCTCCGAAGACCACGTCGGCCGCATCGGGGGAGAGGAGTTTGCCATCGCGATGGTCGGCGCGAACCAGGAACAGTCGAAGAGTGTGGTGGACAGGCTGCGGACGGTTTTCACGTCGATTCAGTTCCAGGCCGAAGATGGGAGCTCGTTCAGCTGCTCGTTCAGCGCCGGCGTGTCCGACCTCCGCAACTCGGTGAAAGAGTCGATCCGATTCGCTGACGAGGCGCTGTACACAGCAAAACGGAATGGTCGGGACCGGGTGGAGGTTTCCCCCGGTAGCTGACCACCAAAAGAAAAGCCCCGCATTGCGGGGCTTTTTTGTTTCCGTCGATCAGGCCTGGAGTGTGGAGTTTCGAGTTGGGAATTCACGCACATTGTCGCGCACAGGTTGCGGCTCAACATCCAATGCCGAAGATTCGATCCCTACATCCTCATCGACGGGTTCAGCCTCGTGAATCAGTCCCAGAAGGGCTCGCTCCATCATCTCATCGGTATCGAACTCGGCAACCGGGAAATCGAGCGGCATCTCGACCTTCTCCAGCAGGTGCTTGAGGTCCCCGTGGGTCAGGCAGGGCTGGATACGCATCAGCCTGACGAGTTGCAGGATGGTTTCCTTGTTCATTTCGGCTGCGGCAAGGCACCGAGACCAGACGTTTTTGCGGATCATGCCAAGGCGCGCTGCCTTGAGTGTGGCCTCCGCTTCGCTCGCCGGAGCCAGGAAGGCATGGCGGCCGTCACCAAGCATCAGGAACTTCACCGCCAGGTCGTCGAAGCTCTGCAGGTCATCGAAGGCCGCCTCACTTGAAGTGCCTCGGATGACATGTTCCGCCGCACTGCCGATAAGGAGCATGTGCATGCGCCAGTTGATGAACTGGCTGGTGGCGATCAGGTTCATGTCCGAGAAGATTTTCGCGGTCCGTGCGTTGAGATCGAGGTCAGCAAAGAACTCGCCATCGATCAGGCAATTGCTGCCCTTGTAGGCAATGATCCGGCCAGCTTGGTGCATGGCCAGGCGAGTGGTGTCGGCCATTGTCACTTGAAATGCCGGCCGTTGAGCTGGGGTCTGCGCAAAATTGGCAGGGAGTGCAAGCGAGTTCGACATGCCAGAAATCGGATCGGTTTCGGGTTTTGCCTCCTGCTTGTTGGATGTTGCCCAGTACGCCATCCCGAGAATGGCGACAACCAAAACGGCAGAGATGCTGTACCCGAGGTTGTCCAGGACAGTTCGATAGACCCCAGCTGCACCAACGAAGACTGCCAGACAACCCGACGCGGTTGCCCAAACGAAGGTCAGACCCCGGGAAAATCCGTCGCTCATCGACTTGCCCAGACTGCCTTGCTCGGACTTGACGATCGCGGCTACCAGGAAGCCGAAGGCGATTACGGTGGAGAGGACGATGGCAGCCGTCGTTGCTGTCTCAACCAGCTCGCTCGGTCGGTCGTTATAGGTGAACAGCGCCACGACGTAGAGACCTACAACCAGGCACGACAGAAAGAACGGGGGCACCCAACCCGGCAGTAGCCGGGTGGCCTCCTTGAGATTGCTCATGCTGCTCATCGTCACTCCTCACTTACGCTTCTGCGGCGGCCGGTTCGGCGGCTGGGGTGGGTTTCTTGTCCGCGGCGGGGGCTGGCTTCTGCTGCGATTTGGATTGCGCAGCTGCAGCTGCAGGTTGCGGCTGCTTCGCGGCCCCGATTTGACCTTGCGCTTGCGGGCTCGCCTTTTTCTTGCGCTTTTGCTTGCCCGGCTTCGACTTGGCCGGTGCTACCTGCTGCACCTTTTCTTTGGCATCAGCTTTCTGAGCGGCACGGATGGCCTGGCGAGGAGCAGTGCGAGTCAGATCCAGGTCAATTCGGACCTCACGCATTTCGGCCTCGAATTGGGCTACCGCGCGCTCCCAGCGCTCGGAAGCCTCATTGGCCCGGCGGCGGGTATCGGGGCCAGCCATTTTCATCGCCAGAATCGAGGTATCGATCCGGGAGGCCTGGATTGCCAGTCCCACAAGGGTCGCAGTACGTTCCCCGGTGATTCGAACTTCCTTGGTGGGAACCTTGATTTCAGTGCTGCGTGTGTCAGCCATTGTTATCACCTTGATTGCTTGGGCCAAAATAGCGGAGGAAGCCCCAGTGCGAAGTGCGCTGGATGCAGGAGTTGAAAAATGCCTCGAGGTCGCGCGAGTGCTTGAGGTAAGAAGCGGTGTCGTCAGGCACCAGCGCTCCCCACACGTCAACCCAGATCAGATGCCCCACTTTGTGCGGCAAGTAGCAGACCTCCACGTGCCGATACTCTGGAGTCCTGAGAAAAATCTTCCCGACCCACAGAATCAGAGTGACCAGGATGATCAGCGTGAGGATCTGTCGAACGGGGCTGCTTGCTTTTCCTTCAGCCATGGATTGTTTCCTGTGTGAGCGTGATTCGAATTCCAGTCCGTTTCAGGACCAGGTCCAACGCTTCAGCTACTTCCACACCACCGTTGATGAAGGTGTTCAGAAGGCGGACTGCTGCGGTGTCCTGCGAGATACCAACGCCCAGGGTCAGACTCCAGTCCAGCCAGTGTTTGGCTGAGACAGGGGAGAGGAGGGGAACCAGGGCGTGAATTTTTCTAATGCCGGCGACGTTGGGTGGAGACTCCATCGAGTACGCATGGCACATGCGGGCCAGGAACTGGCCGGCATTCATTCGATTGTCGATGAGGCTCGCGAATACAGCCGTCTTACCCGCCTTGCGTAGAGCATCTGGATCGTCCATGCCTTCGCCGAGCGGAATAATGGAGGTCACGATCCCGGCAGATTCGCAGTTCCTGATCGTGGTGAGACCGCCGTCGTAGCCAGCAGCGTCCCCATCAACCATATGCGCGAGTTCGGTAACCCCTTCGCTGGCGAGGTGAGCCGCTTGTGCGGCATTGACCGAACTCTGGCCGATAGCAGTGCCCCAGAACCCCATGAACTGGATCGACCATCCGTCAAAGGTTCCCTCTACCGCGATCAGCGGACCTGGCTTCCTCATGCTGAACAGGTAGGGGACGTCTTTCTTCAGGCTGTCAGCAAAACGGTACTTCTTATTCCACTGGTCACCCTTACCCGCGGGAAGGCGACCCCATAACCGTACGTCACCGTCGGGGTGAGGCCAGTAACCGATCACCCGATTATTCATCGCGCGCCGGTACTTGGAATGGTCATGCTCTTCGACCAGGACATAGCCCTTGGCAATGGCAACGTCCTTGGAAATTCCACGCTCCTCGAGAAGGCTCATGACCTCCTCGGCTGTGGTATAGGCACCGAGCCGCATCGTTGCCATCTGGTCGTCAGAAAAGCCACGATCGCTCTGTAGATCCTGAAGGAGCTTTGGATACTTGCGCGCGAGGAGCTGAGTCACCTGGATGATGGCGCGGCCAGGGGTAAGGGCGGCCGGGGCGTTGTTGTGGACCACGCCCTCGGGGTTACTGCTGGAAGGAGGCTCTACACGAGCTAGTTGGCACAGCCGCTCAACAATCTCTTTCCTGGAGTACCCGGAGGCCTCCATGACATCCCAAAGGGATGTCTGCTTCCCACACTTGTTCTTTCGTGGGCAATGGATGAGGTGGGAACCTGGCAGGTGGAACGCCTCGTGCTTATTACAGGCAGGGCATACGAGGCGATACGAGCCAGACGTCTGCAACTTCGTCGGCTTCAGATGGTCGAGTAGGCCTTCCGCCACCGCATCAATCTCGGGGTAGACCTTTTCGTGTAGGAACTCGGTTATTGACTGGCGCTGCATTCCGCCACTCCTGCCACCGATCGGATGAAATCGGTCGAGGCACCTACTTCAGCGGCGATCTCTTCCAGCTTGCGCTTCAAACCGCGGCGTACTTTCCAGGTCTGTCGGTTGGAGAGGTTCAGAATCTCTGCGATGGATACAGAGCACTGGTTCTCAATGACGGCAAGACGAAGGATGTGGTGCTCGCGGGATGTGAGGCGGTGGCGGATCTGCTCAATGTAGCGGTGACAGGTCTGGCCAGTCTCATCAGGGAGGAGGGTACCGTCAGCTAGGAACTGAGGTGCGTACTCCAGCGCTTCAGAGAACTGAGCAGAGGCGAAGTGGTAGTCGGACTCCATCGAGTGCGACCGCGGCCCAAGGTCAGAAACGAGGTCACCCATATTGATAGCTGTGCTACCGGGGATTTCCTCGAACACCGAACCTATGCCTTCACAGCGGATGTAGGCCAGCGCAGCCCCGATGACAAAGGTGGCACGGCGATGAGGTTCGACATCCTTGTGATGCTTGAGCGCGGACACAACGGCCTTGTGCAAGCCGATGTGCAGGATGGACAGGATCTCGTCGTCGCTCAGGCTGGCGCGCAGCTTGGAGCGGACTTCGGCAATCCACTGTTGTCGTGACTCGGGATGGCAGACGATCTTCCACGGATCGACCTGCAGGAACTCGTCATGAGTCATCCCGGTCAGCCAATTATTGCGCTGAGAGCGCATGGCCCCTCCTCCGGCGAGAAAAGCCGGTCCTAAGCGTCGCGGTGTCGGACTCCGACACCGCAACAGTCTCCAATCGACACTTCGTCGACTGGCCCCCCCCTCAACTGGTGAGCGCAGCTTTTCTAGCTGTCGCCTTCACCCACTCCGATGGCCATCCGTAGATTGTCCCTCGGTAGTTCGACGCGATTTTATGGGTCAAGAAAAGGACAGGCAACCCAAAAAAACAGGCTGAAATCCCGCGAAATAGGCGGGTCCGAGCCTGATTTGGGGACAAGCACGCCTACTTTGTGTGAGGTGGGTCAAAAGCCAAAAGTGGCGCAACGCCAGTATCCATCGGGGTTTTGACGCCTGGAATTCGACGGGGTGTTCAACAAAAGATTTACCGATCCCTGGAAAACATGAGATGCGGCGTTATGGTCACCACATCAGCAAAATGGAGAACAAAACAGATGATCGGTGTACTCAGCGACGCAATGGCAGCTGTCGTCGCCCATGACAACGCGAATTCGAAGCGTATAAGGGGGTGGGTTGCCGACCGGGTCGAGGGGATGCCGGCGCTGGTCTCTCTGGTTTACCAGGACAGCGGAGAGGTGCTCGGGGAGGTCGTTTGGATGGACAGCACCGGAGTCGCAGACCTGGAACTGGTGGTCTGCTACCTCAACAATCGGATTGGGGTTGGCGCCCAGACCATCGATGCGCTGAAGAATCTCTACTGCAGCGGCCGCCCCATTGACGTAACAGGTGTAGCTACTCGCCCTGCTCTCACCATGCACTGAATGCTGCCTATATAAAGAGTGCCTTCAGATGTAGTGGGTGAATAGCCGTGAGGAGGGCGGCTTGAGCAGAACTGCCTGATCGTGGGGCAGGAAAGCCAAGACTAGAAGTCTAGGGCATCTCGTCACTTCGGGTTGGGCAGTCATGCTGATGCACCAATCTCGCGCCAACCGCCATTGAAGCGTTCGCATGACAACGCTACCAACGCTGGCTATGTGGCTCCATTCTCAGAAGGCTGTACGGAAGCGGAGACAGTGCTCTGCCGTACGGGTTACTACTTGCTCGGGCGGTGAGCCATATGCGCTCCGACCCCAGCACCTCGCGCACTTCATGCCAGGCCTTGTACTGGCACCTGCATAGAGTTTCTTTTCCCTCCAGGAGTGCCAATGGTGCAGAGCTTCGACATCGACCAGGTCTACAGAAGTCTCCGCTCTCGATCCAACCGCAGCCATTGATGAGCGCAGGCCTCGCTGAGATCTCGACGAACGACGCTGCGTGTTTGAACGGCGAGGTCAAGATCTCCCAACGATTCCCCACCTTCAGCTGGCTTCATGGCAGCACCCGCGGTGAATGTTTACAACTGCTGTGGCTGCAGCATCACGGTGACGGCCAGGTCGCTACAAAGGTCGGCCACTACTGCTGCATAGGGAGAGAGAGGAGTGCAGAGGGGCAGGATGAGTGCAGCGGGGGTAGTTCTGCTGATCTCGTTCACCACCTCGATGAGTTGGCTGCTCTTCAATCCTGCGGGTATCTCAAACCGCTCCAACCTCATCCCTTCCAGGAGGGGTAGTGCCCTGGGCTGGGATTGAAATCCCACACCATCCAGAGACCCGCCAACGAGCACCAGTGCAATTGGCTTCTGGCGATCGATCCCGGCTCGAAAGTGATCAAGAGTCTGCTGCAGCCAATAAGGCCTTCTGTTTGCTTCCTGGCCGTCTGGAGGGAGTGTGGACTTAGCGAGTTTGGACAGCGTCTGCCGAGATATGCCCAGGTAGCGCGCTGATTGGGTCGTGTTCAGCCGGTTTTGCATTTTTACTTCGTCGGATGATTGTTGATTTTGTAAAACCACGCGGGAAACCAAAAATCATGGAGTTCCGCATAAATACATTAGACGGGGTTTTATGGGAAAATCCAGGAACGCGAATTTCTGGAAAATTGGCGCTCCTGTTTTTCTCCCGTCCATTTCGATTTACCAAATTAACCAAAAAAGCATGCATACGGTAGTCAAAGTGCTGATTCGGTATTTGCGCCATTCCAGGCTGCGGAACCAAGGGGCTTTGTTCGGCGCAATAAGGGATTCCAACGCCACCACACGGCTATCTGCGGCAGAAAGGGGGATTTCTCCGGGGATTCAGAGTGCAAGGTGGCAATGTAGAAACGGAGCATTGAGCGGCCCTATTCGGCGACTAGCGGGGACTGACGGGGTTGGTAGGGAATCGCAACGGCGGATATGGGGATGCTTGGGTTGCCAACGGCTAGATGAGGTGTCCCAAAAGCCCTCAACGTTACGAAATGGACGGAAAACGGCGATCGAGGTGAGGTTGTGAAGAAAGAAGTCAGGGATAGCCTCTCAAAGGACTTCGTACAGCAGCTCGAAAGGGCGCTGGCAGCGCGCGAAGAAACACTCAACTCGATCGAGCAGCAAGTCCTAACGATGGCTGCAGTGGCCAGCGATCTACTGATGGGCCTGGAGATCGAGCTCTCTCATTTTCCGCTCACCATTGGGGAAAAGACCTACTCCACTTTTTGGAAGTGGAGTCCTGCGAAAAGGTCTGCTGGATCACTGCGCCTCTACTTGAAGTGCAATGACTACGAGACTGGGAGGTTGGCTAGCCGGCGAATGGTGATTCAGCCAAGCGCGCCGGGAGACGTCGGGCCAATCCTTGAGGACCTCTTGGGTAAGCGACAGTCTGGTCATCTCCTTCGAATGATCAGCGAGTTTCTTGATCACTCGGATCGAGCTAGCCGCTGGGCTCACCAGCTCGCCGGAGCTGAGACCATTCGTACAGAAGAGTTTGGGTCAGTGATCAGTGCCTGGGTCGGGTTACTAGCCGAAAACGCAGCGCCTGCTGCAACCCGTCTGAGAGAACTGATCACCAGGTTCAATGCAGTCGATGACGAACTTCGGCATGCCGTTTTCGAGTTCAACGAGTCGAGTCAGCCTGTACGATACGGGTCGATTATCTGCAGGCCGGATGTGTCTCCAAGCGATCCGCTTGGGCCAACTGAGCCTGTTTTCCGAGTTGTTACCTACTTCAATCGGGCGACTGGAAAACGGCAGACCACGCCGATCGCTGAGTACAAACGCGGCCATATCCTCAGGGAGTTGAGAGCGTCACTGACTACAAAGCTTGGAAGAGAACCAGAACCCGCTGAGGTTGAAGGGGCTCTGCAGGGGCAACGTCGGAGGTCGACGTCCCCCTGGATTACCAGGGAGGTCATCTCCCACTGCTACCTCGGTAAGCACAGCAGCAACATTCTTCGGCAACAGAAAAATATCGCAGCGTTTATGGAAGAGTGGCTCGCTCTTCGCGGGCAATTCCAAGCGCTGTTGGAACCATGAGGGGATGTACATGACGATGAAACTCGAACAGCTGATTGCCATTGACCTGGGCAATGGTTCGACCTCCTACAAAGCAGGAAACGGAAAGGAGGGAGAGTTTCCTTCCCTCGTTGCGTCTTACACGGGGACAGGGTTGGGTGGGGCTCTGAGTAAGGATGCTTTTCAAACCAAGAATGGACGCAAGTACCTGGTCGGCGATGACTGCCGAGAGGAAGGGGCTCGTTCGCGAAGCACCGACTCGAGCTTCTACAAGTCGGATGAGATCCGAGTCCTCTTTCTGAAGGTCCTCAAGGATGTGGGGATCAAAAATCCTGTCATCGTCACAGGCCTTCCCACCGAGTTCGTGAACACTCACTCGGCTGACTTTGAACGTGACCTGAAAGCCTGGGCCCGTGAAGATGGCTATCAACCCGAGATGGTGAAGGTTCTGCCTCAGTTTGCAGGGCCATGGTTCGATCCGGACCTCCTCGATGAGGAAGGTAAACCGATCGACACCACTGCGATGAGTAAGGGCCGGTGGGGAATCATTGATATCGGCTACGGCACCATTGATGGAGGTGGATTCAACAATGGCCGGGTAAGCGATACACGCTACGGTGAGTCCAGCGGTGTCTCGGACATTCACAAGGACATTTACACGTCGCTCAGCAACCCGGAGCAATTGAATGACCTGATCGCGAAGAAGGGCGCGAAGCTGCCGAAGGGTTTCACCCTCGACAGCCAGATCAATGAGTACACGATGGATGTCTGGCTTCGTGAAGGACACTTCATGTGGCGTGGCACCAAGATCGACATGGAGCCCATCAGCCTCCCAGCTTGCACGAACTTTGCTGATCAGGTCATTCCGCGTTTCATCAAGCACCTCTGGGGGTCGACCGACTTCCTGAGCGGGATGGTCGCTGCCGGCGGCGGGGCAACCATTCTGAGATCCCACATGAAGCGCCACATCACCTGCCCGATCTACTGCGCCAAAGACCCGGACAAGTCTGTGGTCCGGGGCTACTACCGGTACATGATCCTTCAATACTTCAAAGAGCATGCTGTGGTCCGGCAAGGGTGACCGGTAGATGGAGAAGGTAGAGATTCGAGCTGCCCTTACGCCGGGCCACCATGACGCGCTGATCGAGGCCCTGGGGCAGCACAGCCGAAAGTCTGGAAATCAGATGGTGTTCAGCATCTCGGAGGCATGCCTAAGCCTCTGGCCGGTTACTCTGACGGACTACACTCCGCCGGCGCACACTGATCAGCAGTTGGTTAAGGTCAAGATGACCCTTCGAAGCGATCAGTACCCTGACCTCTATAACCGCTACAAGAGCTTGGGTCAGGGAATCCGAGGCATCGTATTCCTCAACATGCTGAACCGACACATGGCCCTGAGCATCGGGGCACCTGAAGAGGTCATGAAAGCCATGACCGACTACGCCAACGGCCGGAGACCGGTGGCTGACAACGGCACTGCAGCATCACCTCTTGGCCAGCACGGCGATAGCGTTCAATCCCGAGTTGAACCGATTGAGCCGGCTCCTGATCAGGAACCGCCGCAGCAGCCCGCAATCGTCTCTCCTGCTCAACCAATGTTTGTGCCTGACCCAATGGCTGACATGGACTTCGGCCTCTGACCTAAGCCCCAAAGAAAAAGGCTATCCCGGGTGACCTGGATAGCCTTTTTCTTTATTGGTTGTTGTGACCTGTGGGACTAGTCGGGGAGGTGTACCCAGAAAAGGCCATCAGCTCGGACCGAGACGCGGAAGCTCGGCCGGTGCACACCAAACCATGCTAGTGCGTAGTTGAAGAACCCAGCGTTGTCGGCGGAGATCGGCGGATTGCTCCCATCAACTCCACGGAGAGTCATGTCGACCAGAGGCGAAGCCGACGAGCCCCCCAGAAGTACGTCAAAGGTCAGAGTTTCCCGGGGCCTTGCAACTGCCGCGGTGGCGACCAGGTCAACGAACGTGGCCATCGGTAGCGCCTGGAACGATGCACCGACAGTAAGCTTGGCTACCATCCGCGATACGAAGGGATTTGCGGAAGAGGTCCACTCCTCAACCATCTCGTTGACTGAGAACGCGTCGTCCTGCTGTAGATAGCTCGTGTCAGTATCGTAGTCGTCATGCATGTGGTTGCTGCGCATCGCTGTCACCAAAATTTGTTCGTTGCCGGTAGTGGCACACACTCAAGCTCGTAACCTATGCGGATCGAACCAACGCCTTCCGGTACACCTTCATGTTTGAGAACCAACCATCCGCAACTTTCCTGATCTCACCAACACAGAGCTCACCGGCTTGCGCCTGATGAATCTCTTCGTTGAATGTGCCAAAAACTGGAAGCGGATGGACGCCATGAATCGCAAGGGTCTCCCGGACAGTGTTTGCGGTGTCCTCGTCCAAGCCAGGCAGCACGTCGATGGCCTGAAAAATGGCAGCCTCTGTCTCGCTAGAATCCACCGGTGCTGCAAAGGGGAGGCTCATCTTCTGTACGACCCTTCCTGGGTATGCTTCCAGCACCTTTGGTTGAAGCTGAGCCACCTGGTTCACTCTGGAGATTACCGCCTCCGGAGTAATGGACCAGGGGCGAGGAGAAGAAACTTCTTCTGCAAGGGTGACTACCTCAACAGCATAAGGGAGCAGAGCTTCGGGCGAACCGCTCAGAGATCGGCGAACGAGGTTTCCCTGCAGGTCGAGGATGAAGGCAGCAATCAACTGTCCTCGATCCTCGAAGAAAAGTTCACCGATCAAAGAGCCGTCCCCTGTAGTGACTGCATTGCCTTTTTCATCTCCTCAATCGCTACCTGTTCTGCACTGCTGCCATGGTAAACAGCGGCCGGGAATTGAATGTATGGATTCCGTTGAAGGCCCTCGAGTTTGATGTCATCGAGGTCGGTGCCAAAGGTTTCTGCAACCCCACGAAGAATATTTGCCCACCCGGCATCATTGCCAGCCTGCGGAAGCCACGCTCTCACTACCTCGTTGTTCGGGTTGACCAGGAAGATCATGGTCGGCCACCAATCGTAGAACTCGGCCTTCTCACCATCACCAGATCCGAAGCCCTTTGACTTTGCAACGTACAGAGCAGCTTTCCCCATGCCGTCTTCAGTGAAAAGGGTGT
Organism: Pseudomonas sp. NY15437; assembly: GCF_048068435.1. Classification (NCBI taxonomy): domain Bacteria; kingdom Pseudomonadati; phylum Pseudomonadota; class Gammaproteobacteria; order Pseudomonadales; family Pseudomonadaceae; genus Pseudomonas; species Pseudomonas sp. NY15437. The sequence goes on from NZ_JBLUQC010000007.1 coordinate 81,772, forward strand.
AGGGCCTGGTCCATTCCATGAAAGTCTTGCCTTGGCCAGACTCTGCTTTGAAACGGGCCGCCGGCGAGTAGAAATACCGATCGACGCAATTGATGAATCCTTGTCCACACTTTGCACCGTCGAAGGTCATTCCAACGCCCAAGCTGCGCTCAGCTTTTTTCTTCGTCATGGCCGGCATGAGGCTGTAATTGAGGTAGTTGTACTTGAGATGGAACCCATTCTGCTCCAGAGCTTTCTTCGTCTCGAAGAGGGCATTGCCTTCTCGGATTGCTCGGTTGTGGGCATCCTCGATGCCAGTCGAGCCAGCTATAGTGGACTTAGCGTCGGAGTAAGAGTTCGACACTACCCAAAGAGTCCAGTCCTTGGATTTCCAGTCGTTGACCTCGCGAACCCGGAATTCAGTGCCATACAGTGCTTCAGGGTTTTTGGCATGCACCATCTCGTAAACGAAAGAGGCCGGCATTTCGAACTTCGGCGTGCCTTCGACAAAGCCGTTAGAGGCCAGCCCATTACCACCAGTGGGTTTACTGTCTCCGCACGCCGCAAGGACGCTGAGACTGACAACGAGTGCGATCGGCATGGACTTCATTTGAGTTGACCTCCTAGCTTCGGATGCGGACCTTTATACCGGCTCAAAATCGGATTTCAACCAAGTAAAACGTCAGAAGGCCCCTTCCGGGGCCTTCTTCATTTCTCAGATGAGGTCGTCAAGGGACGACCTACCAGGTTTTGGCGTGCTTGAGCCAGATGGTGGAGTAGGTGCCTTTTTGGGCGTAGGGATCTGAATCGGCATCTTAGGTGCACCGCGAGCAGCCGACTGCGCCCCTGGAGAAACTCCAGCCAGATTGTTCGTCGCAGCGGCGTTAGACGCTTGGACTTTTGCAAGGGCAGCACTACCACCAGTTGCTCCGCCAGCGACATTTGAAGCCCCTCCTGCTGCTGCACCCGCGATTGAGCTGGTACCACCACTCAGTACCTTGCCACCGACCTTGATGAGCGACCCAGCTATAGCCAGCCCTGTTGCGGCAATTCCAGTAGCGGCACCACCAGGGTTGAATCCGCTCATGCTCTTCACGTCATCCCAGAGCAGGATTTTCGCAAAGATCAGCTCTACAACAGTCAATCCCATGAAAACGACATATTGGCCGGAACCCGCAGATATAAGAAGCGCTTGGTTTTCAGCATAGTTGCCCATGTTGTATCCCTGAAGCGCCTCGTTATTGACGGCAAGCATAGTAGAAGCCATGGTCAAACAGAGGTCGTTGATGAAAACCACGATAAAACAGAAAGCAACAATTTTGACAGTTGTTAGCAGTACGCGAAGAGATGTGAGAGCCGCGATGATGCAAACTAATGGGAATGCAATCAGCATTAGCGCTGCCAACATGGCGCAACCATTTATCATCATCGGAATTTTGTAAATTAGCATCCATTCCTTGAACTTCATTCCGAGATCCTGCAGCTCCGTGTAAGAGCTGTTGAGGACTCGATCTGTCAAGTTGTTGTTTGACATTTCGTCGCCGTTGTAAATCTTCCCCCCATAAGTTGCGAGGGTAGAGCGCCCCGATTTTTTCTGTGCAGCCGCACTTTGCAGGTCATCCAGCATGATCATGGCGGCATCATTACCATCACGCATCCGGGACGTTCGCTCAAAAGCAGGAGCGTACTTGTTAACGGCTGCATGGAAATTTCGCTGCGCTGTATCGATCATCAGGAACATGTCTTTACAGTTGCTTGGGTAAAAGTTTTGGATTCCACCGTCAGGAGGCGCTTCTTTAAATCCTTTGTTCAGATAGTGACGATACTTGGAGTCAGCCGCGTTTAACAGGGCAGGTTCATTACCTGAATCAGCCTCAGGGAACAGTTTTTTTGCCCAATAAGTTTCCGACGGGACCTGATATCCTGCTGGGGGGGTCGTCTGGCCGTCATAGGGGTTCTTGTCAACGGGGATCTTTTCGAGCATTGCCAACCCTCGTTGAGTCCCCTCTTTTACTTTTGAAGCCCCGTCTCGATCGAACAGCGTCGCATGTACAGGGTCACTAGCGTACTCAGGATTATCACCAGTGATTTTGTCTACAAATGAGCGAGAGTCCTCGAACTCAATCTCAGGGGCTCCAATACCCGTTGAACCGAAGAAACCAACGTATCGACCAGCCTCCACAGCGTCTGCGTTATCACCATTGGCCTCGATGAATGCAGGTTGGCACTTGGCTAGATAGTCGGCGTACATTGGATAAACGGGACTATCTATAAAGCGCTTTAACGTATTTTGATCTGTGACGTGATAGGCTCTGGAAAAAGCCTCTTTGTTAAGTTGAGATCCGTTAATGGAGTCTAGATTCTTTTTGAATACCGTGTAGATATTGCCAATGATGGTAAGTGTCCAACCGGCGCCGTTTGCCAACTTCACGCTTCCGGCGGCTCCTGGAAATGAGAAGTTGTTTATGGAAAGCAGGAGATAGATCAAACATGCTCCAGTAATCCCCGCAACGGTTGACCGTAGCTTGTCATCAGGCGCTTGAAACATTCGTACGCCGGACCAGGCAATTGCAATCGTCCCCAAGATGCTGCCAGCGGTTATGGCCAGTACATAATGGTAAGCCTGCCACATGCTGAGGTAATGACCTACTAAGTCGGCAAAATTCCCATTTACCAACTTTAGAAAGTCATAGTCTTTTATGGAGTCAGCGACTTCTGCGTTAGCCATTGGTCAGTGCCTTGGCGGTATCCATGATCAGCTTGCTTCTCTCCTGTTCATGCTTGATTTTGTTTTGCAGCATTTCATATTCCTTACGAAGAGAAGAAAGAGCCATGGTGTATCGGGCAGTATCGCTTTCAGTGAAAGCTTGCTCGTCTGGTTGATTCGAAAGGCCGGTCATCACGCCCATTTCAAGCTTGGAGATGATTTCATCGAGCTCTTTCATCATTGCAAGTGTTGCAAGGTTTCTTTGAGATTGAGCGAACATGGCCGGATTCTTGCGACCAAGGTCGCGCATCATTAGAAACTCAGGCTCTGTTACAACCACGCCAGCGCGATTTACAAGTTGCTTATAGGCGTCACTTTGATCGAACGTTTTGGGATCGGCCTGATACACATTTGTGTACAGGTCAAGGTACTCGCCAGTAAGTTTCTTGGCCTCATCTTCAAGGCTGATCGTGCGTGGAATTACTGTTCTTGCATCCTCCTCGGTACTGTAGGACGGGAGGAGTCCGGAGAACTTTTTGATGTCCTCACAACCCATCTCGGATGCGGCTAATACCAAGGCGGTTTTTCCATCCTCGGCACTACCGCCGCAACTCTTGCTTGGAAGCCCGGCAGTGTTCGAGCCGGACCCCGAACCAGACCCGGAACCACTGCCACCACCAGAAGAGCCAGAACCTGAGGTTCCGCCACTGGATGAACTGCTGCCCGAGCCTTTGACGCCAATCAGGCCGCCTGACTTTCCAGCAACACCGCTCATCAACGACGTCGCGCGGCTCGTGATCTTGTTCTTGGTCTCTTTCATCCGGGTGATGAGACTGCTGGTTATACCGTCACCAGACATACACTTCGGTGACTTGTAACCCTCTTCCACGGTGCAGTCTGCCTCTGCAACGACCTGCAGGTTCTCCTCATAGGCCTTGTCCGCGCGCTGGCGCACACCGCTACAGGTGAGGTTCGAAAGATCAAGGCCGAACTGACCAACTGAGTTGAGTTCGTCGATGACGGACTTCACGGTAGGCTGACTGTACGCAAGGTACATGATGGCCAGGGATGGAGCGTTCTGGATGAACTGCTCAACCATGTTGCCGTACTGGCCCATCTGGCCATCGAGCACCGTGCCCAGATTCAGACCATCACAGCCGACACCTACCTGGGTGGAGCCGTAGGCGCCAACGATGAACTGCTGCTTGTCTTGGAAAGGGGTGAAAGTGTCGAAACTTGTACTGCCACCTCGACCAGCCTTGTTGACAGCGCTACCGCTCACCTTTGCACCAAACAAGCCGGTGACGTCATCCATTCGACGACCCCAGGGCGTATCGGTAGTGTCTTCAACGGCGAGAGCTGTAGTGACGCTACCGGAGAGGGCACATCCGATGAAGAAGACGGTCAGTTTATTGAGTTTCATTTGGCGTCCTTCTTCGCAACGGTGTTGTTCTTCACGTAGGTCATGGCCATCAGTCGCCCTTCGAGCTGATTCAAAGTCCGGTTGCCCACCAGCGTCTCTCGCCGGCTGACCTTCATGTTGTCGATCCAGGTGATCGGCCAGGCCGTGATCCCCATTTTGGTGACGTTGTCTTGCTCTGCTTTGGTGAGCATCCGGCCAGTGAGACCGCGGCCTGTAACCTTCTCTGCAAAGACCTGCGCGTCACGATCCAGCTGGAAGATTTTTACTTTCAACTTCGGGTACTTCTGGACCAGACGGCTGAGGGTTGCCAATTGTCGATCGCAGACCGGGCAGGTGGATTCGGTGAACACACTGATGCTCAGAGAGTCCGTATCGATCGGTTTCACCGCGGCCGACTGCTCCATTGCAGCATCGAGTCCTTTGATGTTCTGCAAATCGCCGCGCTGCCACATCGCCATCTGATAGAGATCGGCTGCTTGCTTGTACTGTCCCCAGGTCTGGTCCATGTATGTGACCAGCTCGTTAGCAGCTTGCGGGGTTTGCTCCAGCTGCAGCTTGATCACTGCGCTTGGCGTGCCAGGCTGGAAGTTGAACTCGAGCCCGTTGTTGTTGGTGATGCGCAGCGGCGCATTGGGGTTCTTCTTGGCGTTGCGATTGAGCTCGGTGCAGTTCTTCATCCACTCCATGTGTTGGCAGTCGAGGATGTTCGGCAGCTTGTCCAGCTCTGCGTTTTCACGGTCCCGGGTGTTCTGGTTCACCTTGTCCAGAGCTGCGGTTAGGGCATCGCTCAGGACATCCTGACCAGAGGGAACGTTGGACATCACAGTGTTGGCGTTGAAGATGAACCCGCCGGCGATGAAGGCGAGCCCGATTTTGAGCTTCTGATTCATGGATGACCTCAGTTCAGGATCGATGTCAGATCGGCGAGCAGCGATGCAGGGTTATTCAACACCCGTGGCTTACCGTCCTTGGGAATGAGGACCAGTGCCGGGGTACTGCGCACTCCGAACTCACTGGCAATTCGGCCGCCCAGATCGGGTTGAAACCCCTGCGTCGGTAGCTGGCTGGACTGCTGGTTGAAGACTTTTCTCGGGTCCCATGCTTCCTGATCGACGATCACGAAGAACTGGGTTTCCACTCGCTCTCCGAACCTGGCTTGTGCTTGATCTGCCAAATAGCGGATGTTCTTCACCGCATCGGAGCTGTCTGCTACGAAGGCTTTGATCGTGACGTCTGCAGCGACGTCGCGAAGGGGCTCCACAAAGCGGCCGAGTTGCTTCTTCATTGCTTCGGCCTGACGCCTGGCGGCTTCCATGTCTTGAGGAACTGGGAGGCCGCTCAATCCTGCGATAGAGGGGAGAGCACCCGGCGTCGACGCAGCCAGCGTTTTCTCGACTTGGATCAGCATGGCCTCGCTTCCCTTATGGCCCCGCTTTGCGGCGGCTTCGAAGAATGTCTTGGCGCGCTGCAGATGATCAGGTGTGTCGGTCGCCCGCATCATCATCATGCCCAGGTGGTACATCGCAGTGACATTGCCGGCTTTGGCCTCTGGGAACAGGAGATTCCAGGCCTTCTGGTTCTCACCCTTGAGCATGAGCACAAGGCCCTCACCAACACGCTGATCCTCTGAAGGACCTTTATCAGCAGCATGGATTGAGGCGCTGAGCAGCAGGCTACTTAGCAGCAACGGCAATACCCGCACGGGCTTTCTCCTTCTGGTAGATCGGCATGAACTTCGCCATGTAGGCATCGCGATATCGCTTGGTTTTCGAGTGGTAGTAGCCAACGGCCTGGAGGTCTGAGCCGTACTGCTTCTTGAGCTCTGCAAGATGGCTGGCCGCGTAACTGAGGTTGAACGCTGGATCGAGCCATTGCTGAACGCTCCCCTTACCTTTTCCATGGAAGCGATAGCTGATCTGCGCAATCCCTAGATCTGTGTTGAGCAACCAAATCCTGCGCACTCGGAACTGGCCGTCCAGGACTTCCTTGCTGTCATCTGCTCGCTGTTGCAGCGCCCGGAACCCCTGCATCTGACGGCTTTGCTGGTAGCTGGATGCGAAGCTCTGCGCAGCGCGCTCTGTGGGGAAGAATCGGCGGATTGGCTTGGCGTCTTTCTCGGGGATGATCTTCACCAGCCAGGGCGCCGTAGTGAGCGCCCATAGTGCGTTTACGGCCTGGTCTTTAGTGCTGAACCAGAAGCCTTCCCCATCGACGTTGAACACCCAGGGGCTCTTCTTCGACTCTTTTTGCACCAGGGCCCTGAAGACGATGCGATCAGCACCATATCTCAGGGCTACAGAGTCAATGAGCGGGTCGTAGTTGAAGTCATCAGCGGCAGCCAGAGAGGCAAAAGACAACGTAATGGCGAAGAGGGCACCTCTCATCCGCGTACGTCCTCGATGGTGGTGAAGTGACGTTTGCGCAACCACTCCAGCGCCTTACTCCGATCGCGAGCACATGCATCAAGCCGGCGGAATGCCTCTGGGTGCGGGTCGACAGAAGAGGTACCCAAGAACTTGTGGGTCAACTCGTGATGGATGATGTAGCGAATGACGAAGACTGGAGCCCCTTGGCCTGCAGACTTCGAGAGGATCGGGTGGACCAGAAGAAACTCGTCCCCATCCACCATCTCAATGCTGCCGGGCGCCACGTAAATCGTGTCATCGCAGACCCGATTCACTTTCTTGGCGACATCCGGCCAGGTCGGGTCTTTAAGAAGGGTCAGAACCTTTACGTAGAGCAGGGCAGCATCTCGGGGACCATCCGGAGAGAACTGCGCGAGCAGTTCCTTTGCTGTCTTGAGGTCCTTCTTATGGAACGCTTCGACACCCAGTTTCAGATCAGCCAATTCCGTAGGCTGAAGACTCTGGATATCGGTAACCGGCTCGGGAGACTCACACGCGCTGGGGATACCCCAGCGCGGGCGGATTTCGATAGAGCCGCCGAAATAGGCGCGATTAACTTCATCAGCCAGGCGCTCCAGATTGATTTGCTCATCTGAAGAGACCTGTAGCAGGACGTTAGATCGAACACCCATTCATTGCGCTCCAATATTTATGAGCGACTTGACCGTTCTTGTCTTGAAGGTCCAGGCGATCGCCCACGATTGACACTCGATACCCATCGAGGAAGTCGCCTTGACCGACCATGTCTTCACTGCCACCGCGGACGATGAATGCATGTGCGACGCAGGTGGAGCAGTTGCGAGCAGCTTCAGCGATAGCCTTCACACAGATCCTCGGCCGAGCGTTGGTAGCAGCAACAGGGGAAGCCTTTGCTCTCGGCTGTTGCGTCTTAACCGTAGCCTTGGCTACAACTCGATGCTGGACCGGGGCCGGCTTTACCTGCTTGGATTGCGCTTCCTTCAGGTCGGCCTCGACCTTGTTGAGCTTCTTCTCCAATGCAGCGATTTGTTCCGCTTGCGCGGCCACTTCGGCATTTGTTTTCGCCAAGGCCGCCTGCTCCACAGGCGATTCCTTTCCTGCCCCACTATCCGGGTTGGGAGGAGTGGTTCCAGTGAAAACGGGGGGCTGATTTCCAGGGGCAGGTTCAGAGGGTTTCGGCACTTCGGCATGACTTGCAGTCGGAGCTGGGCCACCGAACGGATTCGCCTGTTCACTTTGTCCTGGAGTGAAGGGCTCGGAGGTTTCGGCTGCCAGATTCGGTGATGCACCAGCATGATCAGCTGGAGTGCTCAATGGCTGATCCGCGCCCCCGAATGCTGCCGGCGGGGTGGGCTGCTCCGGTGCTTGTTGGAAAGGCACAGCAGCTTCAGCCATAGGTTCCTGGCTGTGTCCGGAGGTAGCGCCAGGGCCAGCAAGAGGGAGGGACAGGTCTTCTTTTTGAGCAGATGCATGTTCAGGCTCACCAGCAGGCTCAGTGCCGAATGCCATCCCTTCCTCTGTCGATGGCGTCGATTGCTGAGCCGCCTCTGTTGTCGCAGGCGTCGGCTTTTCGCTCGGGGAGTCCATCTGCCCCTTGGCGAAGATGACCACCGCAACCAGGAGAATGCCACCGATCAGCTTCTGCCCCTTGGTGAGCTTGTCTATCGGGTTGGTCTTCTTCGGGGGTTGAGCTGCCGCCTCCTCCGGGAGAGGCTCATTTGGTTCATCGATGTCGTCGAGTCCATCGGACCGCGGAGGTAGTTCGTCGTCGGCCCCGCCGAGTTCAATCGTTGGCTCGGCCGTGCGATCGGCCGCTTCCTGGCCTTGTTTCTTGCGACCGAGATTCCCCACGCCGGCGGTGATCTTGCCCACGAGGTCCGTCAGGGAAGGTTTGTCTTCTTTGCTCATCTTATTGTCCCAATACCGGCAGATAGGTAGGTGCTTCTTCCGTCCAACGCCCGGGGGCGATCTGGACGCATTCCTTGTGGCTCGGAACAAGCATTCCGTTCTGAACCCGTGCGGGAATCTCGACCCCGCACTCAATCATTGGCGGGTCCCAGGTGAAGCGGTCGCGCGCGCGCATCTTGCCCTTCAGGTCGGTGAGGACCTGAGTGACACCTTCTTCATAGGCGCGGCGTTCGAGTTCGGTCTGGGGGGTGTAAAGGGGCTTAATCGGTTTGGCCTGCTCTGCGACGATGCTTTCGCGCGGTTCGTACTTGGACGAACAGGCTGCGATAGAGGCGAATGCGGCCACAGCCGCCAGAGTTTTAAGCAGCTTGGTTGACATTGTATCGAGCACCATAGGGGTGAGTTTTTGCCAGTTCGGAGATTGCTTTCTGCCGAGCCTTGGATTCGGAAATAGAGAGGTTCTTGACGATCTCCTGGGTCTTGCGCTCACGCATGGTGTAATCGTCCGGATGCGAAGACGCGATCCAGAGCGCCATGGGGCTGGCGAACAGGCGGAATACGCCGCTGTAGTATTCGCTCTTGGTCGTCCGCATCCTGTAGAACACCTCGCTGTAGAGCGGGGGAAGGGATGCGAGCGAGCGCCACAGATCGATCTCTTCGTTCGTAAAGGCCAGATGCTGCTGAGCGACGTCGTAGTCGGACTGAGAGCAGGCCAGGAAGAAGTAGTGCGACGTGTTCTCGAGGATGCCATCCTGCGAGTCACCCGTCCCAGACGTTTCGGCGTTGATCAGCTTGACGAAGTCCTTGACGGTCTGGGAGATCAGAAGGCACCCCGCACCGTAACGACGGAGCTCCCGATAGAAACTGGAGAGTGCCGATGCCGCGGTTGGATCAGACAGGGTTGCCCATGCTTCATCGACCGCAACGATCTTTTTCCGATTCCGATCGAGCTTGAATTTGCAGTAGAGGTCGATCTGACGGAACAGGGCCAGCGTGACAACCGGCAATGCAGGCGACTTGGCCATCCGTTGTGTTTCGAGGACGGTGAAGTCGTTGTCCCACTGCACCTGCAGGAACCCATCGAACAGCGCAGCGAAAGGCCCCGAGCCGTAGTACAGCGTCAGTGCCTGCGCCAGCGTCTCGCCGCTCTGTTCGGTGAACTTCGTCTTGATCAGGTACGGAATGAAGTCGCGGAAACGCGGCTCGTCCTTCGGGCGGGTTGCAATCCAGTCGGTGTAGAACTCGTTCAGCGCCTGGTACAGCAAAGGCACTGTCACGGGAGTGATAACGGAAGTTTTGGCCTGCTCCGAGGAGCTCGACGTGATCATCATCACCAACATGCGGGCGATGAAGAACATGTCCTCCAGAGACGGCATAACGGCTTGGCCGTTCTCATCGGTACCGATCCAGAAGGGATTGATGCAGATCGGGTTGATGGTTCTGCCGGTAATGGGCTCTTTGAATGGCTCGGTCGCCAGCCGGATGTAGTTCCCGTCTAGGACCAGACAAAGGCTTTCGTAGGAGTCGCCCTTGTCGATAATCCATACCTTCGGGCGGTACTTCACCCGCAACGCCATGAGGAGGTTGTTGAAGGTGAAGGACTTACCAGTACCTGTTGAACCACAGATCAGGCTGTGTGCCGTGTTGGTCATCTTGCCCCAGAGATCTAGGTAGATCGGCTGGCCGGCACGATTGTTCATCAGGATCGCCGGGTCGGCGCATCCTTGGTATTCCACGAAGAACGGGCAAAGGTGGCTGAGAGATTCGGTGAGGTGCGGTGTGTCTCGCCGGAACAGCTTCATGCTGCTCTGACGGAAGTTCAGCGGCATGCTGTTTCGAACGGCAGCGTCACCACGGTGAGCTTCCTTGTGGCCAACGCGCCAGAGTCGGTTTTCCAGCTGCATGGCCTGGTCGTCGACCTGGTGTTCCACAAACCCCATCAGGTTGATATGGAGTGAAACGTCGAAGAACTGCTCCCGGTTAGCTCCGTTTTCAGCGCTGATCTTGGACTTCACTTTCTCCAGGTCGATACGTTGCTGAGCAAGCAAGTCCTTGTCGCCGATCTTCATCGCCTCCTTGCCCGACTGCATCCGCCCGCGTGCCCACAGACGGCCCATCATCGCTACCGGAGAGGGAACGCTCCAGTTGATGGTGACCAGGGACTCGCTCTCGATACCGGACATCGCGACCTGCAGCATTCCAGGGAAGCTGCTCAAGGGTTTGCCCAACGCGGAAACGGGGCGGATGTAGTAGGGGACGCCCGAATCATGGATGGTCCAGCCCTTTTCCTCAGTCTCGACCGAAGCGAACAGCGGTGCGTCGTTGAGCGCCTCACGATTCGGGATGGTGTTGGGATTCTTCAGGCAGTCGAGTATCGGAAGGTCAGGGCGATACCTGGGGGGCTCGACCTTGAAAGACCTGACTGGATTGAACAGTTGGTACTGCCAGTTGATCAGGCCCTGGCCGTTGAGGGAGGCTGGGGAGAATCCGAAAGCTGCCAGAGCCTGGCCAATCTCATGGCAAAGCTGACCGAATTTCTTCGCATGCTTGGTGTACTCCCGATGCGCGAGCTTGTTCGCGTCGATCAGGCCCATCGAGGCGAGAGCACTTTTCGCTGTGTTATCGATGAATTTGCCGAACAGGTACTCGGGGCTCCAGAGCAGGACGAGATAGAAGTCCGTGACGTAGGGATAACGACCCTGGCTGACTTCGCGTTGGATTTCCTCCGTGACGTTGGACTTCACGTCCTCGTCTTCCTCAGCCCAAGGGTTGCCGCCCAGCAGTAGCTGACGCACATTCCCGCGGAGCTGCTCGTCATCGATCTCTGCGAGCGCGTCCTCACGCATCTTTTCGATCGTCTGATCCGAGAGCTTGGTGAAAAACCCATCGGGGGAGCCGGCTGCTTGAATCTGGCGATCGACGATGGAGTTGGCGATCTCGGCCGCAAACTCGTCATCCTCAGCATTGATATTCGCGCGGTAGATTCCGAGCACTTCGCGGATATCACGATGAGTGTGTCGGATGAACTGACCAGCAGAACCAGCTGGGTACTTGTTCAGAACGTCGCCTAGACCACGGCTCAGCTGCCATAGGTCGGCGTTGTTGAGGAGTGACGCATCCATCCCGCGCAGCTTCCAGATCTTCGCGAAACGGCCATCGATGGTGTGGAAATAGCTGCCATGACGCTCGTACAGGAACGCATCCGAAAGCAGCTGAATAGGCATTCCGCCCTGGTATCCCCGGCGCGCCAAGCCCGCCAGCTCAGAGTCATAGAGATGCAGGTCGTTGTGTTGGGACTTAGCCATCAATAGCCCCCTTCAGCGTTGCAGTGATCACCCTGCTTTCTGGGTACACAGTCACGCGCGCGCCACTCACGCGGGTGAGGTACTCAGCGATATCCCGAAGCGAGTTCGGGTGAGTGTTGATCTTGATGACCTGGTTCTGATTGACCTGAGGGTCGAAGTGGGGGTCATAGCCAGATGCTGCAGCCGAGAGGCGAACGATCTCGCCAAGAGTCAGGTCCTGGTTTTTGAACAGCTGAGCCCAAGGGATCTGGTCGCCTTCAATCAGCTGGCGCTTGGTGGTGCTGTTCTTCTTCTTGAAGATTTCGCGGTACAGAGCCACATCTGGCTGGAATACCGTGAGGTCTTGGCCGGAGCCAAGGATCATCTTGGTGTGGTGTTCGCGGATGGCGTCCTTGTACATCTGGGGGAACGCCTCGGCGAAAGCCGGCCCGGTAACCACCAGAAGAGCGAAGGCGACGGTTAGTTTGCCCACTCTGCTTCCTCCACGATGATGTAGTCCCAGCGGCCGCCATGCTTGACCCCGGATTTGGAGTCGGCGTAGGGCACGACCCAGACGGGCGCTACCACGTCAGGATTTCGGATGGGGAAGTAGGGCTCGCTGGAGCCAAGTTCCGGGCGAGCCCGAAGGCCTTGACGGAGCAGGGCGACGGTGTCGCGGCTGGCGCTGCCATGTACGGCATCGTAGATCTGGTCCATCGATGCGCTGTTCTTGAAGGGCTCATCAGTAGAGCAACCAGTGAGGGTCAGAGCCGCTGCTGCCAGCAGGAGGAAGCGAAGATTCATGGCTGGTTCCTAGATGAGGGTGTCGTACATGCCAGGGTCGATCTCAAACGGTTCAGCGGGCTTGAGCACGCGGAACGTCTGGTCGGTGACAAAGCGGAGCTTGATGCCGGGCTCAACGATGACGGTGTCCACCGCTGCGTTGGCTTCCCGCTCGAAGCGCTCGGAAATCTTCTTGAACATCCCAGCGATGCCTTCGTTTACGGCGGCTTTGGTGGAGTCACCAGTGAGCTGGCGGGTAACCGAGCTGGTGCCGTTTTCGACTGAGCTGTTGGTGGTGAACTCTGATTGGCTCAGGGTCGATGCGTAGGCAGCAGCAGCTGCAGCTGCAGACTGCAGGGCCAGGGTGCGGCCTGAAGCTTTATCGAGGCGGCCATACACGTCTTGTTCGTTGTCACGGGTATCGACGATGTAACCAGTGGCCGGAACAGTCTGAGCACCGCCAGTCTCATCCCAGTAGGAGAGCTGCTCGATCCGGATCGTTGCGCGACCAGTGTTCGAGCTGGAGTTGCGATTGCCCGAGCAGAGGCCCATCAGGTGGATGGTGCCCAAGTCGCGTTCAGCGCCGTTTGGGCCTTTGAAGATTCCACGTACAGGAAGGACCACAGGGCGCGCGGGGATCTTGCCTTCCTCAGAGGAGCCCGGTGCGTTGGCGCCGATAGGGCATGCCACGCCGTGCAAGGTCGTAACCTCGACGAATGAGAAGGCGGGCACTTCGTACGTTTCACGCGGGGCTTGGCCTGGCATCGAAACGTTGACTGTTTCTGCTGCCGGCATCGGGTCAGGTCGAGGTTGCCGACCCTGCATCTTGGCGAGAGTCGCGTCGGTGCTGTTGTACGTGTTCACGCCCTGACGTTGGATGCCATTCGTCTCGGGGGCGGTCATGTTGGCGAAGAGCTGTTGCTCAGTGTCTGCAGTAGAACCTGCTCCGCCACCGCTTTTTCCAGTGAATTGCTGGCCGCCGGAGTCCCCATTGTTGAGCAGGAAATAGTTCGGGCCGTAGTTCGGGCCGCTACGGTTCGCAGCCGGAACCGCCGGCAACGGTGGCGCCATCGAGAAGTCTTCGAGGTTCAACCCTCCATCTTTCGACTCTGGAGGCAGGGGCATTGGCGAGCCGTGGTCAAGTTTGTTGACGCCGTTGTAAACGCCATCCACTTGATCCTTGCGCAACTGAGCGATTTCCTCGCTGAGGGCTCTGATCTCGTTGTTCGACTTTTGCTCTGCGTTGCGTTGCTCAGAGGCAAATTTTTCCTTCAACGCCTGGCGGTCATCGTCGCCACGTTTGATCCTGTCCTCAAGGGTCTCGATCTTCTTCGCAAATTGAGTCAGGGCCGCATCTTTATCCTGGATGGTGATCGAGTTGATCTTGTCTCCGCCCAACTCAATGGCTTGAGGTTTGTCAACCGAAGCAGACCCTTTCGATTCACTTGGACCGCCCATGAAGTTCATTGCAACAGCGAGCGCCCCGACGCCTGCAACTATGTACAGTCCACGCTGTTTAGTAATGACATTCTTCTTCTGATCGTTATCGGCGCTCACTGGACTTTCTCCGAGACGATGAACAGAAGACCGCGGTGCGACTCACCATAGACTTCAGTGATGTATTCCGGGGAGGGGCCGAGGATTCGGGAAGAAGGGAGCATCGAAACTTGGCGCGCAATGCCAAGGGCCTCTTTAACAGCCTTGTTGCCATAGTCGATTTGATCGATGGCTACTTTGGTCGCCGTGCGGCCGTTGTTGATTACCTCGTAAGTAGTACCGATGTACTTGGGGCCGACGACTTGAGAGCGAAGTTTGAATTCCAGGGAGCCCTGACGAAATACGACACGATCAGCCTCGGACAGTCGGGAAAAATCCTGCTCGCGATACCCGGACGGTAACTTGCCGTCATACAAATAGTTCATCAGGCCCTTCACTCGACCTTTCGAGTCACGCGCCATAGCAGAACGATCAGGGATTGGTTGTCCGCTGATCGTTACTTGGCTGTCTGCACAGCCAGGCCGAGTGATGAGTTTGAGGATATAGGTCTGCTTGGATGGGCCATCCACGTATGCAAGCCCGGTGTAGAGGGGGTCTGTAGCCTGGAATGCCAACTTGTTCTTGATCGGGGATGGGTAAAAATCCATCCCTTGTGTCACTTCTAGGTAAATACCATCCAGATAAGGCTCAGGGAACAGAACCTCAGCACGCTGGGTGTCGTTGGATATGAAAACCTCAACCGGCGTGTTGTTGTATACGACGGTCCTTGGGTTCCGATTGCACTTTTCGTCTGCGGCAAACGCTGTCGTTGTAACTGCAGCGATGATAGCCGCAGCTAAGAGTTGCTTCATCAATCCGAAATCTCCTGGATGTCGAAGTCATCAGCCACTACAGCCCACTCATAGTATTTAGAGGGTTTGACCGGCTTGATGAGGATCTTCACATTGTACTTAGTCTTCCTGAAGACCTGGTTCAAAGTGGCCCTGTTGCGTTCCGCTTTGAAGGAAACAATGTAACCCTGGGGGCTAACTTCGACTTGATACGGAGAGGATTTTGTGAATACCTGGGTGATCTGTTGTTCTACAGACTGGTTAGCAACAATCTTCAGTTCGTCTTCTTTAAGCGCCCGGAGTCGAGGCGACATCATGCGGAGCGATTCTTCAGCGTTGGTGCGCGCCGACTGCGGAGTGAAGTTGTAATAGTTGTCCAGGAAGACCGCTACGAACGCGATGATATGGCGCTGCGGAATTTGTCGTTCACTGATAAAGACCCCGTCTGCGTTCGGGAATCCATACATGATCCGCTCGCTCTGCAGAATTCGATTCGTTTCCTGGAGGGATCGATTCATGTTGATCAGAACAACGATAACAACCGCCAATACGGCTGCCACAGCAATGAGCGTAATAATTGCTCGCCCAGCCCGGAGCTCACTTGCGCCGAGCAGGTTGAATTGTTTCAGCGGTGGGCCGTATTGCTCGCTCATGTTAGGGCTCGTATCGATTGCAGTAGGAAGGGGCGGGGATCAGTCCGAACTCGATCCAGATTCGTGCGCTTAGGCGTCCCAGCTTCCCTATCGCTTTCTGAACGGCCGGAAAATCGCTGGTCATGACGTAGAGGTCGCCGACTAAAGTGGAGGCCTTCAGGGCCAAAAAGCCCTGAGGCTGATTCCGGGTTAGGCGCTTGAAGAGCCACAGGCAGAAGAACGCGATCGCGAATGCCCAGAGGTTTTCGCCGGTTGTCTTGCTGACGATCACCAGCGGGAACATGAACGCCAGCAAGTCCTCCTGAGTCAGGCCGCCGAAGTTCACCGGGGAGGTTGCAAAGGCATAAGTCGATGACTCACCTGTGACTCTCAAGTGCATTTTTATTTGCTCCCAGTGGAGGCACCGGTCATGTCGAAACCGGCCAGGTTGCCCGCCTTGATCACGATGGTTTCGCCGAACAGGCAGATCAGAACCACCAGGACAAAGACCCACCAACCACGCGCCCCGGCGAAGAGTACGGAGATCAGCAGCATGCCCAGCCCTGCCCACAGGCCATAGCTAGCGATCAGTCGCCACCAACCCAGGAAGCTGTTGTTCGACTGCTTGGCGATTTCCTTGTCGGGAGCGAAGTCGCCGTCGAATGCCGCCATGGCAATCTCGGGCATCGCGATCATGAAGGCGGCAACCGCCAGGGCGAGGACCGCCAACGCGAAGCGTTTCAGATCCTCCGTTTTCAGTTGCGGCGCGAGGCCAGTCATTTGCATTGGTCAGTCTCCGACTCGAGTTGGTGTGAAAAACAGGCCATCGGGGGTAACGGAGTGATACCGGAGGCGTTTTTGCTCCGGCTGAAGCACTACGTTGATGGTCTCTTCCACGGGCCTGACCTGGCTGAGCATCCTTACGAGATCAAGTCCGGGAAGTGGGGCGCTGGCTTCGGCCTTTTTCAGTTCGTCCTGAGCCATGCGAAGGTTTTGCGCAGCGAGGGACAGGTGCTCAATGGCACGCTGGTATCGCGGGTCGCGCTGATCGATTACGTACGGGTCGGAGTCGGCAGCTGCATGCTGGGCCGTCATAGCCAGCAGGCAACCAACTCCCAAAGCCCAAGCGTGAACATTCATAAAGGGCCCTCCTTTCCCCAATAGTGGAAAGTGAGTGCCCCTTTTCTTGGGCTCCGGGTACGGCCGGCGTTGCACCGGCCATCAGCAGGGGAGGATAGGGGTCAGGAGGGACGCTTTTCTTGGAAAATTTGGCTCAGCCAGCGTCTGGTCCGATGGAACTGAGCCAGGACTACCTTGCCCAGGAAGCCGAACAGCTGAACGGTAACCAACGACAGTACGATCTGGATGTAGTTGAACACCGTGCGGATGAAGGCGTTGATGATCAGAGAAGTCAGCCCTCTAGTGGGCTGGAACGCCAACCCAAGCGTGATGATCACCCCGCCGATCGCCAGATATGCAGGCCAGCCGATTCGCTGGACGTGGAACTGAGTGATGTCCAGGAACCAGCTCCAGATGACGGTGAAGTCCCAATCCCAGTTCCGAAGCTTGTCTTGCCAGTTCATTGGCTCACCTCATTGGTCGAGTTTCGCATGCTAAATTCAGCCTCCAGTCATCAGGTTCAGAATTGCCTTGTTCTTCTCGTGGAAGCGTTGCCAGGCATTCACGCCCGATTTAGCCCGCCGCGGACGGCGGACTAGTCGCATGTCTTTGAAGTGCACGTTCGGGAAGGTGTTGCGCACCAGAGGCATCCGAACGCGATAGGTGCCAGACTTCGCCACGATGATCCCGTCGCCCTGGTCCAGAGATGCGAAGTCCTCCGGTTGCAGGATGTCCTCACGCGTAGCCTTGAATCCGGTACTGGAGCTGGAGCCCTCCGAATCGTTTGTGTAGAGGCCGGACTGCTCCGAGGCGTAGCTTTGCCCTGTGCTGCTGCCTGACGATTCCTGGACGAAGCGTTTGATCATGGTGCCCGCCAGCTTCACCGCGAACTCCCTTGTCTGCGCGTCCCTGATGTCGCAGTAGAGATGCGTCCAGCAGTTGCCCAGTACCATCTCCACAAAGGCTGGGGAAATGTTCTGCAGGAAGCCGACACCCTGGAAGGCGATGATGATCGGGACGTTTGCCGATCGAGCGAGCTGGAACAGCGAAACCTGGCTCTCGTCCATGAAGGACGGGTATTCGTCGAAGATTGCCGGACACATCATCAACGGCTTTTCTTTGGAGAGCTGGATCTCGCCGATCGCCCGGGCCAGGTCCGAGATGAACAGTTTGCCGAACAGCTCCACACCGTCCTTGTCGGCCAACGACGACATGGACAGCACGACGACCTTGTTTTGAAGGATCGCTTCCTTGAGATCGACATCGGGGCTGTAGGTGTTGACGATGCTGGAGTATTCGCTGTGTGCAAATGCCGAGAGCTTGGAGACCAGACCCTGCAGAAGTTGCTTGTAGCCCTTCAGGTTCCAGGCCGCATTTTGCTCATCGAACCAGAAGCGCAGGTAGCTGTGCAGCCACTCCACGCCGTCGTTGTGATAGATCGAGTCGGAGGTCCGAATGGCGCGTATGAAACTGAGAAGAAGGTCGAAGTCGCTCAAGACTGCGATGATGTCCTTGATGTGGAACACCGGTTCCCCGGGCTGTAGCTTCAAGGCGAGTACCGCGGCGGTCAGCGAGTAGCGCGCGATGTCAGTCCAGAATTCTTCCTTCGAGTTCGCTTGGAGCTTCATCGCGGTGGAGATGGTGGCGCGCACACCGCCCGAGAAGAACGGGTTGTAGGAGTGCGACATTTCCGGGAACTCGAAGTTGATGATCTGGAGCTCATCAAGCCGGCCAGCGGCTTCCATCATCCCGTAGATCGAGCCAGAGAAATCAGAGTCTGACTTCGCTTCGATTAGCAGAAGGCCTGCCCCTTTTTTTATCTGTTGTTGGATGATTGCCAGCAGCAGTTCGGTCTTGCCGGTCCCGGTCGCAGCCAGCAGCGCTACATGGCGCGTCATGATGTCATCGGACAGCATGAAGGGGATCATCGAGGGGTAGGTCTCGATCAGCTCGCGCCGGATATCGTCGGCCGTAGCGATGCCCTTGGAGGTGGTGATGGCGTCCACCCGGTCCTTCCACTCTGTCCAGGGGATGGTCTTACCCAGGAACGTTGACCGCCTGAAATCGCAGTCCGGAATTGGAGCTTCGGTGTAGCCAGAATCCCAAACGTCGGTTGTCGAGGACTCAGCTTCCTTCCTGTCGAGCATGAGCGACCAGATTGCACAGCCAGCGGCGATGGCAATCGTCAGTGGTAGCGGCATGAACGGGATAGCGGCCCCAACCAACGGCAAGCTGATCGCAATATTCCGCCGGCGCTGGATCTCCGCGTGTTCCGCGGCGAGCGCCTCAAGGCGTGCTGATTTGATCGACATCTGGGTTCATCCGTTTGATGAGGAGGGACCGCGCCTGTGTTGGCTCACGCTCCGTGTATCCAGTGAGCAGCCCATCGAGGGCGCCCACGATCAGAAGAGTGGTCCTGGCGCTGTTGAGGAGAGTGGAGAGGAGGGTGGAGTTGATTAGTGCTTGCTGACCTTCCCTGACCACGAGGACAACGACCTCATATACCCGGCCACGGAACAGCTTGGGTGTCATCACTGCCCCCTGAAACACGTCGAGGCGCTGCGCCAGGTTTAGACGGAACTGGTTCCCGAGGCGGTCGACTGCATCGAGTCGCTCAGGGTTGAGGTCTGCCGCTGTGAAGACAGAGAACGGCGGGTGGTTCGTACTTGCTACTGACTGCCTTACTACGAACGGCAATCCCTTGAACAACCCTTTCCCGTGAAACTCAACCAGCCGATCCTCGCCGGTGAACTCACGAGCAATTGCGGCCGCCATCGGCCCTAGCAGGTCCTCTCCGGCGTTACCCCGCGCTGAAGGTGCTACCACCCTAATGTCCTGCAGCGGGTCAATCTCAAGCTGTTGCGCGAACTCTCTCAGAACCAGCGGCAGGGTTTCGTTCAGGAGGGCGGTAGGCACCGGCAACCACGAAATTGCTTGGCACGGGTCGAAGCTCTCACTGTTTGCTTTGAGTGTGCCGCTCCAGATGCGGCGAGAGGCCTCGCGCTGATGTGTCCTCGCTGACAGCCAGAAGCTGGCCTGGAACGTGCGCGAAGGGCCCGCTTGTGCGATCTCTGCAAACGGTTGGCCAATGGAGTGTGCGGGTAGGTCTTTCACGGCACCCATCATGTAAACCCGACTGGTCTCCGGCACTGCGCGGAGGATGTTCACCATCTCCTCAATGCCCAGAGAATCCGCGCCAGCAATGATGAGCACGTCGGCGTTGATCGGCCGCTTCCCATGCTGCGCCGGCACACCGGTTTTCGGGTCGATACCGATCAGCGCTGAGTAGGTGAAAACGAGCGTGTCGTCGGTGATAAGGCGACTGACCTCGTCGGCCATCTCGGTGGTATAGGCGGAGTACACAGCGTCGGCGCCGAAACCAGTCAGGAAGAGGTCTAGACCCCGGATCACTGTCATCTGGTCGTCGAGGGTTTCGCACTGGACCAGAGCGAATCGCTCACTCAACAACGAACGAAGCCCTGCGGACAGGCTTTTGGTCGCTTGTGCGTCGAGCCCCAGCGGCTTGAGCAGCTTCGCGGCCATCTTCTCCGTCGGGACCAGGTCCTCAAGGTCGGAGGAGCCAAGGCCGGCCCATTTCTGTACCAAGGTGGCAAGTGACTTCTCCGCGTCATGAAGGCTGAGCAGCTGGAGTTGTCCATTGCTGGCGTGCACGACTTTTGCCATCGCAAGATCGGTTACCGCTTGGGCGATGAGTGGCCTGATCTCATCCTTCGTCAGCCGCAGCATCTTCATGACCGCCTCGATCAGAGGGCGTCCTTCGACGTAGCTGTGCCCAAGCCAGGCCTCTCGGCGTAGCACGCCAATCACTGCCCCCTTTACCGCTGATACGGTGTTGCTGGTCACCCCGAAGCGTTTGGCCAGGTTCTGCGCTGAAGAGAAGAGGATGTCCTCGAAATGGACATATAGGAGGTAGGGGTCCTCCTTCAGCACCTCA
This sequence comes from Pseudomonas sp. NY15437, assembly GCF_048068435.1. NCBI lineage: Bacteria > Pseudomonadati > Pseudomonadota > Gammaproteobacteria > Pseudomonadales > Pseudomonadaceae > Pseudomonas > Pseudomonas sp. NY15437. The sequence continues at coordinate 102,273 of NZ_JBLUQC010000007.1, forward strand.
CTGAGGTTTGCTGCATAGCCCAGCCGCCGCTGCAGGGTAGCCAGCTTGGCCGGGGGGATGCCTTCGACATCAATGTGAGCCAGAGCGAGTTGCTCGCTGCGCTGGGTTGCCCAGGCCTGGCCGAGGGCTTGGGCTTCCGGAACCGAGATGCCGGCCTCAACGAGGCGGGAAGGCGACTGGTCCAGAATTGGAATCAGGTTCTCGCCGAAATGCTGGACTGCCTTGCTTGTAACGCTGCGGGGAACCTTTGTCAGATCGCTGAGATATCCAACCAAGGATTCGACCTTGGCCGGTGGCATGGAAGTGAATTGGCTGACATCGAAATCAGCCCCGTCCAGGTCAGGAACCCGTTTCCCGTAGAGGATGTAATCCTCATAGAGGATGGCATTGCCGAAGTTGCCCGTGGCGGTAAATGAGGTGTTGTCGTCCCGTCTGAACGTGCATACCGACCACGGGCCGGCGGGGTCACGGAAAATAATATCGACGAGAGTGCCGCGTTCGCGGTTGAGGGACTCAGCCCCATTATCCTGCTGTGGTGTCATGCTCATCCGCTTGGTTGTGCGCGGCCGCTGTTCATGGTCCGCACGCTCTTATGGACGCCGTTGAAGCTTCGCGCGATCTGGTTCGCCAGGTCCGTGCGGATGGCTGCTGCTTCGCTCACCAGCCCTGGGTACAGGCGCGTCAGCCCAACGAAAATGTCGAAGTCCACCAGCAAATCCACCGCCGGCAGTACCTGCTCAGCGATTACCAGGGACTCGTCGTAGGCCTGGACTGCCTCCATTCCATTGAACAACCCCGTCGGGTCAGTGAAGAGGAAAGGGCGGAGCTGGCGCAGGACCTGGTTCCTGGCATGCTCAATTTTGGGAAGCAGTTGGCCTTCGGCGACGCGAACCTCTTGTCGGCTTTTGCAGCTGAAAAGCATGCCCGAGGCCTTGGCCAGGAAGTGGGGGAGGGAGGTGTTAATTGTCGCGGGCCAGGTACTCCCGTCGACCAAGAACGCCTTCGCGTCCGGAGTGTGGATTTGGATCGGTTTCATGTCTTCGTTCCTTTTGCGAATAGTCGGGTGGGAGTGGCCCTTTTTCGTGGGTCACCGACAAATTGAGTCGTCAGGATTATCGTTGCTCCAGCGATTCTGCAGGCAATAAAAAACCCCGCCGGAGCGGGGTTCTACGGAGCCGTTGCCTCAGCTGTTGACAGCGTCTTTCAGGCCTTTACCAGGGGTGAAGCCCGGAATTTTTTTGGCGGCGATCTCGATAGTTTTGCCGGTTTGCGGGTTACGACCGTTGCGAGCAGCACGCTCTTTGACACCGAATGAGCCGAAGCCTACCAGGGCCACAGAGTCCCCTGCCGTCAACGCAGCGGTCACGGTTTCGATGAGTGCATCGACTGCTTTTCCGGCGACCAGCTTCGAAATGTCAGCGTTTTCGGCAACAGCATTGATGAGGTCCTGCTTGTTCACTGTCTCAACTCCAGATTGGATTAGGGAGGTAGGCAGTATAACTACCGATCGCAGCAGTCCAACTCAAACTGAGTATGGAATGTTCGGCCTGTCTCTCGCAGGCCGAAGTTTGATCAGAGCAGGCTAGATCCAAGGGCGCCGGCCAGGAAGCCAACACCAACCAGCGGCAGGATATTCGCGATGGTCTTCGAGCCAGCCCGATGGAATAGATATCCCGCGCCCCACGTGATGGGCGAAATCAGGTAGGCAGCGACGAGTTGAACCGAGGTCAGTCGGATCGACAGAGCTGCATCACTTGCAGGAACTGTCCCAATCATGGCGGCCAATGCCAAGGCCGCGACCGCCAAGCACAGCAGAACAGCCAACATGGCGTTCTCGCTGTATTTGAATGGGCCGACATGGATCTCGTTGGCGCTTTTGAAGGTTTCAGACATCGCGCATTCCTCGTGACTCACGACTCAAGGGTAGCAGCACCTGCTCGAGCTAGACAGGGGGATGAAGCTGCTGAATTTGCTCTTCAGCGGTCCTGAGGACTTCGAAGACTTCATTCGAGCAGCCGTGGGCGCTAAGGCCTTCCATCGCGCGGGCGAATGCCTTTGCGTGTGCCTCGGCGAGCTCCACGGAGTCGAAGGCGGCCTGGATCTGCGGATCAGTTGCCACAGGTGCAAGCGCTACAAGCCCATTGGCGTAGAGACGGCTTTCCCAGTGACTCGGTTCGACGCCGGCGGCTCGGAAGTAGATGAAGCTGAGTTGATCGGCCAGGGTGTACGCGGCGGCGCCATAACGCTGGTCGAATGCCTCGCGGCCGTTGGGGGTGGTTTGAAAGTTCATTGCTCTCTCCTGTGACTTGTGTAGAGAGCAAGTTAACGGGCGGGCATCTCTCTTCAAGTGACGGAACATCCCGGATTTCACCAGGACCTTCTGACTTGAACGAAATTTGAGGCTCGTTAGGATCAGGCCACTCACCAATCCTTCCCGGTTCAGAAAATGACTCAAGTGACCATCACACAAGAGCAGCTGTTGGCCATGCCAGCCTCGGACTACATGTCGGCTCCGCAACTCGCTTTTTTCAAGCATCTCCTCCTGAATCGAAAAGCGAAGCTCCAGAAATTATTAAGCGATCGTGCAGAAACTCTCCGCGGCGAGTCGGACAATCGCCTACCGGACATCGCAGACACCGCGAGTGTGGAGGAACAGCGTTCAATGGAGCTGCGAATGCTTCAACGCTACCAGTCTGAACTGAAAGAGATTGGTTGCGCGTTGGATCGGATCGAGGAGGAGGCATATGGATGGTGCGAACAAACGGGCGCGGAGATCACGTTGCCGCGCCTGCTGGTCGCGCCAACCGCGAGCCTCTGCGTCGACGCGCAGGAAACGCTTGAGCGCCGAGCTCTACATCAACGCGTTGCCTAACCGCGGGTTTTGGGGGGAGCTGCCCCCCAACATCTACCGCTCCGCTCCTGTCTCCTGCACTACTCAAATCACGCTCTAAACTCAGTCCTATCTCGGCGATAAGTCTCCAAGCAGGAGCTGCTGCATGGACGCAGGTCTTCGCGTTCCCCTGTGGGTCTCTGGTCTCTTGTATCTTGCGGCCCTCGGCATCGCTTTGTTCTGTTTCAGTGCCGGGCTGCGTTCCGTGTATCTCCTTGGGGCCTCAGCACCGAATGGTTGGGCTCTGGGGGTCGGACTCTGGTTCATCACCAACCACACCCTCCAGTTGCTCATCATTCGACGTCGGCGAAGGTATAGCGACGGGCGTGAGTTTGGTGTCGACCTGGTCAACTGCAGCATGCTCTTGCTGGCATTCGCAACCCTCAATTTCCTTGAATCGCCGCTTCCTCTCGGCCAGGTGTGGGTTGTGTACCTGGTTTTCCTTGGCTTGCCCCTGGTTGCTGTGATCAATCGAGTCGGGAGGGGAATAACGTGGCGCGGGCTTCAATGGGTGATCAGCGCTTTGGTAGTAGTTTCCCTCGGCGTGGACTACTTCAGATTCGGGATGCTGGTGCGCTTGTTCTCCCCGGATGTCACCAACGCAGTGCTGCTCGTGTCCATGTTCCTGCTCCTATGGGCGCGTCACTTCTGCGTGCAAATCGATCCCTAGACGAGGGGTGAGGTATGCGAGCTTTTGCACTGCTGGCCTGCATTTGTGTCTTAGCGGGCTGCACACACGAGCCACTGAGCCGTGGGTTACCAGTTCAAAATCAGAAGTGGGGATCAGAACCCAAAATCCAGTTCCTGGGTGTTGGAGGGTGGCTGATTCACTGGCGTGGGGAAGGGGTGCTGCTGGCGCCTTCGTTCAGCAACCCCGCAAGTTTTGGGCTCCTTGGGATACCGCCAGCCCATGTGATCGCGAACAACGAGCGCATCGATCGCCTCATGCCCCCGGCTGAAGACGTCACAATGCTCCTCGTCGGCCACGCGCACTACGATCACCTGCTGGACGTGCCGCGGATTCGTGAGAAGCACACTCCGCACGCAACCGTATACGGCTCAGAGACTGTGAAGCACATCCTGGCCGCGGCGAGGACAGCGGATGGTCAGAAGATCTTCCCGCCGGGCTCAGTGGTGGTGCCGGCGATGGACCAGATTGCTGATCACCGAAGGCCCGACCTGCCAGGCACCTGGTTCTACTCCGGCGGAGGCACGCTCAAGGACGGCGATCGCCATTCGCCTATTCCGCCTGGCTTCATACGGGCCATGCCAGTCACCAGCATGCACGCCGGCCACCTGTTCAGGCACAACTTCATAGGCGGGGAGTATTGTTGCAAGGACCTCGACCAACTCCCCACTGGGATACTGGACTGGAAGCTGGGGCAGGTAACCATTTCCTGGCTGATAGATTTGCTGGGGGAAGATGGCAAGCCCGTGTTTAGGCTGTACTACCAGGACTCAGCTGCAGAACCAACATTCGGGTATCCACCACTGATCGCAGATTCTAAGCCAATCGACGTTGTTGTGATCTGCGGCGGAGGATGGAATCAAGTGGACTACTATCCGACTGGACTCCTCAAGGTGACAAAGCCACGTTTAGTGATTCTGGGTCACTGGGAGAACTTTTTTGGCAACGACCCCGCTACTCCAGCGCGCACGATCCCGTTCCTCAACTACGACGGTCTCCTTGAGCAATTGAAGCCGTACAACTTTGTGGTGCCAGAGCCGATGTCGGATGTCTTGCTCCCGCCACCTCTTGTCGCGGACTGACCACTCAAGATCCGCTCTGAATGCGAGAAGCTTTGACTTATGCTCCGGACCGTTACAATCCCTACCGTGACGACTGGAGATCGTGGCCATGAGTAAGGATTTGAACACTGCTGAGGAGATGACCGGCTACGTGAAGCGTTTCGACGTTGAGCGCGGGTTTGGCTTCGTTGACGGAGCCGATGGCAACTCCTACTTCCTACACATCAGCGAGGTCCGCGGTGGTGAGATACCTGATGCTGGTCAGCAGGTGCAATTCACTCCTACCGCCACAGAGAAGGGCCCCGCTGCTATGGCTGCGAGCCTCGGCCAGGCTCCGTCGAAGTATTACGTCGACCTCACGAACTTCATCGTATCGTCTACGGACGTCCTCCCTGGTGGTGATGTCGAGATCATCGGCAGCGTGCATTGCCCTCTCATTGGCGCGTTCATGTCCGCCGGCGATGCCGAGCGGGAGCTTGTGAACTGCGCCAAGGCACGGGGGGCGAATGCGATCATCAACTTCCGTATCCATCGGTCGAGCCAGCCCAGCCGGGACAACCCGAACTATCTGCAGACTGTCTATTCCGCATCAGGAGAGCCGGTGTATGCACAGCGAGTAGCGTTCTCCGCGGACGCGGATCTCCTCGAACGCGAGTACGCGCGAGTCAACGCCAAGCTGGCTGCGTTCTCCCGCCAAGAAGAGCGAGACCAGACTCCGATTGTTGGCCGGGTGAGTAAGGGCACGTTGGCAGAGATCTGGGACTCGGCTTTGTTGCCTTCGCTGAGACTGGGAGGGAAAGCCTTGGAGTGGGGCTGGAAACGGCTTCAATCCCGCCGCACTTAACCAGAAGGGCCGGCTAATTGCCGGCCTTTTTCGTTTAGGCGTTCACAGGTTTGCAAGCTTAGCGAGTAGGACCTTGACCTCGCTGTAACCATACTCCTGCAGGAATTCATCGTACGTTGTGGGGTACCGGATGATGGCCTGGGCGTAATACTTGAGGGGCACCGCCACATCTTTGGCATTCAGGTACTCCCGATCTATGAAGTGGTTGAGCACAAGCATGTGGTCAAAAAATGCCTCAAAGGCATCGCGGATGAATTCCTGCTGTTTGCTGAAGCCCAATCCTTTTTGCGCCACCGCAAGTGCTGGCCGGAGTTCATTCCAATGCACGACATAGGGGTTTCCAGCGTAAGTGAAGGTACGGCCTGACCAGTCCATCATTCGCATGGCTGCTCGCGCCAGGGGGTCAGAGAAGACCTCGTTGATCATGTCATGCGATGCCGCGAGCTGGCGCTGTCGGTGATCCTCCTTCCGCTGCTTGACCGACTCCTCTGCAGTTCTTAGGCCTCGAAATAGCCCAACAATCGCAATTAATGCAGCCGTAAGACCGCCCGCAAGATCGAACCATTCCTTAAGCGTGGTCGGCCCGAACGGTGGCGGTGCCTTCGCAGTTTCTTCTGCGAAGGCTTGCGCCATCGGCGCAAGCATCATCAGTACGTAGGTCCAGAAGACGTAGAGCCTCTTCCTTGGGGCAACCATGATGAGACACCTCTGAATGGTGGTGGCACATTCACGGTAGTTGGCGAGAGAGGAGTGTGCACATTGGCGTTTGGACGTCCTCTTTGAAATCCGCCGGCGGACGTTAGACTCGCCTATCCCCAACCATCCTTTCGATTGACGTAGAGGTGCTCTGTTGAAGGGCGAATTCTCGAGTGATGACCTGAAGCAGCTGTTCGCGCTGCTCTCGGAGAAGCATCCCGAAGGCGGTACAGTGCCTTCACCTCGCAGTAGGTGCACAGAGGTCGAACAGAGACTCCTCGATAACGACTCGATCGAGCGGTCCGACTTCCAGGACCTGGTTACAGCCACTGATCGCCGAGCCTGGGGACAAGCCGGGCACTATGCGCCAGCGCTAGCGGCCTACTTTAGAATCAGCGAAGCGAGCCTGTGCCGGAAGCCCCAACACGTCGATGACCAGGTGTTCCTGTTTCAGGGCTTCTGTGCTGCAGACGCTGTCGCACTCCTGATCTACATGGAGAGCCTGGGCTTCCGGGTCTTCCCCGAACGATTGGTTGCCAAGCTGAAGAAGCGGCTCATCAATAAACCGGTGATGACCGAGTCCGAGTACCGGATCTGGACTTATGAGCAGTCTCGTGAGCGTCAGAAGCAGGTCATCAAGTCCAGCGCGATTGTTCGGCCAGGCTTTCCTGAAACGAAAAGCCACAAGGATCAGGCTGGTAACCGAGTGACCCTGACTCTACAGGGTGAAGAGGCGCTGTACCTTGAGGTGCGCGGTGCCCGGTATCGCGAGTTAAGGAACGACTTCAAGGTCTGCGAATACTGTGGGTTCGGATATCTAGCCAGCAGCCGGAGTGACCGGGTTGCCCATCGTAGTATCCACCGGGCCACTGAGCGGGTACTTGATCCGCCCCCCAACAGACTGTTCGCCGGCAAACTCACGACCGGGTTCGCAGGCGAGGAAGTCGGCCCCCAGCAACCGCAGTGGATGCATCGGGAGGTATTCAGGCGCGCAGCCCGTTTTCGGGAGGACTTCGGTTACGACTTCATTCAGTGGCCGGGGAATGGAACTGCGAAGGCCTCTGTCGACTGGCGTGGTCACCTCATCCCGGCGGGGCAGGACGGCACCATTGCTGGTGCCTGTGCCTTCAGTCGGCGACCTGAGGCCGATCAGTACGGCAGCGAATGGGCACTGGCTTGGATCTGGCTGGCGCCTTCCTACCGCCGGCAGGGCCTTGTGCGCGCTCGATGGCCCAGATTCCTGGAGCTGTACGGTGATTTTTGGATTGAACGCCCGTTGTCTTCCGAGATGGAAGCGTTCGTCAGGGTGCATGGCAGCGAGCTACAGAAGCGCTGGTTGAAGGAGAACGGTGCGTGAGCCAATCGCTCGCACCTCGAGGAGTTTGTTCGTGACCACCATCAAAGCAGTGGATCGTCGTGATCCGATGGTCTTCCCGGCCGAGGACTATGCGCTCGCCTGGGTAGCGTGCCTTGCCGGCTATTTGCCTGGCCTGAAATACCGTAGCCGGGAAGCTCTTCTCCGGCTCTCCGGTTGGCCTCATTGGAACGACATGGTTGCGGCTTGTAATCCGGCCAAGCACTGTGTCACCGAGGATATCGGGAGGAACCCGGCCCAAAGGCTAGCAAGCCTCGCCGAGCACCGCGCCATCCTCATCCATGAGTTCGGTGTGAAGCCGGCTTTCGCCAACACGTTCTTGTGGGCGAACCCCCTGGGGTCGTATGACTTGGTTCCGCTGCGGGCTGCAGCTGAAGGCGCGCTGTACGATGAGGGTGAGCGCCCGTCCGACAAGCTGGGCGAGATCCTTGATCGCCTCGATTCCGAGAACCTGGCGCTGATCCCGGGGACTGAGGACAACATCATCCGGGCGTTCACCTACACCTGCGACCGGGTCTACTTGGCAATGTTCGAACACCTGGGTTGGGCACTGAAACTGGACGACGGGAGCGATTTCGGCATCCCTCCGGGCCTGCCTATCTCACGCCTAGGTGATATTCAGGACCCGGAGCTAGGCGCCGTTCCCGTCTTCCTCACTGGAATGACACCTGATCCGTACCTGCCGTCAGACGAAACCACGAATGCTATCTACAACTGGATCACTTCGCCCACGGGCGGCAAGCAGACCACCGCGGTGGTTCTGTTCCGGCAACCTCAACTCCAGGTGATCGACAAGATCGAGACCTCGATCTTCGGCAGCTTCATTGAAGGCCATAGCGCGTTTCATCTCACTCTAGCCGCTACATCCAAGTCGCTTGGGAGTGTGGTGGGTGATGTAGTGCCGGGCGAGAGCCTGCCGGTGCCTGAGCACCAAGATTGTGGGTTCGAGTTGGCTATGCGCTTTGTACGGGCAATGGAGCGCTATTGTGATTTCCCTGAACTGCACATGGACGGCATCGCTCAGCCGGTGGTGATGGCCGGTGGTACCGGCTGGGGTTGCCTGAAGCTTCCGGTGCGAGCTATCGACTGATGAGCCAGGAAGCGGCTACCGACTTTTCCTATTCCGCCAGTGCCCAGCAGGGCTGAAACAAGCCAGCGCCTCGTCATTGAGGATCAGCACCAGGTCATAGACAGTGAAGGCACCGACCAGCTGCAGTTCCAACTGCAGTTGGTCATCAGCCTGGGCTTGAGATATTGGCTGTTCACCCCAGTTGTCATAGACCAGCAGCCAGTTCCGATCGTAGGTCCTAAATCCTGCCTTCAGAATGCCCTCCATCTTTTGGCCAACAAAATGAGCCATCGCCTTAGCCCAAGCGACGGCGCCATCGCCGGCGAAGCCATCTCCTCCCTGAAGATGGCGAAGGCTTTCATCCTGTTCAAGCCGGATCTCCTCCTCGAGGATCTGCTTTAACTGCTTGGCGGGCAGTTGAGGGGAGCCGGGAATCTCCTTCCTTGCCCAGGCAATAGAAGGCGCCTCCGGGGTCCTTGCACGAAGCACTTCAAGGCTGGCGAACGTCGGCGAGACTGCCTCGACGATCTCTACGCCGATTGTTTCCACCGGGGTCTTGATCACGATGTCCGGCCGATCGCTGTGAAAAATCTCGGCGGGGAAGGCCAGAGGAAGGTCGCGGCCGCACTTCAACGCCCCCAAAATGCAGTGAATTTCCGTATGGTCGTGGTTTCGCTGCTTGTGCCTCAGCGGAACCGTCGTGTCTATCGAATTGAGGGCTAAAACGCGATCGGCCAACTCGGCAGGGAGTGTGATGAGGAGATAGGGTTTTCGCCGTAACGAGGGCATGCTGGTCCACCTTGAGCTCAGCTTCGCCCCATTATTACCCCTTAGTCAGTGCGCCGGCAGGGGCGGGCGCGCCAGCGGGAAAGTTTGCTCCACCAGGAGAATGTCCCCGAACGGACGGATCGACTCCCAAAGCGTGCAAATAGTGTCCTCGGGCATCTGCTGGAAACCGGGCCACTCGCGGTGCGGGTCGAAGACACCAATCTCGAACTCTGGGTGCTTGAAAGCTACAGCCCAATGCCAGGCGTCCGCACCGCTGGGGGACTTGTGGCGTACCTTCAGAACACAGAGACCGGTGAAATCTGACCAGCCTTTCCAACGGCGAGTTGCTGTGATCAGGCCCGCGGTGGCCAGTGCCATCCTCATCTCCCCAGAGCTGGTGGAGAAGGGCACGCGACAACCGCGGCGTACTCCAAGTCCTTGGGAAATGAAGTGCTCGCGGGCTTGGGCGTATGTCTTTCCCCAAACCATCGCCAGGCATGCAATGCCACAACCGAAGCGGTCGGTCTGCATGATCTTCTGTACACCACAGCGGGTCTGCCAGTGTTCATCAGCAGGTTCCTGCAGGTCCCTTTCCATCGGTTCTGCTCGATGCCAATACTGGCCACGATGGTACTGGTAGAGCAGCGCGATGCCGGCTCAAAGCGAGACGTTAGTTTCCACCCATCCGCGAAGGGGCACGAGAGTAAACGATGGGACGGTTACTCTGGCGATTACTGCTGGCGCTGTTTGGGCGTGTCTACTTGAAGCACCAGGCACTGGTCTGCCCCAACGAAATAGTTGCCTTGTTTGCCGGTCACCCTGCACTGCAGCAGAGCCTCCTGCCCCTTCCGGATCTGCGCAGCTGTGTCAGTAGGAGGTACAAGTACGGGTTTTCCGTCCTTACCCTCAGCAAACTGAGCCTCAAACAAGCTGGCAAGAACCTCTTGGGGGGTGTACAGCTCCTTCCGCAGCCCGTTGAGATGGACTACAGGCTGTTGCGAGCGGCGGTCCTTGCTCAGGTTCGTGACAATCCCAGCAACCACGATGTACTTGCCCTTGAACTCCTTGTCGGCCGCGAACTCATTGCTTCCGTAAGCTGAGTACAGATTGATGGCTTCAACGACAGGTGGGTTCCGCATAGCCTTGAGAGTCTCAAGACGGGCCCTGACCGCCGGGTCGACATTGCCGAACGTGTCAGTAATTTCGTCCGCAACGGTGGCGCCGGAGGCAAGCAGCGAAGTCAGGAGCAGCGACAGGGCGAAGTGGTTCATGCGGAATCCCTTTGCAGGTTGGTGCTGGGTCGCCATTGGGGAAAGGCGACCGCGCGAGGTTTCGTTTTCTTGGCCAGGCTGTCATCACTGCCAAAAAGGCCGCTGCTCCCAGCCGATGACTAGGCCGAGCACGGCGGGAGTGATGCCGGCTTTGTTCATGCTGCCGAGCGGAAGGCTGCTGATGACCACTTTGAGTTTTTGCTTCCAGTCGGAGGTCGGGTCGATGACGTTCATCAGGGCTTGGATGGCCACCAAGCGGTTGAAGACGCGTCCTTGGTCGCGCTGTTGCTGATTGAATTCCGAGACGATGGACTTGGCATGCCTGGGGCTGTCGGCGCCGACGTTGTTATTCCACACTCGACTATGGTGAGCGCAGAGGTTGCGTAGGAGGGTAGTGCTCTTGAGCCAGGACTGCAGGATTTCTTCGTTGTACCCGAAGCAGCTGGCGATCGCCTTGCGATGGTCCAGGTGCAAGCTGCTAAGCAGCTTTGAGAGCTGGCCGATGGACAACTGCTCCAGCACGATCCACACCGGAGGCAGGGCGGGACTGTTGTAGTTGGTGTAGTAGTGGTCGACCGACAGCACCTTGTCACGCATGCCTAGTACGTTGCGCAAAAATTCGCGGTGCCCTGTCATCGAGTGGAAGTGCACGGCATCCAGATAGAAATGCGATCCGCAGGCCTTGTCGTTGGCGAGGGTGTTTGAGATGGCGGCGCGGAAGGCGACCTCAATTCGCTCGATGGCATCCATGCAGACCAGGCGCAGCTTGCGGTCGAATTCGTAGAGGGCAAGCACGTCGGTGAAGCAAACGCCGGGGTAGAACTGTTTATTGGCGTCCTGCAGCGGGCGCATGTACATCAGAAGGCGGTGGTAGCCAACGAAGTTCAGTGCCTGGGTGGCGGTGGCTAGCTGTCCACGGGTGGATAGGCCCTTGCTGCGCAGATGGCGAAGGAGGGCGGGGACGTTCTTGGCTGGCTTGGCGTAAGGTTTGCGAGGGTGGGGCACGCCTGAGCATCCTGCTTTTCTGGCCCTAGAAAAAGCTAACCCCCTGGTGCGCAGTTTCGAGACCGATGGTCCCGTCCGAGGCGTGGGGGTTATTCTTGAGACCGATTAAACCTGTTTACGTACGTAAATTCAACTGATTGTTGAATTACCGGTTCGGTGAAGACTTCGATGCTCAATTCGGGAGGAATGCGGCACGGTAGACGGTCTGCGCTTCGTTTCGACCTCGGCAGCGATTCGGTGAAGCAATCGGCCGTTAATCGGACTTCGACTTGGATTCGGGCGAGTTTGAACAACTTTTCCTAGATCCAGCCGCGGTATCAACCTAAGCGCGCCGACGCCCTCGATTGGCAGCGAGCGCAGGGCTTCGTCTTGGGGCCGAGCGCTAGAGGGCGACCATGTTGGGGTAGCGACTGCAACCACAGCGGCCATTTTTTCGGAATAGCTGTGACCGATCAACGCCGAGCCACCTGGGATGCTTTCCCAAGAATCTGGCATTGGAGCTGCTGAGGTAGGCATCTCAACAGGTTCGGCGATACTGTCTGTATTTGACGCGATACCCCAAACAGCCTTGGCACCTGGTCGAGGCGCTTATGGATCTGAATGGGATAAGGGGCAGCATGGTTACTCACTTCAGCGTGGCCACCGGCAAAGTGGCTTGCGGCCGGAACAACCACTACGTCTCGGGAACGCGGGAAAAGCAGCGAGTGAGCTGTAGGAACTGCCGGAGTACGGAGGTATTCAAGACCCACCCTGACGTCCAGGCTGACTCTGGGGGCGTCACGTCGGGGTCTACATACAACTGGCGTCATGCGTGGGCAGTGGCCGTCAAGATCCACCGGCCTCATGATCGCCTGCCTCGTGGCATCAAGCCGGTGGTTCTCCAGTAAGGCGTTCATCGCTGGCAGGCAATTGGCGAATCGCCCCACCCGGGACGGCTATGGCCCCGTGGCCGGAGAGGGACTGATCTCCCGCGACCGAGTCGGGTCCTCATCGCAATGCAGCTCTGTGATGCCTCCAGCGCGGTTGATCAGCTCACGAATCTGGTCTTCAGTAGCTGGCTGATCGTCGTCCAGCCACAAGTCATCCTCATCCTTGCTGATCCAGGTATCACCAGCGCTCCAGGTGATTTGTCCGGTATACCCAAAGACCCGGCAGAAGCCATAGTCAGCGTGGAGCAGCTCCAGCGGATCATTCGTGAGCGCTCGCTCCTTGAACCGACGCTGAGATTCGGTAATCTGCACCTGAGCGCTGGCCAGCGCTCGCACGCCCACCCTGGGCGAAGGCCGGTTTAGGCCATGGCTTAAAGGATTTCATGCTGAAGCATTGCCCTCCCGGCAGTGTGTCTAGTGGGCGTGACACAAGATTGCCGTCAAGGAGCATGCTTTGACTACTTCCAATCGCTTCCCCTCCGGCGCCTCCACCGAACAGGTCAAGAAGGACGCCAAGAAACTCGCCAAGGCCAACTCGATACCACTCCATGAAGCGCTCGATCGGGCTGCTGCAGAACATGGGGCACCGGTGCCGTGGAATCGAGTTCAGGAGTACCTGGCAAGCCAAGACAATGAAGAACTGCTGGCGCGATTCACCCTCCCTCTGTCCGCCGGCGGTGATTTTCTTGTGTCGATAACCGTGCAGCGCCCGCTGATCTCGGTGACAGGTGTTGTAGCAGTCGGGAAGTCGATCAGTGCAATGCTCATTGCCGAGCAGTTCCTGGCGCAAACCCGCGGCCGAGTTCATCTCGTGTCGGCTTACGATCTACCGGCTGATAACGATCAGGTCGCATCCGAATCATCGTGGGGGCATGTCTGGAACAGGCTCAAGTCCGAATATGGGAATCGTTGCCTCCAAGTATCGAGTACCAGGCGCCCAGGTGAACATCTCCCGGGAGAGGCACTCGATCTGACATCGACTCGCCCCGACCGGGGGGATTTGGTGATCGTCGATGAGCGTAACTACGGGGCACGTGGGCAGAGCTTCGAGGAGATCGCTTCGGTGGCTCGGATGTGGCGAGTTGGAGTCGTTCTCTGCAAGATTGGTGGCCCTTGGATTGGCGAGATCACCCGTGAGTCTGCCGATGGGGGACCCTTCACCGTTCACGTCGAGTGCTTCCGCGCGCCGCGCACCGAAGAGACGACTCTGCTGGTCACCGAGCTCCTGACCAGAAAGCGGGGTAGCTGTCGGGTCGTGCCTGGGGCTGATTTCGGCTCGCCCGCCAGGCGATTCCGATTCGACTGGAGCACTCCGCAGAAGATCGAGGATTCGCCTGTCACCCGCTCTCAGACCAACACCAGGAGTACCCATTGAAAAACCCTAAGGATGAAAGCCACATGGCCCGCGACATGGCTTCTGCGTCGAATCAGGGGATCGATGCCTTCGGTGCGCGCCTCAAGGTGGCCATGAACGGGGTATCACCGCGAGCCTTTGCTCAGCAGTGCGAGATGTCTGAGGGCGCACTGTGGAGCTACCTCCGCGGTAGCACCTTCCCAACTCTGGATCGCCTCGATCGCCTGGCCAAGGCCTGCGGACGCTCCCCTGCCTGGCTCGCCTTTGGTGTGGACGCTCCGGTAGGCCATACCGAGAGCGATCTTGCCTTTGTCCCGATCTACGAGAGCACTTGTGCTGGAGGGCATGGCTCATGGCGCGCACGCGCCAAGCAGATAGGGGCACTTCCTTTGCTGACGTCGGAGCTGAAACGGAAAGGCGTCGAAACCACCGACCTCTCCGCTTTGTCGTTGCCGGCGGAAACGGTGGTTTTCAACCATTCCCTCGCGGCACTCCAAGGGGACGGGCGCTACGTTCTGGACTTCGATGGCCAACTCTGCACCCGACGTCTGCAGCGTCAGTTTGACGGCTCCGTGCTCATCCTGGGGGAGGAGCAAGGATTCAAGGACATGCTGGTCCCCCGGCACCATGTTGACCAGATCGCAGTCGCCGGCCCATGCATTTGGGCTGACACCTGGCTGGTCTAGTGATCCGTACCGGCGTGCTTCCAGGAGAAAACCCAACACTGGTTCAGCGCGGCGTGTCGGATTGCATCCGGGCCCGCAGTCAGTGGAGTTAGATGGTCAACGCCGATGGTGGTTTGGCCTGGGAAGCGAGCTTCTGTATCACCCCGGAAGCCGGGGTTCGATTCCAGTTTTCAGCAATGGAGCCTGTTGATGGGTGAGCACGAGAAGGAAAGGATGTCCGGCTGGGAGCGATCTCTAGTCGAGGTGGTCGAGGCTGAGGTTGAGCATCTGCGCGAGCTCGATGCTGATCAGAGCGGCGATGTTGAGCCCGGTGACGTGGGCAGGGTGCTGAGCAGAATCGGTGCCCTGACAGATCTCGCCGAGGTCGATGGGCTGGCGCTGGGGGATGGTGCTAAAGCTAAGCTGGCGCATCTGGACGCTGAAGCGCTGCAGGTCATGAGGGACCGGACTGCGCGCACCCACTCCCAAGGACCGGCCGGTGAGGGGCAGCTGGCGGCCGCCAAGGCACTCTTCGACGCAATTCTCTTGAACCTGCCTGCCCTCGCCGCCGGCGAGGAGACCGGTTTTGCCATCACGATTTCGACGCAGGCCTACGAGGACCTGAACCGTCATTGCGGTGATCTCGATGGGTTCAGCCTGATATTGAGCTTGGTCCGGGTCCAGGACAGTCGCGCGATGCAACTCGCCGGCAACCTCAGAAAGTAGACCCCGGCTGTTGGGGGCTGCACATGGGAACGCTGCGGTAGCCTGTATTCATGCGTCGGACTGGGATGATAGAGCCATGAATCTGAAGTTGATTGTCGAAAAGGAAGCACTGCGCGCGGAAGCCCTATTGGCGGGCTACTTGGGGCTGTCAGCTGGCAGCATCGATCTAGCGGACTTCGAGGTCGATTACATGAAACGCGCTTCCCCGGAGCTGAAGCGCTGCGTCCGACTGATCCAGGACCTGGCTGTCTCCGAGGCCTCAAAAACCGTTGCGCACAATCTGGTGGAGGCCGTCGACAGCCTGGCCTTGTTGGTGAGGGCACCGCAGATGGCCAGGCCTATCCAGATACTGTGGGATCTAGAGGAGGGTATTCGCCACACCCCGCTGAACGTGGTGCGCCACATTCTTGCCGTTGCAGGTGCCGTGGCCCTTGGAGTGTGGGGGACTATCGAGAAAGGAGGGGCCGTCGACCTTGGCTTGGGGGTGGGCGCACTGCTGTTGATGCTGTCCTTCGCCTGCAGCTTGAGCCACGTCCGTGATTCGGGCCATGGGGTGGTCATGGGGCTCCTTGCTGCCTGCGGCATCGGCGCCGTCGTCCTGTTCGCGAAGGGTGTGCTGATCGCCTTCCTGGTGTTCGCAGTTGCTGCTGCAGGGTTCTTCCTACGCGACTTCGTTCAATGGGCGAGCAGCGCAAAGGCAGCACCAGGAGTCCACCGCAATGCAGTGGTGGGTGAAGGGGATTACTCGCTCGAGGAACTCTACGACATGAGTGGCGCTCCCGGGCCATCGCTCACTGGGTACGATAAGGGCGACAACGAGTGATGGCTTCCGAAACGCGGAGCCTCAACTGAGGGAAAAGGTGCACGTACAGACCTTGATTCCCTTTCGTAAACGGTCAGAGCATCGGGCAGAGTCTGGCGAAGAGTCCTTGGTCCAGTTTCGGCTACTCTTGGTTCTCGAACCTTCGCCGGTGTCTCAAGTTTTTCAGGAGATCATCATGTCCCCCGATTGGATCACGCTCCATGTCTTTCAAGACTCGAGCAATCCCCAGGCCTCGTATGGACATTGCGAGATTGATATAAGGCCTTCGAACATCCTAAGCATGGTCGAGTTGAGGCCTGACGCTCGGCCGAACGGCCTCAAACAGCAGACTGAACATCAGCAAAGAGGGGCGACGTGCCTCACGCTGAATGAGCCGGATGACTCTGTGATTGAGAATGATGATTCCTCCTCAGTTGCGCGGGGTCTCCGAACGATCGTCGTGTACGAAACCTTGCCAGAAATCCGCGCGCTTCTAGGCCGATAGAGGCCTATCGCCTCATTCTCCCGGCACACCTCCATTCCCTCACCTAGCATCTGTTGAGGCGACGCTCTACAAACAAGACGAACAAATGGAGGTGGTCGTTATGGCGAATTACCTGAGACTGGGGCGTCTCGCCCTTTTTGCCGCTGTTGTTGGACTCAGCGGCTGCTCCCATCAGTTGCCTAAGCTAGATGTCCAGGCCATTGATGAGGCCCTGGACGCCTATTCGTGCCCAGCCAATCTGCCCCCTAAAGAGCGGCAGGACTGTGTGAAAGCCTACCATCCTGAGCCCGACACACAGGCAGGCCGTGAGCTGCGCCTCCTTCGTGCGTATCTTTTCTTGGGTAGCACTGCGCACTATGGCGCTAGGCGTTTCGCTGTGTACTCGGACGCCCCGGCCGACGACGCCAATCAGTTGATGGGGGCGATCGCATCATCTGTTGAAGGATTGACCGTGCTTGAAAACGAACGGACGGAGCCTGCTGGGGATAGCGGAAGCCTTTTTCGGAGCAAGGTCCTCTATAAGGTCGATAAGGTAGACGTCTTTCTCCGCATCGTGACCACTGTCGATGCGGCAACGAAGCCGGTTATACGGGGGGTGACAGGAATGCTCGTCCTCAATAGCACCGTGGACCGCATCAAGAATGGCGCCAAGCTCGTTCGAGATCTGGGGGTGGACAAACTCTATGCGTCCGCTTACCAGGATGGAATGGTCCAGCTCCGATATGTTCAGATGGCTGGTGTCCCATACGATACTGCGCGAGGTCAAATTCTCGCCCGCCTGAACACATCCTGTTTGGCACTCGCTGCTCTGGCAAAACGCACCGAGCACTCCTGTGGCAAGACGGTAGAGGCTGCAGGGGCTGCTGCAGGAGTGGCTGCTACGCCTGTAGGGGTAGCACCTTAGACCTTGGTCATGGTGTGGGCGGCGCGAAAACGGTGATCGCCTTTGCAGCCCACTCGTATTTGGCCTGGTCCACTTTGATTTGGCCTTGGGCGTGCTCACCAACGACGCCCAGGACCAGGTCGAAGATGGTGTCCTCTCCCTGGACCATCCTGAATGTGAATCCGTACTCGATCCCATCAGCCGTCGAGGCGGCGTACGTCTCGTGTTTCAAGCTGGGCGCGGCCGCCGGCAGTAGTGCTTGAAGCGAAGCCGCGATCTGGCGAATCGATCCCTCACAGTTCCCATGCGTGAGAGCGATCGGTGGGAGCCCGTCATCGGTATGGCCGAGTACGCGCCAACGGACCCCGCCGTATTCCCCAATCGAGCAGCTGCAGGTTGTGTCCTCGTGCAGTAGCGCGGCGGCGAGAACCTTCGACTCGTTGTGAGCGAGCATCACGAACGTGTCACCGCTGATCTCGGTTTCGATCAGGTGTGGAGAAGGTCCCTCCAACTGAATCTCTTCGTACATCGCGACCTCTGCCAATACCTGCTCGTTCTGGCGTGCATCGATGGGGTAGAGAGCTTCGCAATCGTCGTACCGTACCCGCATGCAACGCTGGACGTCGAAACGGGTGAAGGTCAATGGCGATTGAGACAAGGAAAGGGCGGTGGCCATCGTTGGGTCCTCAGTGAGTCCTGTGTGATGGGCTCATGCTCGGTGCCACTGGAGTGTGGCACCACACTTAATTTCGGACCGCCTCCGAAGCAAGCAAGAAAGCGAACCCTAGAGCTACCGACTCGATCGATACGCAGAGCGTGGTCACGAGGAGGGTGCCGGCGCCCATGGCCAGGCCGATGAATCCACCCTCAGTTAGTGCGATGGGGATCTGGGTGAGCACCATCTGAATGACCGAAAAGGCGAAGGCCACTGCACTGGCGAAGAGCAGCATGGCCTGGAGAGCAAAGGCAGTACGGGAGTCGTTATACATGGTGCGTCCTCGATGCTGGTGGTGACTCCGAATCAGCAGACCATGAGGGGGCAATCCGTTTCAACCGAAGTACCTGCAGGTACTGCTCTGCAGTTTGCCCGGGGTCCGCAACGCCGCAGTTTGAGTCTGCCAGATGCCCTTCAACCCCCGCCTGGTCGGGACACGTGAACCAAGCGTGTCAGAGCCGTCTGCCGGTCGCCGAGCCTCCGTATACACAGGCTCAACGAGCCCAAGCGCTGAGACGGTCTGCAGCGGATTCTCTGTCGAAAGCTAATATTAATGGATCGTGGTGTCCTAGTTCCGAATCTATGAGGGCCATTATGAAACTTCCTGTATATGTTTTTAGCTCTCAAACTCGCGCTGACGAATGGATTTCTGCTGCAGCACCAATTTTAAGGTCGGTTGAACGCGCTAGAGAAATGCTCACTCGCCTCTGTGGATTCTCTTCTTGGGAGGTTTTTACTCTAGCAATCGGGCGAATTAAAGCGAGCGAATATGACGAGGAGGTAGGCGAAAAAATTCTCCTGCAACGTCAAAAGTGGTACGTCTTGATTTTAACCAGATATTACGATCTGGATAATGATGCTGCAAGGCACTTCATCAGTTCTATGTCCCCGTCTATGAAGGGTGTATTCTTATGCCCTTTCGAAGTGTCAGATGACAACTACATTAATTACAACATTGACTCAACCTTCTCGGATAACTATCAGGGCTTAGATATTGATCAGCTAATCGGGTCGATTTCGCAACATTGGAGTTCTGACCCGCGACGGTTGCAATCAAGCTTTACGATATCGGGATTAACTTGGGTGCATACATGGGAGAAGGTCTTAACGAAGCTCGGATGGCTCGTGAGAAGGTGCGAGGAGGAGGATGGGGAAGAGTACGATAATTATTTTCCTGATATTGGTCAGCCTTCACTATCTACTTATGAAGGCCCTACAAATAACCCTGTCCCCATTTATCTCTGCTCCGCTGTCCGCACCCCCGGAGAGTTGAGACATCCACCAACTCTCCTTTTTATGAAAGCGTGTGTCGGTGACCTAATTATGAACTGGCCGGACACGAGGTATTGCATAATATTTTGGGGGTATCCCCAGCGAGCGACATTCAATAGAATTCCATATTGCTGTCTCGGCGTGCTCTATGATGCGCAATTGAATAGATGGAAAGACCTCTTTTTCAATGAGGACTGTAATTCATTCGGTCGCTTATTAGAACTAAATGAATCTGTTACTGATATTATTTCTGGACAGCCAAAATTAGCAGATGTCGCGTTCAAAATGAGCACCAGCGTCGCTCATGAATTTTGTCCATCGCCAGTCGGGGCGAAGGAGTCTGATATACATTTGGAAATTCTTCAGATCAAAAAAGGATGGGAGCGTGTGAGAGCAGTCTACGGCGCTGGAGGACACTCGAACGTCTATCTTGGATGGTGAGAACTTGGCCCAGGCCCGCCCCACAGCGGGTTTTTTCGTTGGAGCTTTCAGTCTGCAGGGCTGAGGAGTGCGTCCAAGGGCAGCATGGAATACCCTTGCGCCACGCAATCAACCTCTAAGCAGTGAATTGAACGATGGGTTTTGAACAACTAGCTGAGCTACGTGATCGCCTGCGGGCTGAAAAGGAGCAGGCAAAGTCCGATAGCTCGAAACACCCCAAGCGGAAGTCCTCCCCGCAGGCTAAGCCTCGCGACTACGATCCTGCGGTTGAAGCAATCTGGCGGTTGCAGAAGCACTTCCCACAGGCTTTCCCCGTCAATCCGGCCCCCAAGGTTCCACTCAAGGAGGGGGTTTTGAAGGATGCTGAGCAACACCTGGAGCTGCTCGGATTGACCATCGAACAGCTCAAGTTAGGCATCGCTACCTGGTGCCGGGGAACTCGATACTGGGCTTGCATGGTGGAGAACGCGACGCGCCTGGATTTGAGCGGCCAACCAGCTGGCACGGTAACGGCAGCTCAGGCGCTGCATGCGAAGCGGCAGGCTTCGAAGCAACGCGGGCAGGACCGTAGAAAGCGTGAGAAGCTAAAACCGACCACGCCGGCTACCGACGTTAGTGCCTCGGATCAGGCTACGGTCTGACATCAGTCGCACTCTAAACCCAGGTGTCCCCTGCAGCTCCCAATCACTTGGGTCTGCAGCAACTGTGGAAGTCCTTACTCAGCCGTCGAACCAGGCGCGCTGCCATGCCGGCTGGCGTGGAATGCAAATAGCGATTGGGGGGAGCATGGCCAGAACTCGGATTCACCTTACCCCGGCCGAAGCCGAGGAGAAGGGGTTCCTTTGCTGTGCTCACCTCAAGGCCCGCCACCGCCTTATGCCGGGGCCGGACACCCGGCCCGCGGGCAGCGTCTGGCAAGGTCATAGGGCCTACCACGTCTACAACCCGGCCGAGTGTGTGCCGTGGCGTTGGGAACCTGGTCCTGCCCAGCTTCGCCGCCAGGCAGTCGCCGCGCAGGCCCAAGAGCTACTTGGCGGCGACTGCCTCACGCTAGACACCGAAACCACAGGCGTTGGATATGACGCCGAGATCTGCGAGATAACGATACTCGACGTGACCGGCGAGCCGATCCTCGACACGCTGGTACGTCCTACCTGGCCAATCCCGGCCGAGGCGACCGCGATTCACGGCATCACTGACGACCTGGTGGCCTCCGCGCCAAGCTGGCCCGAGGTGGCTGAGCGGTACGCGGCTCTCATTGCTGGTCGCACCGTCGTAGCGTACAACGCCGCTTTTGACGTGCGGCTGCTGCAACAGACCCATCAAATTCACGGCCTGACCGCCCCAATTCTGAAGACCGCCTGCGCGATGCTGATGTATGCCGCGTGGCACGGCGAATACGATCGCGGCCGCGACAGCTGGCGCTGGTTGAAGCTGATCGACGCGGCAACCGTCTGCGGGGTGGCAGAAGCTGGCGCACACCGAGCCCTTGCTGACGCGCGGATGACGCTGGGCGTGCTGCGCTATCTACGGAAATGCGCGAATGGGAGACGGCCGCCAAGGCGGAATGTGCCGGCCGTTGTGCAGATGACATGATTCTTCCCTCCGCAGGAGTCGAGGGGTCGCCGATCGGTGGCCTTCCCAGTCACAACATACATGAGCGTGTTACTTTCTGGCTGGCGCTCCCCTTGGACTTTTTCACCCGATGCCGACCTCCCAAAAACTAATACCACCTATCACAACATACATGTGGGGTATCGGACCAATCTTCGACTCCCTTCCCCTGAAAGCCCCACCTTTCCGAACCACCCCAGCCTGACCTCTCGACCTGTCCAACCCTTTCCCTTTTTTTCCTTTACTTTTCCTTCTTTTCCCCATCTTTTCCTACGCGCAACGCAGGCTACCCCGGGTTCGGGTAGGCCTTAAAAGAGGGTTGGACAGGGTGGGGGTCGAAGGGGGACGCCCTGGAAAAGGGGCCGCACATGTATGTTGTGATAGGAAGGGGTTCCGCGCAAACACCCGTGACCTGGGCCTCTGGGGCTATGCTGGGAAGGAAGCGCAGCAGCGGCCGGCAACACAGCCCATCGGCAGGAATTTCCACCTACCGCCCCTGAATGAGTAGAAGGACTCGCGATCTTGAATGAACCAATCATCCTTCCGTCAATTGAGCGCGCCCGAACTTGGGTAGACCTGTGCGCTAAAGGCCTCTCAGTGCCGGCGGAAAAGGCCGCCTCGATTCTGGCATCCCTCTGCGGGTTCGGGTCATGGGATGTGATGACCTACGCGATGGAATCGATGCCGCCGTCGCCGGCGGACGAGGATCTGGAGCCGGAGCAGTACCGCGATCGCCTGAAGGGCCAGGTCCGCATCCTGGTCGGTGAGCATGAGCTGGACCCGGCCGAGGCCATGATGCTCCTCCGGCTACTGCCAGCGGCATCGAGAGAGCCACAGAAGGCCTTCAAGATGACTGACAGTGTCAGCTTCACAGAGCAGCAGATGCAGGCGTTCATGGAGTACGCCGGCGAGTTTGCGAGTGAGATGCCCGATGAAATGCGGTCAGGACCTTTGCAGTCAGCTCTTGAGGACCGTGCACTACAAGACGTTGAATTGTCTCGAGCGAGCATTGCGCTTGCACTGAGTGGCGATACCGCACCTGAAATGTGGATGCGCATCTTCGACTTCCTCGATTGGGAGTACGAATACCACCAGGATGAACGCCCAGACCTTGATGAACCGTCGTACACGATTTTCGATGCATCGCTAGGCGAAATCCCTGTTTACCTCTCATGCCTCGCCAAAGCGCCGGCGCCTCGCCCACAGGCCCCCGTCGACCGCGCACATCGTGTTCAGCGAGCACTTTGCGTCGGCGACTACGTGAGCAACTGGCAGGACCGCTCCTCGGTCGCGCTTTTGCTTCATCGATGGCCAATCGTCCATGAGGTCGATGGTCAACTCTTTTGCCACCTGGGAAGTGTCTACCAAGCCGACAAGAACCAATGGACAGATCTGCTATTCAATCGGCAGTGCTCGAGCGTGGCCAAAATGCTGGAGCTGAACGGACGAATGAAGAACATCCAGAAGGGCTGTCCGGAGCTTGTCGACACTGATGAAGCCCTCACTCTTCTTTCAACAATGTGCCTCTCAGGCCTGGATCTTGAGGACATGGCTGACTTTCCAGAGCCTGGGGTGATGGTAGAGAGGACCCAGTTACCTGGGTCCAGGTGGATGGTTCAGAAGCTGGCAACTGATTTCGACAGCGACGACTCATAATTCCCGCTGTGGTCCTCCGTCAGCACTGCCTCTCTGAACGCCCAAGCCGCCGCAGACGACATGGCGCACGGTCATTTCAGGAGGGAAGTGGAGGAGGGCGGTGCCAACGGCACTTTTTTCAGTGCTTGCAGCTAGGGAGCGCTAGAAGTCGAATCCAGTTTGCTGCGGCTCAGCAAGCAGCAGCTCGAGGTCGCCGTTGAAAGCCTTCTGTGCTTCCGCCCCCCGGGCAATGATTCGCCCATCAACCTTGAGGTGTTCGATCTGAACGCGGCCGCACGGTTCACACTCCTGGTAGGAAAGCTCGGCTTCCAGCTTCTTCACGACCGAGCTTCGGCTTTTGGTTGCCGCTCCACATACGCACTGCATCGGGTTACCTCAGGCTAGGGTTCAGTACGCCTGATGGTAACGACCTGGTTCTCTACTTCACGGCGGAGGCCTACCTGTATTTTCCGGCCCGGCGCGGGCCTGGCTTCAAATACCGCGGCCGGCGTATGTCTTGATCGACCACTTCTCGATCAGCCGGCCGAACACCTCTTCCCCGGTTGGGATATTCGCCTGAATTCCATCTCGGGTCTCGTACAGAAGGCGCATTACCGCCAGGCAATCCAGAAATAGCTCATGGTCCACACAACGGAAGTCAGTGAGGTCGAACGGGTAGGACGCCCCGTCGTAGCAGCCGACAAGGAATCCGGCAACGTAGCGGCATTGGCCGCTGAATCCCATTGCAACCTGGATCAGCCGCTTCAGCGACTTGGTCCCGATCGTACGTAGTACCTCAGAGGCCACATCATCCCGGCGCGATGTCATGGTCAGCAGGCTACCAGGCTGTTTCCATCGCTCCGCCAGGCCGTTGAACACCTCACTCCCGTCCACAAGATGCTGGTGCACCTCGATCTCTGGAGCGGAGTCCATATGGAGCAGCGCTAGGCAGTCATCCAGGACGGCCCGGTCGAGCACACGGATCGAGTTCAGTTGGAACGGAAAATCACGCCCGTTGTAACACCCGAGGAGCAACGCTCTCACCACACCGCCTTGGGCATCGTCTTCATAGGCGAGTGGGATTAGGCGATGCAACGCCTCCACACCAGCAGCGCGCACCTGTGGGCGGTCTCTCTCCATGCTTTCTAGAGCTCTGGAAAGGGCCGCAGCTGGATCTACGTCCGTCATGGACTCACTCCTTGTAGCTGATCGACCGAGCCTAAGCGAAAGGTGAGGTTTGCTCCACGATTCGTCCTGATCAGCGGTGGCTGTACCGAGGCCCCAGGGCCTCGGTTTCGAAATCCCAGGTTGGCGTAGATTTCCCTAAATTTGCTGGAATTAACTGAAGGACGCTGAGGTTAGCTTACGTATGCCTACGTTAGCCTAGATTAGAAAACAGCAGGCCATTTTGACCGGGTCGTCCTGAGCCTGGCCCTTACCATGTTCCTCGCAATTCCTGCACGGAGAGGACGAACATGGGCATTAAATCCCATCAGGGTTTCACCCTGGTGGAACTGGCCGTTGTGCTGGCCATCGCAGCAATGATCGCGATCGCAACGGTTCCGAACTACATGGCGAGGCTAAACCAGACTCGCGCGGACACCACGATTCAGGACACCCAAGCGATCATCGACGCCGCCAGGTTATATCGCAGCGAGAAGGGCACCTGGCCAGGAAACGCCACCTGCTCCAATGCCATCGCGGCATTGGGAGCGACGTCCCCGCCGATGCTCGTTGGTGTGTCGACTACCAACCGCTACAACTACCCCGTCACCACTTCCTGCACCCAGTACACCTTCAGCGTCGACCAGAACACCGTGATGGACTGGGATGGTGTCGTCGTAAACGGCCTGCCTGGATCTCAGATCGTCAACGCTGCCACATACCAGATCCGCACCACCGTTGGAGCTCCCGGTACAGAGGCTGCTCTGGACGGCAAGCTCTCCAGGATCGCCACGGGCAATGCTGAGTTGAACCGTATGCGGACCAACCTGCTGATGGGCGGCAACAGCATCGACGAAGTCAACGCAGTGAATGCCCAGACACTCAACGCAGCAGGGGCGGTGAATGCGCAAACGCTGAACGCGTCCGGCAGCGTCAACGCACAGGCAGTCGTTTCGAGCGGCAACGTCACCACCTATGGCTACCTCGACATGAACGGGTACGCCGCCGAGGGAAACTGGTGCGCGAAAGCTGGCCTCGTCACCACCAACTCTTCCGGGGCAGACCTCACGTGCCAAGGAAACCGGTGGGTACGGTCCGTGATCTGGAGTCCAACGATCGTGAGCACGGGAGGCTCCTGTGCAAACGTTCCGAAGGGCTCGCTGGCATTCGATAGTGTGGGGAACCTCTATGTCTGTAAGTAGTAAGTGGCTCGCTTCAGCTGCAGCCCTAATCCTGGCCGTATTTAGCGCAGTCGCCGCGGCTGACGCTTGGAGGCCGATCCGGACCGGGGCCGGCACTGTCGGCTGGCAGCAAGTCGCGTGTGACCGCTCCGGCCAGGGGTGGCGCTCCTGCAACATGGGCCTGACCATCGTGATCCAGGCCAACCCGGGATCTGTCGCGGCTGTCGGCGAGCAGGCGAACCTCGTGGCCACGGTGACCGACTACAACGGCACCAACGTCGGCAAGGATGTAAAGATCAACTGGTCCACGTCTGACGGTAGCCTGAGCGCCTCCTCGTCGATCACCGATGCAAACGGCCAAACCTCGGTGATACTGACTTCATCCCGCAACATTGGGAGCGCAACGGTGACCGCAACATCGCCGGAAGAAGGCGGCACCGGGCAGTTGACCGTCCCGTTCACCGATAAGTGGGCAGCTACCAGCGCGGTCTATACGGCGTGGCTGGACTCGGGTGGTGCTTACAACTGCAGCGCCTGGACACCAGATCCAAGCACCGTGACTCAAGGCACCGCGTTCACCCAGTCCGCGATCTGCAGTCAGAATCAGGTGGCTTATCAGCAAAACCGTGAGGTAAGCCTCATCACCGGCCAGGTTCGCAATGTCGGGTCGCCAATTCCGCTCTACCAGACCATCCAGGTCTCCGTTACGCAGCAGGCAACCGGCACCAAGCAGGGCACTCCTAGCTGTATCTGGAGTTCCTCTCAGAGATATGGCGTCTACTCCAAAGGTTGGACCAGGACTGTGTCCCAGACCGGAGGATCGCGAATAAATCCTTACCGCCTTTACCTTGGTGATGGAACCGTGGTCGGCTCCGTTAACGCTCTCACAGACACCCTGACTTACAACGGTCGCGTGTACTCCATCGGGCGCTTCAAGCAGTCCGGCTGCATGGGTAAGAACTGCGCCTCCATGCGTGACGAGTATGAGGCCTGCTCGACCCCTCTGTGACGCTCTTTCAAGCCTCCATTAGCGCCGGCAGGGCAATCCTGCCGGCGCTTCTTTAGCTCCCTTCCGCTGTCCCTACTCGGGTATCAAACGCCGGTCACAACAGCTCAACTGCAATAGTTGGCCCAGATATCTCTGATTCCCCCTCTATTGTTTCAGTTCTGGAAATTGAGACCCCCAGTTTGGCCATGAGCTGAGCGGCGCCCCCCATACCATCTCCGCTGCACCACCCTACAGATAGGAGCACTGAGAAAATGGGGGGATTCATGCGCTTTAGAACGATAATAACTGCGGCAACAGCATTGATTTTTGCGGGACTTGGTGTCGGAGCCTTCGCGGACACCTGGAAGCCCATCCGTAGCGGAAGCAGCGGAAACGGTTGGCAGAAAGTGGTCTGTGATCGCTCCGGAAACGGGTGGCGATCCTGCAATATGGGACTGACAATTACCGTTCAGGCCTACCCGAACACCCTGGCGGCAGTCGGGGAGCAGGGAACCGTCGTGGCGACAGCTACTGACTACGATGGAAACAATGCGGGGGCGAACGTTAGTATTCGGTGGAGCACCAGCGACGGGACCCTCAGCTCCACGGATACCAAAACAGACGCCAACGGCCAGGCCAGCGTAGTCCTGACCTCATCCCACAACATCGGCGGAGCCACCGTAACGGCGATCTCGACTGACGAAGGCGGTTCCGGGCAGGTGTTTGTCCCGTTTTCCGATCGCTGGGCTCCGGCGAGTGCTGTCTACACAGGCTGGCAGAACTCGAGCGATCCCTACAGCTGCTCTGCATGGTCGCCTGACCCGTCCACAGTCGCTAGCGGTACCACATTCACCCAGTACGCAACCTGCAGCCAAAATCAGATCGCCTACCAGCAGAACCGCGAGGTGAGCCTCATCACGGGGCAGGTACGCAACTCCGGCGCGCCGATCCCCCTATACCAAACCATCCAGGTCACCATCTCGCAACAGGCCACAGGCACCAAACAGAGCAACCCGACCTGTCAGTGGGACTCGTTCACTAAGAACGGTGTCTACGCGACAGGCTGGTCTCATTCGGTATCTAACGTAGGTGGAGACCCGGGCGGATATGCCCTGTATCTTGGTGAGTACATTGCCGGTGTTTCCAGTAAATCTGACACGGTGACCTACAACGGCCGCGTCTACTCAGTTGGTAGGTTTAAGCAGTCAACATGTATGGGTAAGAACTGCGCCGTAAGCCGTGAGGAGTACGAAGCCTGCTCCGTCCCTCAGTGAGTCAGGTTCAGAGCTGACTGCAGGCCGGCAAACTCTCCTGCCGGCCTGCCACCATCTGAAGCACCACCCGACCGACGGACAAGATCCGCAGCAGGATGCACTCACTGCAGGCCATATACTGCAGACCAGAGACCACGGACGGTCCCCCTCCCAGCTCACTCTGTACCCTTGAACTGCCTGAACGCCGGCGGAGCACCTTGACGCCGGGGCGGGGCTGATCACTATACTGTACGCATATACAGCATCAAGACGACCGCCCACATGGACTGCTTCCAGTCTCCCGGCCGGCGGCTGTCCAGTCTCGCCCTCGCGCAACAGCGTCTGAAGGTCACTGGCTTCTCCAGCCCGGCCGAGGATTACGCCCTCTTTCCCCCCTCAATCGACGCAGCCGTCGGCTGGGGCGCGCCCAATCTCTGGCTCTGGCTAGTAGACAGCGACGCACTGGTTGGCCTGGGTGTGCACCGCAATGATGTGCTTGTGGTTGACCGTGCATTGGAGCCGGCCGCCGGCAACGTTGTCATCGTCGTGGCCGACCAGGAGCACCATCTCGCTCTAGTGGAACGAGTATCCCGTGAACGCCTGCACCTGGCCCGCGTCGGCGCCGACGGCCAGCACCAGGATGTGCTAGCCGGCCACGATGAGATCGAACTCTGGGGGGTGATCAGCATGTTGTTGCGGAGCATGCTGTGAAAGTTTTCGCCCTGGTCGACTGCAACAGCTTCTACTGCTCATGCGAGCGGATTTTTCGACCTGACCTTAGAAATGTTCCTGTGGTCGTTTTGAGCAACAACGACTCGAGCATTATCGCAAGAACCAAGGAGGCGAAAGCCCTTGGGCTTCAGATGGGCGACCCCTACTTCAAGGTCAGGCGCCACTTGGAGAAGCATGGCGTCGTTGCATTTTCGAGCAATTACGCACTCTACGCAGACGTCTCCAATCGGGTGATGCGAACCATCAGCACGCTGGTACCTGCCATCGAGGTCTACAGCGTCGATGAATGTTGGTGCGACCTCTCTGGCGTAACGGGTGACCTGGAACAGTTGGGCCTCGAGATCCAGAAGCGAGTGATGACCTGGGTCGGCATGCCCGTTGGCGTCGGCATTGGTCCGACCAAGACGTTGGCCAAGCTCGCCCAGTGGGCAGGTAAAAAGTGGCCTGCCACCCGCGGTGTAGTGAGCTTGCTGGACCCCGAGCGCCAGCAACGTCTGCTCAAGCTGGCACCGGTAGGGGAGGTCTGGGGAGTCGGCCGGAAGCTCTCCAGCCAACTCGAAACGATGGGCATCAAAACGGCTTTCGACCTGGCGAGTGCTGACCCGCGGCACATAGGAAAGATGTTCTCAAAAGTGCTCGAGCGCACTGCACGTGAGCTAAGTGGAGAGCAGTGGCTGGATCTCCACGAAGCGCCAGAGCCGAAGAAGGAGATCGTCTGTTCGAAGATGTTCGGCCGGCGCGTCTTCGACATCGAGGAGCTCCGCCAGTCGGTGGCTGCGTACACCACCCGCGCAGCTGAGAAACTGCGCGAGCAAAGCTCAGTCTGTAGTGAGCTTTTTGTTTCAGTCCAAACCAGTCAGTTCGATGACCCGAGCAGTCGCTACTGGAACGGTGTTCGGATTCCCCTCATGACACCAACTGCAGATACCCGCGACTTGATCCTGGCCGCCGGCCAGGGGCTGCAGGAAATCTACCGGCCTGGCGTGGCGTACTCGAAGTGCACCATTCAGCTCGGCAGGCTGAGCCAGCTCGAGGGTCTGACGCAGGACTTGTTCGCGCCCAAGCCACGCCGCAACGCGGATCAGTTGATGGCCACGATGGATCTGGTGAATCAGCGCTTCGGCCGTGGCGCACTGCGAGTCGCTTCCATTCCCGCGGAGGCTGGCTGGGCAATGCGGCGAGAAATGCTGTCCCCCTCGTACACAACCAGTTGGCGAGACCTTCCGCGCGCCCGCTGAGTGATCCAGTCATCGGCCTGAGTTAGCAATTCCCGATAAGATTGTTGATTATCACGGGCCTGCTGCACGTTCCGTAGAATTCTTCTTTTCCGGAGCGGTCGAAACCTCGCCGCTTCGCGCCACATGGATGAAATCAGCTGGATAGCATCCCGCTGATGTTTTTGCCCCCTGGAGTAATGAGAGAGGGGGAAAAAACGATGGCAATCCGATAGTATCCGGGTATGAATCATGCTTAGTAGCCGCCCCCCACAAGAGGCGCGGCTTTATGTTGCCTGACGAAACACTCTCAGAAGGGCACAAGGATGTGTAACCCCCCACAGACGCTGACGCCGATGATAGACCGCTCCCAAGTTGAGCAAAATCGCTACCTTGACTACTGCCTGGAGCACCAGGTCGAGATCTCGATCATTCTGATCTCGGGCACGCACTTCATCGGCATCGTGGTCCACCATGATCGGAAGGGACTGCTGCTGGGCGGGAAACGAGAAGACAAGCCTGCCCGTTATATTTCGAAGGGCTATATCGCCCTGATTCGCCCCAACAAGGACGAGGACCTGGACCTGTTCGTTGAGTATCGGGGGATGGGGACGTTCCTGCAGCGGAAGCGACAGAACCAAGCGCTGAAGAAACTGAAAGTTCGTGATGCGGTAGGGGAGCAAGCCACAATAGCTGCGAAGACGAAGCTCTCAATGCGGCCGCGCTCAGAATGAGCAGCTGGCCGCAGAGAGGGTAGGGCAGAGGGATAGAACTGGCTCAAGGCACTCGTCGAAGCCGCGATGACGACCTTGATAATCTGGGCTTGGAGCCTCACGCACACATGGCGATCTGTTCTGGTGCCGCCCCGTAGAGAACGCCCATTGCCCGAGTACATGGGCTCGTGCTGGGATCGCGCCGGCGCGCAACGCCAGGTGGTATCCGACTACGTCGGTGCAACTGAACCACCAAAGTTCCCCCTAATCCCTGGGCCTGGCCAGCCGGTGGCTTACGTCCATTCCTTCCGTGCTCACGGCATACCAATCCTGCATCGCAGGTTGCTTTCTGTTCCACAGGGGGCATGTCGTTGCGTGTGACTACCACTGTCAGCATGGGCTTCTGCGGCGGAGACCTCATGCCTCGGCTATCACACCGGACCTGATCCGAACCCGACTCGCCTACGGCATGCAACTGATGGAAGTCGATTGCTTGATGGTCCGCTGGATCGAGCACCAGATCCGCTGGTGGATCGAGCACCGCTGCGAGGTGATCGCGACACTTCAAGTCCGGACCGGAGACAGCCTCGCTTGCAGGTGTCCCGAATAAGGTGGAGATAGTCGGAGCAGGGAACCACATGAGCACCAGTGGTTCGCTACGCGCGACACCTCCGGACTTGGAGTCGCGCCGGGGTTTTCGATCAGCGGCCTGAAGCGCCGCCGGCACCGGGATCTTTCCTACCACCTGGACCGCGGAAGGAGCAGCAGACGGGAGAGCAATCGCCTGAACTTCCCCCTGGCCAACCGACAGCTCAAGGACCTGTTGCTTCGGTGTAGCTTGCACTTCAACAACGGGCACTTCTGGTTCAGCGGTAGCTTGCTCGATGGTGGCGTCCGCTTCGGCCTGAATGATTTCGAGGCTCTTGGGGGCAGGGCGGGTGAGGAAGTAGATAGCCTGGGGACTTGGCGGTTCCTCGGCGATGAATACCGGAGAAAGCGCTTCGTTCGCGGGGCGTGGCTTCGAGCCGAAGAACTCGATGTCATGCTCGTATGCGAAGTTCTTGAGGAATCGAAGGCTGACATTGACCCTCTTACTGACCTCTTTCATGGTCATGGTCTCAGCCAGTTCTTGGACGCGCTCCAGGAACTTGTTCTGGCGTTCCCAGTGTGCCTTCTTGGACTGCAGATCGAGTTGCGGTGGGATTTTCAGCTCGCCGGCCTGCACGTAAGGCTTGCGCGGCTCGACACGCTTCGGCTCCTTTGAAAGGCGGATCTCTTCATACAGCTTGAAGATCGCCTTGTCCTCTTCCTTGGTTCGTTTCTCAGGATCGGAGAACTCGATCTTGTGTGCCGCTGCGTATTTCCGAAGGAAACCGGCGCTCACTCCGAGCAATCGGCTGGCCTCCTTCAAAGCGAAACAGAAGTCGTTGGCGTAGGAAAGAACCTTGTTCCGGAACTCCTGCTTGGCAGCATCGTCCGCCGCCCGAGCCCTGGCCTGAAGGTTATCGACTGAAATCGTAGAACTCGACTGCATGGTACCCCCCTCCAATGGATCAGGGGGGAACACCCATTAAGGTGCGCTCTACTAAAGCAGAGACCGTCCCTTCGCTCTCGGCGAATGGAGGCGAAGGACCAGGCTAGGGCCTGTTCCCGGCTTTAGTAGAGAGCACTGCTCCCCCCTCATTTCAACGGACCCCGCGGTTGCGTAATCGCATACGCACGGAGCTTTGTGTGTCTGCTGTGAGACATCGGGAGTGATATTACTAGGCCATGCCATTTGTGAAAAGCGTCACAACCAATTTTCGGGCGCCAATTTCCCGTCGAAATATCGGGAGTGATGGGCTTATGTATATCTAAGCGACTGATTTACATCGTCTTAAGCTAGAAAAAATCATCTCCGATCTTTTGGAATGGAATGCTGGCATTTTGGCGTCAATTTTCGCTTGAATGAAAAATCACAGCCGTTAGAGTTGCGCTCACCTCCAGATACGATGGCCGGTAGAGCGTCTGACGTAGCCGACCTAGAGCGGCTCAAGGAGGAACAACACATCACACAAGGACAGAAGTACCCCATGAGTAAGAGCACCCTGCGCAAGACTCTGCTGGCCGCATCCATTGCCGCGAGCTCCCAGGTCTACGCCGCCTCTGGCGTCACCGACCTCACCCAAGATGTAAGCGGCAGTACGGAGGTTGGTTTCAACCTCACCGATCACGCTAACGTCACCCTCACCGGGGACGCGAAACGTGCCCTGGGTGAAGATGGGGTAGGTTTCGAAGGCGCGAAGATCCGCGGCGACCTGATCAACAACGCCGACATTAGCGCCGAAGGCCAGTACGTTGACGGTCTCGATCTGGATGTCGCAGACCTCGAAGGCACCATCGTCACCACCGATGTGGCAGGCGACGTCATCAACAACGGGCTCATCGAACTCACCGGCGAAGGCTCCGTTGGCATCGTTCTGGACGGCGCCAATGCCAAGAACCTCGTCAACAATGGCACCATCGATGTCCTCGACGACTCCGACAGTACCGGCGCAGACAAAGTACGTGGCATCGAACTCGGCAACAGCACGCTGAAAGGCGGCGTCCTGAACACCGGTACCATCATCGCCACTGGCGACGGTGCGAAAGGCATCACCGCTTTCTCCAACGGTCTGGGCCTGACCACCATCGGTGGTGACATCGAGAACCAAGGCAACCTGAGCATCTCCGGCGACAACTCCATCGGCATCGAACTGGACAACGTCAAGTTCGGCAACAACCTGCTGAATAACGGCGGTCTGAGCGCCACCGGCTCCAGCGCCACCAGCCTGCTGGTCGACGACACCAGCTATAACTCCATCGTCAACACCGGGGGCATCGTTGCTCGCAGCGTCGGTGATGATGGCACCCATGCAAACGCCATCGTTGTAATGGACTCGACCGGCCCGCAGTCCTACGACGGCACCAACGGCATCATCAACACCGGCAACATCATCGCCGACGGCACTGCAATCAAGATCGGTAGCCGTGAACTGAGCGATGTGGGCACCGACACCACCTTCATCACCCAGAATGACGGCCTGATCCGCGGCGGCGATAACGCCATCGTCGGCAACCAGCGCACCATTCTCCACTTCAACGGTGGCACCATCGACGGCGTCATCTCTGGCCTGCAGGCCATGGACGTGAATGGTGCAGCCGAATACACCGGCAACTCCATCGGCTCCAAGGAAGTTCGTGTAAAGGGTGGCCAGCTGAACCTGTCCGAACTGCACACCGATATCTCCGGCAATCTGTCCATCGACTCCGGCGCTGCACTGCAGGTGCGCATGAGCGATTCCACCGACGTGGCCACCCCCGTGGTCAGCGTTGGCGGCTCCGCCAGCTTCGCCTCAGGCAGTAAGCTGAACGTCACGGCCAACCCCGACGACTTCACCGGTACCCGCCAAGGCACCTCCTACACCCTGGTATCTGCCAACGACATCCAGAACTCCGGCCTCGCGGTTGAGAGCACGTCCGCGCTGCTGAAGATCAAGTCCTTCCAGATCGGCCAGAAGCTGGTTACTGCGGTGGTTACCAGCAAGGACGGCGAGGAAGCCCAAGACACCCTGAAAGACCAGGCATCCAGCCGCAACGCGCAGAATGCCATCGCCCCGTTCGTGGACTCTGTCCTGGGCCAGATGAGTGCTGACGACAAGGTCTTCAAAGCATTCACCACCGCATCCGAGGCCGAACTCGCCAAGCTGTCGGAGCAACTGGCTCCCCAAGTCAACGGCGGTGCCACCCAG
The DNA here is from genome assembly GCF_048068435.1 of Pseudomonas sp. NY15437. Lineage (NCBI taxonomy): Bacteria > Pseudomonadati > Pseudomonadota > Gammaproteobacteria > Pseudomonadales > Pseudomonadaceae > Pseudomonas > Pseudomonas sp. NY15437. Next base: position 136,496 of record NZ_JBLUQC010000007.1, read on the forward strand.
GCCGCGATGGGCACTCAGTCGCTGGTCTCCTCCGCGATCAACACCCGCCTCGGTTCCTCGTCGGGCCTGTCCTCCGGTGATGTCCTGCAGGAAACCGGCGTATGGGTGAAGGCGCTGCACAGCGATGCAGACCAGAGTCGTCGCAACTCCATCGAGGGCTTCGACGCTAGCACCAACGGCATCATCGTCGGCGCCGACGGCAAGCTGAACGAGCAGACCACCCTCGGTATTGCCTACAGCTATGCCAGCACCGACGTGGATTCCGACGACAACAACAGTACCGACGTGAAGAGCCAGGCACTGACCGCTTACGGCAGCTGGGAGCAGGGCCCGATCTTTGTCGACGCAAGTCTGACCTACGGTAAGAGCGACAACGAATCCAAGCGCCACATCGCCGGCACCACCGCCAAGGCCGACTACGACTCCGACCTGTTCGGCATCAACGTCCTGGGTGGCTACGGCTTCAACGTAGGCGACGGCTACATCGTCGAACCGCGCGCGGCGCTGCGTTACAGCAACCTGAAGATCGACGGCTACACCGAGCATGGTTCCTCTGCCGCTCTGTCCGTAGACGGCCAGCGCATCGAAGTGGGCGAGCTGGGCGCCGGTGTGCGCTTCACCAAGGACTTCGCTGTCGGTACCGGCACTCTGAAGCCCGAACTGACCCTGATGGCCTACCACGACCTCATCGCCGACCAGGCCGACACCACCAGCGCCTTCGTGCTGGGTGGCAACGCCTTCGTGAGCAACGCCGCCGAGCCGACTCGCGATAGCTACGAAGCCAGCCTGGGTACTGAGTACAGCGTCGGTGCGGTAACCTTCGGCGCCTCGTACAACTACCTGCGCAAAGCGGACTTCAACGCTGACACCTTCGCGCTCAAGGCCCGATACGACTTCTAAGCTTCAACTGAAGTCATCCAGCAAGACACAAAGGCCCGCCCACCAGCGGGCCTTTGTCCATGTGACCAGGGAGATTTCGATGCTCCGCTTCATCAAGCACCGTCTCGTAGGACTCTGGGCCATCTTGGCCCTCACAGGTTGTGCCAGCGCCGTGGACCTGTCCGAGACCAGCCGCGGCACGCACCTTCGGCCTGAGGTCCTGCAGACCGCCCCTTACCCGATACAGGCATTGCTGCCGACAGGTAAGGACTACAAGACGCTGAGGGTCTACATCGAAGGCGACGGCCACGCCTGGGCAACCAGGACCCAACCCAGCACAGACCCGACCCCGAGAAAGTCGATAATGGCTGCCTTCGCGGCCGAAGACTCGGAGCCGGCGGTGTACCTGGCCAGGCCCTGCCAGTTCGTGATGGCCGATGGATGCAAACCCGCGCTCTGGACCTCCGATCGCTTCGGGCGCGCGGCCGTCGACGCAATGAATTCCGCCCTGAATAGCCTGAAAGCCCGCTACAAGACTCAGACCTTCGAGCTGGTCGGGTATTCCGGCGGCGCAGCAATCGCACTCATCCTGGCCGGTGAGCGCAACGACGTCCGGCAGGTCCGCACGATTGCCGGCAACCTCGATCCGAACACCTGGGTACGGCTGAAACACCTCACACCCTTGAGCGAATCGCTCTCACCCTTGGCATACTCGGCGCGGCTGGCGATCATCCCCCAGCAACACCTGATCGGGGAGGATGATCAAGTGATCCCCGCCGGCGTTCTGAAGGCATACCTACAGCAGCTGAAACCCCTCTGCACATCGACAGTTGTGGTGCCAGGTGCAACACACGACAACGGCTATGCCAGCGCCTGGCGAGCTGCTCGGGACCAGCCGTTCAAATGCGAAACCACCAACTGAGAGATACCGCATGCTCACTCAAACGATCATCCAGCCCGAGGGTAGCGATCTGCTCTACGAGGTCCTCGTCAACCACGAAGGGAGCATTGTCTGGGTGAACTGCAGCACTGGAGACAGCGTCGGGCGCTTCTCGAAAGCATCCGGCATTGATCTCCACCGGAAGATCGAGGACCAAATGGCCGGCCAGGGCCAGTGCCTTGACTGCACCCACGAGCCTGCCGGGCCCGAAGAGTGGGAGCGCTTCCGAGCCGGCCTAATTGAAAACTACGGTGTGACGCTGCCAGAGGATCTGATCGAGTTCCATTGAGGCGGCCCAAGCTCAAACCCGCGAACAAAAAAGCCGCCCGAAGGCGGCTTTTCTATGATGTCAGAAGCGGTACGTATTGGGGTTTATCACTCTGAATATCACCTCGATGATCAGCACTAGAAGGACCACAAGGACGAGCCGGAGACCGTTTCCAAAAGGCAGTAGATTGTCCGGCGCAATCATCGTGCAGAAACCGACAGTGATGACTAGCGCCATCTTGATCAGATTGAGCAATTGACTATTCCCCGTCGTCCGCCGGCAGTTTGTATGGTCCGGCGTGCTTTGCAGATCATCTGGTTGTCTTTCTTGCACCGGTGCACCGCAGCAAGCTCCATAGATTATACCGGTTCTCCTGCGTCCCTCAGCCTCCATCAGGAAGGCTTCGCATCAGAACCCCACATCTGCTGGACCAATTCATGGGGGAAGCGGTATCGCCCTTTGGAGCACTCGACGATCCACGGGGTGGTTCGGGCACGAGGGTTGAATCCAACCAGTCGACAGGCGCCGTGAGAGGGGTGGCTTTTTTCCTTGGTGACGTCAAAGCCGTAGGTTTTGGCATAGAGCTCTAGGGTTTCCTGCTCTCTGGTCTTCTGACCCTGGATATTGGCTTCAACCTTGATGGTGCAGTTGGTACCGCTGTAGGTGATCTTTCCGACCTGCAGGTCCACCCCAGGCACCGCGCCAGCCAAGGCCTTGGCGATAGCCTCGCGAACGTCTTTCAGATTGGCCGGGGTGAAACCATTGGTGAAGGTGATCATGGGGCACTCCTTTGAGTTGCTCGTTGAAGGTGCTGCCCATTTTTCTCGCCGCTGGATGTGCCAGAAGCCTTCCGCTGAAAAAATCCAACAGAGCGGCCCGGGCCCAGGACAGCTTCTATCCAGAAGCCTGTCTATAGGGAGCGGGTCGCGCGATAAGGGGAGGGTTGGTGCGCTACAAAGGCAGGTAGGAGCTTGGCCAGCACTGAGCGTTTATGCCTTGGGGCTGGTCATCCTCAGCCCCAAGGTACTTGCTTGTTACACACCGCACGTCTTTGGTGCTTCCGTTTCACTTTGAAGTGAAAACATTCCAAATCATCGTGAAAAACGTCAGTTAAGGCAGCAACACGGGATCAATCACCTGAGTTAGGAGGTGATCGTGACCTTCCACGTGCCAGTTGGCCCAGATCCGCCCCTTCTCATCCGGCTCCAGAGAAAGCCAATTACGCTCTGGGACCAAAAAGTGACCCTTAAAGCCAATAGGGAGCATGCGCGCTGATACCCCGTACTCAATCGACTCCTCGCCAGCCCCAAACTTCTCCATGAAATAGACGGCTACAGCAGGGGGAGGGGTGTGCACGATACCCGTCGATACCAGCTGGAAGATTACCCCAGCGCCGTGCCCGTGTTGCGGTAGCTTCGACTCAATCACGGCCGCGGCCGCTACATGAACGTCTCCACTCACAATCGTGACTCGTGACCCTCTGGCTGAGAAATTCAGGAGACGTTTGATCAGCCTCTGCCGCTCATCTCGATGAGGCTTGCTGCGCCAGTGATCTCGCAAATCGTCCTCGAGCTCCCACTGCCCAGGTAGAGCGTTCAGAGCAACCTCAGCCGCATTCAAGTCGAGGTATGCCACCGGCAGGCTGGAAAACACTATCAGGTGCTTGTGCTTGAGCGGGTCCAGATCGTTCATCCAGTTGAAAATGGCTTCCCATGTGTCTTCCGACGCGATCTGTGTGGGAGAGAAGCTCTTACCGACTTTGATGTCGGGTTGCCGTTCAGCACGTAGATCCGGCACTAGGAAAGCCAGTTCGCCCAATCCGCTATAGACCAGGCTGTACCCCTTCGCTCCTGGCTTCTGATTGGGCACGGCCGCTGGATGGACCTCTCCATCTACGAGATGTTGCTGGAACAGCCGGTAGTACCTTGAGGCAATCCTGAAAAGGTTCTGGTAGACAGGGCATGTATGAAGGTCCTGGGGATAGGACCCCCAACCATCCGTGATGTCATGGTCATCCCACATCGCGACGTAGGGGATCGACATGAGCGCTTCTCGCGGACCAGGCTGAGCCCAGCGATCGACGTAGGTCTTGGCGAAATAGCCGTCAACCTGAGCATCGAGCTTCTTGGTCCAAGGTGCGTTGATCTGTTGGCTGTGCCACAGGTCAGACCAGTCTTTCATTTCCCCAGGAATGACCATGAGGTCATCGGAATAGATCTGGTCTCCACCAAGGACGAGAAGGTTGAATTCCTTCCCTTTGACCTTGTGACGGGCTACCAGGTCGTTCCAACGTTCATTTTGGCGGTCGCGCACTTTTTTCCGGTATTTGTCGGCCGAGAAACCGTTGCAGGAGCCATAGGCAATCTGAGGGGAACACCTAAGAGGTGGGACGAAGAAGGTTGCCTTCCCAGATCCCACTTTGCAGGTACACAACGTGGAAACCGTTTTGTCCTTCTTGTTGGAGCGGTCTTCCTGGGCCGCACTCAACTCCACTCTCCAGACATCCTGGTTTGGGGCTCCGAAAGGAATGCTGGCGATCTTCGTGATGGGGGCTGCAGTGCAGTTTGTTACGTCGACGGTAGGCTTAGGATCACCCTTGTCTTGAACCACCAAGGCTGAAACCTGGTATTGGCCATTATGGATGCCGCGGAAATGCAGGATGGGACCGAGTAACAGGCTCATGGCACTGTCCTCCCTGACAAGGTGGGCTGGGTTGAGCCGTGTCCTCGCTACTCCCTGAATCCCATCAGCGTTGGCCGCGGCGCCTTCATGGTTGCAATCTGATATTAGCCCGCACCCGCGAAAATTCTCGGCCCCTTCGTCGCCTTACGTTGCCCGTACACTGAAACCAAGGAAGCGCAGCGCTTTGGCCATGCGCCCGTTGATTGGCGGCACCTGTTCGGGTTTGAGTGAGCCCACCAGTTCCAAGGCACAAAAGCGGCCGAAAGAGCCAAGCTTGAACTTCGGGTCGTACAGGACGGATGCAATGCGAACAGCGAAGTCCTCGTGGCCATGAATCAGGTGGATCAGCGTGTTCTGCACTTGGATAAGGTCGCCGTCGTTCCGCTCCCAGAATCGAGCCGGCAGAGCATCTGCGCCGCCCAAAGTGAAACGGAGCTGCTCGAGGAAGGCGTGAACAGCCATGAGCGCCTCGGCGATCGCCTCCTTGCCACTGGCCTTAATCGATTCAGGGCTTCCCATCACCGCATGTAGGGTATCCAGCAGGGCGAAGTAGTTCGCAGGGATCTTGGGGTCAGGGGTCGTCAGCCACTCCCGCGCCAGCGCCTGGATCAAAGGCTTCCGCTCCTGCTGATGAAGTCGTGGAGCATCCTGCCAGGCCGCGTCACCGGGCGCATGGGCCAGGCGGACCCAATTCAGGAAGCGATTGACCTCCGGAGCCCAATCCAGGCCCTGGAACTCTGGCCGGCGTTCGCCTTGCTCCTGAAGAATACCTCTCACCTCGTCAAAAGCGGGCCGGTACTCTTCGTAGATCATCTTCTGCAGGTCGCTGAGGTAATGCTGCTGCGCGGACTTATGGCCACTGCCGGCGAGGACGGTTTGAGGTTCGACGCTGGCAAGCTTCTGGAAAGGAGCATCCCTGTTGGGCAGCTTACTGGAAGCCTCCCAGGCGTCTCTGAATTGGAGCAACACCTGCTTCGTGAGCACAGAGGCTCCCGCCCAGACTGTTGAGAAGAAAGCCTCCACCGCCAGGCGACGGTCCTCATCGCCCGGCTGGTCGAGCAGGATGAGGGCCTCTCGATTGCTGATGAGCCCGCCGTCTGTAAGGTTCGCTGAACCCAACATGACGACTCCGTCCAGGACGAACACCTTCGCGTGATATCCGTCGGTGTAGTACCTCACGGCGACGTTCTTCGCTTCGAAGACCTGCTCCAGCGCCTTCGGGTTGGTCGCTGAGTTGAGGCACACCAAGAGTTCAATCTGCGCTCCGCGCTCTGCAGCCTGCAGCACCTCCTGCGCGCGGGTGAAATACGGCACCGCAATGCGGATGTGGGAAGCGGAAGACATCAGCCGCATGAACGGTCGAAGGACTTGATCCTCGCCCGGGCTGTTGGTGTAGATGCTTGATTCCGACATGCTGGGTACCTGATCCATAGGAGTGGACACAGGCTCGCAGCATGCGGGCGAGAGATCAACTGAGCCGGCGGGCGATGGAGAAGAGCGCCGATCGCTCGGCATCCGCGTCGGGTTGATGAAGGAAGGGCATGTAGTCGGAAGCCAGGTCCGCTTCAATCGGGGTACGGGGGAAGCCCGGCCAGTAGTTGCCCTTCGGGCAAACTACCGGGACCACACTCCGCCCCTTTGCATAGAGGAGCCCCCAGCGCGGGGGGAGGTCAGCGGGCAGGATCAGCCCTTCTGGGCAGAGGTAGAAGCGGTAGTTTCCCAGGCCTCCTGCAGTCCGCTCAGGCTTTGCGCTGTCGGCTCGGAAGTCGGCCCAACTGACCTTGACCTCAATTAACGCCGATGCAGTTTGACGAAAGGCGAGGACATCAGGCCGCTCGCGACTCCCAACGGTGAAAAGCTCGGTGGCGATGACCGGGAATCCGTTCTTCTTGAACCACCGCGCCCCCATCGCAACCAGTTTCTCATGCTCAGGACTGGGCACTGTCAGAGACTCACTTTCCAAGGCTCTCGGGTGTGAAGATGACGGTTCTCTGCAGATATAGCGCCCGATATTCCTCGTCCGAGAGCCGGGCAATCTCTGGTACCGACTTCACGTCCTGGATCGCCACGACTGCAGACCTGTCAAAGGCCTCGTCACCGCTGCCTTTCTTGACCTTCACTTGCTTGATTGCGCCGGTGCGAGCCATCTGGATTTCGATCGTGACCTGCATGCCATTCTTCGCGCTCGCCGGTCGGTGCCAGTTGTTACTGATGCGCTCCACCAAAAGGCTATCCACCTTGTCGGGGGTCACGACATCAGTAGCACCCTCAGCTTTGGGGACTTCCGAGAGGAGCTCAGCCAAGGCCAAAGTGCTCCGGCCATTCTCAGTGGTTGGTGGCGGGGCCTGATCAGCCTTGGGAGCGTCAATGGATACTGCCGGTGCTGCTGGCAGTTCCTGCGGCGCTACCTTGCCCGTGGCGGCCTTGTCTTCAACTGCGGGCGCTTTGCGATTCAACTCGACCACACTCTTCACCAACTCCACCACGCCGGTGATTTTGCCGTCCGCATCCTCTGCACGCGCCTGCAGTGCAACAAGTTGCCGCCTCAGTTGCTCAACTGCCTCAGCGTTCTGTTCTGCGGTCTTCTTAGCGTTCAGCGCCAGGAAAAAGCCGCCGGTGGACAGCCCCAATACAACGGCGCCGACGGCAACTGCCATCAGCGCATTCTGCTTCTCGTTCACTCAACGACTCCCAGGGGAAACTCTGTAGGCAGGAGGATAACGGCGGTGCCTGCTTCACCAAGGTCAAACCCCGCGTTGGATTTCCCACACGGAGCTAACGGATCAACTGGCCAACAGGGCTTTCGGCTCTGTTTGCACCGAAATCGGCTGTGCTGCACCGATGTAGGCTCGGCCCTTAGCACTGTCCAGGCTGAACCCACGGCGTAGCTTGATCTCGAACAGGCCAGACACATGGGCAGGGGTGCGCCAGCGGGAGTGCTCCTGCAGTGTCAGGGAGTTGCCATGGATCACCACCGCGGGTACGTGCAGCAGGCTGAGTTGGAGGTAGGCCATGTGTACGGCCCGGCAATCGATGTCCACCAACGTTGCGTGCAGGTGCTGCTGGTAGTTGATCCCTTCGTCTCGGAGTTGAAGAGCGAGGGAAATGATCATCGCACCCGAGCCGGAGGCTGGTTCGGAGACGGAGAAAAACCCGTTCTCCTCAATGTCCGCGCGAGCTTGGTCGCCGTTACCCAGCACCACGCTGCCAAGCAAGTCCGTTATGGACGCCGGGGTGAAGAACTGCCCGGCCTGGGCGCTCGATGCACCTAGTTCCATGAACAACTGGCCGAGGATGTCGCCAGGCGCTGCCTCAAGCGCGAGCACCAACTCGGCGAGTAGGGAGGAAAAGATGCTCTGATCCGCCGGCTTGTACTTGCTGATCAGGCGGAGGTATTCCCGCTCGCGGAGCTCACGCTGCGAGTAGTCGACTGCATTGCTGATGGCGATCGATGCCATCTCGCTGAAGTCTCGGAACACCTCGCGCGGCTGGTGGTATCCAACCTGGTTGATCAACTCGACCATGTTGCGGATATGTAGTGTGGCAAGTGACATGCTGTGCTCCGACCGGAAAGGGTGGAACTCAGTGTTCCTCTGGCAGGCGCGTGCCAGAACCGGGGGGACAAACAGTGCTGCGGTTGGGAACCGTAGGGCAGATTCGGGAGGGAGCCTGTGCAAGAATCCAAGGCCCATCTCCCACTGAGTTGTCACGGATGACCGACCCCGCTCTCGAAAAAATGCTCGCTCGCTCAGCTGAGTTGGAGGCAGAGATCCTCTCAATCGTAGGGGGTACCCCGGTCTACCCGGGCGATCGCTTCTTGGCAGCGATGATGGCCTGCGGCCTGGCAATGGAACATGCACATGCGCTGCGCGCGCTCTACACAGCAGGGTGCCCAACGTCCGCGGCCTCGATGATGCGGCTCCAGTTTGAAGCGCTTACCAGGGCATTTTGGGTGCATTGGGCCGCACCGGAGCTGGCGGTAGAAAAGCTGCTCAGCCCTCTGACAACTGAGTCAGAGCAGAGGGCAAAGAACCTTCCCTCCGTCAGCGAGATGATCGAAGCCGTGACGAAAAAGGCTCCGCCAGAGGCCTCGATCATGCTGGTGCAGTTCAAGGACCTCACCTGGGGAGCGATGAACTCGTACGTGCACAGCGGCATACACCCGCTTCAACGGCACGCGGAAGGCCATCCAATGCCCTTGGTGCTGCAGATCATTCAGAGCTCGAACGGCCTGCTGACCATGACAGGCATGCTGGCCGCAATCCTCACCGGCGATCCGCAGTGCGTCGAGCCCATGAAGAAAATCCAGATGCGGTACCGTGATTGCCTGCCAGAGCTGATCAAGCCCTGAGGTCAGGGCTGGTCAGCGGGCAGGGTTAACCTCGGCCACCAAGGGAACTCACGCAACAGAGCCGACGCTTCCTGCTTCGACGCCCACCGAGACGGATTGCTGTCCGCCCTGAAAAGGGACTTCGATCCGGGCGAGGTCCCTTAGGTGAGCGCCAAGATCGCCGTGCCCCTCTTCGCGTAGCAGGGAAGCAACTTTCATGGACCGATGGTCCGTCCGTGGAAGGAAAACCGCGCGGCCGCCAGTGTAGGGCCTGGGAAGATCGATCCAGAGGTAGCCTGCACGGTAGCTCCTCATTGCTTCATGGAACTGCACAAAAGCAGATGGATCGTCTGACAGTGCGAATATCTGGTAGTCGTCCACCAGGGCGGCAACAGCCTGCGGAGAGATCCGGTGGATGTGCAGATTGGCCTTCAGGGGTACTTTCACTCCAAGCCGGGACGCCAGGTAGCGACCAGCAACGAAGTGATGCGAACCGTCGGAGTTGCACAGAAACAACCTACGATCCCACTGGTGATAGGCGAGATGGTCCCGCGTTTGGTTCTGGTGAAGAATCGCGACCCCTGGCCAGCCCAGGCTTGCCTCAAGATTCTGCTGACTCACCTCTCCGACAAGGTAGCTGACACGCTGAACTGCCATCTCGTCTAGGGTGGAGAACGCCGCGAGGTCAGCTTTGGACGCTGCAAGCCCCTCAACGTCCTGAATCTCAGACTCCCAGTCCTCCACAACCTCGCTCGTACCCAGTCGCGCCAGCGCCTCGACTGTCAGACGGTAGCTGCAGAACTCGGGCCCCTCCTTACGCCAGCCGAGCAACTCACCCGCTGTCCGCCAGCTGCCGATCGCATGGTTACCCTTGCCCCATTGGTGCCAACAAGCCACATCGGTGATGTCGATTGTCCTTGAGCGGCCCTCGGGGCTGAATTTCAGGTCTGGGCTCTCGGCAAGAAAGTGTCTGAGTGAGGCCGGCAGGCCAAGGCTGTCCAGAATCACGCGAAGGATTTTGGTCGAGGTGGTACGCATTGCAAAAACTCCGTGGTTGGGATGTGCAACCACATGATCGAGTTGCGAAAAGGGCCTGTGTGGCTTAATCCGCCCCCAAAACGGTCACAAATAGAAATCGAAGGTCCTTCGTCTCGGATCAGCCGTTGAAGGCAGCGGCAATCTGCGGGTTCAACCAAAACCCTGGTCGCCCACGGAACAGCTCGGCACCGGTGCGGATGTGTTGCAGCATCAATTCCCCGGACATCCAGGTTCGTCCCAACAGTTCGGCCGCGAGCGACGTCATGTTCCGCCCCGCCCATGGATCAAGGACAAGATCGCCTTCTTCGGTCAAGAACTGGATCAGGAATTCGGGGATGGAAAGCGGCATAGGTGCCCCATGGGTTGGCAGGCCCAGGGCTTCAGCCGCCTTGCGGTGCTGTGTGCCATACGCACAACGGTGGCCGCGGGTAATGACGTTCCTCGGGATGGTCCCAGCAGTCGCATTGCTGAATGAGCCCGGCCGCAAGCGGTATGCGCCATCGCCGTAATTTGTGTGGCGCTTCTCGCCGCCGCCCTGGATCAGCTTTAGGTTTCGATCCGAGTGCGGCTGAAGGACGCGGCGGTTGTTCGACTTGCACTTCAACGGGTCCTTGCAGAACCAGAGGATTGGCTCATAGGAAACATTCAGTTGCTGGCGAGTCTTGCTTGCCCACTGCACCGGGCCCGGAGCCTTAGAGGGGTTCTGCCAAATCAGTCGATCCATGAGGTACAGCCCAAATCGATCGCACACCTCGAGCACCAAGCGCTCAATGTAGGTAGATCGCGCCGGCAGTCCTTCAATGAAGCAATCTCCAGACACGTTCAGGCACAGGCTCCCTTCGTCGGCGAGGGCCTCCACGATCGGCTCAAGGGTGCTGCAGATGAAATCCACAATTGCTCTTTCGTGTGGATTTCCGTACGCGCGTTCTCGCCGGAGCGGAAAGGGCGGACTGCCGAAAGCCAGCACCACTGGGGTTGTCAGGTTCTTGAATGCGTCACCACTAGCCCCCCAAATCGAGATGCCAAGGTCAGTGCGAAATCCAAGGACCTTGACCCCGCGTTTCGCTGCGTTGAGGCTCCGCTTCTCCGGTTCAGTCAGCCGCCAGACACCACGCTCTCCATGTACACGCTCGATCACGCCCAAAGCCTTGAGCGATTGCTGGCAGAAACGTACCGCTCGTTGCACGAGGCTGTGCTTGGCACCACTGGCTCCCACCGGCACCCGCTCGTTCATCACTTCCTTCGAGACGCCGAGTTGGTTCGAGATGATTTCGTAGAGAGCCTGGTTGGTGAGCGGTTGATCGGGATTCGCCTTGTAGATGTTCGCGATCTGCTCAACCGCGAAAAGTTCCCCCTGGCCGGGGGCGCTGACTTTGTGCTTCAGCCTGTTGCTACGCATGGTTTTCACTCGCGGCCGCTGGGGCCAGCCTGTTCGTTGGAGCAGGTCCGCAGGCCTGCTGATCTCCATGCCAGGATCAGCGGTCTGCGTGTGTGCCAGAAGCGGCTCGATGAATCACGCTTTGACAGGGTTGAGTAGAGCTCGCATCCGCGCCCACGTGCGCGGGGCAGCATTGCCTTTGCTCCAGTCGATACCGACTTCATCTGCCATCAGCTGCTCCAGCTCACGCCAGTGAGGAGCAATAGCCCGCCAACCATGGCCGCAGTCGGCCATCTCCGCGATCCGCTGATTCCACTCTGGGAAGGAGCGGAGCAGCCGTAGGCAGCGCCCAAGGTCACTCGGGTCGCTCGGCGAGGTGAAGCCGTCCTCAGGCACTACGCCCATCATGTGGGCCCAGATCGAGATCGAGGAAAGGCCGGTGTCTTCGCCAACGATCCATTGGGCGGCACGCTTAAAAAAATCGGGGGACATAGCAGCTCCAGCTCAAAGATTTGAGCCTGAAGCGTAAGGCCCGTCGCTGGAAACCGAGCGCAAAAGCAGGGTGCTCAAATTCCGGTGGGCACGGATCAGCGAGAAGCAGGAACGGTCAAAGAATATTGGAGGCCGGGGACATTCACCAAAGTGGCCTCTAGTGCAGAAATAGATCTGCCCACTATTTTTATTGCGTTCTTCACGAATGGATTATATGAAAAACCCAAGGAAGTCTCTGCCTTCAATGATGTAGTCGTCGGAACTTAGCCTTTCGACTGCTTGCTGGATTAGCTCCTGTCTTCCAGCAGTTTCTTTTATTATCTCTTGAAACTCAGGGCTTTCTGAATAACAGTCAACTCTGCTTTTTGAACCGCACTCAAAAGTCATTTTTTTCGAAGTTGCCACAAGGCTTTTGCTATCATCTTCCCCAGAAAGCCCCCCGTTTTTTACCATCGATACAAAAACCAAGCGCTTAACGAGATTTTGATTCTCTTTTTTTGTCAAAAAATCAAGCACTTCTGGAGAGTCGTTGTCCACAGTGTGAACTGCAATCCAATAGCCGACTGAATAGCCGGTAGCCCCACCAACGAATATTGCTGCCTTGATGCGCCAATCTTGAAAAGATGAATTTGATGCAAGAAACTTGTAAACGCCTGCCCCTGTAAGCGATAAACCGCCGCCGAGGAATGCTATGAGCAACTCACTTTTTGCCTCAGCAACCCGTGGCGTTAATGATAGTTCCAATGCATGCACATCACTAAAACCGCCTTTATTGTCTATAAGATTTTGACTCCAAAGCGGTGCACCGTTTTCATCCCGATATGTTAAAATTAATTTATTATCAGCACGAAGCTCGATGGTAGAGCTATTTGCAATTCTAGCGGCGATAACGTTCTTATCGTAAGCATATTTCGTCCCGATCGCATAGCCACTTGCTGCGAATAGTACGAACGAGCCTAAGAAGTACAATAGAATTTTCATGTTCGATTCTCTTAATTCCCAAGAGTCGCATCTTATGCTTGCGCTATAGTTTAGAACGGTGCAGAAATTGTGCAGGTTCGGGTTTAAAAATCCGGGCGCAAGAATTCCCAATAGCAAATCAGCTGCTTCAGGGACACCTGGAGCAGAGACGGGTCAGGAGATTGATATTTCTACCTGCAGCCGATCTGCAGGATAGAGGCGCACGAACTCCATACTCTGTTCGGGCGTGGCCCGCAGCCAGTCGTGGATGAGACCGTTGGGGAGGATCACGACTGACCGCTTCTCCTGGTCAGGCTTATGAAAGTTCCTCATGAGTTCGTGGTCAGCGGCGTTGAGGGTCAGCATCGAGTAGGAAAATAGATCGTTGCCTTCCGGCGTTCTCCAGTGCTCCCAGAGGCCTGCGATCGACATGACCCCACCGTCAACCCGAGAGATTCGGGTCGGAACTGCTTTCCCGGTACGCCAGTCGGGCTCGTAGATAGCCGCCGCCGGAATAATGCAGTGCTGGGCTTTCCGCCAGGCCGAACGGAATGAGTTCTTGGTTGCTACCGTCTCGCTCCTGGCATTGTAGGTGCTACGCCCCAGCGTACGATCCTTGGCCCAGTGGGGAAGAAGCCCGAATTGACCTACCAGCGCTTCCAATTCTGATTCGCCCCCATCAACGCTTTCTGCATCGCGCAGACGAATGAAGGGGCCCTCGTAGCAGGGGAATAGATCGATCTTGAACTGATCGGTTGGAGCTACACCGTAGCCCGCCAAAATCCGCTCAGACGTAGGCGATTCGTAGTGCGAACACATTGGGCTGAATCCTGTTTTCGGTATCCAAGCATAGCTCTAGACCGGAGATGAAAGACCTCCGTTCGGAAAACTGTAAAGGGTCAAGGCTTGGTCATCAGACCAGGCTTAAACCTTCACTGGAGATCAGCTATGCATGAGGACTTTCAACTTGAATGCCGGGCCTGTGGTGAGCAATACACCGTGCGCGAATACAGCCCGAAGGCATTAGGGGATAGGGATCGATGGACTCTTGAATGCCCGCATTGTGGTCATACCACGACGGAGAAGTCCGCCGGGTATCTGGAAGTCGTTGTAGAGAGCCTTTGAGAAGGGATGGCGGGCCATCTGGCCCGCCACACCTGCGATCACAGCTGAGCTGCGTTGCAGAGATCTTGGTAAGCCGTTGGGAAGTTGCTCGGGAATCCAGCAAGTGCGTCAAGGCAGAAGTAGGCTTCGTCGTATTCTCCTCTGGCCACCTCGTCACGGGTGATAGACACCTCTACCCATTCAGTTCCATCGAGGCAGAGGATGTCGAGGTAACCCTCGGGATACTTGCTCTGCTTCACCGACGCCATGAAATGCAGGAGAACAGAACCTCCGCAGGTCGCGGAGGAGGAAGCCACACAGCCCATGTCCTTTATCGGGGTCTTAGGCGTTTCCAAGTTACCGCACCAGTAGACTTCGTTATCCTGGACCCGAACATAGGGCATGACCATCGCCGCAGGTAGCTCATTCTCCTCAGGGGTGCGGTGTGTGTTCCACCATTCGCAAATGAAGCGAAGCGCGGGGTGGGCCTCAAGCTGGCCTGAACAATCGCCTTCGCTCCCTGGTGTCGCCCCTACATACCGACTCATCTGGTAAGGCACTGTTCGCGCCAGCTCGATTGCCTCCACCAGCACTCGAGCAGGCATCTGCAGAGTGCCGTTCGCCATGTGTTCCTCGAAGAATGTCGAGAGCTCATCTGCACGTCGATGAACATGCTCGTGCAGCTGCAGCTCCTGGTACTGGTGGATACCCGTTGCCTCCTCATAGGGGATAGATGGGATATCCAGCTCCTCGCGATAGAGCACGCCCTGAGATCCGTCACTGAGCACTTCAACGGCCAGGCTGGGCCGGCCGGACCAGTGCTCGGGTCTTAACAGCGAAGGCTTCAGGAACGCCATCGCGTAACGGTACATGTTCGAGACAGCGCCCCCTCGTTGCCGCCAATTCGAGACGGTCATCGTATACGTCCGATTCTCCCCAGGTAGGAGCCGAATTCGAATGAGATGGCGGACCACCCAGTCGGTGCCCCCCGGCAGCAGCCGCTCGAAGGTCCAACGAAACTCGACTTGGAAGTCATTCGGGAGGTTCTCCGCCGGCACACACCACCCATTACGGTTCGTCGCTGAACCGCCGACCAAGAACAGGGGATTAGGGTAGGGCTGGCGAATTACCACGCCGCCAGAGGGATGTAACCCTTCGACGTCGGCGAGGATCTCCAGTCGTACGGAGCGGAGTTCGAGTCGCAACGCCGTCGGATCGTCGAGGAGGAGCTTGGGAAGGAGGTGGAGAAGTTTGCGATCAGTGTCAGCGGTGCCGATAGCCACCCCATCGGCGCGGACCTGAACTATCGATCCGTCGGCCTGTAGCGCGTGCGCGAATTCCATGTGTTCTCCCTGGCTTGAGGTTCACCGGAAGAATAACGGCGGGGTAGATGGGGTAAGGCTCAAGTGAGGAGGCTGGATTCCAGGAGCGAAATGCTTCGATGTGTGGCAGCTAAATGGGCTGAGAACACGGGCTCGCTAGATGCCTGACCGGGTCGTAGCATAGGTCTATTACTGCATCTATGCTACGACGCCTACTGCGTCTAGACCTACTCAAGATGGACTTGCGTCACATGCCTTCAGACTCTCCCCAAACTCCCCATTCGACCATCCACTTACTCAGTGAGGCCGGGCTGCAGATCACCCTCGAAGCCGTTGTGGTCAGCTGCAGGTGGTTCGTAGCCGACGGCAATCGGGTGGCTAGCGTGACCGTACTGGGGAACAAGGGCGGCCCTATGGGGCACGGCATGGAGTGCAAACCTTTCCCGATATTCGAGCTTGATGCCGAGTACAGCGTCTTCGAGGCACTTGCCCAAAGGTTGAATCCTATTGAATCCGGGGGGGAGCCCACTGCGATCAGGGCTCGATTCAAGGCAGACCTGAAACCCATCTCGATCGGTGGCCGCTATGTCACCCACCTCCTTGAGCTTTTGCCCGATGAATGACGACTACCAGGCTCTAGAGGACTTCGTCAGCGCAAACGCAGGCAAGTCACTGGGCGCGCGCGAACGCTTCGAGTTTGGCGAGCTGATGGTCTATGCCCGAATCGCAGGAAGGTTGATCGAAGGGACTATGCAGTGGACTCTCGACCTAGCCGACGTCGAGATCCGGGATGAAGAGGCTAGGGGGCAAGGGCACTTCTCCAGGTTCCTGGAACGTGCAGAGCAGGCTGCTTTGGAATATGGCCTGGCGGTTTACGTGCAGTCGATCCTCAATCGGAAGCTGCTCGATATCCTCGTCGCCAAAGGCTATTCCCTGTGCGGCGGTGAGTTGTCAGTCTTTGATGCGCACCTCAGTGTCGCAGCCATGCACTCCCGAGCAGAAATGGCTCGAACCTGAATCGGCCCAGTCCAGAGCGGTTATTGCCCCCTTAATGCCAGGACCCACCGCTCTATGTCCGCGAGAAGTTCCTCGGCTGTCCTACGCACGTCGACGTTGTCCAACCCACGCTGCAGGAACCGTTTTGGGAAAAGTCCCAAGCAACCGATGCCCAGCGCGTGAGCAGAAACCAGGCCGGCGATATCGGCACCTGTCTGCCCTCCAGACCTCACGAACCGGATGGGATGTTCCTGAATCACCGCCCGCATGACCTGAAAGACCCAGCTGTTCACGGCTTCCTGGGTCCAGCCATGTCGGGCCAATGTGCAAATGCCATTGCCGGCGACGTTGAGCGAGTTGGCCGCCCGAGCAGATGCGGCCTCACTGAGCAGCTTCGCAGCATCAACTGGTGGGGTGGAAAGCGGGATGGCCACGTACGCATCCCCCGCGGCGCGTTTTGTCAGCAGTTCGCCAGGCGAAGTGAAGTCCTCAGCGAAAGCGACAGTAAGGTCCGCGCTGGTGGCATTTTCCCAGGTCCGTTTGGCGTACCGTGAGGACGAGTGCTCCCTCAACTCAAGCATTGGAGGAGTCCGATTCGGAGGGAAGGCTGTTCAAATACCGGATTTCTGCGTGCGGCCAGCACGTACACGCCCATTCAAAGATGCCGATCATCATTATGAGCGATTCATAGGACTCAGCCCCGAGCTGAGGGTCCAGACCCTTGAAGTAATCCGACCGAGCCTTGAGATCAGAGGCTGCTCTCCGAAGCTGCTCAAGTGCATCACCGGCAGTTGCCGGCGCGCCGTCGCCTCCCCAGATCGCCAGGTGGCAACCAGCCTCTCTCGCAAGAGGCAAGGCTTCGCGGGAAAGCCCGTAGCTGAACTTGCATACACCTTCTACGCGAAGTTCGAAGTCCGTCGCAGGGCCTCGCTTTACCATCGTCACACTCCTTGTCCATTCGGATCGCAAAGTACCGCACGACGGCTCCGACGTGAATCCTGAGCACTAATGGACGCTCTGTAGTCGCAGGTATCGGTTCTCCATGAAGAGATCGAAAGCGGTGTGTACGATGAAGCTGAGGACGCCGAGTGGGAGCTTCGGATGGAGGCCGTACGTCGTAGGTGTGAAAAATGTTGTACAGGCCAGCCCGATTCCGCATCCTGCCAACAACGGCAACTACCATTTCAGGCGCTGAGTAGAGGCTTCCTGTGATAACCGAACTCAGGGAAGACGCATTTCCGGAAATCTACGAGCGGTTCGTTAAGCTGCTCGGCGGAAAGCCATGGATAAAGGCGACCCAGGATCTGCAGCTGCAGATCCTGGAAAACCCACTCACACGGCCTCAGATTGAGCAGGAAAACATCGAAGCCTTTGGCTTGACGTTCTTCGACCAGTACCAGATGAGCCGACGGTTTCATCCAGCTTGGCCGAAGGTACAAGAGGCCATGAATTTCGCTGCTCAGGTTTGCGACATGGTGGAGAACGCCCTGGATGACAGAGGAACTCGGGGTTACATCGGCCGCGTGAGAGGTGCGTTCAAAAACAGCCGTGACATGCGAGCCATGCGAATCGAGCACCTTGCTGCGATTCAACTGTCACGCCAAGGGGCTTCCATATCGTGGCCCGATGAAAGCTCCGGTCCTGAGACTTTCGACATCCTGGCTTCGGGATTGACCCCGACTCCTATCGAAGTTGAGTGCAAATCCAACTCTCGTGATAAGGGTCGTCGAATCACACAGTCCGAAACGATGGCCTTCCTTTATCGAATACTGCCTCTGGTGATCGCTGAGGCTGTTCAAGGCGAGGCTCTTCTGCTTCGTGTTGTGGTCCCGAGCCGTCTCCCCACGAGGATCGAGGCTTTGGATCAGCTCGCCGGCGAGATTCAGTCGTCCCTAACTTCAGGTGCCTCCTCTACCCCTGGTGGAGTGATCCTGGAGGTTCAGCGTGGGAGTCCAGTCTTCCTGACGGAGATGGCTGATCCAAATCTAAAGCGAACGGCGCTGCTTCAGTACGCCATGCTTGAGATGGGGCGGCCAGTGGGATTCCGAGGTGGCACATGTATAGGGAGCGCCGGAGTGGTTATCGAAGTCTGCAGTCAGCGGAGGAACGATCTGTTCCGGAAACTCTGGGACACGGCCAAGAAAGCCATCCGAAACCAAATGACCGGGACCAGACCTGGCTGCCTTATCCTCAAGCTCGAAGGCTGGAGCCGTGAGGAGTTTCTCCGTGCATCAACGAGCACCACGAACGTGCTGGAGATTTTCGCTGAGGCCTTGTTCAGCGACGAAAAGCACGAACACCTGGCCTGTGTAGCCTTTGCGAGCGAGGAAGTAATGGTGTCCCTAAATGCCCTACAGGGGACCTCCCAAAGCTGCCTCTACGTTGCCGACCGCCAGGTTGGAAGGTACGCCAACCTGGGGATCGGTCAGATGTTGCTTGGAGCAACGGAGATAAAACAAATATGCGGTCAAGCCGCAGCCCTGGACGCGACCACCCAAAGCCCATCTACCCACTCATAGCCCGCGTTTAGCAGCATGGTCCGGGCGAGGGCTGTGCCAAGGAAGTACCCATCTTCCTCTATCCCTCTGCGATCAGCTGTCAGTCCTGCGGAATAGAATGCATCAAGCGCAGCTGCGCACGTCGGCTTCCTGTTGGCCATCTCTACGAACTGCTCGAAAGTGAATCCTTCCTTGCGCAAGCACTCGTGAACGAGGCGCGATTCAAGCTCGTCGACGATGGACTCAGCCAGCTGCTGCTTTTCCCGGTAGCTCATACCCTCGATGCCCAGCATTCGATCGGAGCAATGCGTAGTGCAGAACATGTACCGGAGCCCCTCCACGGTTTGATGGGCAGTCACAAAGAACCGCTCCCGGTGCTTGTTCGCCACCAAGAAGGCGAAGGGTTGCCCATCCAGGCCATAGAACAGAATCCCGCCGGCCCGTTTGGTGTAGAACCCGCTGACCGACTCGTCTCCGTTGGTAGCGGTCAGCGCTGGATCTTTTGCGGCTGGAATCCACTTCCGGCCAGGGGTTGCGATTGAGTGAGCCATTGTTAGGGCCTCCTGAGATGAGTCGTCATTTCATCTCAGGAGGCTGCGTGCCAGAAGCTCAACGACGGGGCAGATTGGCTCCGCACCGTCGGCCCTGAACGACCTGGCGCTTACCAGCGGCTCCCATCGTGGCTCTGGTTATCGGTGTCCTGCCCACCGACTATGTTTGCGTTGCTGCTGGAGTTGCCTCCGTCGCTGTAAGTGGTGTCGTAGCCGCCTTTGATGTTCGAGCTGCTGCTCGATTTTCGACCGTCGCTGTAGTTGGTGTCGAAGCCACCTTTGATATTTGCACTGCTGGAGGCCGAGGTACCGTCACTGAAGTTTGTATCCAGGCCTCCCTTGATGTTTGCTGAACTGGTGGAAGTGCGACCGTCACTGTAAGTGGTGTCGTAGCCACCCTTGATGTTCGATCGGCTGGTGGAAGTGGTGCCGTCGTCGTACGTGCAATCGTACCCACCGAGGATGTTCTCGCGGCAGCTATCCGCCACTGCGTGATAAACCGGGGAAGACAGAAGAAATGCACCCAGCAGAGCAACCTTGAGCTTCATGGAGTTTCCTTACGAGATCGACTCGTCATCCAGGGACACTAATCGGCGCACGCCTCTGATTTGAGGCATTGGCGCCAGTCAAAACGGAAGGGTTGGGGTAAGCGTGAAGGGCTGGTGGTGGATCGAGCTCCTCGATCTGGCCAGAGACAAGAGCCGTCTTCCGGGCCGGATGCAGGTTGCGGAGGTAGCGGCTTGCCAGTACAGACCCAGGCGTTGGTACGGAGTTTCCAGGAAGCAACAATCCGTTACAGATGAGCCAAAAGACGTGGCGGGTTTGAGCGTAGGGGTATCCCATCTCACTCGTTTTGCTTGCGAAGTCGCGAGTCCCTGGATGGCCCTAATGTGTCAGTAGTCGGGGCGGCCGTATCCGATTCGCTGGCACTAGGCTAGTTTTCGTCATAACTCACCGTTGATTTGGAGGGAGTTAACTATTGGTGTGTGAGAGCATTCATGAGTTGGAATTCAGACCCGATTGGATATCCTGACCAGCCGAACATGACTGGCCATACAAGGGCGCGGTTATCGCGCGCGAGAAATGGAGAACGTATGAAAGACGACGTATTTTTTGTGGGGGCAATTGCACTCTGTCTAGCCGTTGTATGTGGTCTGATTTGGTGGTCGCGACGGGGGCAGCGGAGAATCTCTAAAACTGCAGATGAAGGTTGGGAGGAGGTTGGTCGTAAGTGATAGGAAGGAGAACATGATGTCATTTGTCTTTGATGCAAAAACGTTTGTGAGGCCCGGCTACGAGACGGAGCAGGGGGACTGGGCAAGCGAAAGCATGAGGAAATTCGCGGAGTTTTATCCCGAACTCTCCCACTGGGGTGCTTTGGCATTGGCGATGGCGTGGCAGGGATACTCGCAGGATGTATGGCTTGTATCTTGGGAAGATATCAACATCAAAGAGCGTGACGAGTCGTTTCTCGATTACTGCTGTTGGGTCCAAACGAGGGGGCGTTGGGGATGGGAAAGAGACTTCGACAGACTCGCCAAAGCCAACGATTGGAAGTCTTAGAGGACATCGCATCCTAGTGGCCGATCAAGTCCCGGCCAGACCTCAACCGTAATGCTAGGAATCAGGCTTTCTCGTATCCGTCTCCAAACCGACCAGGTGCCACTCCCGATAGGCTGCAGTACACCCAAGTACACAGGGGTGTAATACGGTCCGTCGCACTGAATGTCGTCTGGTCTGGAGCACTCTGATAGCTTCCTCAACCCAGGCGCGCCTCCAGCCCCCATCGTTTGAACTGGTGGCATTTAATAGGAGGACTGTTTTGCCAGAACTGAAACGGTGGGTCGGTTTATCACTACCAACGATACTAGACTCGCGGCTTACTTAGTTCCTGAATTGATTTGGGTGCGAATTTCTTCAATAGACTCATTGACAATAAGTGAGCGAAGCCCGCGCAGGATGCTATTTTCGTCGTCTGAATAACAGTCGACAGGCTCATTCAGTACAACCTCTGTTCCAGTTTTATAGGGTGGAGGTCCCTGTAACCTGGCGTTTAGATCAGGCTCAAGAGATTGCATGCTAAGAATATGCGAGGCTTTGACGTCCATCTCAACTGGCGGAAAAATTAAACTTCTTCCGGTGTCGTATTTCACCGAAAGCCGTACCCAGTTCACATTGCTCATTACACACGTCCTAATCATTTCTGCTCGAATTGCAGCATCGTGCTGTTTATTGTATGCAGTAAATATCGATCAACTACCAATGGTGATCAGTCACCGATGGTTACCCATGCACTGTAAAATTTGCCTTCCGTTCCTATAGGGTTCGCTGTCACTTGCGGGGCTTGGGGCCGGATGCAACTACGGGCATGCCCAGGGCAGCACGCATCTCATCGCTCATTGCATCCAGTTGGCGCCTCCATATGGGCCCCGCTGCGCACATCGCTACAGCTTCTTCCAGGCTGGCCACAATTCCCCAGCTGGTGGAGCGATCCCATGCACCACCGTCCAGGCAACGCACCTCGTAGCGTGTGCCTGATGGCCATGCCTTAAACCATTCAGCCCGGCGCACTGGCACCTCTGCCTCCACCTGGTCAACAGTCAATGCGCCGTCGAAACCTTCTGAACGGAGGCGTTCCTGGTGTGCGCGAAAATGCGACTCTCGGTCTTCCCAGGTATCGGTCTCGATAAAAGGCAGATCCCACCAATGCTCTAACTCAAGCGGCTCGCGCTTGTCGTTGGGCGTTTGGTCGAACCAGTCCCGTAAGACGGGATTGAAAGGGAAGCGATCGCCAACCAACTGCTGATTCGCCGGCCAGTGCTTTTCTTGGTAGGTGTCGATTTCGATCAGTTGATCATCGTAGCCCGACGGGATCTTGCGAGTTAACGGCGTGTTCGTCGGCATAGTGCGGCTTCCTTTCTATTCGATGGGGGCGGATAGCCCGCTTTGATGCTGCCGAGCCCTTCAGAATACGGGCTTCTAGCGTCGGCCATGGTCAACCATCAGAGACGGTTTCCTGGCCCTCAGGTTGGTCTATTACAGACTCCTCAACGCTCTCAAACAAGTCTACAGAACCAAGCAACATGCTGGCCCGACTTTTCAGAAGCTCACCGGCTTGGAAGTATCCCATCACTGTCGCGATTGAGCGGTGCTCGGTCATGGCCATCACCTCTCCTAGTGACACCCCCTGACGCCCGGCCTCGCTGACAAACCCTGAGCGGAGGCTGTGCGCCCCCCAGTCGCCCTCCAGCCCGGCCAGCTGTGCGCGGCGCTGGACGATACGCGCCACCTGGTCGCTGGACAAAGCCTCAGTCCCCACCCGGCCGCCCCGGTAGACCCTGCGAAATAAGGGACCTGTGTTGGCCGGCGCCGCCGCCAACCAGGCTGCCAGCGCTTGGGCCGCCGGTCCGCGGAGGGGTTTCTCCCGGCGTATACCCTCGGTCTCTGTTTTGGTAACGCCGAGCGCATAGAGCCAAGTATCTGCATCCAATCGCCGCACATCACCCACTTGCAGGGTTACCACTTCCGAGCGGCGCCGGCCGCCACCGCTCCAGGCCAGCAGGAGCAGCGCACGATCGCGCAGTCCACGCACGCCATCGGTGCAGGTGGCGAGCATTGCTTCTAATGGTTCGCGCACGGCCGCGGTCTTCTTGCGCACGCTGACGCCCTGGCGGGCCTGAGCCTTGCGTGCTTCACGAAGCAGAGTCTTCACCGCCTTGCTGTCGGTGGGGCTGGGCCAGTCCTTGAGAGCGTGCCACTTGGCGAGCACCGCCAACCGATGGCGCACGGTGTTGTAACTCAGCGCACCGAGCTTGGTCTTGATGCCGGCATCCACCAGGACCGCGTCGATGGCAGCAGGTAAGAGATGTACCCAGCCACCGGCTTCGGGGCGCGCCAGGTGATCGAGGAGAAACTGTACCGCCACCGTGTCGGGCAACGGCCCGG
This sequence comes from Pseudomonas sp. NY15437, assembly GCF_048068435.1. Lineage (NCBI taxonomy): Bacteria > Pseudomonadati > Pseudomonadota > Gammaproteobacteria > Pseudomonadales > Pseudomonadaceae > Pseudomonas > Pseudomonas sp. NY15437. The sequence goes on from NZ_JBLUQC010000007.1 coordinate 159,879, forward strand.
CGTCCAGGCCGCGGCCGTAGCGCAGCTGCAGCCAGCCGGCCCAGTAGGCGAGGGCGCTGCGGTAGCTGCGCACGGTGTTGGCGGCGGTACCCGCGGCGACGAACGCAGCGGCCGCGGCGCGCGCCTCGGCATCGAGGCGATCAGTGGCGAGCAGGGCACTGTCGCCAAGCAAAAGGATTGGCGTATTATTCATTACGTTCAACGTATTATTTATTGGTTTCTAACGATTTATAGTCGGATAACATTTGTTTATCAGACCTAATATAGCCGGAGGCAGGGGATGGCGATAGGCGTAGCAGAAGAGGCCGTGTTTGCCGCAGCGGATGCGGTGCTGGAACGCGGTGAGCGGCCCACCGTGGAGCGGGTGCGCCTGGAACTCGGCCGCGGCAGTCCGGCGCGGGTCGGTGCCTTGCTCGATCAGTGGTGGGAGCGCCTGGCCCAGCGCTTGCGCGGAGAGACCCGTTTGCCGGCGCTGCCGGCGGAGGTGGCGCAGGCCTTTATCGCGGTGTGGCAGCAAGCGGTGTTGCTGGCCGATGGCGTCGCCGAGCAGGGGCTGGCGGAGCGGCGTAGCCTGCTGGAGACCGAGCGCCTGCGCGTCGCGGCGGTGGAGAACGACATCCGCCAGGCCGAGGCCCAGGCCCGGCAGCAGGTGGCGGCCGCGCAGGCGGCACAACGCGCGGCCGAGACCCGCCTGGCTGATCTGGAACAGCTGCTCGTTCAACGCCAGGAGCAAATGGACGATCTGCACAACCGGTGTACAGAGCTTGCTGAGGAGCGGAAAGCGGCCTTGCAGGAAGCCAGCAGCCAGCGCCAAGCGCTGCTGGCTTTGCAGCAGCAACTGAACGGGGAGCGGGAGGCTACTGCGACCTATGTACGCGGCGTGGAAGATAGGGCTCACCGCGAGGTCGACCATGCACGCGAAGAAAGCAAGGCGACCGCCGCGCAGTTGAAGGCGGCAGGTAAGCAACTGGAACAGTTGCGTCAGCGCCTGGACACTGCTTTGGCTCAACTCAGCGAGGCCCAACAGGTTGCTGCCGCGGAGTCGGCCAAAGCGGCAGTTCTTGCACAACAACTGGCTACGCCGGCGCGAACCAGTCGCGCCAGCGCCAAGCCGCCCAGGAAGCAAAAACAGCCCAGCTCTAAAGGGTAGCCATCCGGACATTGGGGCCGAGGAGTTCGGCGCCTACATCCTTATCCAGGCGGTGGTCAGGAACTACGACTCGCGCCGATAGGGCCGCGAATTCGGATCGCTACTCAAAAGATCAAAGCATCAGCCGATACAGGCGTTAGGCCTCTCGCGCCGGAAGATCAACAGGTAAGGGATGATCACAATGCAACTGCTTCGCTGCGCACCCGCGCTTCTTCTGGCCGTACTGGCCATCCACGCCACAGCCGCCAGTTTCGACTGCACCAAGGCTTCAAACTTCGCAGAGAAGGAAATCTGCCGAGATGGCTTTCTTTCGGGCCGGGATGAGTACCTGGCCAAACTCTACAAGGAAGCCCTGACAGCCATCCCCGAGAGTCAGGACACAATCAGGCAAAAGCAGCGTGAGTGGCTACAAAAACGCAACCTCTGTCAAACACAGAAGTGCCTCGACGACGCCCTGAGCGACAGGATTGTTGAACTCGAAAGAGCGCCTCAGGAAGCCCTTAGCCTGCGCATAGAGGCTCAGCGCCAGGTAGAGCTCGAACAACAGCGGCAGGCCGACTTGCAACGAGAAGCCGCGGCTAAGGCCGACTACGAGGCTCGAGTCGAAGAAGAGCGCCAGCAGTCCCTTGCACAGCAGCAGGCCCAGGCCGCGATAGTGCAACAGCAACAAGCTGCTCAGCAGACTTCCCCGATCAGCGCGGCGCCCTACACTGCAGCATCAGCCTATCCGCAGAGCAACCCGGTTAACTCGGCTCCCCAACTCACCTGGTGGCAGCAGTTCAAGAACAGCCCGGCCTGGAAGTACATGCTGCTCATTGGAGCCATCCTGACGGCCTGGGCAATGTGGCGTCACCACAAAGGCATTGGTGTGATCTTCAACGATTACACTGACGCCGCTATCACCAACCTGTTACCAGCAGCCGGCATTTTCTTGGGTGGGGTGGTGAAGTGGCTGGAGCTTCCGAAGGAACTCGCGATCGTGGTCGGACTGACCGGCGCCATGCTCGCCTTGATCTATGCGATTTTCGCGTCTGTACGAACGAACCAGGGGGTGCTGAGCATTACTCTGTCGATGGTGGCCAAGATCACACTGGTATCCGTTTTCTACGCCGTGATTGCCATGCTGGTGGCGTCGCTCTTCGTGAACACCAAGTACAAGGGCGAATCCCAAGCCCGGGCGAACTCCCGAAATCGCCGGGAGAAGAAGGAGACGATGGCCAAGATTGTCGCGCTGGCCAGCGCTTACACGGTTCTCACGGCCTGGCTCTGCCGGCGGCCGGAGTTCACTTCGCTCTCCGAATGCCTTGAGTTCGACCTATCGGCCGATCCAGCCTAAACGCTGAAATGCAGGGCGCGGCAAGCTGGCCGCGCCTCGCTAGACCAGTTCGCCTTCCGCCACATCTTCCAGATCATCCGCGTCGTCCAGATCATCAGCGTTATCAGCGGCGACAGCGGCCAGTTCCAGCTCCGATCGAATCCTCACTTCCATACCGATCTTGAGCCCGTCAACCATCTCCTCGTCGTTGTCGTTCCTGGTGATGACCCAGCCAGGCTCGATCCAGGACTTCTTCTCCCACTCTTCGAACCGCTTCTTCAGGTCGGATTTGAAGCGGCGCTTTACCTTCCCGTATTCGGAGCTCGATCCGCTCAGGCCGAAATATTTGTCTAGGCCATGCCGGTAGACCCCGTCACGATGCGACGCGATGAAGGGCAAAAGCTTCTTCCCGTACTTGTCGAGCTGATCCCAGATTTCGAAGGGGACAAGCGTAGTGTTCACCCCATCGAAGAAGATCGCTGCAATAGGGTCCAGGTTCAGCAACAGACGGCCAGTCTTGTGGTTCTTCGCCTGGTTTGTCAGGAAGCGCATGCTGATGTCGACCACAGTGTCATCCTGCTCGATGGCCGCAGCGATTTCCTTGATCTGGTCGCCGTACCGGTTCTTGATGAACTCCAGGAAGAAATCCCTATCAGGAATCCCGATCGGGGGCCGGGTCAGCAGGTCGTAGAGCCGCTTCAGTGCAGGTTTGCTAGAGATGCGGAGTTCACCGGCGGCCAGGTCATCGAGGATCTTGCGAGCCTTCTTGAAGTTGGCTCCGGAGTCATCAAGTTTGAGCCATCGGCAGACATCTGCCTGGCGGACTCGCACCGATTGGGTCAGGGAACGGCCGCGCGCCAACACCATGATGCGGGCGAAGACTATTTCGTGGTCGGTGGTGAGAGCAGGGCCTCGGTACCAAACGGCACCCGACCCCAGGGAGAAGATCTTGGTCCACTCTTTGAAGAAGGTGCCCTTCGGGACTTTGCCTGCAGAGAACAGCGCGGAGCGGACGATCGGATTGGACTGCTCGAAATACCGCTCATTTGTGAAGGGGAGGACGCCCTGACCAGAGTCGGTGTCGAACTTGGTCAACAGCTTGAAACGCCTGTCGTCTACAGCTACCTGCCGTTCTTCTTCAGGTGTCAGCTTCAAGTCGGTCATGGGCTGGCTCTCTTCTGTTGCGTGTTTCGTCCGTCTCGACAAACCTGGTGCAAGGATATATTCCCGCAGCACCATTGATTAGAGCTGCTCAAGACTAATTTAGCATAAGGCGCCAAGCATTCCCGTTACGGGGTTTGGATTACCGGAATCCTGTGAGCGCTCACCGAAATCCGGTGGTATAAGGCGTGGCATGGTACCGGCTACAACGCTCACAGGATTCCGGCTCGTCGGAGACCCGCTCACCAGTTTCCGGTTCTAGACAGGCTGACCCTGTGGCCACGTGGCACAATCCGCTCACCAGATTCCGGTCGCATAGTACCCAGCATCACCTGTGATGGGCCGCAGGGCGGCAGGCTCTCCAGGTAGCAGCAGCCAGGCGTCTCCTGGGTGCTACAGCAGCTATCGCCCCTCGACACCCCGCGCGGGGGACCGACAGGCCGGCGACACGAGATGAGCGCCATACCAGCAAGGGCAGCCTGCAGACCAACCATCGAAGCCTGTCGGACATTGAACTCCGGTCGACCCAAAGCGCCAGGGCAGCAGGTCCGCTGCGCTCACCAAATTCCGGTCCATTGAATTCAGAATACCTGGAGGCGTACACGGGATTCCGGTCCTCGGGATGGTCTTCCACCAGGTTAGGCATGGCGCTCATCAGAATCCGGTCAGCAATAAGCCACCTGGGCTTTCGTAGCCGGCATTGCGCCAAACAGGGGCGCACATGAGATTCCGGTTCTATCTCACTGAAATCAAAAGATTTTGTAATCATGACGTCGGCAACAGAGGCTGTTACTCGACCGCTCACAGGATTCCGGTATTTCCCGCCAACGCCCATGAGGCGGACCTCTAGGACGGCCGCTCACCAGATTCCGGTTCAACCCGCTCATTGGATTCCGGCCCAAGGGCCAGAAGGACATATTGGTGTCGCGAGATGCTCGAGCTGTAGAGTGAAAGTCTAGTCTGCCACCTTGACCTGACATTGGGACCGAAATTCAGTCTGCACTAGGCGCACACTGGATTCCGGGGCCTCTCGCTCAGAGGAATCCGGTCTTATATCCGCTTCCAAGGCAGAGCAGGAACAACAGGTATCGCCACCTTGCGATGGAGGTGACTTGGAGGGATGAGCGCTCAGGGAATTCCGGCGGAGATCAACGAAGCCTCTACGGGCGCTCACCAGAATCCGGTAGAGCAGGCCATTCTGAAGCTCCGTACACGAAATTCCGGTCGCAAGGTATGTAGCTGAAGCTCAGCTTTATAAATCAACGTCAATACCTTGATTTACAGGACTTTTCCACCAGTGACAGAAACGAATAAGCACAGGTTAATAACAGCATATAAACAGGAATCGCACAGAAATCAGCCAACTTATCAACAGGCAACCGGAATCCTATGTACAGGGCCGGAATCCAGCGAGCGGGCCCCGGATTCCAATGTGCGCTTGCCGGAGTCTCGTGAGCGCTAACCGGAACCTTGCGTACGGCTACCGGATTCCTTTGAACGGCCTCCGGACTCTGGTGTACACACAGACATACCGCCAGACCAGGTGTGCCGCAGGGCCTGGAAATGTGTCCACACCCTATAACCCCGTTGAGTAACCCCGCAAGAAATAAACCCTGTTCTTTAACCTGGGGGCTGACCCAGGGGACCTAATCCGATTATTGCTTTCAGCTGACCCGCGCGGAACCTGAATTCTTCACGTGCGAACCTTAAGGTCTGCCACTTCATGGGCTCGGTCTTCATCGATCGAGTTGTAGTAGATGTCTTGAGTGGTACTCATGCTCTGGTGCCGGAGGTCTTCCTGGAGGTTCTTCGCACTTCGGAAGGGTGCATCAAACGTCGCTGATGTGTGACGTAACCAGTGGAGAGTCGCAGATCGGAGGCTTTCCATTTCATCCTCGCAGCGGCCTTCCTCCTGCATTTTCGCTAGTGCCCGATCAAACACTGTTTGGACTATGTCTCGAACATGGCGGTCACTGAGATTGGCAGCCCCGTTCAGCTTCGTTAGGAGTGGGGTCTTCTCCCTTGGTGCAGGCAAGGGGGTCAGATTTCTGCTTTCTCTGTAACGCTTGAGGTACTTCAGATAGTCCAGCCTGACAGCCACGTTAGCTGCCTTACCGCCTTTGCCAACAACGTGGTACCACCAGCCATGAGCATTTTTGAAGAAGCTCCCCATCGTTGGTTTCCAACCCGGGCGACCAACGATATCGGAGACCCTCAGGTACATGGAGAACAACGTAGCGACGATAAAGAGTGTCCGCTCATGGGATTCCGGTTCGTCATTGGCCATCTGCTCAGCGGTCTCAATAACGTAGTCCCATTGGAGCTGCGACAGGGCCTTACCGACGTCGGGCTCGTCCTCATCCTGATTCTTCCAGCGAGCTCTGTTCCTTATCGACTTAAAAGGATTCCCTTGTGCGATGTCGTTGTGCACCAGGTACTCAAAGAACGAGCTGCAAATGGCAAAGACTTGCCCGACGCTCCCCTGAGACATAGCGAATCGTGCCGGCTCGAGCTCTGTGCCCAATTCCTCAGCCTTCTTCCGGTCAGCTTTGGCGACAGTGATGGCGAAAGGAGTCCATTCGGGGTTTGGCTCGTACAGGCCGCCCTTTTTTATGTAGCGATGCCGGGCTGCTCGTCCAATCCAAGACTTCGGGGGGTTTTGGTTGAAGTCCATGAACTGCTCGACATCAGTCCGTCTTAGCTCAAGGACGGATTTTCCCGCGAAGATCCAGCTCCAGAGCAGGAGACGCTCTACCTGAGTCCGGTAGGCGTTGAACGTCGTCTGGGATTTGCTGTAGGACGTCAGGAAGCCCCTGGCATGGCCATAGTCGCTGACAGCTGGAATGCCTTCACCAAAGGAAGCCAAGAAACTCCCAATCGCTGGGCGCTCCAATAGGTATTCGGCCGGTGTGGCCAGCTGGAAGATTTTGTACGTGTCGAACAACGGAATAGGGGAACGACCGCTGCTCGAAGGGTTTCCACGTGCGGACAAGCGAACCTCAGAGCACAAGAAAGAGATGCTCCAAGATTAACCGGCCAGGCGCTCAGTTCAAGCCTCAGGGTTGCCCTGAAACGCCCGCCAGACGGGCCGCACATGAAATTCCGGTAGCAAACGGGCAGGGGAGTTAAGCGACGATAGATGCCTGGCCTTTCGGAATGAAGCCTGGAACGTAGAGCTCCACCGCCTCACGCATCTTATCGACACTGGCTGGCTTGACGATGTAGCCGGCAGCGCCAGCCTCGACAGCCAGTCGCTTGTCCTCATCGGCCGACTTGCTCGACAGAACGATGATCGGGGTGATGCTCAAGTCGTCTGCGCCGGCGCGCAACTCGCGGATGTGGGACAGACCGTTGTGCCATTCGCCCAAGTAGACGTCCATGAAGATGACGTCGGGTTGATAGGAGGGTACGAGCTGCAGCAGCTCCTGAAGGGTCCCGACCACCTTCACGTCGTCAAACAGTTGATCGGCGCATTTCTGCGACAGGTAAGCGTCGGTGCGCGAGTCATCGACGATGATGGCCTTGGACATGGTGACCTTCCAGTAATTAAGGGGATGCGCAGCATGATTGCCGACTGCGTCAGCCTATCGACGGGCTAAGGAAGGTCAAACCAAAACGAGGGGCTGGAAACCCGCCTTGGATAAGAGCTGCGAGCCTGGGCAGGGTAGGAGAAATGAGAGGTTAACGTCCTCTACGACCGGATTCCTATGAGCGCCTCAGACCAATTTTCTTCCCTGCGGATCAAAAAGATGATCCAGGTCACGCCACGCCGGACACATTTCGGGTTCATTCCACGCGCGCTAACCGCAGCACCAATCAAGTGGACGTTGGTGCGCGTCTTTCGCCATGACCAGTATCCGGATTTCTAGGGGGGCAAATCGCCTCCCGAAAGGGAAGAGCTCTGTTTAACTGAGCGCGGCCAGAAGTCCCCTTAAAGGTCTTGCCAAAGCCCAGCGAGTATGGGGTGGCGCTTTTGGGAAGAGGGGAGGCTTCAAGCATCCAACCAGGTCTGGCTGGAACCTCAGTACACAAGGAATAGAAATGATAAAGCTGCAATGGCAACAATCGCTGCTGGCAATCGCAATCAGCAGCGCCGCGATGAATGTAATCGCACAGGACTACATCGTAAATGCTGGCCCATCGGACTTCACCGGTGTTCAAAGCAGTCTGAACTTCACCGGCGGTTTCACCTCTTTGCAAGCCGAACCGGACTTCATCCTGGGCCACAGCCTCTTCGCAGACAGCGTTACCAATAACGCCACCATCCAGGTCTACACCGACGGCGCCCGCCCGCTGGCTCTTGTCGACAGCTCTATCACCGGCTCCGTAGTGAACGCCGGCACGCTGAAGACCAACGGTGCGCTCTCTAGTGGCCTGACGCTGATCAACACCCTGGTGGGTGGCGACGTGAAGAACACCGGTACCATCAACACCCTTGGCCGTCAGTTCGATAACAACGGCAACAAGGCTGCCGCTCTGAATCTTCGCGACTCAGGCATCGGTGGAAATCTGGAAAACAGCGGGCAGATCTACGCCAACGGCGGTGGCTCCATCGGTGTGGACTTCTCAGGCACCCAGGAAAACCTGATCAAAGGCGGCATCATCAACTCGGGCTCCATCTCTGTTGGCGGCACCGATTCGATTGGTCTGAATGTCCGGAGCGCCAAGATCAACGGCAGCATCAAGAACAGCAGCCTGATAGGCGCGACCGGCGACGGCGCCATCGGGGTTGTGGTTGCAGACTCTCAAGTGGGGGAAATCACCAACGCCGGCAACATCAACGTGAACGCTGCCGATCGCGTCAGCGCTGACCCCTCCGTTGTCGGTGTGTATCTCCGTAATGTCAAAGGCCTTGATGCAAACGGCAATGCTGTCGACCTCACTCTGAACAACACCAGGACAATCAGCTCTGCTGGCGTCGGCATCAAGGTCGATGACGCCGATAGTGTCGTAGTCATCAAGAGCAGCAGCCTGGGCGCCATTACCGGCAAGACCGCTGCGATCGAAGGCAACGGCCACACCATCTTGAACATGGCTGGCGGCAATATCACTGGCGACCTCGTCGGCCTCGATCAAATCAACATCTCCACAATCGGCCGCTTCACCAGCTCGAAGATCGATGCCGCGAGCATGAACCTGGCGAATAACTCCACCGCCTACCTCACCGCCGCCGGCACGAAGCTCACTGGTGACCTGAATGTTTCGAGCGGCGCGAAGGTTGACATGCAACTGAGCGACGAGACCGTTGCCACCAACCCCTACCTGGAAGTCGGTGGCACTGCGGTATTCGCTGCTAACTCCTCTGTTACCGTCTCCTCGAAAGCGAACGCCTTCAACCCGACCAACGCAGGCGTCGAGTACACCTTGCTGAAGGCTGGTGCCCTGACTGATGAAGGCATGAAGGTAGCGAGCAACTCCTATCTGCTCGACGTGAAGTCATACGTCGTCAACGGCAACACCGTTAAAGCCGTAGTGGCCGCTAAATCCGACGACGACATCGGCAACATCGAGAACCCTGAAGAGCCGGGCGGTGAAACCGGTAATGGCAACACCGGCGGCGAGGCTGGTGGAAATACCGCAGGCAACGCCGGCAACGAGACTGGTGGAAATTCCGCGGGCAACACCGGCAGCGAGGCTGGCGGAAGTACCTCAGGCAACACCGGCAACGAGGCTGGCGGAAGTACCTCAGGCAACACCGGCAACGAGGCTGGTGGAAATACCGCGGGCAACACCGGCGGCGAAGCTGGTAGTAGCTCTGCAGGCGGCCAGTCACATAACGGAGCCACCGGCGCCCTGCTGGCGATGAAGAACTCGGTCCTGGGCCAGCTGGATACCTCAGACCCTGTCTACCAGGCCCTGGCAAACGCCTCCACCCGTGAAGAAGTTGCCCGCATCGCCCAGCAGCTGACCCCAGAAGTCAACGGCGGCGGCAGTCGTGCTGCTGTGGCCGGCCAGAACACTGTGACCAACGCTATCAGCAACCGCGTGAGCGGCCTGCGCAGCGGTATGTCCTCCGGCGATACCTTCAAGGAAGCCGGCGTGTGGGCGCAAGCTCTGTCGAACCATGGCGACCAGGACCGCCGTAGCGGTGTTGACGGCTATGAGTCGAACAGCGCCGGTATCGCCGTAGGCGTGGACGGCAAAATCAACGACCAGACTACGGTCGGCGTCGCGTACAGTTACTTGAACTCGAACGTCACCTCCGACTCGGGCGACAAGACCGAGGTTCAAGGCAGCGCGCTCACCTTGTACGGCAGCTACGAACTGGGCAACTGGTTCGCCGATGCGAGCCTGTCCGCCGGCAAGAACGAAAACGACAGCAAGCGCTACATCGTCGGTACCCAGGCCAAAGGCAGTTACGACAGCGACGTGCTGAGCGCGAGCCTGCTGGGCGGCTATGACTTCCGCTTCGACAACCTGGTGGTCGAGCCTCGCGTCGGCGCCCGCTACACCAACGTGAAGATCGACAGCTACCAGGAGCATGGCTCCAGCGCCGCTTTGAGCATCGGTGCCCAGCGCTTTGAAGTGGGCGAGTTCGGTGCAGGTGTCCGCGTATCGGGCGATTTCCCAGTAGGCATGGGCAATCTGGAACCTGAAGCCACTCTGATGGCCTGGCACGATGTGATCGGCGACAAAGTGTCCTCGACCTCGAGCTACGTCCAGGGAGGCAACCCGTTCGTGACCACCGGCGCCTCGCCTGTGCGTGACAGCTACGAAGCCACCGTCGGTGCGACCTACAGGGTGGGGGCGGTCACCGTAGGTGCCACATACGGTTACCAGACCAAGACCGACTTCGACGGCAACACCTTGACTGGTCGAGTCAGATACGATTTCTGACCGTAGAGAAGAAATGACAAGGGCGCCGAATGGCGCCCTTGTCATTTCTGGGTAGGGGGAGGGGAGAGGAGGAGAGGGCACCCAAAGCCGGTTTCCTCTGAGCGCTGCTAGTTCCTGTACCCTTCATACGGAGGAGGTCCCGCGGTGGAAACATACATAGCATTCCTGTCTGCAACCAATGCAATCCTTCCAGGTGCTTGCCTGTGAACAAGCCGGCCGTCATAGTCAAAGTCTCAGAGATAGGCATGCTGACGTTTGAGATTAGGATCATAAGCAACAGTACAAAAAATGGAGTTCGCACATGTGGAAGAAGGTCATCCTGCTCATGATGTTGCCTGGGGTCGTGTTTGCATCATCTGCAGACTGTTATCGAATTAAAGACAAGGACGCTCAGAGTTATTGCTTGGCGACCACAGGTCACAGGTCTACCATTTGTTACCAAATCCGAAACGAAGATCAGAAAAGACTTTGCCTTGCAGAAATCCAGGGCAACACTTCTACGTGTTTTCAGATAAGAGATGAGGACACAAGGAACCTTTGCCTTGCGAAGGTTCGCAAGTAAATTTTCCGTTTTGGCCTTCATACAAATTCGGGATAATAGATTCGTTTATTTGAGTCCAAAATACGAGAGTAGGGTGTCTAAGTCGTCATTGATGGTAGGGAAGAGAGCAGTCACAGCTTTTCCATCATAGGAGTCCTTAGGGGCAAAGGACTCAGACCTTTCAATCAAACCTACTGTCCATGCAAGGTCTCCCTTGGCGACGGGGAGACCATCCATTCGGCGCTTGGCACCATCAGCGAGCACAGAAAATGCAACTAGCTTTCCAATGAAAGAGTAGTGTGCCAGTCCGGATATACGAGCGCCCTGAATTGATTTTAAGTACAACTCTTTAAAATCCTTCTGTTCAGCGAAGCTCTGCATATCAAAGCCAAAATCCGCCTTAATTTCAGCAAGAGCAGCCACTAGCTGGGACTCAGGAGTTTCAAGATCATCATCCTGCTGCAACCCGCCCAGGGAGGATTTCTGCATCATGAAACTCACTTGCGCCTTATCAACATACGAGTAGAAGTCGTCCCAGCGCTCGCGGCTGATAGCCCCAATCTTTAAGTTGTACTCACCAATACTATTTATGAGATGTAATATTCTGTCAGCCTCTGTGTGGTTACTTTTCTCTAATTGATAGCTGTAATACAGGATCGCCAAGTAAAGTGCAGCTTCGTCTTCTGAAATACCTAGGTTGAATGCCTTATTGAGGACATCTGTATACTGGCTTAAATTCAGAAATGAAGGATTGCCCCTAGTCGAAATCTGATATTCGCGGTTCAGTTTTGTATCAACCGATCCGTTATATTTCCTACGATTTCCCAAACCCAACATATTGATTCCTTCCTATGAGTCAGAGTTTCGACCAAAGCTCTAGCCTAGATCAGCAGATTTGCTATCAGTTTGCCAGTTGGGATACGTAGTGGGAAAGCGAAGTCTGGTAATGATGCCCTGGTCCCACCTCGCAATCGAGGCCACTGAATCGCGGGCAACGATCCCCTTGTACCTCTATGAGTACACAACGATATAAAGACCAAAGGGGGACTGGCCAGGTCTTGACAATCTGAAGGAGGAGGGGCGATTCGCTTGCTATTCCTGAAATGCATGAATAATGCGATTCCTATAGCCAAATCTCCGATTACTTTTATAATCGGTGATAAGGGGGGCTCGGGACGAGGGGGTAAATAGCCGGATTCTCTCCCTTAAAAAATGGAATTCCGTCTTTAAAAGGTGGAAACTTTAACCAGGTTTTGAGGGCGCTGGCTTGGGTGCTATGGAGTTATAAGGCGGATACGCACTGCCTTTGTTGCAGTCCCTTAAGTTCAGGAGTGGTTCCGCCTTTCACCTCAACTTAACACAGCCGCTCTTATTGGCTAGACTCTTTCTTAATCTGAACCAGTTCACTCAGACCGAAATGGACTTTTAGTGCAAGTCCCCTGATCCCAGGCTTCGCCCCGAAACTGGTGATCTGCCGGAGTTTCTATGGAAGGTCAACCAAGCAATCCGGAAGCCATCGCGACAGTGAAGTCGCTACTGGACTCAGTCGCAGACAAAGAAGTCCTTCTGCTCAAAGGGACCGTGCTCATCCCTCCATTCGAGAAGGTGATGACCCTGCTCAACATCTCGCACCGCGTTCTTTGGGCAGAGAGCAAGCGGAACCGCCCTGGCCTCCCAGACATCAAGACGATGGAGAAGATCTTCGAGGACCCCCAGGCCAAAATGTCGAAGGGAACCGAAGCCAAACTCATCCGCCACCTTCCTATCAGCCAAAAGGCAGCGGCGTTTCTCGTAGATACAGCCAACCAGGGATATGGATTAAGTGCCATCACCGGATGGATTGGTGCCGTTGATTCCGGTCTGTTTGAACAGCCGGTCGCAAAGGATTTCTGGATATCCACCTGCAAGCGCATCGCCTCACTGCTCACTGCGGAGATGCATCCACTCGCCGGTATCCCAGAGCGGCTCCAAGCGTACATCTCCGCTGAAATCACTCAGAGGCTGGGGTGCCCTCTCGCACAATCGCTGTACCCAGAATTGATTGCCAGCTGGGGGGACGCACCGGATGGTCAGGCTCCAGTCCAGTACCAGCACCTCCTCTCTCTGGATTGCATGGCAACCTTGCTACGGATCGGCGCCTGGATGATGGCTGAATGGCAGGCATCGAACTGGGAGATCGTTTGCGCCGGCGAACAGCAGGACAGGATGATCGGTCTCAAACTGATCCCCAGATTCAGCCCTTCTGATGGCTGGGATTCACCTATTGGTACTGCCCTCGAGGCGTTTGCAACTGCGGCAGGCTGGCAGCAAAAGCAGACTGCAGTGACCTTCCTTGGGCGGCTGTGGGGTAAAGGTGATTCAGGACCGGATGTTGCTTCTAAGACCCGACTTTTACGGAACTGGGTTCAGCTGCGACCGAGCCGTCCGAGTTACGAAATGCTCTTTGATTTGGCCCGCGTCTGCGCGATTGAGCACGTGCGATTGCAAGGCTTGGATGTTGAAGTTGGTGATGCTGACCACATGCTGAATGCCAACCTCCTCCGCGCTGCAGAGGCCCTTTCCCGACTCGTGAAGTACCTCGATGACCTAGGCGTAGCCCCGGAATTGATCGGCTCGGCCTTGGCTTGCTATGAGTCTGAGTATCGGCTTGCCAGGACCGCTCTTGGATTTCCGGTCGAATAGATCGGCGAGAGCCCTTCGGCTCCCGCCGACTTCAGCGGGGTTTCAGTCCTCGTCGTCTTTCGCCCTCTCCTCCCAATCATCCGGGCGCTCGTCGTAGCCACGGGACTGCCAATAGGCGTCATTGTTCTCGTTCAGCTGGTTGGAGCGGTTGTCTTGATCGCTTTTCTGGCTCATTGGCCTTCTCCACTGGGCAGAGCGCCATTCGCTCTGTGCGGGGCCAGTATCTGTTTGGGGTGAGCCTCGAAATAGGGAATTGAAATGGGAAAATGAATGCGCTCGGACCACACTCCTGCTCACGAGAGAGTCAGATTCGGTGGTTCCTTTGGTGTGTCCCGTTACACTCTCCACCAGTCCACGTCTTTCCCGGGTGACCATTGCACTGGGGTTTAAGTGCCGAGGTACCCAGGATGCCCCCTACACTTCTCTTTCTGCCTATCTCCCGTCTGCAGGCAGAGGCGCTTTCTCGCCCCGGCGCAGATTGGGAGGCCCTGCTCTCAAGCTGGTCTATTCCCTCTATCGCGGCTTCGCTCGTCATCCAGGCTGCTGCAAACGCTTCCGGACAGGCCTACCCATGCACCCGCCTTGAGCGGATGCTGGCGGGCTTGGTTGAGGCCGGGATGGAGTTGGTTCGAGCCAAGGGAAAAACGGCCTTTGCCGGCCTAGTTGCTGCCAAGCTAGACGCCGCGCAGATTGAGCACGGCCTTACCCTCCTCCTGCGCCTCGGTATACGCCTCCTGGAGCAGGGGGAGGTCGACGCCGGCGAGTATCTCGATCCAGAGGGTAAGTGGGACTTCGGCTTCTCCCGTCGGCATCTCGATGAAATCAGTCCCTTCACCGAACAATTCCAAGATGCAGCTGGCCAGATCTTCAACTTGGCCCCCCAGCAGGCTCGCGCATTCCGGGTTTTCAAAGCCGAACTCGATGAGGACTTTCACCTACAGGCGCTGGCTGGCACCGGCAAGACCTTCCTGATCGAGCGACTGGTAGACAGCCTGGCTGGGTACCGACCGTTGATCCTTGCCATGACAAAGGCCCAGCTCGATGCTTTACAGGCTCGGATTGGTGCTGGCCGTGTCTCTGGAATGACCTTCGCTGAGCTTGCGGTGCGATCGCTGAGGCTCGATCCAGGCCGACAAGGCCCTGGGGCGTCTGACCTATCAGCGCGGCGGACTCAGGCGGATATGGCCCTTGTGGCCCGGCATCTGGCCTTCCATCCGGTCGGTAACCTCACAGCAAGCCAGGTTGCCAATGTCTCCTACAGATCGGTCTTCAAATTCTGCACTGGCCGAGACACAACGATCGGTGCTCACCATATTCCGGTCTATTCAAATCGGATCTCCCCCGCGGAAAAGGCTGTGTTGGTCGAGTGCGCCCAGCGTCTTTGGGATGAGACAGTCCGGCCATTGACTTCTGGCCTTGAACTACCGATCAGGGGCTACCACCGGATCAAGGAACTGTCACTCTCCCCCACAGCCTGCATAGAGCCAGGCTACACCCACGTGATTGTGGATGAGGCACATGACCTACCGCTGCCTATGGCCCAGTTCCTGGACCGCTGCCCTCTTCCAGTGATCACCCTTGGCGACTCATGCCAGCGGCTCGATGGTGCGGTCGCGGAACGCGCTCCACATGTCCGCCGGCGGGAGATCTACCACTCCCTGCGATCGGGCCGCGAGATGGAGGGCGCTGTCAACGCGCTGATCGAGAACAACCCAGTGGTTCACGTGCATCCATTGGAGGGTAATCGCCAGCAGGACACGCGGGTGATCTACTATCCCACTGATCGCCTCTCAATCCCTGAAGACCCAACGACGATCCTGGTGTGGTCTGAATGGGGGCTATTCGAGTGGTTCCAGCGCCTGGCCAATGCCAGGGCCAGGTTCAGCCTCCTTCCCGGTTGTGCCCAAGGGTTCAGGGGCTTCGTCGAGGACTGCATTCGCCTGTATCGAGACGGCATGCGGCCCACGCATGGCGCGATCTTCAAGTTCACATCCTGGGCGGCTCTCCGAAAGGAGGTGGCCGGTAAGGAGGCTTCATTCCATCGCATCGATCGCCTGCTCGAGCAGGGTTACAGCATCAGCGACTTCGAGCGTGCGCTCATCAACCTGGACCATTCAGGGAAGGCCCCGTACAAACTCGGAACGGTGGTTGCCGCAAAGAACATTGAGGTCGATTCAGTCATGCTCACTCCAGAGCTTCTGGCCTCAATGGGCTCCTCTCGCCACGACGCCGCTCGCGCATTCGCTGCGATCTATACGGGTGGCACCCGCGCCCGGCACCAGCTCTATGTCCCCGGCCAACTACACGACTGGGCGACTGATGTGGCCGCCCGGGCCGCATCCTCTCGCTCTGGCGATAAGCAGTAGCTCTATCCCCGCTTCCACCCCACATTGTTGGTACGCTTCATACATCCCTACATCTCGGAGAGAACTCTGTTGTCGATCTGGACCTTATCTGTGAACGGCAAACTCGATGGCCCGATGGATACCGAAAAGGCGAAGTTGATTGCCAGGGAATCACCAGGTTCCTGGTGCTGGCGGTCCGGTATGTCCGACTGGGAATTGGTCCACCTGGTACCTGAAATCCGCCCGGCGAAGCGTGACGGCACTCCGCTCCCCGCCCCCGCAGCTGACATGATCTCGGCGAAGCCGGCGGCACTGCCGGCCGGAGCTGTGGTCGCCCCACCCTCCTCTCCTCCTGTACCAACACCTTCGCCTGCGCCGTATGCCTCTACCGCATCGAGCAGCATGGTTCAGGATTCACCTGGCGGTGGCTCGTCCCAGGGCTATGGATCGAATCAGCGTACTGAGGGGATCGACTACAAGGTGCACGGAAGTGACCTGCAATTCGTTGAGGTGGAATTGGACGAGGGCGAGAGCGCGGTCGCGGAAGCCGGGGCCTTGATGTTCAAGTCTTCCAGCGTCGAGATGACAACGATCTTTGGGGATGGCAGCGATTCGGACAGCGGATTTGTGGGCAAGCTGTTCAGCGCCGGGAAGAGGCTCATCACTGGGGAGGGAATGTTCACCACAGTCTTCACTCAGAAGCGGCCCGGCAAGGGTGTTGTAGCTTTCGCTGCGCCCTTCCCCGGCACAATCCTAGCCCTGGATCTTAAAGCCTTCGGAGGACGCCTGATCTGCCAGAAGGACAGCTTCCTGGCCGGCTCCAAGGGCGTCTCTATCGGCTTGCACTTCCAGAAGAAGATCCTCACAGGCTTGTTCGGCGGCGAAGGGTTTTGCCTGCAGAAGTTGGAGGGGGATGGTGTGGTGTTCGTCCACATGGGCGGAACCTTACGCAAGATCGAGCTCGCTCCAGGGGAGCAGCTGGATATCGACACGGGCTGTCTTGCGGCTATGACTGCCGGCGTCGACTTTGACATTCGGCCTGCAGGTGGGATCAAAAGCATGCTTTTTGGCGGCGAGGGCATGTTCCTCGGAACTCTTCGTGGGCCGGGGACTGTTTGGATACAGTCACTCCCCTTTAGCCGGCTCGCGAGTAGGTTCTTGGCTGCAGCCCCCAATGGTGGCGGACAGCGCCAAGGTTAATGCCCGATCCCGAGCGATCAATCGCCTCTCTGCTTCCTGCAGATGATAAGGGCCGGTATTCCCCGGCCCTCTTTTCGAAGTTGTCCGTGAAATCAAGGTGTTAGCCTTCTCTGACCCGTGATTCACGTGCCTGACGATGAAGAAATCCTCTGCGGTGCCCAAGTACCGCCAGCCACAACTCGACGACAACCGGACCCTTGCCGAGCAAGCTGCGTCAGCCAACGCCAAGCCAGCACGCTCGCCAGCCGTGAAGCCCACAGCTGGACGGGATTCGAAGGTGGTTCCAATACGGCACGTTCCGGCCAAACGGCCGGCTAGTTTCTGGGGAGCTGTCCCAGGCTTGAACTCGGAGACGTTGATCGTCCTGTTCTGTTGCCTAGGTGCCGGTCTCGTATTTGGCATCCCACTCGGCGCCTGGCTGTTCGTCACCGGCGTTGCTCTCTGGTGATGCAGAGTCGGCCTTCCTCTGATCGCGTAACTCCCGCATCGCGGATACCGCCACGTCGAAGGCCTGCAGCGCCTGCTGGATGATCTGGTCAACCTGCTCCTGATCCTCACTCAGCTTGCTTTGGTCGGTGCCATCGCCTATCCAGGCAATGATCTTCTGCCGGCGCTGATCGCGGACGGCTTGATCCGGGATCTTCTGCTCCAAGAACGTCAGCCAGTCCAACTCACGCTTCTCGTCTCCGTTGCACCGGCCACACGCCAGGACGTGGTTGTGCACGCCGTTTTTGCCTCCCAGTGCAGCTGAGATGATGTGGTCGGCCTGCCCATCACGGGCTTCCTTGCTCACCTCAACATCGCAGTAGGCGCAGCGGTTGCCGAAGTGCTCCCAAAGTCTCGCAAGCTCATCGGCTGTGGGGTGTGGATCGATGATGGCCATCAGCGAGCGACGGATCTGGTTCCTCGCAATCGAGGGGCTGTGCTTGGCCATGTTTTTGTACCCCTTGCGGATTCACGGACAGGGAGATGTGCTGGGTCGCCCCTGAGAACTCCGGGTAAACGGAGCGCTCAGGGTATTCCGGCCTCAAACGTACTGCTTGTTGCCCATCCGCTCTGGCGGGTGCCCCTTGAACACGTAGGGACCATCCATCGTCAGCTCCAACTTGTCTCCCTTCCAAGTGAGCCATGGGGTGGCCTCACTGCCGGAGCGCGACGTTGTACCGCTCGGACTGATAGTGATCTCGTCTCCATCCACAACCACCGTTCCAAGGACGTAGGTGTAGACCGAACTGTTGAAGAACCCGCCTTTTTTGAACTCAAAAGCGCACTCCACAACCTGATCACCGTACTCCATCCTCATCTTTGGCTTCAGGGAGGAGATCTCTACATCGCCATTGTCGACTGCGGAATAAACGCTGCACACAAGCGCAACCCGGCCGCCCAGGAGTCTGGAGATCGCGGGGTTGATCTCCACCGTTTCGGTACCAGGAGCTGTGGCGCTCGCGCTCACCACATCGCCGGTGTGCAGCACATAGGGATCAGCAGTGAAGGCCCCGCTCTTGTCGGGAGCCTGGATGATGGACATGCGTCCGTCCGGCCGGAGGATGCCGATGCGGAGATCCAGGTCGTCGTTATCACAGCCGTCGCCATTGTCGACCCAGGTCGCAGAGACCTTGATCACCTTCGGCGCTGACGGGCCTTTCTCCAGAGATACCTTGTGCGTGGTGCCAGGCTTCTCAAGGGTGATGACGGTCTTCGTCAGTTTGACGGGGGAGGCAGGCGGCTGGGCCGCGGCCGGAGCAGGAGGCGCATCATCTACTTCGACTCCGTACATGCCACACAGTCCGGCCAGGCCGGATGCGAAGCCCTGCCAAACCGAGCGCGCCTTCGCCTGTCCGCCCCGCACATAGAGCTCGAGCACGATGATCCCCGTTTCCTGGTCGAATGCGCCAGGTACAAGCTCCAGCACCTGGTCGCCAGCGATCACGCGCGCTCGCAGATCACGGACGGCTGCGAAGCCGCCGACGGGCCCGTCTTGGGTCAGGGAGATGGCGATCTTCGTGACTCCGGCCGGCAGGCGGTTCAGGTCGAAGCTGATCGCATGCTTTACCTGGCCAGAATCCCTTGCAGGTTCGATGAACGATGCTGCAGAAGATGGATGCACCGGGGCATTGAAAAAGACCATCCCTTCGTCGTTCTGGACCTTTCCCGCGTCAGTCACAAGGAAGGCGGTGAGGTTTACATCGAGGCCATCCCCGTCCTTGTGGGTGACTTCTACCTTCCCCTGGGTGTGAGTGAGTGCTGTGTTCTCGCCTGGCTTGAGCTGTTGGGTCATGTCTTGCCTTTTCCTTGGGTTGATACAGAGGCGTCCTGCGCCTGCTCAGGGAAGATTCGAATGCCTTTGGAACCTGAATCTCGTGGCTGAAGTGTAACGGTCGATTCGGCGAAATGGCGTCTATTCGGGCTCGGGAATCCAGACCAAGTGTTTCGGCTGGGTGACGCGCGCCGGCCCGTTATCATCCCCGACTTCAATCATGAGCCTCCTGAATCTCGTGGAGATCCAGAGCAGGCTCGAAGTCGACGGAGAACAGACCATGAAGCAACACCAAGCTGTGTTCCACCTGCAGGGGCACGACGTCGGCCATCTCAGCGCCGCGGGCTTGGATTGGCTGAGCGAAGTTGGCCGAGCACATGGCACCACCCACGTACACAGCCACTCCTTCCCGCGGCTTGGAAGTATGATGTCCGCCTGGCGTGGTGAGGATCTGGTGGCCTACGTCATCCAGGTTGGTGAACACTCTGAGAGGGCCGATCTTCACTGCGTGCAGATTTTCGGTGACATGGACCACGGGATGGACCTGCAGCTTCACCAATCGCCGGACGACGCTCTGTCTTCGGGCCTGGCTTGGATGCGAGAGTTCAGCGAGTCCCTGCCCGGGCGTACCTTTGATGGGGTAGAGAATGACGCCGGGGACCTTGTCAGGGTGTGCCGGGATCATGAGGGGAGACTGGCTGGCTACTTCGCGACGTTCCAGGACCCACTCGGCTGGACCTACCTTACCCAACGGGTCATTGACCAATCCATTGCTGCTCCGGCGGCTGCCGCGTAGGTTCTGGCACGCGCATCCAGGCTCTATGGTTGAACCCTCCCCCCTTCAGGACACACCTATGAGCACCGCAGCACCGGTACTGGACCATCGCAAAAACCGTATCATCCAAATCGCCGCCGAGATTGTGGAGACGCGAGTTGCCCGTGGAGAGATTGATCCGGGCTGTCACGCGGCGATGGATGCCGCCTGCCGCGAGGCGGTGCGCGACGCGAAACAGCTGTATGACGCTGCGGTTGAGTTCGTGAGCTAATCCGAGGAAGCCCGCGGACTACCAAGGCTTCCTGGCCACATCGCTGGCGTTAGCAGTTTAATTGCAGTTCCGCGGTGGGACAGAGTCGAAGTCTTTGAGCTTCGCCCATCCGAAGATCTTGCCTGCCCCCTGATCAGGTTCAGACGAATCGTAATCAGGCGTCGTAACCAGCTGGATGTACCCGTTCGCCTCTGCCCCAACCGTGAATGAACTGAAGGTCTTCAGGACGGACTTGGTGCCTTCGCCATCTGGCTGGCTGAGGATGACGATCTGCTGCTTGAACTGCAGGTTGCCGTCAGGGCCGACGGTGTTCTTGGGGTACACGCACTGACCGATATTGCTCGCGGCAAAAGCCATGCTCGATCCGAGGGTAGACAGTGCCATGGCTAGAATCAGCTTCTTCATTGATCGTTCCTTGATGATGAATGTTCGGAGCCGCCAAGGTTATCATTCGGATGGCACATTGGGGTTGAATTGCCATCGTCGGGACGGATCTGTGGCCCCCTAGAACATCGGCTCAGCTTCGATAAGCTCGGCTGTCTTTTTCCGACTCTCGGACTGCTCATGACGGATTTTGATGACCACGACATTCCTGACGCAGCCTTCACAGCGGATGAATTGGAGGCAGGCGTTCAGCATCTTGTCCGCGGGACAAAGCCGCCCTCTGCGTCAGGGTCTTCATCCGAGCCGATATCTTTCCAGGTACCCAACATGTCCTGGCACAGGTATCACGGAGCAGCCAGAGATGACCGGTACCGCACTTACAGACTCGGCATCACTGAGAAATGTGAATTCGACGAAGACCTCTTCCTCACAGAGTTTGACCTCAGCCTCCGTTTGGGCGGCTTTGGGGAGATCCGGTACCTGGTTGAGCTTTTTTACACCAAGTCCGGTATTTCCCCTGATTTTGGGTGGAGCTTCCTCACAGAGGTGTTGACCTTGACACCAGAGCAGCGGAAGCAATTACAGCTCAATTTGAAAGCGCAGCTGGATCTGCACTACGAACGTCGTCAGATGATCGAGCAGGTGGAGTGGGAGTCGAGAGTCTCCCTCCTCCGAGAGGCGCAAGCCCTTCTCGCTGAGCAGTTACACCTCGATGAAACCTAACTTCTCAATGCTGACGTAGGATTGCTGGGCCTGATGCACGACTCCCATTTCGATGACCTGCTTCTACAAGTGGAGCACTACAGCTGCTACCCGAACCTGTTGCCGTGGGTTGGAGGCGGGTACAGCGCGTCCCCACTGAAACTGCTGATCCTTGGGGAGAGCCATTACCTCCCGGAGGAAGTGACCTATCACCATGACCCAGAGGCCTGGTACGCGGGGGTTGACCTGCCGGCAGATAATTCTGTCGCGTGGATGTGGACCCGTGGGGTCGTTGCGAAAGGCCTGGAGACGAACTGGCAGGGCAAATCCAAGACCATCTTCCGCCGCCTCTCGGTTTCCCTCGCCGAAGCTGGGTTCTCGAACGGCGCTGCTCCCTTCGCCAGCTTGGCCTACATGAACTACTTCCAGAGGCCCGCAGAGGTCACCGGCGACTCGATCCGCGTTTCTGACCTGGACCGGAAGGTGAGCGCGAAGGTGCTGGAGGAAGTTGCACAGGTCCTCCAGCCCCACGCCATTGTGTTCTGCTCAAAACTTGCCTGGAATGCAGCCGTGTCCCAGGAGCTGATCGAGTCACTCAGGGCTGCTGGCCGGGTCGTTGACCACACTCCTCACCCGGCCTCTGCCTGGTGGTACAGGACCGCCCGTAAGCGCCAGGGACGCAACGGACATGAGGTTTTCCTCGATATCCTTCGGGCAGCAACCCAGCCTGAGTGACAGCGCCGGCATGGGGCCTACCGGCTCTTTGGTGAGGCGCGGGATCATCCCCGCGCAGCGATCCCCCAGACTTGCATAACATCGGATGCACGCTCTCTGAGGAGCTCTGCCGCCCCCGAACATGCGGATTCAAGCGTCATGGGGCCAGACGTGATGGAGAAGGCTGCGGCGATACCAACCTCTCGTAACCGCTGGTAACCCTTCCCGAGAGTCCCGGCGATCGCCACAGTGGGCACGCCGGCGGCCGATGCCACGGCGGCAACACCGGCCGGCGTTTTCCCGTGCAGCGTCTGCTCGTCCAGTTTGCCCTCCCCCGTGATCACCAGGTCTGCTCCTTGAACGGCCTTGCTCAACCCCGAAAGGTCAGCGACCAGCTGCACGCCTGGGCGGAACTCCGCGTTCAGGAATGCACGCGCTGCAAACCCGATGCCTCCTGCTGCGCCTGCGCCCGGAAAATCACGTACGTCCTTCCCGAGTAATTCAGCAGCCACGTCGGCATAGGCGCCCAATGCCTTGTCCAGCTGCAGGACCTGTTCAGGAGAAGCACCTTTCTGAGGGCCGAATACGTGGGACGCACCCTTGGGGCCTGTCAGGGGGTTGTCGACGTCGCAGGCAACATCAAAGCGGGTTTTTTGTAGCCTTTTGTCCATCAAGCTCAGATCGATCTGCCCCAACGATTGCAGCGCCAGGCCGCCCTCCTCGATCGCCTCTCCGGAGGCGCTCAGGAATCTGGCACCAAGCGCTCGCAGCATTCCGGTACCGCCATCGTTGGTTGCACTGCCGCCGAAGCCCATGATGATTCGCTGCGCCCCCGCGTCCAGGGCCTGCAGAACCAGTTGGCCGGTGCCGTAGGTCGAGGCACGAGTTGCATCTCGCTGTGCCGCGGGCACCAGATGAATACCGCTAGCCGCGGCCATCTCAATCACTGCAGTCCTGGTTTCCTGCAGCCAGCCCCAGGTAGCACTGACTTCGGCCCCGAGCGGACCATGGACCGTGTTGGTCCGGCGTTCGCCGCCAGTAGCTGCAAGTACCGCGTCAACCGTGCCCTCCCCGCCATCGGCCATTGGTATGCAGACGATCTCGGCATCAGGGATGGCGTCGCGGACGCCGGCGGCGATGGCTTCCGCAACCAGTTCAGCCGACAGGCTCTCTTTGAAGGAATCTGGCGCGATCACGACTTTCATGCAGGTCTCCTTGGGCTGCATGCCCTTTCTTGTTGAGGAGATTCTTCCGCTGACAGTCGATGCCGTGTATGTGGAAAGTACGAAAATTGACAGGTGTTTTTGTGCGTTCGCACAAAGATGCGGGAGACCCCTACCCCCTGGCCAAGGTCATGCTGAGGTAGAGTTCTGCCATTCCCTTTGGGGTGGCGAGATCGATGCCGGTGATCTCCGAGATGCGCTGCAGCCGATATCGGAGCGTGTTCCGGTGGATATTCAGAGCATCCGCACTGGCCTGGATGTCGCCGCCCCGGTCGAACCACGCCTTCAGGGTTTTGCTCAGCTGGTTGTTGGAGTCATCGTTCTGAAGAGCCTCGTACGGCTTGGCCAGCTCTCGGAACCCGGCTTCGGACCGGAATCTCCATGCCGCGACCGGAATTCTGTGAGCGGTCAACTGAAGCCACCGATCGCCGGGCAGCTTCTCCTGGGCGTAAGCAGCGAGATCGGCGAGCTGCAACACCTCCTTGTGCAGGTGTTGTGCCCCGATCGCGGGATTCCCAACCATGATCCTCACTGTGCTTCTGCCGGCGGTGTCCAGCTGCTCCAATAGGGCGGGCTGAACCGGGCGCGGAGTGCACCACACAAGGCTGGTCTCGTGCAGGTTGATGCACCAGGTGTCTTGCCCCTGCCTGTTGAGCCATTGCTTCGTCTGCTCAAGCTCTGCCGGCGCACTCAACTCGAAAAGTACGGCGGTTCGGGCGAGGTCCGGTTTCAAACCCAGCCGCTGCGCGTCCGCCAATACCCGTTGGGATGGGTGGCCTTCGAGAAGGAGGCTGGCAAGCACACCCTCCCTCATCTCCTGAATCCAGATCCGGTGCTTCTGATCGCTCCGCTGTGCGACCAGCATCTCTGCGGTCATCTTGACCAGCTCTGCATGGACCCTGACCTCATCAGGCGCTCCAGAAACGCCGATGACGCCGATTACCTGGTCATCCAGGCAGAGAGGTAGGTTCACCCCTTCCTGCACGCCCCTGAGCGAGCTAGCAGCTGCACTGTCGATCTCAACGGCCCGGCTATTGGCCAACACCAGCTGCGCGCCCTCATGGCGCGTGTAGAGCCGCTCAGCCTCCCCTGTGCCGATGATCAGGCCTTGGCTGTCCATCACGTTCACGTTGCATCTCAGGACGTTCATCGCCCGGTCAGCAATTTCCTGTGCAAGTTGATGGTCGAGATCGAACATGGGGTAGGCCCGAGCAGTAGTTTCGGGCCAGTGTACCGAGGGTGACTATTGCCACCACCATCCTGCGGCTGATTTTCTCCAGCTGCCTGGGTATCTAAGCGCTCACAAGATTCCGGTCTCGCCTGACTCAACCCATAGATCAGAGGGCAAGATGCCGGCCGCAATGGCCGATCACGACTCTCTTTTCCTCTGCCACCCATTCGAAATGAATGCGCAACGTCGTAACCAGGGAGTCCGTCCAGCCGATCTTCAGGTGCTTATCCATTTGAAGCATTTTCCCTCGATACATGAAGGATCTCTCGCTTCTACCGCGCGCGCTGAGACCTTTCTCACTGGCTCCGTAGACCTGGGTTCCAAAGCATTCTTTGGCATGCTGATCCCCACCGCCGCCGGCCAGGGTTTCCCAGTATGTGGTGGCCAGGCTGATGAGTAATTCCGCGGCTTTCGCGCAGTGTTGGAACCTTGCATTGTCCGACTCTGCGGCTGAGTCGAATGCAGAGGGTAAGATCGTGACCCGATCCGGATAGAGGTGCTGAATAAGTACCAATGCTTGTCGGAGAGAGATCGATCCTCGATGAAGTGCAAGAGTCGCCTCTCTCATCGGTCCCAAGGCGTTCGGCTCACTCTCCCCTCCAGATTGGCTATGCCCCTTCTCGTAGCCGGCGGCAATCGCCTTCATTTTCGCGTTCTCGGCTTGAAGGTTGGCGATGATTTCCTTCAGTCGTTCCGCTTCCAGATCTTTGGCTCGAATTTCTGCATCCACCGATTCTAGGAGGTCCTGGTATACCTGGAGCTCCCCTTCTACAGCAGTCGACTCAAATGACATCGAGGTTGATTGCACACGTTCGAGCCGCGAGCGTACAGCTTGTTCAATGACCTTTTCGCGGGTGATATGACGCAGTGCTAACGGCACATTCGTTTGGTCAGTAATCGCGGCGAGGATCGGATTTTCAGCTTGAGAGTATCGCCCTGGCCGTGTGGACTCACGGTCGGGGGGAAGTAAGAGATAGGAGGAGCAGCTATTGCTGGTATCAAAGGGTCTACGAGTCCAGAAGATTCGTACGGCACCGCCGTAGGCACATCGATCACGACCTACCAGAGAGTCGAGATGGCGGGTATCCACTTCTCGTGGAATGAAATGGATGTCGCATAAGCCCACAAGCTGGGATTGCAACTCTCCTAGGGGCGTTAGGTAATTGCCATCTCTGTCACAGCTCAATAGCACTAGGGGATTTCGTCTGTCTTCACGCTCGACCTCGGCAACGAACTCGTCCGAAGATTCCGGCACAAGGGTTCGGATCTGAATTCCTGGTGTTGATGTGGAGGGATCGAGACGTATTAGGTCCTTGAGGAATCTTGGCTGAGAGAATTCGACAGGCGCCCTGACTAGGGTACTGCGCTCATCCGTCTTGAGCAGGACCGAACACTCAACGGCTGCGTTCGCATGAAACTGGCGGACGCCAAATTCAAGGGTCCATCTTCTGCCTGAGGTCTGAGAATCGTTGTGGGAATAGGAGCCGTTGAACAAAAATGGAAATTTATCAGGCAACCCTGGCACGACGGTTGAAATCGTCGATAGCACGCTGTTGTCGCGAAACTTCAGGTTCCGTATACCCTCAATCATTCGATCGAGTTGGATCGGCATGTGGACGCGCTGGGTCAGCCAGACCGCAAAAGTCCCGATGATTTCGTCTACTGGGCGCGTAGCCGGGAATGTCAGGAAGTTTGCATAAACAAGCATTTGGGACTCTTCGGGGAACGGTTTCGAGCTGTAATGATGGCCGAGCAGGCCCTCCAGCACCACACGTTATATTGTTCGCTCGTTGGGGTTACCTGAGGCTCGGATACGCTGCGCCAACTCCAGGCCGGTCTTCGCCGATCAAGAAAAAGGCCCGCTTTCGCGGGCCCTTCTCATCTCGTGAACAACAGTACCTGGGGCTGAACCTCTCAAGAGGCTCATCATGATCTCGAAGATCAGTTCGTTTCGAGTTCGTACGAGCGACTCACGAAGATCGATGCAAATAGCGTCTTCCCTTCGCTGAATTTGTACTCCTCTTCGAACTTGCCGTCGTCGACGAGCTTCTGAGCGATCGCGCATTCGCTATCGCTGTGCCCCTTCGCCTTGGCACCGAAGTCGCTCTGCCAGGTGGACAAACCAACCTCTTGGCAGAAGGCCTCGAACTTGGCTTTTGCGGCCTTGGCCTGGAATGCACCGAAGGCGTCTTTCAACGGGCTGAAACCCTTATAGGTCACTGAGTAGTTCTCCACCTTGGCTTTCCGCGCAAACCCGCTGGTCGCGTCGGCGAGGACGGCGAGGCCAGTGGAATTGCTATACGCGGACACAACGAAGCTGCTCAGGGCGTTCTTCAGCAGATCCTGTACATCGTCGAGCTCGGGGAGCGCAGCGAAGTCCGCCTGGCGGACGATCTGACCTACCTGGCTGCCGTCGTTCCGGTGGGTCACCACGAACTTCATGGAGCCCTCACCGTCGTCGGTGCGCTTGATGGTGAGGTCGAGATCGACCTTGGTACCGAACTCCCCGGTTGCCCCCACGATGAAAGCCCCGGTGACTGGATTGCGGACAGCCATGTTGGTGCCCCAGGAATAGGGCAGCTTGACCTCGCTGGTAGCACTGTCAGCTGCCGCCCATTCGTTGTCAGCGGCCAGGTCACCAACCAAGACCACTTCGGCGCCTTTGTGCGAGATGAAGGGGTTGGCCATCTCCATTCCCAGCAATTGGACGTGAATTTCGCCGTCCTTGCTGTCGCCAGAGTGGCTGATCTTCAGAGCGTCAGCCTTCATGTAGATGCCACCGGCGTTCCGGCCGGCGGTGGAGGACACCTGATACTTCGCCCAGCCAAGCAGACCTTCCTCACTTGAACGGCCGCTTGCCGAATCAAAGAGGCCGCGCAGGCCTTGCAAGAACTGCTCAGCACCGTTGGTTTGGGCGGCAGCGAGGCGGATCTCGGGGTTCTTGACGGTCAGGTTGCCGGAGAAGACCGAGTAGGAGACATCGCCCTCGGAGAGCACGTCCTGGAGGAAGTACCGCTCCTTGAAGCTGTCGTAATAGCTCAGCGCAGCCTTCTTGCCAGAGCTGGAGATCATTGCGGTCACGCCGCCAACCACCACCACCGCCGCAGCGATGGAAGCGATCAGGATGTGCTTCTTGTTCATCGTCGATTTAGTCATGGTGATGCCTTATTGAATCTGGGCGGAAGCGTTCTTCCAGGCGTTGACGTACTGCTGGGAGACCTCGGGAGTCCAGCTGAAATCAATGCCGGAGTCGGGGCCGAATTCACGGGCCAGAACCGCACCGAAGGAGACTTTGTCCGCGCAGTGGTCCTGTTTGCATGCTTCGGGAGCAAACGGCAGGTTGCCGCGGAAGGTCGGGATTGCGCGGCCGTCATCGAGCGGCAGGTAGGGCGTGACGTTGGCCACCGGCACCACGTACCACTCCTTTTCGAACTCCTGATTCGACATCAGGCGGCCTTTGGCTGGGAAGTCGATGTCGTAGAAGTCGCCGGATTTGCCGGTGACGTGGACCATCATCAAGTCCACACGCTTGGAGGAGTTCGGGTCCTGCAGCGCCAGCGGCGAGCCAAAGCGGACCTGGATGCCGGCCATTTGTGCAAGGGCTTCGGTCTCACGACCTTCATAGTCCTTCATGCCGGCCTTGAGCTGCTCGTATCGCGCCAGCACCCGGGTGTGTAGCTCAGCCATCTGTTCTTGCCGGAAACGCTCTTCACGCAGGCGCTGCTTCTCGCGTTGCATGGCCCAGTTGGAACCTTCCTGGACATCGAAGTAGAACTGACCGCGGTTCTCTCCAAGGCGATTGCGGACGATCTTGCCTTTGTCCTCACCCCAGCCAGAAGCGGGGTAAAGGTCGTTGAGGCTCTTCGCCACGTAGAAGTTCTGCACGTCCACCGTCGAGGGCGAAGTGGACTTCAGGAGTTGGAATACCTCCACTGCAGCCTTCTTGTACTCCACGGCGTCCAGGGCGAATGACTCGTCTGGGGTCGTCACCACGTAGTAAGGCTCGCCGTTGAACGGGCCGAGTACGCGGTAACTGCCCCGCTGGAAGGCCAGATAGACCTTCATCTGCCGCGCAGGGAGCTCGCCCACGAGAAACAGTGCCTGATCGGCGTTCGCACTCAGGAACGAAAGTGCTTTGCCTTTCACTGCTGCTTCCAGGCCCTTGTTGAACATCAGGCCGCTAGGATGGACGTATACCCGCTGCCAGTTATCCCCTCTGTACGAATTCGGGATCTTCCAGGTCAGCTTGTCGAAGGAGCCTTCAGCGAATCCCGAGGCAGGGCAAGGCATTGACGGGGACGAGCCAAACGCCAGGCCAACTTCGCCCTCTACGGCAGTCTTGCTCATCACCCATTTACAGCCAGCGTCGTCAGTGACCTCGACGAGTTGGGGGTGACCAACCACGAGCCCGCGACCAAAGTCGGTAGTCGGAGCTGCAGTTACGGCGGTGGGGGCTGCCGGTGCTGGTGCCGGCACAGGTGCGGTCGGAGTTTCGGCCTTGGTTTCAGCTACTGCAGGCTGGCTGGGAGCAGGTGCTTCGGCCGGGGTTGCAGGGGCAGGTGTAGGCTGCGCCGGCGCGGTGGCAACTGGAGGCTGTGCAGCCGGTTCTGCCGGCGTCTGTACAGGCTCGGCTGCTACGGAGGGAGCAGGGGGGGCTTCGGGGGCAGGTGCCGGGGCTGGGGTCGCCACCGGAGTCGCCGGGGCAGGTGCTGGAGTCGGCGCTTGGACGGGGGCAGGTGCTGGAGCTGTCTGAGCCGCGGCGAGGGTCACCAGACCCAGGTTAGAAGCAGTACCCGAACCGCTGGCGTACAGATTGCCGCTGGCATCAACAGCTTTCCAGGTCACCTTTGCCGTCGGGCAGTCTTTGCCGAGGACGAACGGCAGCTTGGAGACCAGGCCAGCCAACATGGCTTGGTTGTCCCAGGCCGGCCGGCTGATGGTCATTTCCAGATCGGGCTTACACCAGTTGCTGGCGTCGCCCGGGACTTCAACCTTGATGTTGTCTTTCTTCGAATAGGCCAGCTCGTGGGCGAATGCTTGCGGCACAAGGCCGCAAGCACTGATCACTGCCAGCGCGAGAGCGCGCTTTTTCATGGTCGTCCTTAGATCAGTTCCCAGGTGCCGTTCGCTTGTTTGCAGAAGGTGTTCTGCTGTTCGGACTGGCCTTTATCAGACTTGAGGCTCACGGTCACCGGGCGGCAGGAGGTCTCGGCCGCGACTTGTTCGGTCGGCAGGGACTGGATGGAGTCCAGGTCGAACGCCTTGGTTTCCTTGCTGGCGGAGACGTTCATTTCGTCCAGGTTCACAGCGGGGGTACTGGCCTTCGCCACTACCTGGGACTTCGGCTGGACGTAGTCCTTGTGCACGTAACCGACGGTCACGCCCTTGCGGCCAACCAGAATCCAGTCGCCAGTGGAGCCGACGGCGGTGAACTCGGTGTTGGTGGGCAGGCCGCCGACCTTGTCCGCTTTCTGGTTCGGTGCGGCGCGGACGTTTAGGCTTGCCGT
Source organism: Pseudomonas sp. NY15437 (assembly GCF_048068435.1). Taxonomy (NCBI): domain Bacteria; kingdom Pseudomonadati; phylum Pseudomonadota; class Gammaproteobacteria; order Pseudomonadales; family Pseudomonadaceae; genus Pseudomonas; species Pseudomonas sp. NY15437. The sequence goes on from NZ_JBLUQC010000007.1 coordinate 190,174, forward strand.
GCTGACGTACTGTTCGTTGATCAGCTTCATGCTGGGCACGGCTTGGATCTTCGGCGCGCGCTTCACCTCAACGGTCTTGGTCTTGGTGAATTCCTGACCTTGAGTGATCTGCGCGGTCGCGCCGGAGTGATCGGAGGTCCAGGTGACCGGCTGAGCAGAAACGGTGGCCGGCTGGCTCAATACTTCCTGGGTACGCAGAGCGAGGGCTTGCTGATCCTTCTCATCCAGCATGTTGCCGATGCGGTTGCCGATGTAACCGCCAATGCCGGCAGCGATCAGCGTCGCGGCGATCTTGCCATTGCCCTTGCCCATAGTTGCGCCGATGGCCGCGCCAGCCAGGCCGCCGATGATGGTGCCCGCCTGCTCCTTGTTGATGCCCATTTCGGCACAGCCCGAGGCAGAGGCTGCAATGGCAACTGCCAGAATCGATGCGACGAACTTCTTACGCACGATGGATCACTCCCGTGTGGTGGTAGTTACTCTGCCTTCAGCAGAGGTTTGGTCAGGTTGTAGAGAATGGCTTCGGCAGACATCGCCCAATGGAAGATGCCGGCCATGATCGTTGGGCCTTTCTCGATACTTCTGAATGCCGTCCGGTACCCGTTCGACTTGATGATTGCGTTCCCCGAGAACAGGGGGACCGCGATGATGAGAAGGATTGCTATGGCTCGAACCATGCGCCGGCGCCCTTGCACCAGACCGCGGCGCTCAGCTGCGGAAAGCACCAAGCCAACGATGTTGAGCGCACCCATGAAGAGCCCGCTGATCAGCGACCAGGGCACGAACCACATGTGCTTGAGGACAGTGACGCCCTGCGCTCCCTGGATATCCGTGTGCGCGACGTCGAAGGCCATGTTTGCGGCGATGCCCGGAAGGTACTTGTCGAACTGTGCTCGGCTGGCGAGCACGTCCATTCCCTTCACGTAGAGAGGGCCGAGCGCTTCCTTCGCCATGTAGCGGACTTCGAGGGTGTTGGCGATTTCTTCTCTGGAGCGGAGGCCGGGCTTGATCGATAGGGCAAGGTCACGGACGGTGGGTTTGTATCCCAGCGCTTCACCCGGTTTGGGCCATGCGATGGGCTTCCACTCGTAGCCAGGAACGCGGGTGGCGCGAAACGCCTCGAGCTTGGCGTATTCCCTGATCACGTCATCCGCGACGGGGACCACCTCTTCCTGCAGGCGCTCGTACAGCGAGTCTGCATTCCGGCGTGTGTATCCGCGGAACACCACGGTCGCGAAGCCTTGGAAGTTCTGATCTATCTGCTCTACATAAGAGCCCTGCAGACTCATGAGGACGCCGATATTTGCCAAAAACGCTTTGCCCTCACCCGCGTCTTTGTAGGTGCTGTAGGGGACGCCGGGGATCTGCAAGGAGTCGTAGAGCAGCCCCTTTTTCGTCACATAGGCGTACAGGCTGTACACCCGCAGGGTGGACGGGAACTTCTCAGCAATCAGGTCGGGAGCTTCGCCCTGAACTACCCAGGTGAGTGGGCCCACCAGCAAGGTGCTGGCCAGGACCGACCATGCGATGTACTGCGCGCCACCCCATCGTCGGTGCGCCCAAATGCACACTCGCCAACCGAACAGGCACACGCTGACCGCGGCCAGAATCTGGCTGTAAATCTCTAGGGATTGGAGCTGCTTGAGGGGGACATCTGCGCCGGCAAGGTTTAGGAGTTCGGCGTTGAAAATGAGGCCGCAGATCAGACAGATCGCGTTGAGAACAACGAGAGCGACGAGAAGCATCCAACGGGTCCTTGTCAGAAATCGGAACCAGCGGCCCAAGCACCTTCGATCCTGGAGGCGGCCACTGTCTTACTAGTGGCATTTTGCCTGCTTACTCGAAAGCTTGCTACCAATTTTGACGCCAGAAAATCTGCGATCTCCCGACGTACTCCGAGCCTAACGGTGGGGTTCTGATCTTCAAGCCAAGTCGCACCCCGCATTTCCTGGGGCGGTGTGGGTTGCTACCGAAGGTCATTCACTGGGGGTATGGGACAGGGTTGCCAGCCTCCCTTGGCTTTTCCGCCTCGGCGGTTAGGGTCTTGGTAGGGATGGAACTGCCATCTCAGTTTGCAGCACCAGATTCAGCCGGCCGCGCTAATATCTCGGCCAGCACCTGGTGCGCGTTCGTTTAATCAAGGAAGCCTTAGATGCAGCAGATCAGCCAAGGACAACGAATGCCGTTGTCGAACCTCATCCAGGGTCATGCCCTGTCGGTCTCGGTTCAGCTCCAAATCGGGACACCCAACTCTGTCGACGTTTCGTGCTTTGGCCTCGACTCGCGCGGCCATCTGAGCGACGACCGCTACATGACCTTTTACAACCAGCCGACTTCTCCCTGCTCCAGCGTTCGGCAGACCGCCCCGGGTGAGTTCGCGCTGCAGCTCGGCACACTCCCCTCCTCCATCGATCGCCTGGTGTTCACCGCCGCTATCGATGGCCCCGGTTCGATGCGCGAGATTCAAGCCAGCTCCTTCTCGATCAAGGATGCTGCTGGCCAGGTTGTCGCCACGTGCTCCTTCAGCGGCAGCACGTTCGCCGGCGAGAAGGCGATCATGCTGGCGGACATCTATCGCAAGGACGGGCAGTGGCGCCTGGCGTCGAATCTGCAGGGGTTCAATGATGGCCTTGCTGCGCTCGTCAAACACTTTGGCGGTGAAGTGAGTGACCCCGCGCCAGCCCCAGCACCCGCAATGGTTCAGGCGACCATCTCTCTGGAAAAGAAAATTGAGGCGGCCGCACCTCAACTGATCAGCCTGGCAAAGAAGGCGACCATCTCGCTGGAAAAAGCCAAGCTCACCGATGTGAAGGCCCGCGTTGCGCTCGTGCTGGACGGCTCCGGCTCCATGAATGGCCAGTATTCCAAGGGGCGAGTGCAAGAGGTCGTCAACCGTCTGGTGCCTCTGGCAGTGCATTTCGATGACGATGCTTCGATCGACTGCTGGGCATTCGGGGCCAAGCCGCAGCGCCTATCCAACATCACGCTCACCAATTTCCACGACTTCATCAACACGGATCACTACGGTTGGCGTGATTGGGATCTCGGTGCGCGCGTGAACGATGAGCCCAAGGTGATGGAGGCCGTTATTGACTTCTATACCAAGTCCGGCGATCGCTCCCCGGTGTACGTGCTCTTCATCAGCGATGGTGGGGTTCACGAGAACCGGAAGATCACCAAGCTCATGACCGATGCAGCCAAGTTGCCGCTGCATTGGAACTTCGTGGGGCTGGGCGGCCGGAGCTACGGCATCCTTGAAAAGCTTGATGACATGGGGGGGCGCCTGGTGGACAACTGCAGCTTCTTCGCCCTTGATGATCTGCACGAGATCACCGAGGAGAAGCTCTACGACAAACTGATGGAAGAGTTCCCGAGCTGGCTCAAGGAAGCCAAAGCTAAGGGCATCATCAGCTGATCAGCAAACCCCGATGGCGAACCCTTTCGCCATCGGGGCACCGGCGCTGTCTTCAGATGCCGTAGCGTTTGTTCCCCCCCGAAGTGATGCAGAAACGCCCGCCGCGGGGGCCGTAGCAGACGTTCCCGCCGGCACATGAGCATCCACCTCCCCCACCGCTTCTGTACCCGCTCCCCTCCGACTCAGCACGATGCCATGCCCGGGCGCGCTCGCGAGCTGCTTGCTTGCCGACGGCCTCCGCACGCTGTAACTGTTCGGCGAACTGCTGGGCATATGGCACGGCCACAATCTCCTGCAGGTCGGTAAGTCTGCCCTTTGATTCACGAACCAGTTGTGGGGCTTGGTCTCGCATCTGGCTCACACTCCTGATGGCGGACTCTGCGGCCAGGCGCAGGTAAATGTCCGTTGGGGCGGTTTCGTTCACCACCTGCAGAGCGTGTGCTCGGAAGTCGAAGGGCGGCGGGACATCGATGACCTTCAGGATGCTATCCCCGACCGCTTGCGCCTCCTGAAGGGCTGGACGAAGGTCCTCAAGATCCGAAATTGTCTTCATGACCTTTTCGTCGGACGTTTCCATGCCTTCGCTGACGATATTCAGGTAACTGGCGGACTCCAGCTGGTAGTCCTTCACACGTTGCTCCACCAGGTCTTTTAAGGTCCACACCGAGTTGATGAATCCCTGTGTGGTTCTACCGTCGATGTAGGCCACATATGTCTGCCCATTGCGCCCACTAGCTACAAGCGACCAGGGCTGGTAGCCCGGATTCTGGTATTGCGGAGGCAAATTCATGAGTTCGGAGCCTGGAGATTTCCGCGAGACTTGCCTCCTCACGTATGTCTCGCAGAGCTTTATCAGTCCTGCTGCCTGACTGCACTTGTAGGTCTGGTCGTCTGCAGAGCACTGCAGTCTTGGTGTGCTAGGTGAACAGAAGGACCGGTATTCTTGCCGGCTCTGGCAGCCCGACATGAGGGCGATTACAACGAACAGACCACCGATCCCGGCCCACATGCCGGCACTATTAAGCTTCAAAACTGATCCCCAATTGAAAAACCTGACTGGCCACCCGCGCTTCTATCGAGCTCCGTTGGCCCGTAGATAGTCGGCCACGCTGACCCACTCCTCAACCAAGTGCCTCCATGTCCAGAGGTTCGATCTCTGTGAACCGGGAGGAGCGATCCAGCTTTACCACTGCGCCGAACGATTTCAGAGCTGCCCCCGGATCGACAATTGCCAGCCGGCTATGGTCTATGGTTTCCCACTGTTCACGGGATACCAGAGCCGAGATTACGTACTGATCCTCGACCCGGCCGGTTGCTGCGCTGGTTCGCTGGATGTACCCGGACACGAGGCAGTTCTGAATGCCAGGAAGCAGGGCGAAGACCTCGCCTACTACGCGGAAGACGGTTCCGTAGCAGAGCGTCACGTAGTCCCGGCGCGTTTGGGCTTCGGATCTGTTTTTGAACGTCAGTTTGCCGTTGCCCCTTGCCTCTGCTGTCCTGCAGGGCACATCGCCTTCGTCGGGGAGGTCCACGTCCACCGCAATGCCGGTGACGTCGTGAGAGAACTGGTACTCGACCAGGGTCTCTTTCGGCCAGGCAATTCCAGAGAGCACGTAGTCGAGAGCACGCTCCATGTGGGCGCTGAACCCTTTTGCTGCCAGGCGGATTGCCTTCTCGATATCCGCTCGGGCTTGTTCGTGAGCGTCACGGGCAGACTTCCATTCAGCGAGATCCTGCTGGTACTGGGCCTCGCGCTCTTGGGCTTCCCGTTCCATCTTGGGGCCCCGCAGCAGCATCTTGTCTAGGAGGCCAGGAGAGTCTGCAACAGGTCGCCTCGGTTCTTCTTGAGCAAAGGGCGGCGGCAGCGCTGGCAGCGATCCCGGATGAGGGGTATCCATGTGGACGCCCAGACACTCCTCAAGCGCCTGGTTCACTTTGGCCGCGGCCGCCTCCAAAAGGTCCTGGATGTCCTCGGCCTTTTCTTGCTTCACCCGCTTCACGATCGCGGCAGGTAGGGCGTTGTCGTCGAGGTCGGTGATGATCAGCGATCCATCATCATCGACCTTTACCTTGATGGGCCCGTCATAGCCAGGTGCTTCTGGAGTGGGTTGAGCTGTGGAGCGTCTGCTTGGACGGTCGAGGCGCTCCCGATAGGAAAGGCCTGTACCGGGCAGACCAGCGTTTAGGTAAGTGCCTCGCTTGCCCATCGTGAGACTCAGGCCGCGTGGCCCGACTGACGTGCTGATGCCTGATCCACTGATGTTCAGGCGGACGCCAGGGACGATCGTGATCCGTTTGCTGAATCGGAATCCCATGTTTCCCTCCGAGATTCTCTGGGAGTGAAGGCCTGCCCAGGTGCAGACCTATGTCCATGTGCCATCTATGCCCGGCCAGCGAGGTAGTCGTCAATGTGGCTGAAGCTGCGGTTGCGGCACATCCAGGCGGTGAAGAATGCGAACAGCGCGGCGGCGGCAACTGCCCAACTACGGCGCCGACGGCGATCAGCCTTGGTGTATCCGCCGAGCAGCAGTAGGGCCATCAAGAAGAAGAAAAGGATGAACAGTGCGATCTTCGCGTAGAGCGCGAGGATGAAGTACGGAGAAAAGCCATTGCTTCGGAAGGTCTGGATCAAGACCTGCAGAGACATGAGTGAGAACACAGCCAGCGCGGACCACCCGGCAACAGCCTCCGAGAGTTCAAGCCATCTTGCGAGGAAGAAAGCTCCGATCGCCAATACAGGGGTCAGGGTAGTCCAAAGGGCGTCGGTCAGATCACTGTAAATGACCATGCTACCCCTTGAGTGCAGCCAGATGCACACCAGCAATAGGGCGACCATTGCGACCAACGCGATCTTGAATGGACGCATGTCCTGAGTCGGATGCGCTGGTCCCTGTTCGGCTGTCTCGGAAGTGAGAGCCGTTGCCGGATGAACTTCGGGAATGACAGCGCTGGGCGCGCCGCGGTTGATGTCGAATTCTTCTTGCGTGGCCGGTGAGATGGCCTTCGGAGCCTGCCGCGCAGCTGCTGGCACAGGTGAGGTGAAGGCTGCAGGCTTTGCCACTGGCGCGGCACCTGGTTCAGCTCCCCAATGGGCAAGCGTTCGAAGTTGCTCCGTCATGGCCACCGAGATACAGCTCGTTGTGGTGCAGGCATTGCGCCGTTTCAACCACGATCTTTGGGACTGACGGACGTCCGCCTTTTGATTATCCGGCACCCGATCGACTGCTTTTACATAAGCGGAGTTAACGTCTTCATCGGCGCGCTGTAGCGCGGGTGAGGAGCAGATGGTCATTTCTGCGAAGTTCTGCGCTTTGGTGCAATCGAAGCTGGTCGCCTCGGCGGTGGAAATGCTTGTCGCGAGCCAGGCAGAAAGGACAGCAATACCCTTCATCAATCGGCGCATGTTGGACTTCCATGAATACTTGGTGGTGTCGTCGGTACGGTTCATTCCCTAGCTGCAGATGTGAAAAAGCCCCAGCCGGGGCTGGGGCTTTTTCAACGTGCAGGCCTTAGCCGATGCTCACGCCGTGAGCTTCAGCCAGAGGCTTCAGGCCGCCGGCGAAGCCTTGGCCGATCGCCTTGAACTTGAACTCGTCGTTGTGACGGTACAGCTCGCCGAAGATCATTGCGGTCTCGGTGGAGGCGTCTTCGGACAGGTCGTAGCGGGCGATTTCCTTGCCGTCGGCCTTGTTCAGAACGCGGATGTAGGCGTTCGAAACCTGGCCGAAGGACTGCTTACGAGCTTCGGCTTCGTGGATGGTGACGGCGAATACCAGCTTCTTCACGTCAGCGGCCAGGCCGGTGAGCTTGACGTTGACCTGCTCGTCATCGCCGTCGCCCTGACCGGAACGGTTGTCGCCCAGGTGTTCGACAGAACCGTCCTGGCTCTTCTTGTTGTTGTAGAAGATGAAGCTGGCATCGTTCAGGACTTTGCCGCTTTCGCCGGTCACGAAGATGGAGGCATCGAGGTCGAACTCAGTGCCATCGGTGACGCGCGGGTCCCAGCCCAGGCCCACGATTACTTCGCTCAGGCCGGGGGCTTCTTTGGACAGGGAGACGTTCGAACCCTTAGAGAGGGAGACTGCCATGATGCTGTTCCTTGTTCAGTTGAGGTGAGGGATCAGAAGTTCATGCCGTAGCCGTTGGCTACAGCGCGCAGGCCGCCTGCATAGCCTTGGCCAACAGCGCGGAACTTCCACTCGCCGTTGTTGCGGTACAGCTCAGCGAAGATCATCGCGGTCTCGGTGGAAGCATCTTCGGCCAGATCGTAGCGAACGATCTCGGCACCGGTGGCTTCGTTGACGATGCGGATGAAGGAGTTGCTGACCTGGCCGAAGTTCTGCTTGCGAGCCTCTGCGTCGTGGATCGTGACGGTGAAGGCGATCTTGTCGATATCAGCCGGCACGCGGCTCAGGTCGACCTTGACCACTTCGTCATCGCCTTCGCCGGCCCCGGTGCGGTTGTCACCGGTGTGCTCGACGGAACCGTCAGCGCTTTTCAGCTGGTTGTAGAAGATGAAGTCGGCTTCGCCACGGACCTTGCCGTTGGAAGCCAGCAGGAAGGCGCTAGCGTCCAGGTCGAACTCGGTGCCATCAGTGGCGCGCGGGTCCCAGCCCAGGCCGACCAGGATCTTGGTCAGGCCGGGAGCCTCTTTGGACAGGGAGAGGTTACCGCCTTTTTGAAGAGTCAGTGCCATGAGTACAGCTCCTTGTGGTTGCTACTGATTACTGGTTTTCGGCCGATGCTTCTTCCTTCTCAGGGAAGAGCACACTAGCCAGGATGCCGACAGCCAGAACGACCAGAACGATGATCAGGCTGGTGTTCGGGTCGATGCTGACGCCGTGGTGGAACAGGTGGTCGGTAGCATTCAGGCCGAGCTTGCCGGCGATGAAGAACAGCAGCACGATCACCGCTTTCTCGAGGTGCACCAGATAACGCTTCAGCGCTTCGAGGACGAAGTAGAGGGTCCGCAGGCCCAGGATGGCGAACAGCATGGCCGAGTAGACGATCAGCGGCTCACGGCTCACAGCGATGACGGCCGGGACCGAGTCGAAGGCGAACAGCACGTCGGACACCTCGACCACCACCAGGCAGAGGAACAGCGGGGTGGCGAAGATCGCGCCCTTGGCAGCCAGGCTAATTCCCTTGTTCTCGGCCTTCTGTACTTCTACTTCGAGCTTCTTACGGCCTACGAAGAAGTTGTGGCCATACAGCTTGGGCCATACCGGGAACAGCTTCTTGGCGAAGCGGTAGGCGAGGTGCTGGGAGTAATCCTCTTCCTCCTCGTCGTCGTCACCGCCCTTGAGCATCATCACAGCAGTCCAGGCGACGATCAGGGCAAAGACGATCTCGACCCACGGACCGAAGGCCAAGAGGCCGGTACCGATGGCAACGAATACGCCGCGGAAGACGATAGCGCCGATGATGCCCCAGTACAGAACGCGGTGGCGCAGACCATCCGGCACTTTGAACCACGCGAAGATGGCCATGAAGACAAACAGGTTGTCGACGGAAAGCACCTTCTCCAGGGCGTAACCAGTAACGAACAGGCTGGCGACTTCCGGGCCGTGCTGCACGTAGAGGAAGCCGGCAAATGCTAGGGAGATCGCCACCCAGAATACGGACCAGATCGAGGCACGGGCCAGGGTGATCGGCTTGTCATCGCGGTGGGTGACCATGTCCAGCAGCAGGGCGGCGAGCGCCAGGCCGACGAATACCGCCATGGTCAGCGGTGGGAAGCCAATGTGAGTCGATTCCACGATTCAGTTCCTTAGAGTTCGAAATCAGCCGGGTTCAGACCCAGCTCCAGGCAGATCAGGCGACAGGCAGCCTTCTCCTTGTCGTCGAAATTGCCGTCCGAGTTGCCAATGGCAATGCAGACGCGCACGAGCAGGCGAGCCTCGCCGTCTTTGCCCTTGATCTTGCTGATGGCCTTCAGGGCTTCTGCCTGACCGATCTGGAAGTCGAACTCGAACTTGCTGCAGGCGTCGTTGAAGACCTTGATGACATCGGTCAGGTTGAAGGCCTTGAGCTCGGGCGAGTTGTTGATGAAGCCGGTCATCTTCATCTTCTCTTCGGACTTGACCTCGCCGTCGGCGGCAGAGATCAGCGCGCAGCCGTTAGCAGCGGCTTCCATGAAAGTCCGGTTCTTCAACTTGGAGACCTCGGTGGTCAAGGTCTCTCTGGCTTTCGCTGCGTTGGTTTTAAGCCATTCCAGCATTGGTTTTCCCCCTCAATTGGCGGAGCCGTTGGGCTCCGCCGTAATGGTTATTACTTGGAGCCGGCAGTCCATTTCATGCCCCAGCCGTAGGCTTGGTCCATGTAGCGATGCCCCTGATGGAAGTCGACTCGGCGGGTGACCTTAACGGCGCCATTCACGTTTTCAAGCATCGCGATGGCGCACATCTTGAGGTTCCCGCCCTCCTCATTCATGCGAACTTCAATCTCCGGTTGGCCAGGGATAAAGATCGTCACGACCCCGTCGGTTGCTCGCCAATTCGCTGCGCCGTCATATATGAAGGCATAGATAAGAACCTTTCTTATTTCGCCCCACTTTCGGCCGTTGATGTGCAACCACTCGCCCCCGGCAACAGAGCCGGTACGGTCGTCTCCCATGAGCTGGATGTAGGGTTCGTCGTTCAGATCGCCGAAGGCGTTGCCCAGAGCCTGCACAACGCCCTTGTAGCCGTCCTGCAGCTCGAAGAGACAACCCACGTCGAGGTCCATGGATTTGCTGCCGAAGAGGCCGCCCAGCAGGCCGCCTTTACCTTGGTTCCAGTTCAGGTTGACCTTGATCTCGCCGAAGCCAGCAGCCGGTTTATCCAGGCTGATGGTGGAGCGGGACTTGTCCAGGGTGACCTTGCTCAGGCTGATCGAGGACTTGGGCGGTGCCGGTGGTACTGGTCCAGGTGCTGGAGCAGCTGCGGGTACAGGTGCCGGAGCCGGAGCCGGAGTAGGTGTCGGAGCGGGGGCCGACGATGCGATTTCAACACCGAAGTGCTTCGCCAGCGGCTCAAGGCCGCCGGCAAAGCCTTGGCCGACGCAGCGGAACTTCCAGGCGCCTTGGCGGAGGTAGAACTCACCGAGGATCAGTGCCGTTTCGTTCATGCCGCGAGTCGGGATCTGCGCCTCGATGCCACCGGTGACGGCCAGGGCCAGCGTCGAAACCCGATCGAAGGAGGCCTTGTTCTCGTAGATGGTCGCCGTCAGGGCGACCTTCTCGACGGCCGAGTCGATTCGGCTAAGGTCCAGAGTGAACGCTGCAGCGCCAGCCGAACTACTTACCTGCTGAACAGCACCGCCCAGGATGTTGGGTTGGCCGTAGAAGCACATGTCGCCGTCGCCGCGGACTTTGCCGGCGGTGGTCAATGCGAATGCCGAGATGTCGATATCCGCCCCAGCGATCGGGGTGTAGTTGATATCGACGCGCAGTTGGCCGGTGGCGACCGGCGCATTACCGCCAGGAACCAGAGTGGTCATGCACGCACCGCCTGAATGGCCAGGTTGACGAGGTCTTCGGCAGTCCGTCCGTTGGTGGTTTGGCCGATAGCCTTGAATTCCCAGCCGCTTGCACCGCGGCTCAGGCTCGACATGACCACGCCGGTATGACGGCCTTTCTCGGCCAGATTGAAGCGCGCGATTTCCTTGTTGTTGCCTTCATTCAGGATGCGGCAGTAGGCGTTTTCAACCTGGTCGAATGTCTGGCCGCGGAAGCTGTTCACGGTGAATACCAGGTGTTTTGCCTGCGCCGGCAGACGCAGCAGGTCGACGTAAATGGTCTCGTCGTCGCCGTCGCCCTCACCGGTCAGGTTGTCACCGGAGTGCTTGATCGAACCATCCTTCGAGGCCAGCTGGCGGAACCACACGACATCGATGGGTTGGTAGCTACCGTCCAGGATGATGCAAGAGGCATCGAGGTCGATTTCATCATTACCGCCGCCCAGCAGTTTGGAGAAGAAGCCGCCGGCTTTCACCGGGTCCCAGCCCAGGCCCATGCTGACTTTGCTCAGGCCGGTGCCAGCTTCTTTTTCCAGCGAGATGCTCTGATTTTTGCTCAGGGTGAGTGCCATGATTACGCTCCTTGTTGATCTTCAGTGTTCGGTTGGGGCTGAGTGGTAGCTGCGCTCCCCTGAACCCCTACTTTCTTCAACCGCAAGCGGGAACGCCGCCATGCGGGGTGGAAATGTCGCCAATGTGCGTCTTGGGCCGCGGCGAGGAGCTCGTGATCTCCACGGGTGTCGCCCCAGGCCCTGAGTCGGTATGCGGTCAGCGGCCCGTAGACTGCTTCCAGTCGAAGGACCTTGTTCTCACATCTGCAGTTGTTGCCGGTGATCCGCCCAGTAAGGCGGCCATCGACGACCTCCAGCTCGGTACCGATCAGCTTGACCCCCAGGCGATTTGCAAAGGGGCGCAGTACCAGCGCCGGCGAGGCAGAACAGAGGGTCACTTCCGCCCCCGACTCCAACTCGAGCGCGACGGATCGTAACCCCGACGGGCGCATCAGCTTGGTCCAAACGAGGCTGCAGAATTCCTCGGCTTTCTGGCCTACCCATTTGGCTTCAACGCCAGTCAAGAAAGTGCTTATCAGCTGGGCCTTCAGCTCATCCCGGGTAAGTCCCTTGGCGACAAATCGCAGGCTTGGAATGACAAGTCTGCAGATCCGGCGCGTGAACTCGCGCCGGCCGAATGCGAACCGAAGGAAGGGAACAAAGCTGTCGTGCCGAGTGAGAGTGCCGTCGAAGTCAAACACCGACAGCACCTTCGCCCCCTTCGGGCCTGCTTCCAGCATCTCGATGCTCACCCGTTCGCCTCCGCCAGGCGGAAGCTGGGCTCGCTCCCGGTAACCTCGGCTGGCTTGACGCCCAGCCACTTGGCGCGCTCCAGGATGTTGGTTGCCCACTTGAAGTGGGTGGCGGGTTCGCACATTGCGTTGTTGTGCTTGAACACGGCCGGCGCACCTTGGTTGACGACCAACTTGGCGGTGTTGAGGTCCTCGATGCTGACGCGCAGCGCGTCATGGATGAGACTGATCTGAGTGGGGTGGATAGCGGTCTTGCCCACCAAGCCGTGAGAGATATCCAGCTCCAATTCGGCTTTCAGAAGGTCAGGCGTGGCGAGCTGCTCGAACACAGGCGCAGTCAGAGCGAAACCCTGCGCTCCCATGACACCGGTGAGCATCGGGATGACGTAGCTCATCGGAGTGTCGTAGAGGGTCTTGGCCGGGTTGCGGCGAAGCCCCAGGCAACCCATCAAGTCGTTTCCACCAATGCGGAGCGCGATGATTCGCTCGTTGAGGTTGGCCTTTAGCGCCAGCCCGAGCTCTACCATTGCACCAGGGTTGTAGACGTCCGCGGTCTCCAGCGTCGGCATCAGCAGAAGCGCTGGATTGCTGACCGCACTCTCCCAGGAGGGCAGGCTTTTGAGCGTCAGCTTCGGAACCACGAAGCCATCCACGTGCTTCATCAGCGGCCAGTCGTTGAGCAACGCGGCCATTTCCGAATCACGTGGCCGAACGAACAGCAGCGGGCCGTTATCAGGACGACCGCCGTGTGCGTCGATTTCGCTCAGCAGCACCTGCAGGTTCATCAGCGCGCTTTCAACATCGATCTCCGCAACCGCATCTTCGAGGCAAACCACGAGCGAGCGGAGTTCCGAGAGCTTGGTACCAAAGACCACTTCCAGGATGTCGCTGCGGGTGGCTGGCATGTACAGAGTCGCCCCAAGGGCGAACGGTGAAATCGCTTTCATCAGCTCGCACTCCGGATGATGGTTACTGCGCGGTAAGGGCCAAGTGCCGCACCTGCTTCTTCGACGGTCACGCCCGCGCGCTCTGTCAGATGCATCAGCAGCTGGACGTCACTGTCATCGCGGTCACGGACCAGCACGTGATCCGGTACACGGCGAAGGACCGCCCGGGTTGCTTCGGCGATTCCCGGCTTCACGCGGTTCATGTTGGTGATGCCGAAGCGCGCAGCGAGAGAGGACACGACATCTGCGGCTTCCGCCTGCAGTCGTTCACGTTGAGCGTCGGTCCAAGGGCTTGCCTGCTGCACTTCGCCGAGTCCACGACGTTCAGATTCGATCTGCTCGATGAACTCGCGGGTTACGTCGTGCTCATGCAGATGGTCGTAAACAACGCAGCCATGGAGCCCGCCCTCTGCCGGCCAGATGGATCGGGAAACCAGCCCGGAGACTGTGGCTCCCAGTATTCCGGAAGGAATGACCCAGTCCTCGGCGGAAGCTGCCAGCCAGGCGCGCCCGCACGGGTCCGCCAGGACAACGAGCCGTGGATCGTCAGGGAAGCGCTTGTCTGCGCCCAACGTCCGCTTGAGTTCGCCGGAGATCGCCCCTTTGCCGGTCCAGCCGTCTACGAAGACGACGTTCTCGGCGCCGTGGAGACGGATGATTGCCTCGAGGGCAACCGTATCGATGCCGCGATCGCGGATAATGCTGACGCCATAGTGGTGGGCATCACGGCCCATCTCAACCAAGGCGCGTCGCAGCAGAACGCCCAGCGGAAGGCCGGCACGTACGAACGAAACGAGGGCGATACTCTTGCCGGTGTAGGCGGCATTCAGCGCCTGGGCCAGGGCCTGCACGTCGACGGCCATACGCTTGCCGTTCTGCACCATCGCACGTGCATAGAGGCGCTTATGCACCTCAGTTGGTGCGTTCTCCATGCTGATCATCTCGGAGTAGTGCTTGCGGTTCGTCTGGATCAGACGCTCCTTTTCCTGCACGTCCGTGACTTCCATCTGCATGGGCTGCAGGAGGAAATGCACGTCCTCCTGGGCGTAGCTGCCGCTACCGACGGTGTTGAGGGAAGAGAGAAGTTCACTCATGGAGCAGGCCCTCCACTACCTTGGCCAGCTGGCTGCGCGCAGGCGTGGCCCACATGTGGCACAGGTCCATGAAGCCGAGGTCAGTGATGCTGTCACCGAAGCCCAGCACCGGGCGTTCGCCGTTGACGGCTTGGTCGCGGCGGAGCCATTCCTGAACAGCCAGGCGTTTGGACAGACCATCGGGCAGGAAGGCCAAATTGTTGCCGTTGGCGTGAATGTGCATGCCTTGGAGCAGGCTTTTGCCCTTGATTTCGGCCAGCACCTTGGTGAGCACGGAGTCATCCGACTCGTTGTGCTTGGTCACCACGTAGTGGCGCAGGCCTTCCTCTTCCACGACCCAGCCGCGAAGAGAGAAGCCCAGTTCGGTACCAAGCTGAAGCGTGGTCTCGCTCAGCACTGGGAGTCGGTCTTGGAACGTCCAGAGGACTTCGGCCATTTGACCGTGCCAGTCGCGGTCGATGGAGCCGTCGGGCTGGAGGATCACTCCGCCGTGCGAGCAGATCGCGCCGTGGGCGAAGGGCAGCTTCACACGGCTGTAGGCTTCAACGCTGCGTGCGGTGACCGGAACTACGTCGGCGGAAGCCAGCAGCCAATTGATGAAAGATTCCTGGACGGGGTTCATGTACCCGTTCGGCTGGCCGTTCACGTCCAGCGTGGCTGGAGTGCGCGGGGTCCCTTCGGGCATCTTGCGCGCGGTCTGGAACAGGGTGTCGTCGAGGTCTACGAGCACCAGGGGACGTTTACTGCTCATCGACGATCACCTCCGCACCCAAGGCCTGTACCAGTTCTGCAGGCAGCGCCTCGGCCGGGGTTTCAGAGCAGATAAGCACGCGGTCGAACTGTCCCGGTTTCACGTTGTAGATGAAGTTCGGGATACCCAAGCCGTAGTTGTCCGAGAAGCTCAGCGCATGCTGGATGGCATGGCCCAGAGCAATCGGGGAGCGGGTGGTGGAGCTGAAGTGGACATCCGCGCCAGCGCGCTCCAGGCGCTCCGCCAGCAGGAAAGGACGCCATACGAACTCACTGGTACCGATGACAATGATCTTCTCGCCGGGGTTGACCTGCAGATCAGGAGCGAGAGTGTCCTCGACGCTGCGCACGCCCAGGCGTCCCCAGTCTTTCTGGGCAGAGAGAGGCCATTCCCCGATGGAAACACGACCGACGTCCGGCATTTCCGGCAACGGCGCCGACGGATCTTCATTGAACTGGTACGAGCCTTTCATCAGCGACACAGAGGTTGCCGAGTCTCCGATGGCTTTGCCAACGGCCCCAGCGGACCAGTCGGTAAGAACGCAGGTGACAACACGCTCGATGTTGCTCAGCCCGGCGTCTACCAGAGCACGGTGCAGGTTGACGAAGGTCTTGCCGGTCGATGCTTCATCGTCGACCAGTACCAGCGACCGGGCCTGGAGCATCATTTCCCGAACTTCGGGATCGACTGGCATGTGGATCAGGTGCGCGCTGGCGTGGGAGTGTTCCTCTTCGAATCGGGTGAAGAGTTCAGTGCCGAGCGGGTGCCGGGTGCTGACCAGGTACATGGTATCGGGGCGGGTGGCGCTGAAAGCGCGGTGCACCCCTGCTCCGAGCCCAACGGCCGTTTCGGCCATGCCGATAACCAACACCGGACCGGGGAGATTTGTCGGGATTTCTGCAGCAAGGCTCTCGAAACTAGCCGCCATGATGGAGGGGCGAACCGGGATGTGCCGGCCGAGGACCTTGGACACAAACAGGAATGCGCGCTTGGGGTTGCGACGCTCGGCGAATCCAAACAAGTCGGACGGAGGCAGAACAGCGTCGTCAACTTTGACTTCAAGCTCGCCGCGCATGAGTTGAGCGCGGAGGGAGACCGGTACTACTTGGTTGTCCATAACTGCTTCCTAAATTGGCGCGAGGTGGGAGAACCTAACGCCCCTTCCGTGGGATTCAAGTCAAAGTGCCTCTATGGGTTCCGTGCCTCGATCCGCCATAGAGATTGCTGTGCCTCACGGGAAATTTGCGAGGTGGTGAAGGTCTTTCCTGTCGGACTTCTTGCAGCGTTCACGCCACAGGCGTCCAGGAATGCGAGTGTGAGCCCGGCCTTCACCGCGAAATTCATGTTCTGGGCATCGGGTACCGTTGAGGTGACCATGCCCACTACCGCGCCGGATGAGTCAAAGAGGGGGCTACCGCTCGATCCTGGCTGGATAGGTGCTGTGAACTGGAGGAGGCTAGCGTCGTTGTGAAGACCAAACAGAGCCGAGACACCGCCCTGGGTGACGTGAACTCCCCCGCCTGCCAGCCCAGCCAGTGGGTAACCCATAGCAACAACCTGTTCCCCTAAGTCGCAGCCCATCCCGTCACGGAAAGATACTTGCTTGAATGCGGGTGCTCCCTGGATGCGCAGGAGCGCCAAGTCATTCCGTCGATCGACTACAACGGGCTCGGCGCGGTGCCGACCCTCGAAGGAGGCAATGTGGATTTCCTGCATGTCTTCGATGACATGTGCGCAGGTGAGGATGTGCGTCGGGGTTACTGCGAAGCCGGTTCCGGTGGCGCTGCTAGAACGCCCGGAATCAGATGAGCTGGAGCGTCTTTGCGGATGTGCATCGTCGATCGGCAGTCCGATTCGGCGGCCGAGTGCGGCCAGACCGTAAGCGGAGCCTTCTGCCAACGCACGGAACTTCCACTGCTGATTTCGGCAGTAGAACTCTCCGATGATGATGGCGGATTCGCCGTTCTCTGCCAGATTCAGGCTGAACTCGATCTGGTCATCAACCTGCAGGCGAAGGCTGCGGAGCTCGCTTACCGGTCCTATAGCGGAGAAGGCGTAGACGACAACGAGAACACGGTCGGCTCCGGCTGGCAGAGCAGTCAGGTTCAAACGGCAGCCGATTTTCTCCTGGCTACCGTTCCACTCCATCCAGCCCTGACTGACCTGGAACAGGGCTGCCTCTCCCTTGGGTAGACGCTTGTCGTCAACCGGGAGTAGAGCGACTGCAGCATATTCACCGAAGGCCGAGGTATTCGCGCATTCCAGCGTCCAGGAACACTGCGGTGCTCCTAAAGCGGTGTTTGCGCCAGGCGCCAGCACCATCATCCCTGCATCACTCCTTGAAACCGATCCTTTTACCCTGACAAGGCAAAATAGTATCACCTTAAGGTTTCATTAAATATCAGGTCGATACAGGCACCGCAATGGTCACCGCTTTGACTCGGACATTCGGTCGCCAAGTTGCATCGGGCTCCGGCAGGCCAAGCCGACGTGTAGCGAAGATTCCCGGCAGGTTGATCCCGGTATGGCGGGTGTAGCCGATGCCACCGGAGTATCGCGGATTGATCTCCAAAAGGTGGGGCACGCCGTTGTCGTCGTCCTTGGTCTGGACGTTGATCAGACCATCGCATTTGAAGTGGGCGGCAGCAGCAAGCGCCAGCTCCACCGCCGGGGTGTCACGCTCGAAGGTCTGATGAAGACCTTGCTTGCGCCGGCCAACATAGGCCACCGGGCGGCCGCCCTCGCACACCATGTCGATCGAACATTCGCTGCCGG
Organism: Pseudomonas sp. NY15437; assembly: GCF_048068435.1. Lineage (NCBI taxonomy): Bacteria > Pseudomonadati > Pseudomonadota > Gammaproteobacteria > Pseudomonadales > Pseudomonadaceae > Pseudomonas > Pseudomonas sp. NY15437. The sequence goes on from NZ_JBLUQC010000007.1 coordinate 207,956, forward strand.
CGAAGTACGGCATCACCAGCAGAGGAGCGCGCTCCGCCCCAGAGCTGTACGCCTGAAGATAGGTCTCGAAGTTGATCTCTCGGCTGTCAGGATTGGCGAAGCAACGGAATGGATCAGCGCCCTCCTTGAAGCGCCAGAAACCCTGGCCGTAAATCCCAACCGCAGGCTTCACACACACTTCACCCTGCTTCCGCAGCTGCTTGTAGGCCTCGATCAGCTCCTGGGCGTTGTTGGCGGTGATTGCAGGGACGCAAGCGAGTCCGGCCCGCTCAGCTTCCGCAGTGAACCTGCTCTTGTCATCGACCAGGATGAAGGTCTCCATCGAGACTCCACCCGTGACCAAGTCCAGCCCTTCGGCCTCGAACCGGTGCCGCTGGGCCTCGAATACACTTCCAACACGCCCGGCCAGAATCACTTTGATTCCGTTGGTAATCGCGACATCGAGTACCCAGTCGATGCGCTCTTGATTGTCTTTCGGCTCAGTGAGGCTGACGTCGGCGTTGCCGGTGATCTCCGGGCGGTCCCCTCGGTGTGATGCGAAAACTTTGACCTCAGGCGGTAGCGCTTCCCGGGCACCGGTAATGACTTCGCGTTGGCTGGACTGCCCTTCAAGAAACCAGATCAAGATAAAAACCCTCGGAAAGCCGGGCCTTCGTGGCCCTGGCAGGATGGAAATGTGAAGGGACGATAACGGGCGAGACGCGCGTATCAACCGGCGGCCGGCATTCTACTGGACCTTCTGTCCTAGATTCGCTGATCTAAGGCGTCACTTTGCCACTAGATGCGTCAGGCAGGGCTACACTCGGCTGAAAGTCATCCGTTGGTGCCCAACTATGGACGATGAAGCGCTGAGTCCTGTCGTATCGATCCTGGAGAAGCAGGAGTCGAGATACTGGTGGTCAGCTCTGCGATGGAAGGTTGGGTACCGGATGTTGCTCACATCTTCCGCGCTGCTGTCAGCACTGGCGGCCATTGTTGCCAAGCTTTCCATCTTCGAACCACAGCTGGGCTCAGATATTTCATCGATACTCGCCGGGTGCGCGGCGGTAATGACCACCCTGATGGCCGTTCTAAATTTCGAGACCAATTCACGTCTGAGCCAACGGAGCCTCCACCAAATACAGGTCCTGCTGCTCGAAGCGAAGAAGTCTGGCGCTAACCCAGACAAGCTGCTGGAGTCAGCTCAGAAGGTGATCGAAGCCCAATCACGGGAGATGGACAAACTGGACTAAGCGCAGGCCGCGGCCGCGGGCCTAGCCCAGCGCTTCTTGAAGTCCTCGATCCTGCTCACGCGCTCTTCATCCGTCCACTTCGTGGACCAGGTGACTTCCCTGGCCAGAATCCGCTTCTGTGGCTGCGGGTATACGAGGCCGTGCTCATCCTGGCGCTCGTATCGCCATGAGTCCGGAATGTAGGAGAAACAGGATCTATAGTTGGCCGGCTGCGACAGGTTGACCTGTCTGTTCTCTGGACTTTCAAACACCGGGTTGAGAAACACGCAGGTCACCAGTTGAATCTCCATGGAGCTGTTAGCGTCAACCTTGAACCGCTTTGCAGCAGTGTTTGCTCCTAGGTCAGCAGGGTCGATGGAGCTAAAGAGGCCGCACCAGTCACTGGCACAAGCTCCGCTTGATACCACCTCCCCCCCATGCACAAACTCCAGTTGCGTCTCCGACTCCTGGAGCCAAACGACCTCCCTTTTGAACTCAACACGCTGACGTTCTCCGCCAATGCTCACGAACTGGACGAAGGTCTCAATGGTGCGCTCCGCTACAGGGCAGACAGTACGGATTTGGCTCATGATCGGGTCCTCAGGTCGGTTTGATCAGCTTACCGACGACGAATCAGGGTTCCAGCGAGATCGCTACCCTGGTTTCCCCGCAGCCGCTGTTGCCGATGTCATACCCTAGCGTTTGTCGACGATTGCCCGGCTCACGACTGGTGTCGATGAGCTGTTGCCATTGGCTTTCGCCGTTGCGGCCGGGACCAACCAGAAGCATCGTGCCCGGGCTCTACCCATGCCGAGGTAAACCAGCCGTTCACACTCCTGATCGAGTAGTGCATCGAAGTGGTTTGTACCATTGCTGGCCCAGCGACCTGCGAGGCCAAACAGTTGGTTCCGGAAGTCCGACTTCCCTTTGCGCTGGAACATACCGACCAGGATCACGGTATCTGCCACGAAGGAGCGGGCGCGCAAGAATGAGGTGACCTTGATGGTTCCCGCTTTCCCAGACTGTCTGAGGTCTGCCACGACATCGGCCAAGGCACTCTCCGCCATTTGAAAGCTGGCCGGTGAATCAACAAGCACTAACACATCGCCGCCGATCCCGAGACCGGCTTGCACCAGGCGGATCAGGTGTGTCGGATCGAGGTGGTGAATTTCAACGGGTACCTGCTTTGACTTTGGTACCAGCGATGTTGCTGGTTGAACGTCCTCGAGCTGGTTCCGCACTACGCTGAATGCCGCATCCACCAGGAGTTGCTGGCTACGGAAACACTCAGTGAGCTGGGCTCGGGTCGGGGCTGCGACGCGAAGTTCATGTTCGAAGTGCCGGACCAGACTGCTGGAGCTTCCGTGGCTAGCCCCGACTGCCTGCATCGGGTCACCAGCAACCGTCAGTGTTGGGTGGGAGAAACCCTCATCGCGGCTGGCGACCCCACGTCGCTTCAGTTCCCAAAGGAGGCCTCGAAGTAGGTTGGCCGTCGGCGCGCAGGTGTCCTGCCCGTCATCGAGAAGGATGTGTCGGAACCTGTTCAGAGCCGAGGCCGGCAAGTGCCGCAAATTCGCACTATGCCTCTCATCGAATAGGTCCTGCAGGCGGTTGGCAGTCATCAATGGCTGCTGGTTTGCCAGAAGTTGACGTTCAAACTCGGGCCAGAAATGGCTCAGAGCCTCGAAGAACAGGGCGTCAGGGTCACCCTGGAGGAAGTTCAGCTTGCCGACGGCCTGGCTCACCCCCAGCCCAAGGTTCTCGATCAACATTGCCACTTGAAAGAAGCCAGCTTCCACCGCGGCACCCTCGGACTCGCCGCGGAGTTTGTAGTTGAAACTAGGCGGTGCGACTGGCAATGCCTTCAAGGTGGCTACCAGGCGCTTGGCGTCCTCGTAGCTATCCAGTTGGATTACTGGCTTGTCGAGATAAGCCTGCAGGATGCTCTGCTTGACGGCGCATTCCTTGAAGAGTTCGAGCCGGACACTGGGGGAGCGGGTGAGGTACCGGTCCTCTGAGCGGTCGAAGCCAAGCAGCACGTAGGCATCAAGCCGCGGCACGTACCCGTTCAGGCTGAATTCGCACCCTCGAACTACGACCTTCTGCCGCGCGGATGTAATGCCCTCTAGCGGCCACGCGCCGGCGGCCTTCCACAAGCCCTCAACCTTCTCGCAGAGGTCTTGGTCCTGCTGCGAGAGGGTCCAGCCGATCGCCGCCCGCTTCTTTACGTCAGGGTGGTCGACTTCAAGCGGCTCTAGGAGCAACGACTGCCGGTACAGGCCTGTCATCAGCTCCGCAAAACGGCTGTTGATGCGATAGAGCGCGCTGATGCTGGTCCGAAGTAATTTGAGCTGCGCCGGGGAGAGGCGGTAGTCGAAAGGCTTGGGGTCCACTTCGGTCGGCTTTTCCAGAAGCTCGAACGGACGGATTTTTTCCATGCCCGGCAACGTGTGGAGCAGCTCCAGGGCGGCGGCCGTCGGTGTTGAGATGCTGGCCATCACCTCGTCTTGGGAGTGTTCCATCCCCCAGCGCTTGAAAAGCCAGCTGAGCCGCTTCATAAACTCTTCGCGAGCATCCTGGCTCCCGACCAGCAGCCGGATCGAGGCTAAGGGCTCGTTGAGGTAGTGGGTCAGGAAGATGACCCTCAAGGCGAGTGCGAGGGTTTTGCCTGTCCCCGCCTGACCGGTGACGAGTACACCTCTTGTCGCCGCAGTGATTGCCCTCCATTGGCTGGCGGTCGGCTGCAGATCTGCAGGCAAGTACGATGCGGCGTCGCGCTGCATTGCTTCTGCTGCACCTAGGGGGACTGTGAGCTTGCGCTCATCGATCAGCACCTGATCAATCTTGGGAGCAGAGACAGTCCTTTCGCGCAGATCTCGGATCTCCAGGTGCCCTTCCTGTCGAGCAGACGACTGTTGGAGCCGCAGCGTCTCTGCAGCCTGCGCCAGTCCTTCAGCCACGCCGGCGATATTCCCCTCCTCCCAGGACAGATCGTGCCGTGCCGATAGCATGTCCATGCCAAATGCCAGAGCCCCAGCGAGCGATCTACGCCAGCCTGGCAGGTCGTCAACTGGCATGAGGTCCGTGGATTCGTTCGGGTACTGGGACGGCAAGGGTGTTCTCCGGCGTAGATGGTCCGATCGCTTGGTCGGCGGCTCAGAAAATGTTGCCTCCCTCGGCCTGCGGACTCCACTCAAACCGTGGCCGCGTTTTCCCATCCGACGTCTGAATTTCAGAGGGGCCACTTGACTAACGGTCACTCCAGAAGAGCTCTAAGGTGAGCTCCTGAATGAGTAAACGGAGCAGGTCATGCAGTCGTCGTTACCATCATCCCTGAACAGCCGTGCCGCGCTGTTCTTGGCGAAGTCGCGTGCTCGCAGCCACAGGGCAAAGTCTGTGATCCTGGTACCCGAGGTGAGCAGCACCAGCGCCTTCCTCCTGGTCAAAGGAAGTGCTCAGCTCGAGATGGCGAGCGACGGAAAGGTCCTCATCCTGGGCCTGCTCAAGCCGGGCGACTTCTTTGGTGACTTGCCCTTCTCCACGGCCGCCGACGGTCACCTTGTGAGCGTACGAGCTCGAACTGAATGCCAGGTCGCTTCAATGCCTACCAGCCAGTTCAAGTCGATGATGATGGAGAGACCGGAAATGCTGATGGACGTGTGCAGTCAGCTGAACGACCGACTCAGCTCGGCCACGCGTAAAGTGGGCGATTTTGCTTTCCTGGATATTCCCAGTCGGATCGTCAGCGTGATCCAGGACCTGGTCCACGCTAGTTTCGCGGTTACGACGAGTGAGGGGACTCTTTTGCCTGTCACTCGCCAAGACCTTGGTCGTCTGGCCGGCTGCTCGCGGGAGACTGCGGGCCGCGTGCTGAAGATGCTCGAGGAAGAGGGCCTGGTGAGCTGCTCGGGCCGCAACATCACCGTGTTGAATACCAAGGCCAGGATGACTGAAATCAGCTGATCCGCGGCTTGTCCTCAGTCGCGCTCTCGGCGATAGGCGCCCGAGATGCGCGACATCACTTCATCGAACTCTTCAGCAGTACCGAAGCGAGCCTCAAATTCTCCTTTCTTCCCGTTGAAGACATACTCCGCGCATTGGCAGTCGGCCTCATACTCACGACAGTTAAGGCAATGCGGGTGCATCATGTCGAGAAAGCGATCAATGGGGTCGTCCCAATCATCGTCGCCCCAAATACGCGCATCTGATGACCAAGGGAGCACTTCAAAGTCGCCGCGAGCAAACCTGCGAATGTCGTCGGTCGTGCTGAAATTCCAATCACACAGAGCTTCGAAAGCAGGCAAAAGGACCGCGCGAGCGTAATCGAAGCGAAATCCTTCCAGGATGCAGAGGACGCGCCCCTTATCCTGAACCAAGCACTGGAATGACACCGGGCCGTATATCTTCTCGACCTCTGGATACCGCTTGAGATCGATTCTGATGTGCTTGAATGCATTGTTGACGGCATCAATCAGCTCAAACTTCCGGTTTCGAATTCGAGCACCGTCAACGCTGATCACCTTATCCATCGCCGCCACTAGATCTTTCCGCCCCTCCTTGAAACCGTCGGCGTTCCTGATCGCGTAGATGTAGTCCACTGCGTGGGCGACGCACAGGTTTGCGCCAAATAGGCGGTGCAGCACGACTGTGCCTGCGTCTACCTCAGCTTGGAGGTCCCTGCGAGCCGGTTCAACGATTGTGCGGATGTACTCAAGGAACTCAGCGCAGGCCTGCCTTGTTTTCTCGGTCAGTTGTGGCAGTTCGACGTAGGAGGAGCTGACAAAGCCTTCATACCGCTTGGCATCTCGCTCCACTGTGACTTTCCAACCGTTGAATTTCTGCTGAATTGCAATCACATCCTCGGGGCGAAGACCTGGAAGCGGCTGAGGAGGTTGCAGATGTTCCCGATCGGATGCGGTCTTGAGCAGATCTGGTGTGGCTGTTATGGCTTCAACTACTTTCTTCATCGCCCCGGCCGGAGCATGTCCGGCCTTGCCGCTATAGCCGCCCTTGTTGCTTTTGTCCTTCCTCACGATCACTGTTGGCCTCCGTCTCGGACTCGGTCACAGGCCGTCGGCGAACCAGCCGACGGCGGCGCGCAAGGATAGGCCGATCAGTGCTTCTCCTCCAAATAGCTAGCGGCGATTGAAGTCCTTGATTTGCTCAATGAGCCGTGCCTTGGCGTTGTCTAGAGAGGGGCCGTTCGTCTTGACCGAGAGCGCCTCCTTCGCCTTCAACCCGAGGAAGTATTTGATTCGCTCTGCACTAGCTGGCGAAGGGTGAGGTAGCCCATGCAGAACCTGCTTCGGATCGACTACCCCCTGCCCCTCCAGCCATCTAAAGACCTCTGAGACCTTACCGCCCAGGGGCACAAAGACGCATTGCCGGCCTAGGCTCGATATCTCCGTGGCCAGGTGCTGGCTGATCTGTGCCCTTTGTGTCTCGAAGCCGAGCATGGCCGGCGCTCCGCTGTAGTTGGCTCCGTTGAGAAAAACCGGATTGCGTAAAGCTGATGTGAAATGGGCAAGGTGCTGATGAGACCCGAAAAGCTGGTTGCATGTCTCAATGCCTAGGAGCTTATGAACCCCGATGTGGTCAAGCATGCCCACCAGATTGGGGCGCATGCGGCCCGAGAAGCTCGCGTGGACCTTCGCGGCTTCAAGCGCCTCTGCATCAGAAGCGCCCTGAAGAATGTGCCGACGAGCCTCGTTCAGTGCATTCAATGCCTGCTGCAGCCCTGGGGTGATACCGCAGATTGCGATGGTGGCTTTACTGTTCACATGGTCGAAGGGCGCATAGAAGGTTTCCAGCCCTCGCTCTCTACTGACTGACAGTTCACGGGCCAGTGGCTGGCCGGTGAACTGGAATCTGGGATCAGCAAGCCAGTCTCTGTATCGCTCGAATGTGCTCATTTCACTTCCTTGTTGGGGCCGCCCACGGCGCCTTAGTTGTTACGGCAGTTGCCGGCCAGCTTGTAACCAGCAGCCTCAGCCGCCTGTGGTGAAGAAAACTGCACGATATTCTTTGCAGAGATCTTGTCGTAGCTCGGACAGCCTGGGAGGTGGAACACGTGGCTGTTCGCGTTGCCTCGAACGTTCCCGCCCTGGCTCCCAGCGTTCGATGCAATGGACTCGGTAGGCTTGGTCTGCCCCTGGAAGATATTTGGAAGGCCAAAAGGCTTCGACGATTGTTGTTTGGCGGCCTCGGGGCGGACCAGAACAATGCCACCAGGCAGCTGATCTTTGCCGAGAACGGCAATAACCGGTGCGTGGTCGCTGACGTGCTTTCGGCTCTTCTCATGCGACCACCCGATCATCCGCGGATAGTCGATGATCCCTGCAGCCGAGATCGGCAGTCTGTTCCTTCGTGATACCCAGATGTTGTCGTAGAGCGAGGCGTAGTATCCGTCTTTTGCGGAAAGGGTCGAGGCTCCACGAGTGATGAGTGGGGCTGCGTACTTGCTCAGGTCTGCGAAAGATTGGTCCGACGGCGGGGTATTGAAGTCCCCCGCGAGCATCACCGGAGTTCCCGGGTAAATTTCCTCCAACCATGTCCAGTAGTTCGCCAGCTCGCGAACCTCCGGAGCGCGATCTTCTGGCCCCTTGCCATACAGCACATGGATTTGAGCCAGCGCGAAGACACTACCGTCGCGCTTGGACTTGAATCGTGCGGAGAAGGGCTCCCTGATAAACCGGTCACCCCGGTCCATGTAGACCACGGCCCCGTCTTCGTAGGCGACGGTACTGTCCCTCATCAGGAAGCCGTAAAGCTCCTTGTAGGCCTTGGACCCTACTGCGTGGCTGGCCAGGTGGGACCACGACTCACCGGTGGCCTTCTCCAACGCCGTTTCCAGATTCTGCAGCGCGTCTTCGGTCATCACTTCTTGAACCGCCAGCAGATCCGCATTCCGTGCTACAGCGGCCAAGGCTGGGTAGCTCTTCTCGCCGCTCTGCCCCATCCTCATGGTGTTCCAGGACATGAGCGTGGTGGCCGAGGCGGCCGATCCCATCAGCATCGCCGAAGCGATCAACAGTCCCTTGATGAAGTTCTTCAACCAACTACTCCTTCTGCTTGCGATCAGCGCACCCGGAGATCGAGGAGAGCCCCTTGGGTTGCGCCATGGTTTGTCTGTTGATCGAGCTGGGTATCGTACTGGCCCAGCTTTTTGATAAGCGCCTGGCCGGCGTCGGTCACTACGACCCGCAACCGGTCACAGGGCAGCTCAGTTCTTACCCCACTCAGGCGGTTCAGAAGGGTTTGAGCGGTACGTTTGCCGTTGGCGGCGTGCAGCAGTTCGTGAGCACGCAGCGCGGTGTAGAACCTGGTCCATTCGCGGATCACTGCCGGGGGGCGCTGAGGGTCGTCCTGCAGACTCGGCAGGGAGACTGAAATCTCTACGGTAACCTTAGGGTTCGAAATGGCGCAGCCGCCGTTGGCCAATTGCACGTAGTCGTAGGTTGAGCCGAGGCTCCAGACCGTAGCCCCGGAGTAGAACGTATTTCCGTTACGGGTTGGTGCCCTCTCGCTGATGGACTGCTGAATCTCCGTGATGGTCCTCCCTGTCACGGGGTAGTGCTCCACCTTGAAGACGACCACAGGCTCGCCGGTCGGGTCTCCCTGAGCTACGACAGGTAGGCTGCAGAGGAGCAGCGCCAGCACAATCGGGCGCGCCAGCGCTCCGAACTCAGTTGCCGCCATGTGCCAACTTGATTCCCAGCTTCTTGGCCTGGCCTTCGATGTCGCGGAGTTCCTGTTTCAGCTTGTGCCGGTTACCCAGCTTCTGGTCTCGCATGTAGGTTGCGAGGCGGAAGGCAAGATCTACTGCACCCTTGTGTCCTACCTGCCAGGCCTTACGAAGCAGGTCGAGCGCCTCCTGCGGGAGATTGTCGTTCATCCTTCTCTCCGCCAGATAGACGTTTGCATCTGGATCACCGAGCGCGGCTGAGCGGGTAAGCAGATCCCAAGGGTCGATACCTTCGAGGTGATGTTGCAGCACGAACACAGCGAGATCAGTCAGGGCTAGCGGGTACCCCGCCTCGGCTGAGGCTTTGAAGTGTTCCAATGCTGCCTTGTCATTCCCTGCAGAGAGCTCATCGTGGGCGAGTGCATAAGCGCTCAGCGGGTGGGCGCTGCCAATCTGCCTGTAAATCTGCAGTGCTTTTTCCCGCAGCTCTGGCTTGCCTGTGGCCTCGTAGCCACGCGCGAGGCCGATCCCGGCATCCAACACACCTTCCTCAAGAGCATGCTCAAGGGCGGCGATGGTTGCCTCGCGCTTCTCCGGCTCCTTGGGGAAGGCGAGGCTGTACGACAGCTTGACGCTTGAAGCCCAGACCAGCAGATCCTCGCCACCGCTCGGCATGGTTTTGAGCTTCTCGGCCCAAAGGTTGCCCAGGATCGCAAGGCGATTGGTTTCCTCATCGTGGGAGAGAAGCTGTCCTGTTGTTGGCTCAATGGCGAGATTACCCATCAGTCCAACCGGGATGATGCGGTTGAATGCCACCCCGTTGACTCTCTGGCCAAGGGACCAGGTAGAGGAGAGTCCGCCTTCCAAGCGAAGCACGGCAAGTGCTGTCTTGACCTGGCAGACGTCGACGTCGGTGTGGCGCTCACCACTGGCCGGGCAGAGCCTGCAAATGATGGCCCCCCACCCTCCTTCTAGCCCCAAGTCCGCACTGGAGATGCCAAATCTGTTGATCGCCGAGCTTCCGCGGCGAATCACATCCCCCAGCGGATTCAGGCGAAGCTTGGCATGGCTGAGAACGATGTTCTGACCGTTGAGATCGGTTTCGTTGAAGACGCCGGCGAAAACTGGGACAGCGGCGTACATGAGCTGCTGCGCAATGCGAAGGTGCTCTTGCTCGACCTCCGTATCGACCTCGGCAGCAGGGTGCAGCCAGAGCCCGACAGAGACGCCTGCTGCTGAGCCGCCCTGGATCTGTTCTGGAGTCATCACTGTGCAGTGCGGGAGTCTCAGGGCCTGGGCGATCGGGTACAGGCTGGTGATGGCTTGCTCGGCGTAGGTGAGAATGATCTCCACCTCTCCCGGACGCCCGATCATGTCTCCTGCCAGACTGGCCCAAACAGCGTGATCCAGACGGATCATCGGGTCGCGTCCAATCAAAAGTACCCGGATAGGGCCCGGCGCAGATGCCATACCGGTCTTCTGGATGACACTTGCAATGAGCGCTGCCGGGGCAACAAGCGACACGGTGTCCGCGACCGTCAATTTCACTGTCGAGGTGACGCCGGCCGTCTTGGCTCTTGCGGTGATTTCGCGAATCCAGGTTTGGGTCAGGTCGCCCAGGTTCTTGCTGGCCTGCAGTACGTTCTCAAGTCCCACGTGGGCGGACTCCATCCATCGAATGCCGCCTATGGTAACGGCTCCATCGCCGCGTCCAACTGAAACACGCCCTTGCGATTACCTGCTCCGGACGTCGACAGGGTACTCGATTGCACCGAGAAGGTGGTTTGCACTTTCCTTCTTCGTTTGGCTCGTTACAGTGCCTTCATCGACAGAATTGGTGCACAACAATGATCGAAGCCGGGACGTCCCTGACCGATGCCAAGGCCCTCGAGACTCTTGAAGAAAAGTGCAAGGGTCTGATCATTCAGCTCGATGCTGAACTGAAAGAGCTAGCCGCTTTGATCGCGAGATCAAAAGCGCATATCCGGATTGATGCGCTTTATACGATCCCTCTACGCGACGTTGGCAAGGTTGATCCCAACAAAGAAATCGAGGTCACCCGGCCGGAAGGAAGCGAAGCTGTTGATCTGGTAATCCATGCACTAACTCACATACTCCTGGCCCCGGGCCAAGACCCTAAATCGACATTCAGAACTCCAGGGGCGGTTGGTCTCCCGTCCCTGGTGCTTGAAAAAATCCAAGCCACCAATCAGCTGCGCATGCAGCTGTTCGAGAACATCAAGGTCGCACCGAGAGTGATGCGTACCCGAATCTGGAAGTCTCTGGACTTCCTCTCAAGCCTTCAGGCAATGCGTGTCACTCCGGTCCTGGCAGAGCCAAAATTGATCCGGTTCTATTGGGACACTGGCTCGGTAACGACTCGGTGGGTGGCTAGAGACTTGATGCAGCATTGGGAAGACCAGCTAAAGGAATTGCGTGGCCAGGTGCCAACCGCCGATGAAGTAATCGATGGCTCAGTGGAAAAGACCCTGCTGTTTTCGCTTGAACAGATGAGAGCCAAGCTGAAGAATTTTGATGAGCGGGTAGCAATTCACCGGCCGGGGACACCGCATGTGAGGGCACGAATCACTGACCCGACTGTGGTTGACGCCAAAACGGGAGAGATCAAGCCCTATCTCGGTATGGCCGCCGTGCCGTTCGTTTACGACATCGCGCTAGAACCTCCAAAAATCTCCGCACTCTCCTCATACAGCCCTTCTGAATCAAAGCGTGCGGCCAAAGAGGACGTGTTCGAGCCAGAGCCGCTAGTAGACCGAATGAAGGTTTACCGCTACGTCGCAAGCCGCCGTGAGTACGGCCCATTTGAGAAAAAGAGCAGTGCAAGAAACGTCCGTGCGTCCAGTCCTCTACCGGGAAAATCAGTTGAGCCGAAACAGTGATACCCAAGGTCAGGACGTTCTGATCAGAGTCGCCAGCCTGACACGTGATCTTTCCTCCGATAATGATCGCTGCCGCGGCAATGCCTACCGAGATCTGCTCCAGCTAGCCGAATGCGGCAGCAGTGATGCGATGTTCCAAGTCGCCCGGTGTCTGAATCAGGGCATAGGCGTGGAGGTGGATCAGATCAAGAGTGATCAGTGGCTGCGCCGAGCCTGCACGACCAATCCGCCATCGAAAATTGCGCTCTATTCCTTCGGTATGCAGAACCTGCTTCGGAAGCGCCCAGACGCCAATCCGGAGCTTGGGTTGCAACTCATAGAGCGAGCTGCAACTGCCGGTTACGTGACCGCGGTGATTGAGTTGGTGACAGTGCTTGAGAAAGGTACTGCTGACATCCGCCCTGATATTCGCCGGGCCTACCGCCTGCTTGCTGGATCGATCACCGACCGGGCCGATATGAAGCTTCATGAGGCCTACATGAGCTTTGTCGAGCGCAATCAACCCATCGCCAGCCTTCTGGACTCCTGACTGCATGTACAATATTCAGTGTAAGCGGCTGGTCGACCAGCTCGCCTTCGGTCTCTCCCTCCAGCAAGCCGAGGCTATCGTCGCCCGTGCGTATGGGCGCGAAAGCTACGACAGCACCCATGACGCCTTCGGGCCGGGCATCCCAGGCCTGCAGGCCATCCGCACTCCTGCTGAGATCCTTCAACTTGAACGACCTCAGCAGATGGTTGAGTTCATGCGAATGGCCCTCAACCTCTCGCTGCCAGGGCCTGCCCCTGTGAATCGTCAAATAGCGCCCAAGAATCTTGTTGCGGCGATGTACAACTTCTCCAACTTTGACTCCCTGGTGGCCTACGTCCAAAGCGATCCAATCGACCCCAATGACGATAAGCCGGAAACGCTGGTCAAGTTCAGAAATCGCTACGGTTACAGCGCCAACTCGCAGGTGATCATGGGGCGCGGCTATGCAGGCCACACCCTTGTCATCCAGCCGGATGCTGTCACAGCGAGCCGATTCATTGATCAGGAAGCGGTCCTGAACAAACTGGATGGCCTCCAGGCAGTGATTGTCCGTACTCGTAAAGACGGCGACAGCTTCCTGAACCGGTACACCAGGAACCTGCTGGTAATGCGGCACGCCCCTACCGAGGACCTCAGTTCGATGATCCTCGGTGAGCGGCCAAAGGACGCCTGCCTCACTCTTTCTATCGTGCCGGCGCAGCGCTACACACTCGAACAGATCGTCGCACCTCACGTCGCTGCTCTGGCCAAGGGCTCGCCATCTGGGCGCTCCATCATCCTGGATGGCCTCGATATCGCGGATGACCAAGTCAGCTTCGAGGCGGGCCTACGATTGGCATCGAGCCAGGGCATCAACGTGGTGCTTATCACTCCAGTGGTGAAGGAGTACCAGTGGCCTCTGTTTCAGACCCGGTTGATCTTTGGGTTTGACCTGCAGATGGCGGAAACCTCCAACATGGAGGTGAATCGAGCCATCGTCCAGGCCGCTCCCTATGTGGGGCTCCGTGGTGGAAAGATGCAGTACCTGTACCACTCGGAGGAGACTGGAACGCGCTACGGGGCTATCCCGCTGATCCCTGATGAGGAACAGCCTACTCCAGTCCTCAAGCGCATCTTTGGCAGACCTGCCAGAGCCTGACTCCCAACCGCCCTCCCCCTCCGAGGGCGGTTTAGCATGCGAAACTCACCTGCCCAGAGGAACTATTCTGCAGGGTGGTTGTCTATGCCCTGTCTCGCATTTAATAGGCTCTTAACCTGATACAGACTTAATGGTCACAAATGAGCCTTGCCGCATTCTGGAACAGCTGTTCCAGGTGAGGCACTCTGAGAACCCCCCACAATTTTTGCTAAATTGATGGTGTTTTCGAGGTAAATGGCCTTCTCAGAGGCGCCTCGTTCGGTAGAATGTATTCGATAGGGCAAGCTTTTTGCCTTCCGTGTGCTTCACTTGAGGCAACGAAACCCCTTTTTGGGGAAACGCATTAGGTCCCATTCCTAAGACACCCCCCCCCTCAACATCGTCTGTGGTGCGCGCGTTTCCCCGACTTATAAATGCCCGACTCATTGAGTCGGGCATTTCATTTCTAGAGGACCGGGCGGTAACGGTCCTGCAGTTCCTGAAGGAACCCCATCTCTTTTCGGCCAGAGTCGGGCTCGACCAGCGCAATGCCCAGTCGGAACTGCTTCGTGATCGGGTCCTTGGAGCAGTTGGCCACACTCCCGTCGAAGGTCATCTCTGCGCCATCCTTCTCCACCAGCCGCAACACCACGCGGTCACCGATCCCGATCTTTTTGTCGGTCAAGACCAGGGCACCTGCATAGGAGATATCCCGCACCCGACAGTCCCCCCAACCGACCAGCAGACCGAGGACCCCTTTTATCTTGATCTCCTGCTTTCGCATCGCGTGTTCGGGGATCGCGTACCGCGTATAACGACGATTGGCTGCCGTCATTCAAACGTCCTCATTGCTTGCTACATGGGGGCATCAGCGTCCGTGAGCCACAAGGGCAATTTGACGGGTAGCTGCTTATGAACCCCATAGTAACAACGGCTTAGCGGCGTTCGAGTCGAAAGCCAGGCCCGCATTTTCCAACAAAAGGACGCTTGCCAAAGTCCAGAGCGGCTCATTCTCTGACTAGGCGTGAAGGTGGCCTACGTGCTCGATAGTCCACAGGCCTGGCTAAGCTGATGGTCTACTGATCAGTGGATTTGGAAGGCTCTGGTTTCGCTTGGAGGTGGAATGAAATCGTGCTGGGCCACCTGAAGGTCTATTTCCAGCAATTGGTTTTGAAAGGACGTTCTCAGCAGTTCCAGATAAAGTGCAGGGCGCAACCTGGAGTGATGGAGTTGATGCCGTGAAGCTGCTCGAGTCTTGGAAAAAAGGCGTTATCGACGCCGCGGTCGATCGCCACAAGAAAACCTTGCCGGCGGTTTTGGAGATGAGCGACGCATCGTATCTGGATGCCTACGACCACCTGCTCGGGATGCTCACTGGCCCGCTGACAATCCAGATCAGACGTCGGCCGCGCATTCTTGATGTGCTTCGTATCCGGGGTAGCCAGCGTGCATTTGAGAAGGCTGTCTACCACGCGCGCAAGGCTGAAGCGTTCGATCAATAATTTCGACGAAAGCCAATTTTTGGGGCACTCCGTTTCCACTATTAGGGAAACAAACTGCCTTGAGAGGCCCGTCGAATGCTTGTGGAAGCCAAAACCCACACTGCCTGGGACCTAGCTTCGCCGAGAGCGAAACGCAGCCGGTTTCGCAGCGATAGCTTCTACATCGTCATCGACGGGCTCCGGATCGATGCCGTCCGCCAGGCTGCCTCGCAGATCAAGACCGCACTCAACTCTACTGAGGGTGTACAGGTCAAAGGTCCGTTAGCGCTGAAAACTGAACGCCGGCGTTACGTCTTCCTTCGCGAGGTGGTGAACAAGGGTCAGAAGGGTCTGCGTGTGCCAGCCGCACGAAGGCTGCGCAATGTCCTCCTGGTCATGAACCCCACGTCGATCGCTGTCGCGTCTCTGATCTCGCTCCCCCTTCCGTCTGGGGTGAACGTGAAGATCGAGCCGTACCAGGCGCAATACGAATTGAAGGACCCAGCATGCACAACAGCACAGCCCAGCGACCAGTGACTGTGTCGGTTCTCTCTACCCCCGAGCCGAGCTGGTTCAAGAGCTCTTCGCTGACCGCGGGGAGCTGGGCCAGCTGGTTGATGATGGCCCATCAGTACGGCCGAGTCGTGGATCATCCAGCTGGATTCGAAGTCGACGCAGAGGCAGGTGACTTCTACATCCTCCTGGCAGGCACGATGGTTGTGTCCTCTCTCCCCTTGGACCCCGCACTAAAGCCTCTCTTCATAGATACGCTGCGCCGGGGTGACCTGATCGTTCCTTCCCGGCATTCGGAGTTGAAGTTCAGCTATGTCGTACGGGGAAGCGCCAGTCTTTTGAGGGTGTCGAAGGACAAATTCCGGGCCCTGATGAACGACATGAAGAACAGCGAAGTGGTGATGATGGCGGCCGAGATCAATTTGCTCACCAAGCACGCCACTGCAGCCTCGACTGTGCAGATGAAGGACCAGGACAAGATCTGGCGCGTAGTGGTCAACCTGGCTTCGCACCCTGAAGTAGACCATCGTCAAGGTGGGGTCGAAGTCATGGCGTCGAAGGAAGAAATCCGTCGCCTGGCCGGCGTGGAGCGTCGATCAGCGACCCGAGCATTCAACATTTTCCAGGAAAAGGGTTTGGTCGTGTTCAGCGGCTACAAGCGATTCTTTTTCCCTTCTGGCAAGGAAGGCGTCGGTGGCAAGTGAACCCAACATTTCGGTAACCAAAATCGCCGCTTACGCCGAGTCTCCTGATGACTTTATCCGCGCCGGCGGCAAGGCCTACAACCTCAAGGCAACACAATTCGGTAACCGTGCCCATGCAAGGATCGGCAGGGCACCAAGCAAGCTGGTATTTGCGATCGCAGCAGTCCTCATCATTGCAGCCCTGTTCTACTTTCGAGTGATTCCATGAGCATGCTCGCGCTTCTGATCGTCGTCACGATCGCGGTACTGCTGTACCTGGCCCTGAAAGGGAAATCCCGAGACGACATCTTCAGCACGTTCGGCCTGTCAGCCTCTGAGTACGAACTGATCAGTACCGATCTGGGGAAGGGGCACCCGCGCAAGCGCATTGGTTGGCGTGGAGTTGGAGGGGAGCCCGACGCGATTTTCCAGCACAAGCGCAGCGGGAAGCTGGTGGTCGCCGAGTTCAAAAGCCGGCGCTGGGCAAAAAGGATTCGCCCCCGCGAGTATTTCCAGGTGGTCCTCTATATCGGCATCGCCCGGGCCGAGTTCAGGACCAACAACGTGTTCGGAATCCTGGCCTTCAACGATAAGTCCTTCGAGATCGAGCACCAGTCAGAGCTGTTCTCCAGCCTGATCCAATTGCGCGGTGAGGTACTGACCTCCCTGAAAAGGAAAAGGGCGCTCAACTCGCGCCCTCTCCTTTCCCGTGCTCGCTTCTCTCTCCCCTTCAAACTCGAAAGGTTCTGAGCCATTCGGCTCAGGCCACCTCGACCAGACGGTCTACCGCCGGCAGATAGAGCGCCAGCTTCACCGGCAGAGTGATCCCTGCATCCTGAACCGCCTGCTTGTACTCGCGCATTTTCGGGGCGTAACGGTTTGCCTCCCGGCACAGGAAATGATCCAGGGGCATACCCTCAGGGCAGTCCGGGGTTTTCCAGTCGACGATCCAATAGATGCCGTCATCGACGAAGGGACGGTCCAGATAGCGATGCACCCAGCGAGAGTTTCGGTAGGAGCTGATCTGTACCTCTTGGCCACCCTCCTCCCGGGATTTCAGAATCCACCGACCGTGCTCACTGTTGATCGTCCGCTCCACCAGGTACTGGATACGCGCCACACCTGCCGGTACGTCCATTGCTGGATACCCTTCGCGTTTTAGCAGGGAGGCGATGGCTTGGGCTTTGCTGCGCACTCGCTCATTGCTCCAGGCTTCGACACCCTCTTTCGAGATCAGCTCGATGATGCGGTGGTACACGATGCCAATGGTCTTGGCCCGATAGTCGTTACCCTCCCCTTCCTTCAGTTCATCGGTGAGTTCGCTTTCGGTTGGAATCTGGTCATTGCTTGCGGCCGGAACAAAGACACCACTTGGCAGGGCCACTTGGTAGTCCGATTCCAGGCGCGCCTTGGACGGCACTTCTACCGATACGTCTGCGGTGATCGGATAGCCAGGCTCCGCATTTTCGAAGATCTCCCCAACTTCCGGCCACAAGGCACTCAGAAGCGAGCCAGGTGCTACGCGGATCGGCTTATCTGCGTCGAATTTGTCGACTGCGGCGAACAGGTAGCAGTTGCGCTTGGCCCGCGTGGTACCTACATACGCTAAGCGTGATACCTCATCGAGGATGTCCTTCTTCACCTGACGGCCGAGGAACTTGAACAAACGGCTCTCAGATGAGGTTTCGTCTTGGTCGCCCATGTTCGGGGCCAATGCGAAGGTTCCGTTGAGGTTTCGCCAGTAGAACAGCGGTGTTTCATCAGCGGCGCCGGTGCGGTTCAGGCCAGGGATGATCACTGTGTCAAATTCTAGGCCCTTGGACTTGTGCAACGTGAGGACCTGAACAACCCCGGCCTTCGGGGAGGCGTAGAGGTTGTCCAGCGCGCGGAAGAATGCTTGCGGGTCCTGCAGGGCTCCGTTGGTAGTGTGCTGTGCAAGCACCCGGAACACTGTCTCGACGTCGGCCATTTCGACAGCATCGACGGTTGCGGGCCCGCCAAGGGCAACCCAGGCGGCCTTTGCGGCCCATACCAGTTCGGTCCCTCGGGCGGATGCTTCAATACGCCCCAGGACGTCCTTCAGGCGCGCTACACGGGCCTGACCTTCTTGGGTGAGGGCAGAGGTCACCTTTTCGTCGTTCAACGCGCCACGGATCAATTTGCCGCCTTGCGCGATGACTCGGCAATCATCCCAGGAGAGGCCTACGAACGCGGCGCGAAGCATGGTCAGCCAGGAAGTGCGATCTGCTGCGTGCCAAAGGGACCGGATAAGCGCGATGACCTCAGAAACCGGGGCTGACTCCGCGATCGGGTCGATGTCCTGGCCGGCTGCCGGAATACCCGCCTCCTTCAGCACCGGCAGGATGTGTTTCAGCCCGGAGCGGCTACGAACCAGAATGGCGATGCTCTGTTCAGGGTCCTCTGCCATTGCCTGTTTGATGGTGGCTACCACCTCCTCGGCTTCACCAATGGGCCCAGTGGTTACCGGCCGAACCTGCACCCCGCCTGCCATGCTGCGGAAGGGAACCGACGGCACGAACGGGAAATCGGATTCTGCGAATACCTTCAGGTATGCCTGGTTGTTCCACTCCACCACGCCGGGTGCCGAGCGGAAGTTGACGGTCAGATGATGCACTTCGAGTACCTTCGGGCCGAACTGCTGGTTCTTCACCATGTTGATGAACAGCTGAACGGTAGCGGCGCGGAACAGGTAGATGGACTGGAAGCCGTCACCGCAGAAGAAGACGGAGCGGGCGTCGTCGTGCTCCCAGTTTTGAACCAGGAGCTCCAGAAGCATGTACTGGGACGGCGAGGTGTCCTGGAACTCATCCACCATGAGGTGGGTGATTCGGTCCTCGTCCAGCAATGCATCACCAATCTCGTCGCCAATGCCCAGGGATTGAATCGCTCTCTGGGCAACCTCTGGGAAGTCGATACTGGCGGTTGCATCGAAGGTCACCGTCAGGTTCGCGAGGAGGTAGCGCAGGATCACAGTGAAGTGCTGGCACATCTCGATGCTACCGAGTGGGTAGGTGAGGTCCGGCAGAGTCTTCAGAGTGACCAGAGCCTCGCCGTAGGCCTCTGCACCCGGGTCGTCTTTCAGGTCCTTGAGTAGGCCGTTCATGTCCTTGGTAAGCGGCTCGCCGGCAGGGAAGCCGTTCTTCACGTTCACGGACTTGCGAAGCGTGTTTTCGGAGGTGAGCGCAAACTCAGCGAAGGCGCGGAGGTAGTCCAGAGATGGCTGATCGACGGCCAGGGTGGGGCAGTTCGCGGCCCACTCGAAGCCCGCGTAGATGCCGGAGGCGTGCTTCAGGATGTCCATTGCCTGGAACAGAGGGGAGCGCTTCAGGATGGACATGGCGTTCTCTGCGTGCTCGGCAACCATCTCCGCTACGGCACTCTCCATGAGCGGGATGTCCAGGGACATGATCTCGCCGGCCCATTGATCTCGCTTGGCCAGCAGAGCGGCGAACATCGGCACCAGAGTTTCGAAGCGGTTGCGCGCGAATGTCAGCACTGCCTCAAGCGCACTCCGAAGCTCCTCGGGGGTGTCATCCGCGTTCACTGACGTGAGCGTGTCCAGAATCGCCCGGCGATAGATCAAGGCCGGGTCTTCGGTCGTTTTGCCACCGCCCAGGCCGCTCATGATCGGGGTCTTGCCGGCCAGATACGCGCAGAACGCATCGAAGGTCATGATGCGCAGGCGCGCAGGGTTCAGGATCAGGTTCCAGCCGAGGAGTTGGTCACGCTCAAGCACGAGCCGGCCCAGTTGGTAGAGGGGCTTCTCGTGGGCCTCTGTTGGTTCCTCGCCAGTTGCCGCGAGGGCCAGGGCATTGGTGACGCGCTCCAGGATCTCGCCTGCGGCTTTGGTGGTGAACGTGATGGCCAGGATTTCTTCGGGGCGCTCTACCACAGTCAGGCATGCCAGCAGGCGGAAGAGCAGCTGGGTAGTCTTGCCAGAGCCTGCAGGGGCCAGCAGCGCCATAGAGCGACGGGGATCGATGGAGTAAGCGCGGGCCGCACCGTCATGCGGATTGGTTGCTGCGATGGCCGCGAAGATGGGGTCGAGGTGGGGGAGTTCGTTGATTGCGTGGAAAGCGGTCATCGGTGTGGCTCCATTCGATTGATGAAGCCAGATTAACGACCGCTCCGTGTGCCACCACCCTCAGGGTTGAAGCCAGAACGCCAGTTCGGGGTACTCGGGAAGTGGGTTGTATGCGGACTTCCGACGGACACAGAAGCCCGCGAACGCCAATCCGTTGATGCCGACGTAGGAGTGGCCCATCAGAGCCAGCCGGATTGCTTTACCAGCACCGTCGTACTCTCGGTTCTGAATGATCTTCTCCGGGGGAATCCCAAGGGCTACACCGGCCGCGTAGCTCCAGGCCGTCACTTCCGGGTCTGACGCTTGAATAACTGCCCGGTATAGAGGGCTGTCTGGTTCAGCAGCCAGGAAGTCTGGGTCATCCAACATCCGGTTCAAGCTTGTGTAGAGATTCCCATCCATCCACTCCCGATACCTGGAGGGCGTAACCGCAAGGTGCCCGCTTTCATGAAGTAGGCGGGAAACAGGGCACCTTGGGTCCACGCGAAGCGTTCCCCTTACGATGCGGATGTGATTGACGAAGCCTTTTGCACCAGGACTGATTTCTACTGAAAGGCCGATTTCGCGTAGAAAAGAGACTGCTTTCTGAGCGTGAGGGCAGTCCATCGCAATTGGTGAGGTTTGATCCACGATTAGTCTCATTGAGGCCGTGCCTCTAAGGGCACGGCTAGCAGTCATCTGGTGAGGACGCCCAGGTATTCGTATCCGATGGGGAGGGGCGTGCCATTTTGCAGCCAGGCGGTGCCATCGGTGAAGCCCGTGCTCATCTCATCCAGCTTTTCCGACCATGCGTCACGCTGGCCTTCCCAGGCTCCTTCGCTGTTCACTCCACTACCCTTGCCCGACTTCGGCACAATCGTGTCAGTGAAGTTTGAACGGGTGTGGAAACCAAGGCTTCGGCTGTTCACCTGTGCGAGCGCGACACCGTCGATTCGATGCGCCCCTTTGGTGTTGGAGTCGATCTTCGTCGCGTAGATCGGCAGCTGCGGCTCGGTCAACGTGTCAGCGTTCAGGCTCGTCATTCGCATAGTTGCGCCGGACTTGTAGTCGAGCACCAGTTCTCGGAAGTCCTTCTCGTCGTCGGACAGGAATACCCGATCCCGACGGTCCAGCTTCACCGTAATGCTCACCAGACCGACCGAGATGTCGTGTGGCTCTTCGAATCCAACTACCTCGAATTCGTGGGTGCGCTTCATCTCCAGGCGCAGCCAGTCCAGTACCAGCGACTCTAGGCGCATGCGCTCAAGGGCTATCACTCGTTTGCCATAGCGCCAGATCAGCTTGTTGAGGAGCTGTTCTGAGGCCTGGGCCACGCTGTCACGGATCTTCTCGGCGAGTTCGGCCGAGGCCATCTTCTTCAGGGCCTTAGAGGTCCTGACCTCCGTCCAGAACAGCTCCAGCACAAGGTGAATCATGGTCCCCTGAATGCGCGGGTCCAGGCCAATGACCGGCTCTGGGAACATCTCAGCGCGGAGCCTGTTGCGGGCAAAGGACAGGAACGGAGCCTCAGCGTAGTCCTTGAAGATGCGTACGCCCCCCTTGATCCATGTGAGTTCTTCTGCAGATACCGGCCCCACGGTCTCGGGGACCACCAGGCTGCGGTCGAGATGCCCCAGCAGTTGGTCGACAAACACACCGTGAGACTGGGCAGACGGCGTAGCCGCTGGCCAGGTACCAAACAGCTCGCTGGGGCTCACCGCCGCCCCCTTGTCGTTGTGCGCCGGGCACGACACAGTTACGTCCGGGCTTATGCTGAGGAGCGCAGCTACGACCTTGCTTGCGTAGTCCAGCGCACCCTCGCTGGAGGCTACCGGGATACCCGAAGAGATCTGCAGTTCGAGCGGGAGGAATGGAGAGGGGTCAACCCGCGCCGGAAGTACAGTGCTGGAAGCTCCAATGATCCAGACCGCGTCGAATTGCAGGCCTATGGCGTCCTCGTAACCGAGGATCGAAACGGGGGCCACGTGAGAGATTCTCGGCTGGAACTGTCGAGTATCGACGACCTCTCTCAGCCACATGAACGCACGGGCGTATTCCACGCGGCCCAGCTGGGTGTCCAGGGTCCGGAATAGGGCCAGGGCCTCGTCCCATGCCTTGAGGGTCTGGAAGTTTGCTGAGTCCAACTCCTTCGTACCGGGCCAGCCCATTCCCGTCAGAGCTTGGCTGAAGTGATCTGCCCACTGAGAGGGATAGCGCTTCGATTCGCCATTGAGCTGAGCTGCGAGCATGCCGGCGAAGCGCTCACGGAAGTCCGGAATCGCGTCCCCCTTGAAGACGCCGATCGCTCGGAGGAAGTCTTCACCACCCATCGAGAGACCCAGGTTGTCACGCAGCCAGAGGTCGACGAGAGCTCGGGAGTTGCCCTCTTTCACATCCCCGGCAATCCACGGCGAACGTAGCACACGGCTAAAGGCTTCAGTGTCCGCCTCCTTCGGGGTAATTGAGAGGATATCCATCGCCGCGCGGATCATCGGGCGGC
The DNA here is from genome assembly GCF_048068435.1 of Pseudomonas sp. NY15437. NCBI lineage: Bacteria > Pseudomonadati > Pseudomonadota > Gammaproteobacteria > Pseudomonadales > Pseudomonadaceae > Pseudomonas > Pseudomonas sp. NY15437. The sequence continues at coordinate 230,658 of NZ_JBLUQC010000007.1, forward strand.
TTCCCAGGGTTGCACCGCTGGAAATATCCCAAGGGGTCCGGCTATCGGCGTCAGACTCGCCAGGAATCAGAGATGCCGGGCTGCAGTGCAGAGACAGCGCCTCGATCAGCGGCGCTTGGTAGGTTCGGATATCCGGCACGAGGATGGCCAGTTGCGGGGCAGCGAGGGGAGTCGCAACGTAGGGCGACAGCTGCTGGTTCACCCATTCGGCAACCAGACCGAATTCGTCGCCTTGGTTGTTCGCCTTCATCAGCTTGGGAGTGGATTGGGAGCCGCAAAGCTCGACGTCCACGATCTCGGTCCCACCCTCGGCAATGGCATCGAACAGGGCCTTCTCGGCCGGGTTCATGTCGATGATCCCTACGATTACGATCTTCCTTGGGCGTTGAACCTCACCAGCCAGAACGGCCTGACGGAGCAACTCGGGCAACTGAGCGCGGAACACCAGCCCTTGGGACGCACACTCTCGATTGAGGATGTCTTGGATCTGCCAGAACACCTCCAGCTCACGCTTAAAGCGGAACCGATCTTGATCCATCGGGATGCGGTACTTGTGCGCTTGAGAGTAGGCGCTGCCGATGCGGCGGGAGGTGGCCATCGATGAAATGAGGGTTGCCGGCATCAGGCCGGACTGGTCCGCAATGCCTTTCACTACAGCCAACTCCTGAATCGGATAGAGCAACTGCTCTGCCGGCATCAGTTCGAGCCAGGTGTTTTCGATCCAGGACGACACGGTCTGGATGTGGCCTTTGTTGAACCATGCCTTCTTCCCGGTCATGGACTGAAGGAGTGCCGACTGGAGCCTGAGGTGGCGTGCCACGCGTTCGGTTGAGGTCAACACCAAAGTGCCGTCGTTCAGTTCCGCCAACTCTTTCAGGAATTTCATCTGATCTGATCTCCGCATTAGTTGGAGTCAGATTAACGTGGCATTTCTGTGCCACCACCCGTCGGAGCTGCCAGTTTCGCATTCGAATTTCGCACTCGAGATCCTGATTTGGAGCAGTCGCTGACCACTATTGGGGAAAGAACCCAAGCGATCCCTTCCGATGATGATCAGCCATCCCCGAAGTACCGCTGTTGCTGTGCCAGAGCTTGAGCTTGCGTTGGTTGTCCAGCCTGTGATGCGGGTTGGCAGTGGCCTCCCCCTGCCCGTCGCCTATGAGTGCCTGCTTCGCGTCGTCCAAGCGGGGGAGTTGGCTCCTCCGGCTCGGGTCATCGCCGCTGCCGAAGAGGACGGGTCAATCGTAGGCCTCGACATGTGGGTGGCCTCGCAAGCCGCCCGGATCGCTGGGGCCTTCCCCCACGCATCCCTGTGGGTGAACAGCTCACAGATATCCATCAGCGACAGCCGCTTCATCGAGCACGCAATCTCGGAGTTTGATCGTCACGGGGTCACCTCGCGTATGACGTTCGAGATCACCGAGTCGGCCAATGGTGACGCATTCAAAATCATCCAGGGACTCGAGCGCCTTAACCTCCGGGCAATGCCGGTGATGCTGGATGACCTGCGTGACGGGTTCGCAAAGCGGCAGCTGTTGATGAACAAGGCCGTCACCGGGTGCAAGCTTTCACGTCGAACAACTCAGGAGCTTGCTACGAGCTCCTCTGTCCGAGCAGATGTTGAAAGCCTGGTTCGATCTTGCAGAGCCGCGGGTAAGCGGGTGGTACTGGAAGGGATCGAGCATGCCGGCGAGCTTGAGCTGGCACTGAATCTCGATATTGAGTTGTGCCAGGGGTTCTTCTTCGGTCGCCCGGCCCGGCCGGAGATTTTCCTACACGAAAGGGGCTAGCCAGGTGCCCTTCCCTCCTCCGTGGCGAGTGAGCCGGTTCATTTTCAGCTTTGAATTGCCATCGGCCTAAGATCAGCAGCTTCAGTCGTCTCCCACATTTGGGAATGAGGGCGTTGAACTAGAGTTGCTCCGCTTCTGGACTTCGGTACTCAGCGGGCGATGGATGACGTCCATGTCATCCATCGTGCTGCAGGCTATGGTCAGATGTCGTTGATCCGGCCGCGGCGCTCCGTAAACTCACGAACCTCTTCGCGAGTAGCCTTTCCTTGGGATACTAGGGCCATCGCCGTTTCCGCCATCGACTTCCGACCCTGGCGTCTCATCTCGTTCGCCAGCAGGGGGATACTCTCGGGACCGCCTTGTAGAATCTGGCGGACTCCTGTCGTGACCTCGATCGACTCGATGACCGGGAGAGGATCACGAGTTCTATCGGAGAAGCGCAGGAGGTGCTGCCAGAACACTCCACGGAGAGTTACCGGGAGCAAGCGGGCATACCTTGGATCAACCAAGGCCAACAGACGGGTGTAGGTGTCCGGAGCGCCGTCGCTGTGGATCGTGCCAATCACGCTGTGGCCCGTCGACGCGGCAAGCACAGCAGCATTGGCGGTCTCGGGGTCACGAATCTCACTGACCATGATGGTCTTCCTGTTCTGACGGACGAAGTCACGGATGGCTTGTTCGAAGCTCTCGACGTGCTCGCCGACTTCACGCTGGATCACACCGCCCCCCTGGAACAAGTATTCGATGGGGTCTTCGCAGGTTCCCAGGAGGCCGCGCTCACGACGATCCATGTTCTCCAACGCGGCGAACATGGTGGTGGATTTGCCAGAGTTCATCGCACCAGCAAAGAGGGTCAAACCCGCTCCCTTCAGAAGTGGCTTGATGATGTTGTAGTCGATCTTCAGATCCTTGCTGAAGCTGGGGACCCCCTGGAGCAGCCGGCGCATTGCGATGACCCAGCCTTCATGGCAGTTGGACAGGTTGCAGCGGTACCTGAACCCGTTGAACGACTCGGTGAAATCTGAAGATTTCCGCTTATTCCCTTTCCCCTTCTCGGAGATCATTCGGTCGTAGAAGTCCCTCCACATCGGGAGGATGTCAGGGCTCTGCACCTCGCCAAAATTGTCGACCATCTCCATGACCCGCTCATAGAGCGTGATGTTGGTGGCCTCTTTCGAGAACGCCTCGGCGTTGAACTCCTTGGAATGGTTCTGCATGGGGCTCCTTATGCGGCATTCCAGTCAGCACAGGTCGTGGCTGCATCCGATGGCATGCTCGGTGACTTCTTCTAGTGGCTTGTTTGGGATCGACGTCATGGGCGTGTCAGCTCGACAGGTCGCCAAACTAACCAGCACCACTTAGCGGGTGGTTTCGCCCTGAAGGACTCGCTTCTGGTTTGTAACCCAGGCGGTTGTCGACTTACCCGCCAGCTTGGTAGTGATGATGATTCTCGTGTTAGCGCCTGCGGCCTCGGTCAAGTAGCCGGCGTAGTTGTCCTCCTTGAATGGCAGGTCGACACCCACGTAGCAGCGTTCAGAGTCGAACTTCACAAGGATGTCTGATCCAAGCGGGTTCTTTGCCGGGAGGCGGTAGTTCTTACCCAGGAGGCCCTGTAAAACGGACGTTTTAGACCAACTAGCGAGGGTACTGTAGGTATGAGTGGCCTGTAGGTTTGCACCCATCGTGGTGCCGGTTGCCCGTGTGCGGGCTATCTCACAGATGGGGACCAAGTTCTTTGCCTGCTCGATGGAGGAGAAGATCTTGTGATGCTGATAGCTCTGCATCAGGCTGGGCAGCACGGCGGCTGTGAGAACAGCCGCGATTGCCAGGCAAACCGCAAGCTCAATGAGGGTGAACCCCTTTGTCCTTCCCATCGCTTGACTCAATGTTTAAGCGCCGTGGAAAGGCTGATCAGAGGCAGGTAGAAGCCGATCGCGAACATCAGAATGCTCACTGACATAGCAGCGAAGCCGATCACTGATGACATCTGTGCCACTCTCTCGGAGTACCGGAGGTAGTAAGCCTTGAGGGCCTCGGCCATGTTGACGAGGACGGTGTCTCGCCCTGCAGGGGTTTGGTTATCGAAGCCTTGGAAGTTCTGGGTGATGAGCGGAGGCCATTCGGGGTTGTCGAACACCTCGGACAATTCTCGGCCCTCGTCAATGAGCTGGGTATACGCATCTTTGTAGAGAGCGTGTGCCCGGCCACGGGACCGTTGCATCATGAACTTGAAGCTTTGTGGGTTAGTGAAACCGCTACTGAGGAGCAGCTGGTAGGTCTGGACAAACTCGAGGCCCATCCTCACTTTGTTCCGCTCGTTCAAGAACGAAAACCCTGGAAGTGTCCGGACCATTTCCCACAGGCGGTTTCGGCCCAGGTAGCAGCCCACGGTCAGCGCGAGCAGGATGTAGAAATACTGGGTGTAGAGCGTATTGAGCCCCATCACCATGTGACTGAACGAGTTCAGCGTGAGGTCAAGGCGCTGAACGTTGATGAAGTCGTCGATGGTTCCGCCAGCCCATAGCGGAATACCCGTCAAGAACGACAGGCCGAAGCCAGTGTTGATCATCGCCTTGCGCATCAGGGCCGAGAATTCCTTCTTGGCTTCTAAGCGTTCCGCGATCGACTTTGAAGCTCGCCTGAGAGATTCCGCCAGGCGGCCAGTCTTGTCCCCAGCTTCGGCAAGCAGCACTGCGGTCTCATCGAAACGTAGAAGTGTCAGGTAGTCCCGCGGGGTCTGGCAGGCATCTACTTGGGCGAAGGTCAGCTTGAGCTTCTTGTAGTCAACAGACTCCAGAATTGCCTTGTCGAAGACCTTCCCTGAAGCGACTTTCGATGCGATCGCCGACAGCATAAGGACCTGCTCGACAAGGGGGAATTTCTTGTCCAGCAGTGCCGATTTCAATCCACCCAGGTGATCTATAGCCACGCTGTGGATGATCGACTGCGGGATACCCGACATGGCAATGGCCTGCTCTTTGGTTTCTGCCTCGACGCTGACGGAAACCACGCCACCCGACTCACCGAAATACTTCAGTTGGTAGTAGGCCATTGCCTTGCTCTCAGTTGCAGGGGTAGGAAACGGTGACTTTGGAGTTGCCGGTAGCGGTGGCAGAGTTCGGCACGATGTTGTTGCCCTGGTTGAGGGAAGTGACCATGTCGGCCGCAGTGTTGCTGTCGGAGCTCGAGAGCGTGTAGCTGATAGTGACTTGAGTGGCCGACACGGAATCAACCGTCCAGGCAGTGTTCCAGACAGTCTGCGCCGGAACGCCGCGGTCCTGGAGCTTCTGAGCAGTGATGGTGGTGGAGTTGCAGACGTTGGTACGTGCAACCTGGCGCGAGATTGCGCTGGGGAAGTCTTTCTGAAGTTGGCCGAGTGCGGTGCTGACCTTGGCATCATCGCGTTGCTTCAGAAACCCGGGCAGTAGGAATGCGACCAGAACAGCCATGATGGCCATGGCCACGCCCAGCTCGACCAGAGTGAAGCCTTGTTGGCCTTTACGTTTGAATTTGCGTTCGATCATGGATCGGAGTTCCTTCGTCTGTGGTGTATCGGGTGATTGATCTTGGGGGCAATCCGCCCCCGGGGTCAGGTGACTAGAGTTGTGCTACGAGGCCAGGCATGCCCTGATGGGACACTCTTGAACCCGCTGGTATTTGGGGACGGTCGGGTTTAGCGCCCATACGATGAGAGTTGTAGGGACCAAGCTCTTTCTCGAGCTGCTCGAACCCCACAGCGCCGTCAGCTACCAGTCGCAAACCATCGTCCCAGAGGTCCTTGAAGGTCCCCTCCAACAATTGTGAGCGTCTCAACAGGCTGGCCGTGATTCCACCCAAAACGGCCTCCTGAATTTCTGGGGTCAGTTCGAGAATCTCGATCACCCCACGGCGGCCCTTCAGTCCGCCGGACTGGTGCCCGCCGTTGTTGCAGATCTGACAACCCTTGGGGTTGGCCTTGTAGAGCTTCAGGTCGCCATTGCCGTTGAACACAGGATTCGAGCCGTACTGGCTGAAGCGTTGCTCGTCGGACCGGAACAGGTACTCCACCTTGCAGCTCTTACAAAGGCTGCGGACAAGCCGTTGAGCCATGATCGCCCTGGTGTTGCTGACGATGATGTCGGCCGGGATATCCATGCGCGCGAGACGGTCCAGAGACTCGTGAGAGTTGTTGGTGTGCAGCGTTGTGAGAACCAAGTGGCCTGTCTGGCCAGCTTTGAAGGCGTATTCAGCTGTCTCGTTGTCGCGCATCTCACCAAGCAGAATCACATCAGGGTCTTGGCGGAGAAGAGCGCGGAGAGCGGCAGCAAAGGAAAGATGCTCGCCACACTCGGTGTGGGACATCCCCTCATGCTGCATCTCTACTGGCTCTTCGATAGTGTGGTAGTTGCGGTTAGGGTCTTGGCCGTAGATGTCCAGCAGCGTGGCGTTGAGCGTGGTGGTTTTTCCCGAACCTGTCGGACCAGTGACGATGATCAGTCCGTTGGGCGAGTCGGCCACTCTGCGGATCAGTGCAAGGTTAGGCTTGGCCATGCCGAGCTTGTTGAGGTCCGACAAGCTGGAGTCATTGCCGAGGAGACGAATCACCACTTTGGGGGTTGCTTCGGAACCACGGGATACGGGCAGGGTGCTCACCCGTAGGTTGATTTTTTTGTGCGAGGACAGAGAGAAGCTGAACTTACCGTCCTGCGGTTTGTTCAGCTCCAATGTGAGGCCGCAGTTGCTCTCAATGATCACCCGCAGGATCGCTTCGTGAATGACGGTGCTGTAGCGCTTCCGGGTCAGAAGCTCGCCGTCGATACGGAAGCGCACCTGGATTTGGTCTCCCTGTGTGGGCTGCAGGTGGATGTCACTGGCGTTGAGCTTTGCCGCTTCGCGGACAAGGTCTTCAACCCGCTGCATAGCCCGGGCCTTTAGCTGCTCGCTATCCTGGACCGCACTATCGTCATCGTCCGTATCGATGGCCTTGATAGATTCAAGGCGTGAGTGACTGACAACGCCTACTTTCGGACTCGCGATATTGTTTGAACGAGCGAAACCGGTAGCCCGTTCGACCATTCTCTTGTGGAACGGGTTGGCGATGAAGATGGTGTTGCCGTAAATGAACCACGGCTCGCCATCCTGCCCCTGTGTGATCGTGAGACCTTCCTCCACTTCGTGGAAAACTTCACGGTTAACTGCTTTGCCGATGGCATGGGCGACGGCTTCATCGTCCTTACACACGCGCAAAATGTCTGGCACCACCTGCTCCATGGTGTCCGATGCCGGCTGGGTATCTGCCTGCTGCTGGGTGATCTTCCCAGCCTCGACCAAGTGGCGAAGAATCTTGCGTTGGATTCCGAGGATATGGGAGGACACGGTCACTCTCCGGCCAGGTGCTTGGAGTTGGTCCAATCAATCACCAGTTCTCTGGTGCCCTTAGGACCCTTGAGGTAGGCCTTGTCGACGCCAAAGCGCAGCAGGGTGTAGCCATTCACCTTCTCGCCGATGCGCACGACCTGACGGCCCTCATTGGTCACCACCACGATGGAGTCCGCCCGAACTTCCACTAGCTGCAGGCGCTTGGTCGATGGATCTTCTTCCGCAGGCTTCTCATCCTTTGCAGGGCCGCCAGGAAGAGCTGCTGTGGTTTGCGCGGGGGTGCTCGCCGCAGGAGGGGGCGGCGGTGTAGTCATGCTCGCCGGCGGCTGCTCCCCCAGGAAGGGCGGCGTCGTCGACATCGGAATGTTCGGACCAAAGGGCATGTCAGACTTTTCTGAACGGCTTCCTGCCGATCGCACTTCCTCGCCCAGAGTGGCAATGTCTTTAACGCCGAGGGGCTTACCGTCCTCATTGACGATGAATCCTGCGTCCGACATTTTCTTATAGGAGTCCGCCATCTCTGCCTGGAGCTTCAGCTGGTCACGCTTGTACTCCATGTCGCCCAATTGCCGATTCCGATTGCGATGAGTATCCGCGTCATCGGTATCGGCAAATGCATGCAGCGATACTGCAAGCTGCGCTGCCAACATGATACTCGTGAAGGATTTATTCATTATTAAATACCCACTACGACAATATTGAGCTTCATTACTCCGCTGGAAATGGAGTAATCATAGAGATAGATCGGAATTTCTTTCTGAAGCGCCCGGATACTTGATATTACAACCTGGGGGTCGCCACTTACTTGGCCCGGCCAGTTCGAAATAGGCCCTGTATAGCTATTGCCCATTTCAGTGATGTTCTTTCCCTCAAAGGGCTCAAACTTCAATCCGTCGAGTGCGAAGGTAGAGGAGGCTTTCCTCCAAGAGCCTTCGAGCTTTGGGAGCTTTTCTAGCTCCGAGTAATGCTGGAGGTCTTGCCTTGTACTTTCGATTACCGCGTCGATCTGCTCGTAATCGCTAGGGAGCTTCCGATTGTCACCGAACACGACGGTGAATCTCACAGACAGCAAAACCGCGGCAGCGATAGCCAGCAACATGAGGTTGGAGAAACCAAGTGAAGAAGCCGATAATTTGTGGCGCTTGAATTTCATCACTTCTTCCCTCCACTCTCATCACTCTGGGCAATGCGAAGTACATAGCTGAGATGAGGGGTCAGCTCAGACTCGATTCCACTTACTTTTTTGGCAGGGTCGAAGCTCAGGTTTTTGCTGGTTAGGAATCGATGAAAAGTCGTGAACCCAACTTTCGTTTCGCCTTCTGGGGCTGTAGACAGGCCACTGTCATAAGAAAGCAATGCACTAATCTTCGACAGAACTACCGAGTTGTCCGGCCACTTGGCCAGATGTTCCCGCTGAAGCTCTGAAAATTTTGTCTCGAGCTCGTCGCGTTGAACTTGTTTGGCTCGGTACGTAGCCATGTTGGCGTTGTACAGAGTAAACATGGCGTAGTTGTAGATTGCTGTGGCGAAGACAATTAGTCCGCAAATACTTGCAACGATGTACCACCGCTTTGTCTGATCGTGGCGTTGTTTCTCGAACAGTTCTTGACGGGTGTAAGCCGGCTTCGCAGGGAGCACCAGTTCGATGTTATCAACGGAGATCCGGCTCGCGTCAGCGAGGTCGTAATCCGGCAGTTCACTGATGAAGTTGTCGGCGTATTCCGAAGAGAGGCGGATGCTCCTAGGGTCGTGAAGATCCCCTTCGGGGTCCAGGCGCAGGAATAGACCGCGGTCCTGGCCCAAATCGAAAACGATGACATCAGTGCCGAGGGGGACGGCATTGTTTGCAAACAGAAGCTGCCAGAGGCCATAAACCTTGATGCCCGGGTAAGAGTCGCGCATCGACTTGAGTTCTTCTTCGTCGATGTAGATGGCCGGCCGGCCATCCTCGCGCGGGCCCTCAATGAGCGTGTAGACCTCGGACTCACGGGAGGTGGTCAACGCCTGCGAGCCGATAGAGTCACGGCAGATGATGACCTCTTCGCCACCAATCTCGATTGGTACGCCAAGAAGTAGCTTGGTCATCAGAGGGCACCCTCAACCAGGGTGGGGGTCACCACCAGTACCAGTTCACGACGGTCGAGCTGGTTGTTGATGTCCTGAGTCAGCGGGTTCAGCACTGCCTTGGTGACCAGGTTTTGCCACGGGAGACGACGCAGCGCCTCGTGCATCTTCTTGGTGATCAAACCACCAAGGTGAACTGCGCGGCCCGAACTGGTGATCAGTTGAGTGCTGAACTCCTTCAGGTTCACTCGCGGCGTCTGGAACTCGTAATCGCCAATGGCGATGGTGTCGTTACCACTGAGGTTCGAGATCACCGGCCAGATGTCGACGAGAAGTTGATCATCGTCCAGGACTCGGACAGTCACGCTCAGAGTCACGCCCACCTTCAGACGACCCAGCTTAGGAGTGACGGTGACATTGCCCGACTCATCCTGTGACTGTTCAACGTCTACGATGTAGGTCAACTCCTCACCGGCGTAGATCTGGGCAGGTACGCCGTTCCGGACGGTAATGTTCGGCTGGTCGGTCAACTCAACCCGGCCGAAATTCTCCAGGAAACGCACCAGAACATCGGCTTTGACGTGGTCCGATTCGTAGGTGCCCTGGACGTTCCAAAATGGATCGCTGGTACCTTCGCCTTGCGAGTTGAAGAAGTTCAGGCCCAGTGGGTTGCCGTTGAGGGTGCCTTTGACCAGAAGGTTCCAGTCGACGCCCTTCTGCTTGTCGTTGTTCAGGATAACGTCGTACGCCTCGACCTGAACGTTGACGATTTTCGTGGCTTCGCCGATCGCACGCTTCAGATACCGATCCAGGATCTTCATCTTGGCCGGCTTGCCGCCGGCAGTGATGATGCCGACAGAGCGAATGCCCTCAATGTACGGGGCGGCGCCATCGTTGAACGAAAGCATGCCGAGGTCTGCCGGTGAGGGAGCATCAAAGTTCAACCCACCCGACATGCCGTTCTGGCCTGCGCCAGCGGGAATTGGGTTAGCAGGTGCCGCACCACCGGTGCGCCCCGTCTTGCCAGTACCCGTGTCCTTCTCGGCCCCAAGGATGGTGCGAGCTCCATCCATAACCTTTTGCCACTCGTCTTCCGACAGCTGCAGGCCGATGGTGGTACCGGTGGCGACGTTGTTGTCTTGCTGACTGTTGGAGTCGGTGTCGCCTGCTTTCGCACCGCGGGTCTGGGTCGATGCGATGACGTTGTTAACGTTGCGAGTAGAGGCGAAGGTAGCAAGGTTCCATTCGCGGGTTTCGAAGTCGCTTACGAGTACACGCTTGCCAACAATCTCGATGTTCAGATCGCTGGTGCCTTCGATGTATTCAATGAAGTCCGCTAAGGACATGCCAGCAGACTGAACGTCTACCGGCTGATTCAAATCGACCTTTCCTTTGGGGATGATCGCGTACCCCGGCAGCGTTTCTTGAAGGATGCTCCGGAGAGGTTTTCCCTTTACTGTCAGAAAAACCGGTCTGGCTTTAGCCAGGTCTTCAGTGCGAATTTCCCGGACGAAGGTATTGCCACGCGCCGCCTGTAGCGCATCTTTCGCACCAGGTCGCAGCGGGGCATTCTTCGCTTCTTGGGAGATGTCGAAGGAGTTGGCGCAGCCCAAAAGGCCGGTAGCAACCAGCAGGGCCAATGAAATGGATTTCAGCTTCATGGTTGTGGTTGCCTTAGTTCGGGCGATCAGTGAGAAGGATCATGGGCGACGGGTTGCCCTGCTCGTCCTTTAGATCCCAGAAATACTGGTAGCGAACACGAGCATCGCGCACCGATGCGGTGAGCTTCCGCAGGGCGATGTCGCGGGCATCAGTTGAGATGAACTCGTAACGCCGGGTCTCTAGTTCAGGCTTGTTGTAGAACGCGGTCTTCACTCGCCAGCCAACCGGCATCATCCCTTCGACGATTTCCTTCAGGGTTGCCCCCTGGTATTCGGCTTCGACCGGCTCATTGATCACAACGGTGGGATCAACACGTTCTAAGGTGACCCGCTTGCGCGCAGCGGTTTCGATCATCTCCGCGTTGTTCTCGGCCATCATCAGGAGCTGTTTGCTCTCATGACGGATCTGCTCGATGTCAGTGAGCTGTGCGACTTGGACCTGATCAGCCTTCGCCTGCGCTGCCCTGTTCAGATCCAGTGCTTTGCGAATCTCAGCCTCCTGCGCCAGCAGGTCTTGCTTGCGCTTGGCGGCAGCCTCGATCGCCGTTTGTTGGGCTGCGATCAGGTTACGCTCCGCCTCTCCGCGCGCCGCGGTCAGCGCCTGGCGATTGCTTTCCAGGTCCTCCAGGGTCTTACGGTACTGACGCTCGGTCTCGGTTTCTTCGATTGAAGCAACCGGGTTGTCGATGGAAAGGTCCAGCTTCGCCGCCGGCACTTCTGTCGTGCGTTTGTAGTCGATAGGCTGCATGACCTGCTGGGCCCGGCCGGCTTCGTAGGTCCGATCAAACGGTGAAAGGTTTTCGCTCCGCGCGAGATGCGAGTCATCGTAGGCGGAAGCGAAAGAGCCCTGGCTCAAGAGGCTGATGCCCAGGATGAGAATCGGTTTTTTCACTGCGGAGTCCCGTAGAGGCTTCTGTTACCTCAATAGTGGGAAGGCAGTGCTCCAAATCCTGGCCTATGGGTTTGGTTGGAAAATCTTTTTTAAAACCCGCATCGTGACCTCGTGTTCAAAACGTCGAGATCGACATGTCTGCTACTACTCCGAAGGTCAAAGCCTCATCCGGGATCGTTGCTTTGATTGTCATGCTTGCCGTGGTGATTCTGGGGTACACGATCTACCTCGAATCCTCACATAAGGCCCTCGATTTCCAGGCTGAGGCGCTCTCGCCGCACCTGTTCATGTTCAAGCCTCATGTTGTCATCGCGATCATCGGCGCCGGCGGCTTTCAAGGCACACTGGTTGCGGTTCTCGTAGAGGTTCTTCACTGCATCTTCGCTGCTGCAATGGTCTACACCATCGCCAGGCTCGCTGGAGCTCAATACTTCCGGCCTCGGAACGTGGCTCCTACAGAGGTGCAACAGCAGGACCCCAACGAATACGAGTGCGCGATCCCAGGTTCCACCATGATGATCCTGTTGCGGGGCAACAAAGACCCTCGCACCGGGGAAGAGATTGAAGGTGTGACCGATACCGACCCCTACAATCAACGCTTCTTCCGTTGCAACCGAAAAAGCGTGGCTCTGAGCCGTCCGCCGGCCACGCCAATCGAACACCTTGAGTTGGCCGTCCACGAACTGCTAGCTGCCCATAACACGGTACCGGCCAGCGTCGGTGCCCATCACGCTGACGCTTCTCTGCGCGATCATTCTCTTGCGATCGCAAAAGAGGTCCGCGCCTACATGAAACGCCAGCAAGTTCAGGAGCCACTGGCATACCTGGCAGGCTTGGCCCATGACCTGGACAAGCTGCTGGCCTACACCGAGAAGTCCCCCGGTAAGTGGGCGAAGAACAAAGACGCGACGCACCACAACACTTACAGCGCGTACATCGTCAGGCAGCTTCCTGAGTTCAGGGCACTCTCTCCTGAGGATCAGAACGTCCTAACGCTCGCCCTGCGGTACTACCATCACCCAGCCATGTTGCCGGTCCACTCTGGGCCGCGCGTTGAGAAGCTGATCCAGGCTCTTCGTATGGCTGACGGGTTCGTGATCCGAGCCGAGAAGCAGGACGGAATTCGCGCTGCGAAAGAGAGCAACCAGACAGATGAGCTCATCAGGGAGGCTCTGCTGAAGCTCCTGGCTGAGGCCAACATCAACAACTTCCGAGAGACAGGGAATGCGGAGGGTTGGACCAAGGATGCAATGGAGTTCGTCATCATCCCGATGTCTGGCATCCTCGAGGCAATCGGCGCTCACCTACCCGTCGAACTCAGCCGGCAACTGCAGATGGGTGTGGACACTCGCACCTTCACTCATCCGGCGATTCCTCTGATGCTGGAAACGCTTGAGGGTATGGGGCTGCTGATCCATAGCTACAACCAGCATGACAGCTCGTCCGGGCTCTTTGACGTGAAGATTGGGGTGGTGAACTTCAATGCCTGCGTGCTGCTCGATAAAGAGACGATCCAGGAACTGGTGCCTGGCCTCGTAGAGCGCTGGGGGATGTCGACCTACAAGATCCACATTCGTCGGCCGACCAGAGATGGAGCGGCAGAAACAGAATCGGGCGGTGATTAACCGCCCGATTTAGCATGCGAAATCTGACTTGATGAGCCGCTCTACTCTGTGCCGAGTATCCGCAGAGCGGCCTCGGTACGGATAGTCCTCTCAGCGCGGTCTTCATTCCCGATCTTGTTCCAGCAGGCGTACGCTTCCGGGAAATGAGATTGCCGTTCCGCGAGTCGGCACATGGTGATCTGGTATTCATCACCGCTCAGATACGCCTTCGCAAACTGAGCAAGTGTCTGGTCCCGGCCGGTCTCCCAAAGCAGAGACACCACCGTGTCGATCACCATCTTGCGACTCTTTCCGTTCATCATCAATTGCGACATTTTGAGATCCCCTTCCGGGGTCCGGTACACGAACTTTGACAGGAGCTTCTCAGCGTCCTGGAACTGCCCTCGTTGAATTGCCTGTTGTGCCCCTACGATTAGGCTTCGATCCTGCAGGTCGGTCTCGGTGACCGGGAGCAGCGATCTGCCCCCAGAGCACCCCGCCAACACCAGGCAGGCGGCAAGTGCGAGAGTCTTCATCGCTACTCCTTGAAGTGGGTGACAAGCGTGAATGCATCGCCGGCACTGAAGAGCACGTTGTGTCGGTTCTGCAGCTGCCTCAGGAGCGAGGGTTTTACGCCGAACATGCGGCTGACTTCGCCGTAGGTGGTTTCGGGAGTCTTCAAGAGGAAGTAGGTGGCCACGTTCTTCAGGAGGTCGGGGGTTACCTGATCAGGCTGCTGGACACCTGCCCATACCCCAACACCGTAGCCACGGCCTTCCGTTGCAATCCGGTTTACTGGACTCAGCGGCGAGGACGAGATCTGTTTGACGTGTTTGCCTTCGTCGGCGATGAGGATATGGCTGGGGTACTCAGGGTTGTAGAGGCCAGTACGGCGGGTGTCCATCACGCCCATGGCGAATACCCGGCTGGCCACAATCCGCATGATGATCTGCTGATGCTCGGAGGAGATATCGGTGATCACGTATCGGTTGATCTTCCCCGCGGCCGATCGCGCCGGGTTACCCGTGAACAAGCGAGACTTCACCATCCCCTGGATGATGCTGCGAAGCCCGAAAAGCGAGTCTTTGGACCAGAACTCCCAGAAGGTGCCATTCCCTGTAGCCTTGTTCTGGAGAGCCTCAAAGTTCAGGTGCTTTACCGCGTACTCATGGAGCTTGTCTTCAAGGTCCTGGCGTATGTCGAGCACCTTCTGCTGAATAACCGTCAGATCGTCTCCCTCGGCTTTCATCTTGAAGATGGCTTTCTCAGCTTTCGATTTCGCCTGGCCGTATGCCTTCATGATGTCCGAGACGGAACCCGAATCCATGCTGGCAGAGATCGAGTTGAAGACCAGGTCGATCTCGTCCAGTACCTGGTCGAGAGTCGGTGAGGTGCGGGCCCAGGAGTCCATGTCATCCTGGGAAATACCAGCCTTCCTGTACACCTCGGTGAGGATCTCCTCGAGGTAGTCCAATTGCCGCTTACCGGTGTTGGGAGCAAACACCTTCACCAGCTGCTTCATACCCTCGATGGTCATGAGGACACCGCCACCCTCCTTGGTCCGCGGAACCTGCAGGGGGTTGAGAGAGCCACCACCTTCGAAGTAGTCGAAGGTGATGTCATTGAAGTCCTCAGGCCTTACCAAGTGACTGAGGCCGGCTTTCTCGAAGCTCTCGTAAGAAAAGTCACCCTTGATGTCCAGGACGTGGAAGGTCATGCCCCGCTCATAGACCCGCGCAAGCAGGTTCTGAATGGTGTGAGACTTACCCGCACCACTCGCACCCTCGAACAGGACATTGAAATTGCTGGACTTAGCTACCGTCCAATCTACGCTCTGGCCCTTGCTGTCGGCCCCGATTCGGATTGGATCGTAGTGCGAGAGGGAGCCTACGGCCTGACTCAACGCTGTAGGGATGGATGGTGCAGCTTGATACATTTGATCCCCTCAAGGAATTTCAGGTCCGCAGCTATCCGCTCGGGAAGCGCGGAGCCTGGAGTAAGACGGTGGTACGGGAACTTGCACAAAGTGCACTCAAGCTCCTCATCTCGAAGTTTTTGCGCGCTGCCAGTGGTGTCAGCGATGACAGCGATTCCATCTTCACCACCGCACTCGCACTCGACCGCCAGGCCACCCTTACTGAGCTTGACCGGCCTCTCGTCGAAGTTGCCTTTCACCTTCGCCGACGGGGTCGCGTCAGGGGCCAGTGTGAACAGCCATTCCTGCCAATCCTCATCGTGTGCTTTCGCTATCTCCTCATCCTTCTGCTTGGCATCCAGGGCATGAAGGATGTGCGCAAGCTCATGGGGTACCGCCTCGTTGACGATGGTCTCCATGTCCTGGTGCAGATAAAGGGGCTGGATGCGCATTACAGCGATGCCGTGGGCTTCGCCGCTGATCATCATCAAGTCGGTAGTGGATGAAGTGGGGTCCGTGATCGAGGGATCGAACCGAAGATCAAGCCAGACACGCTCCGCAGGGAAGTCGACACCGGTCAGCAGCCGATTCACCTCCTTTGCGACGTAGAGTTCGCGGGGGTACTCGGCGTTGTGCTGCTTGATACGTGTGAAGTTGGGGATATGGGCACTCATACCCCAATAGTGGTTCTGGAGTGCCCTTTTCAGCTGGGATGGCCAATGCTCAGGAGCGATTGTAGGTCGAGGCTATCCGATCCCATCCAGAGAAATCGCCGGCATTTCCCTCGCGGATTAGCGTGTCCATCACTTCGATGCTGGCGGTGTCCTGGATGAACTCGATGACATCACGTGATCCCTTCCACCTGCGGACTCCCACCGCAAAAATCGCTCTGCGGCATCTCTCCCGAACGGACGGGTCTGCATCCTCGACATCCCGCTTAGGTGAAGGCTGCGGCAACTGGGGGGCGATTGGCGGTTTAGCATGCGAAATCGGGCTGTCCGGTGGCGAGCACGGCGCCGACGCAGGATGCTTGCTCAGCAGGCCTTGTATGGCCACGTCAGAGAAGGTTGGGTACAGCAACTTGATCAGGCCCAAGCAGTAGAACTGGAGATGGAGCACATCGTCATCGGACAACCCTACTCGAATGTCCACCGAATCGGTCCCGTCCTGGCTGCTTTCCAAGGCACTGATCATTTTGCTGAACTGCCCGTCCAATAGCGTGAAACCCTTGAGGGTTTTGGGGGCCGATCCTGCCCGGACTACTTCGTATTCGCAGCGTGGTTGCTCGTCTGAGAGCCACCTGTATAGCTCCCGCACAGCGCCTGGTCCGAGGTTAAGGCTCAGCTTCTCAGGGTCGTCGTTGAGGAGATATTTCCCGCGACTCTTGTGTGTGAAAGTCAGACGCAGTGCCGTATGGACTGCGGTGCATATGCCTGCGGTATTCACGTCATTGCGCACGTAAATCGCGCAGTTCAAACCGTTGTTGCTGAACACCTGGTGTGCCGCCAGGTACTTCCCTTTGGCAGGCATCCCCGGATTAGCTGGAGTGAACCGAAACTCACCCCCTAATCTCTTGGGTACCAAGTGCTCCGCGTGGATGCCCTTGAAGTCGATCAGCATGGCCTGCGACCTCCCAGAATTTGCCCGAAAATTTGGTAGGCGAGCCGAAGCCCTCCGCGGGTACCGGTGGCACGCAGAGTCGTTTGGCATTGAGGGTGGTTTTGGCTTGGATCAGACATGGCAGGGCTTCTTGAGTCGATGCCCTAGAGATTACCGGGAGGCGCGATGCCTTCCAGTCAAAACTTGCGGGGAGAGCGCCAGGGGGCTGCAGAGCAACCCCCTTCAGCGTGACCAGGTTCACGCGCGTCCCTTATCCGAGTCGTGCTGCCGCGGCAGTTACCGCAGCAGCTGAACATTGGAGTCGAAGTCCCACAGTGAAGTGAGTACGTCAATCTTCTGGACGCCGCCCATGAAGGCTTCGAAAAAGGTGTCATCGGCGAAGAGAACCAGCACGTGGTTCCCCGGGTTTGCCATCTCATCCATAGGACTGAAAGCGTAGTAGCCCATGCCAGGGAACTGCTGCTGCAGCTTCTGATTCCAGCCCTCGATGTGATCGCGAACGAGTTCAAGCGGCATGGAGTCTGGAAACATCAGCTTCGGCGCAGTATGGCGGGCTACATTGCCCTCAACCCCTCGGGGGAAATGACTCTCGAGAGTGAGACCTTTGAAGGATTTCAGCTGGTCAAAGGCTCTGTTCGATACACCGTTCATGATTCACCTCTCGATTTCGGAATAGGGCGGGCGCCACCTCCAAACGCCCTCATTGAGGAGGCTTGGAGGTGACGCCCGCCCTCCCCGAAAGGGAAAGGCGGTGTCACTGCAGGTTTAGAACATGTTGAGCACCGCTGTAACCAGTCCTTCGACGGTTGCAGCAATGGACCAGCCGATACCGGCCATGAACAGGTACCAGCCGAGCGCGCGGGCGCTGCGACTGGATGCGTCGTGGTCGGTGTACATGTGGAAGTATTCGCGGTCACCGAGGTTGGCTTCGCCAACGATCAGGTCCACGGTTTCTTCCTTGGAGATGCCCAGAGCGAGTTTGGCGTCGTAATCGAGGGCCACCGAATCTTTCTTCAGCGGACGGCCCTGATTTGCACCCATGGCGTAGAGGATCACGAAGTGACCATTCGCCGGGTTGAACACCTTCACCAGCTTTTTACGGCCGACGATACCCGAGGGTTTGTTCTCCGATTGGATGTGCTGCCAGCCCAACCGAACAATCGACTGCCCAACGTCTGCATCAGGGAGACTGAAGACGTTGGTGAACATCACCCCATTTACCGGCGGGCGCGCAGCGTAGTGCTCCTGGATCGGGCGCGGGTCAAAGACCTTTACCAGCTTCCAGATGGCACCAGCCACAGTGAGAACTACCGAGTCGGCAAAGTGGGTGAGTTTGGATTTCAGGTTGGCTTTCAGTACATGAGTCATGGTGTATCTCCTCTGGGGGCCGGGCCCAGCTCGCACACTCGAAGGTGGCTGAATGAATTTGCAGATCCCCGCCGGCGCTGGGGTCTGTTCACAGTGAGTTACTCAATGTCGTCAAAGGTGAAGTCGTCGCTCTCCATGTCGCGCATCAGCGCTTTGGAGACCGGTTTGTCCTCCTTCGTTTTCCGCGCCGCGGCACGCTTCTCCCGCATCTGGTCCCTTCGGGTCAGGTTGCGGATCGTTTCCCCCTTGCGGGAGTTATCGATGAAGTCGTGTTGCGTCATGACCTGCAAAAACGCCTGCAGGCATGCAAACGGATCTTCGTCCTCATCCATCATGCGCAGCCGAATCGACAGCACGTAGACGGAATTGGAGATCAACCAGCAGCAGGGGTCGGTAAACATCGGCTCCAGTGCTTCCCTCGCAGAGGACAGCACGCAGTTCCGATTGAGCTCCCAAACCATGGAGCCCCGTTTGCCTAAAACACGCTTCCCCGTGAAGGGCTTTCCAACGCGGCGATACACGTATCCGAGCTCATCGGTTTGCCACTTGCCATCCTTGATGACAGGCGACATCCCTAGTGCCTTCTCGAGTCGCTCGATGGTGGAGTTGTCCGAACGAGTGTCAGAGGTCGTAGTTACCTCAGCCACATCATCGTCCTCGTCCAGCTCCTTCAACCCAGCCAGATAACCGGAGGTCGACCAAAGGGCCTTCCTGTCGATCACTATCTTGGTGGTTGGCTTCCGTACTGCTTTGGGTTTCTCAACTGTGGGATTGCTGATGGCGTTGCCAAACAGATCAACCTGAGCACCCATTTCTGGTGTGCTTGTGTCGACCAGGTCGGCGTAGCCAAAGAGATTTGCTTGCATCGTGCGCTCCATAAGGGCGCACCACTCCCCTGACGGGGTGTGGTGAGCCCGTCAGGGGTGGGAGGGAGGTAGTTCTTAGAGGAACAGCGAGAAGTTCTGCGTCATGGAGTCTTTCGACTCCTCTTCCACAACAGGCGTGGACTCGACCTCGTCCGGGACCGAGGTTTCTTCCACTTCGTCAGTAGCCTGAGCCACTACGACCGGAGCCGAGGTGGTTTGAGCTACAGCTGCTGCGGGAGCAGCAGTACCAGCCTGAACAGTGCTGACAGCCGAAGCTGCCGGCACAGTTGCCGCGGCCGCCGGAGCGGTCGAGGCAGGCTGGTTCGAAGTTACTTGTTGGGGTTGAACCGGGGATGCCCCGGTGATCGCGAGAGCTTGCTGCGCGGTGTTGCTTGCCGCAGGGGCGGTGGTCACCAGTACCAGCGCTTGGCCCTTCTTCAAGCGATCCCAGACAACGGTCTGGTCACGCATGGATTTCAGGCATTCGCACAGATTCTGGAACTCCACACCGGTGAGGACGCCAGTGGTCGGCACCTTGTCCAGTCCGCTTTTCAGGGCGTCATGGAGGGGCCGAATCAGCGGGTGAATGAACGCCAGAGAATCCAGCTTCACGCACATCGCTTGAGCACGACGGACGGTGCGGGGGTTAACCTTCACCTCGCCCGAGTTGCTCCCAGCTTCCTTCGTTTCCAGGGTCTCCATAATTTCCTTGGATTCTTTGCAGACATGCTGAATGACTGCACCCAAGACCCCTTCCCGCAAAGCCACAACGCTGTCGCGCTGGGCTTCGTACAGATCAGCATCGAACTCGTTGTCCTCCATCGTTACCGGAGTGACTACAAATGCGAATTTGAACCGTGCGGCTACCTCTTCCCAGGTCGGTTGGCGCTTACGCAGATGCTCCACCAGCAGATTAACCTGCATCGGGTCGGCACCTTTGTTGATCGCCTTTTGGCTTTCATCGAGCAGATGCTTGTCGCACATTGCCTGATAGCCAGGTTCATCTGCAGCGAGTTGCTGAGCCCACTCTTCCTCAATTTCTTTCAGCTGGCGAATCTTGATAACCGCTTCGCTACGGCTCATCACGGCCCCAATGGGACACAGGACAGAGGCGTCTTGCTTCAGAATGGTCTCGCCGTTTTCACGGAGACGAGCGTAGTTACGGAGGAACTCCTTCGGAAAGATTTTCCCCGATACCAGTTTGCGGATCTCATCGTGCAACTCTTCAACCTTGATGTTCAGCACATCGAAGTCGACCTGACGGTCGGCCGCCATGGCGGAAACCAGGAGGTTGATCACTACAACTTTGTTGTCGCCTACAGCGTTGATTACTTGAGTCATGGTATTTCCTCGCACCCGCCGCGCACCGGGGCAATGTTTTGAACACCCGGGCGCGGAGCCGGGTGGTTTGAGATCAATGACCTCGAGCAACCACCCGGCATGAGCCGGATG
Source organism: Pseudomonas sp. NY15437 (assembly GCF_048068435.1). Classification (NCBI taxonomy): domain Bacteria; kingdom Pseudomonadati; phylum Pseudomonadota; class Gammaproteobacteria; order Pseudomonadales; family Pseudomonadaceae; genus Pseudomonas; species Pseudomonas sp. NY15437. The sequence goes on from NZ_JBLUQC010000007.1 coordinate 251,248, forward strand.
GTTGGTCCAGCTCACTGAGCAAGGTTTTGCCCCCGAAGGGGCGTTACAGCAGACGCAGAATCGTGCCCTCTCCCAGCGGTGTACGTTGGGAATAGCCGTACTCTGTTTTGTCCAGCACGTAGGAGTGGGTCTGACGCATCCAGACGAAGCTCAGGATGAGGGCGTTGCCCTCCTCCCGAAATCGCAGGTCGCGTGCAAACGTCCCGACCTCGTCGATGTATCCCTGGAGCTCAGCTTGGGTAAGCCGAACACCAGTGGATTCCCGGCGAAAGTGAAGAACGCTGTCTACTGACTGCCCATTGACTTGAGTTTCCATTGAATTGCCCTCCCCCGCCGCGCACGGGGTATTCGTGAGAACACCCGGGCGCGGAGCCGGATGGGTACCGGCCGTAGCGGTGAGAGGAACCGCCCCGAAGGGCGGCTTCGATGGTCACATCAACAGCTGTTTGGCTTGCTCCAGCAGAGCTGGGCCAACGTCATCAGCGGTTGCTGCTTGGGCGAACGGGATACCTTCCTTCACCAGCCAGTCCGTACGGACGTGCTCACCGATGAGGAGGTACACCACCTTGATTCCAGCTTCGACTGCAGAAGCGGTCTGCTGGACAGCAAGTTCTACACACGAGGGTGCGCCATCGGTGAGGACGAACATCAGTTTCCTCTGTGCCGGATGAGCAGCCAGGCGTTGAGCAGCTTGGAAAACAGCTTCGCCGATGGGGGTGTGATTCCCACCGGTAATGCTGTCGAGCCCGCCGATACGTTCCACCGCAGTCAGGTGCGAGTCCCCGAAGGTACGCACCAGGGTATTGAGGTGGCCAGTTTTTGGAGCGAACCCCAGAAACTCACGGGGCGTGTTGATACGTTCAAACACCTTTTCCATTACCAGCATGGACTGCTGGATGGACTTGGCCACAGTGAGAACCTCGAACTGCTTCTCATCGATCTCCACTCCGGCCTTAAGAGCCTCAGATTTCTCTTTGGCTTTGGCCTGGAGTAGTGCCTCGTCAACATAGTTCGTTGAGCTCGACAGATCTCCGAGTACGGAAACAGCGGCAGTAGGAAGGATCGCCTCTTCTTTACGTTCAAAGATTCGACCATCCCCCATTCCTGCACGGTAGAGGTGCGACTGTCCGAGTGTTCCGCGGCGCGCCGAGTAGACGTCCGCTTCCTCTCGGTTCAACAGGTAGGCCTGCAGCTTCGTGGCCAGCACGTTGACCTTGCGGTCGAGTGCATCAGCCAGTTCGCGAGCACGGTCCTTGTTGGAAGGACAAACCAGCATCCCCTCAACCAGGCCCTGTACCTTTCCTGCCCCAAGTGAGGGCTTGAACTCCACGTCACCAGGCTCGACCTCGAAGGCCGGGACCGGAACAGCATCCTTGTAGTCCGGGTTGGTCCCGTTCTGAATGCTGGCCGCGAGTTGTTGGAGAACTTTTCCCATGTCCATGACTTCGGAGTCATCCCCGCCATCGCTGCTGAGCATTTGCTCAATCAGTTCAGCCAGGTCGACACCGGTTTTCCCCTGGCCTTGGCCCTGGGAGTCATCGGACGTGTTTTCTGCATCGCCATCATTGCTACCCTGACTTCCGGATTTACCGTCGTCAGGTTCCTGATCGTCATCTTGGCTCTGGCCTTGACCAGCACCTTGATTCTGATCTTCTTCCTCATCGCCCTCCCCTTCTCCTTCCGGATCAGGTTGAGCGTCCTGGTCTTCCCCCTCGTTTCCCTCCGACTGTTCGTCTTCAGGCTCGTCTTGGGGTTGATCATCCTGCTGGTCACGCTGCTGCTTCAGCATCTCAATGAGCCGAAGGGTGAGAAGCCCGGCGTCCTCAGTGGAGCGAACGTTCGGGTACTCAGCCAACAGAATGGTTTCCAGGTTTTCGCGAATCTGATCGGCGTGCTCACCGAAGTGAGCATCAAAGTTTTCTCTGATCAGCTCTACAGCTGGCAGGTACTCGCTCCACCGGCGACTGCGTAGGAAGCACAGGGTGTAGCTTGCGAAGGCTTCTTGGGGGCTTTGGCTACCGTCACGGAAGATCTGACGATCAATCATGATCGCCGCTCCACGACGGAAGTAGTGCTCAGAACGGCGTGAAGCAACCGTCTGCGCATACTCCATGTACACGTCGTCTACCGCGTTCAACAGCATGCCCGCGAACGGACCATGCTCGGCATTGAACTCCTGGTAGTACGGGACATTGCTGTGCATGCAATGCCCTACTTCGTGATAGCCCGTACGTTTGAACAAGGTGAGATCGTCATCAGTCAACTTTGCCGGCAGAGCAGGCAGGTAGATAGTTTTTCCGTCCGTTCTTGGTGCTTCATTTGGACGAACGACGAATTTCAGCCCTGAGTTTCTGGCCAGTACACGGAGGAACGAAATCCAACCGTCCTGGAACTTCTGTGTGGCGCGCTGCAGCTTGCTCATGATCAGACTCCCTTCCGGATCGCATAGGCTTTCTGGGTGTGCTCCTCGGCTTTCTCACGCAGGTCACGGAGATCCTGAGTGGGTACTTCGAAGCGGGTGTAGATCACTTGGTCTGCAACGTAAGCAGCCCGTTTCAGGTACAAGCGGGCGGCAACCCGGTGGTACTTGATAAGGACTTTGTTTTTGGCTGCATTGATCGCTTTCTGGAACAGGTTCATGGGTATTTCCTCGCTCCCGCCGCGCACGGGGCATTTGAAAAACACCCGGGCGCGGAGCCGGGTGTGTGTGAGATCGATGACCTCGAGCAAACACCCGGCTTGTGAGCCGGATGTTTGGTCCAGCTCACTGAGCGGTGGTGACTACCCCGAAGGGCAGTCATCTTGGGATCAGCAGGATTTCCCGCGGATCAGATCGGCTTCCAGGTCATGACGCAGGACCTGGTGGCGATGACTCCAGAACTGCTCCTTGCTCCGCACGTGGATCGCGGGGCTCTGGCGCTGTTCATTGGCGCGAGCCAACACCTTTTGGGCAAGCCTCTTGGCCTTGCGGCCGTGGAACTTGCTCATCAAGCGGTGGTACGCATGGAGCACGTAGCCAATCCAGAACATGTCCAGAGCAGCATCAGCTTTTGCGAAAGCAGCTTTCATATGAAGTACCTCTCACCCGCCGCGCACGGGAAATGGAGAAATGAAGCCCGGGCGCGGTGCCGGGCTTGTTGGTACAAACCCAGCTAAGCCGGATCAGATCCAGCTCTAGTGGAGGGATAGGCCGAATGGCCTGGCTTATAGGAACAGGGACATTCCGAGGTCGATCACCGTCTCGACTTTCATCTTGACGGGACCGAGCAGGTCGGCATTTTCAAGAACCTTCAGAACCTGCGGCGCCCGCCGGTACCAGTCCATCTCTTCGATGTGCTGGCGTTGGAATGGGCGCAATGGGTCCAGGGTGTACGCAGCATCACTCTCCACCTCGAATTCCGCTCCAGCTTTCTTGAGCTCGGCAAGAAAAGCCCGAACACAGACATCTAGAACACTCTCCTCGGTTTTGAGTCTCCACAGCCCCTTCCCGCTCGGAAGCAGTATTGAACTGTCGATGAAGCCTCGTTCCTCGAAAATCTCACGCGCCTTCGGGGACATGGTTGCCCACTCCCGTTCAGACGCGATGCCTATGCGAATGGCAGTCCCATTGAAGGCAACCTCCACTGCATTACCTGCCATCCGGAAACCAAGGGGAAATCCCGCATCGATCAGCACCCGAACAACCTCCTCCAGCTGGGCAAGCCCACTGTTGAATTGACTGGTCGTGCAACTGTTGACGCGGGTGTATATCCCCCGGTGCTTTAGAGCGAACTCCATGACTACTGCGTTGGCCAGGTTGAGCTTCAGCTGGGAAGTCTCAATCGGTTGAGGCGCATAGCCATTGCTGCGAGCTTCGGTGACCTGGGCACATACGTGATCCCAGGCTTCCTCAGCTGAACTGCACTGGAGCTCTTTCTTTCCGGAAACACCATGACCGACGTTCCCCTCCCACACTGTCGTGAGGAAGGAGTTGACGTCGGCCTGGACTGCTTTGAATCGACCGGCTTCGTTGGTCAGGTAGTACATCTTCTGACCTCCTTAGGCCACCTGAGCGGCAGGCTTAACTGCCGACGCGATTGCATCCAGTTGATCCGCCACCGAAGTGGTGTACTCCTCTGGAAGTTCAAGCTTGCAACCGAACGTTTCCTCAAAGAGCTCGGCAGCAAGCTGCTGATCCGCTTCTTCAAGGTTGGCGTAGATCGCGTCAGTGAACGACTCGTGCAGGTCCCCATAGAGCGCAAGTTTGTTGACCCAGCGCTTCAGTTCGCGGAAGGAGATGTTGTCAAACGCCTCCTCTTGCGAGAACGCAACGCGGAACCGGAATGCGAACTCAACCATCATTTGGATGTTGAGATCCTTAACGGTGGTGTTCAGACCGCGCAGTGCTGCCATCTCCTTCTCTGCCGACATGAAGTTGGCTTTGAACGAGGTGAAGCGGCTGCGAACAGCAGCGTTTTGTCCCTTCGTTCCGGCGTACCGGGGATCACGAGAGGACTTGCCACCAGTGTTATCGGTTGCGAACAACCGGAACGACGGGTGACGAACGATGTTCATCCCACCTTCGAGGCCAAGCAGATGCTTGGGGTCCATTTCAGGGTCAATCCCATGGTGCTTCAGCGTCACGACCTCATCGCCTTGGATGATGTCGTTCAGACTGAGCAGCACGCCGGGAGTCAAACTGCAGATTTCGTCGATGGTGCAGGTCAGACCATGCCGGTAGGCATAGCTCAGAACACCATCTACGCTCTTCACCCCGTCCTTTCCGAGGGTACGGAACCCTACGAGATAGCCCTCGTCTACGCCGGGACCGGCGTTGATTGCAATCGAAGGACGGTTCAGTCGTCCATTGATCTGATTGATGAGGGAAGACTTACCAGTCCCCTTCTCACCCACCAGCATGATGGAGTCCTTAGTCGACATGCTCAGCAGAATCCGGCGAACCAGGCTCTCGTTGAACACGTAACTGCTGTCGATGCTCGGCGAGAGCGGATGACGCTCTGCCGGTACCGGAATCGGCTTCTCAAAGCCCTTGAGAGGCTTATCAAATCCGAACAGCTCATGGACCATGGCCGACTCAAATTTCTGGCTAGTAACAGCCTGAATGTGAGCCTCTTTGATCTCTGCGACGGTGATGATTTTGTTGGTTACGTTGGTCATTTGTGTTTCCTCGCACCCGCCGCGCACGGGGCAATATTTGATGACACCCGGGCGCGGAGCCGGGTGTGTTTGAGATCGATGACCTCGAGCAAACACCCGGCCGTGAGCCGGATGTTTGGTCCAGCTCACTGAGCAAGGAAGGCCCCTTTCAGGGCCAGGAATTAGACAGCTACACGCATGTGCATGGGGACCGAGTCCGGGTCGAAGAACCCGAAGATCATCATCCGCTCACACAGCTGCTCTTCCGACACTCCAGCTCGCCGAGCGAGCTGGGTTACCGTCAGGCTGGAATCGATCTGCAGGTTATTCAGAACGGCCCAGAAGGACCGCTCAGGAAGCACTTGCACCTCAATGGTCGGCAGGAAGCCGATCATCTCGATTTTCTCAACCACACCTTCAGATTTCTGGTCGGTGACTGATCCATGCACAAACCCCTTCTTCCACTCATCGTGGTTGACGGTGTCTGGTTCCTCTGGGTTGTCCCCTAAGGTCATCCCGCGGAGCGCAGCCAGGCGGCCTTGCTCCCACGTAGTACCGAAGTAGATCCCATCGATAACCATGAGCAGTTCACTGTCTTCGTATTGGCGATGTTTCATTGCAAAGCTCCTACCCGCTGCAGCCGGGAGATTGAATTGAGAACTCCCGCCTGCAGGTCGGGAGGTGCCGACCTGGCTTAGCCTGGTTGGTCTTCGTACCGGCGGGCGATGTCGGACCAGTTGCCTGGTTCCTTCGCTACCAGCCATCCCATGCTCCAAGCCCTGCCCTCTTGGGACATGGCTGGATATGGGTTTTGCTGACTGGTAATACCGGCTTGAAAAGCTTCTTTGCCTTCTTGAAACGCCTTCATTTCTGCTCTCCGCCTGAACCCGTTTGCCGGGCCGGCTCACCGATGTCCTTCATCTCCACATGACTGGCCGCAAGGGCCAGGTCCAACGCAAACCTCGTTACGAGGAATGCGATACCCAGAGGGGTATGGAGAAGGATCGGTTTGAGCAAGTTTCTTATGATGTTCGTGGTGCTCAGCACGCGGTCAGCCATACGAACCGACCAATACAGCGCCGGAACAATTGCTTTGGGTGCAGGCACATCTCCACCGCATCTAACAAATAGAGCGAGCCCTATCGAGAGTCTTAGGTTGGAAACGAACTTCGGTTTTTTCTTCATGGTGTTCACCTTTGAGTTGTTTGTTAGGACATAGATTTCTCCTGTGCTAACCCCGAAGGTGATTCTTCCCCTAGGGGAGTTCACACCCCCAGGGTTATCCATGGAAAGTTACATCGTGCTGCTTCGTGTTCCGCCCACGTGTTCTCCGGCATGCCGGCGTTCAACGTAGTCACAGACCCAGTAAATGGCGAATGCCAACACCAGTATTCCGATCGTCACACTGAAAGACATAGTCGCATCCTCGCGATAGGGAAAAAGAGTTTCTTTCGAACCTCATATCACCTTAAGGGCTGCGTGCACGTTTCTTAGCTCGACGCGATTTTCGTTTTACCGTGCGCGTCGGCGTCTGTTTCGGACGCTTCTTTCGACCCTGAACCGTTGAGTTCAACGTAATGAGTGCAGTCATCAGTATGGAAACCATAAAGACTATGCGGAGTTCATTAGTAGACCATCCTACGAACAGAGAAGAGGCAGAAGCACCCATGATGGACGCGATGATCACGACCATCAGGTTTTTGATATAGCTCATTTTGCCTCCAAAGTTACGCCGTCGCGTGTTGGGTTAAAACACGTCCAGGGCGTCCCGCCGGAAGTGTTGAACTTCCGGCCCGGGAGGGCTGGAAAATTAGCCCTCCGGTTGGAGGAAAAGCGGCGGTTGATCGTCGAAGCCCAGGGAGAAATCGAGTGCGCCTTGCTTACGCAGTTCGACTCGTTCTTTGACTCGTGCTTCTAAACGACATTTGATTTCGTCTCGAAGATCCTCGTGTTTCCACATAGGCATCGAGCGGGACCAGGAGCCAAGATAATGCGCACCGTGAAACTCACGCCGAATCCTCGGAGAGAGCAGCCTGTGCGTCAGTACCTGCTTGTTTGAGCCCCAAACCACATTTACGCCTTCTTCCCCATCGGAACTGATGATCAGCTCGGAGGAGTTGGCGATGAATTTCAGACGCTCGTGGTGGGATAGATTCGAATACTCCTCGGCGAGCAAGGAGCCCTCGGCCAGATAGTTCTGCATGAGGAAGTTGCCAATCTTGCGACTGGCCAGATCTTCAGCTTCCTTGGTCTGACGTATACCTACTGCACGTTGAGCGTAGCGCTCCATTCGATAAGACTCACGCATGTAGCCTCCTCGAGGGCGCACCAACCCCATCGGGGCTGTTCCGCCCCACAGGGTTGATTTCTATTTCAGATTAGGTCTGCCAATGTCAGACCATTCTTGACGCTGTATCCAGACAAACAGCCTTCGAGGCACACGTCCGCCATGTCGCACCGTTTGGATTGACTTTCGCAGGGTGAGTCGTAGGCCATATGGGGGGCTCTGAAGAACTCTCCAGCACGCAGCCGTTTGGCTACAACGCGGGCGAAGTCGAGAGCCTCCTCAATGTCAGCTGCCGTCCGCTTCACCCAGGTAACCGGGTGCCAGATGGCGTTTACAACTTGTTCGGAGTCCGGCTTCGAGATATTCGGCTTCCGCCCGGAGGCAAAGCCGCATAGCTTCGGTTCCTTGATTCCCAACTGAGCACAAGCCAGTTTCACGGCCAGCCAGTAGTAGGTCAGCTGCAGCGAGTAGCGTGCAAACATCTTTCCTTCTGGTTGTGCCGCGGTTTTCCAGTCCAGGATCACCACGTCGCCTACATCGGCCAACATCTTCCCGTTAGGGTCGAATATCGGCCTGGTGCATTCACCGACGAAGTCGATTACTAGCTTAATGAAGACTCGGTCAGCGATTTTTATCCTGAACTCTCCTTCGATAATCAGAGGCTTGAGGCCAAGATTTCGGAAGTAAGCAGGAAAGCCTGATGCCAATTGTTTTCCGATCACCTCAGCCGTTTCCCGAGACTTTGATTTGGCCATGCAGATGAGCTTGCCCGACGATGACTCGTCAAACTTGCTCATGAACGAATTAGCCATTTCATCGTCCGAGATATACCCCTTAATGAAACCCTCAATCACCCAGTGCAAGGCAGTGCCAAACAGCAGGTTCAGTGGAGTCGCTTGGGGGGTTACACGAGCTCGGTAGTATCCCAACAGTCGTGTGCAAACCATGGCTTTCATGATTTGCGTTGGAGACAGCGTTATTTCTTCAGATTCCGGGACCGGATTGAAGATGTAGTGTGGATTCACGAACGAAGTCATGTAATCACCTTTTCAGGCGCACACGACTACCCGAGGGCAACGTGTCGCCCTCGTGGGTTCTTGAATGGATTAGAAGTCTACGACTTCAGGTTCCTTTTCAGGTTGGTCATCTTCTCCCTTGAGAAAACGCTCGCGCGCTTTTTCGAGGGCCTCTCCTTCTGGTTGTTCCCACAAGGAAGGTGCGTTGAGAAGTTCAACTTGGCCTGACATGGTATTTCCTCCTATATCCCCGCTGCACCGGGAATAAGCTCACGAAGAGTTCCCGTGCAGGGGTAAGCGCTAGCGCTGGAGGTGTGCCTTGGAATGGGTAGCGTGAGAACACACTGACCTATATGGCGGTGAGATACACGTTCCTGGTAACACATCTACCCCGCTGAGTTCAGCAAGGGACGTGCCTGGTATCTCGAGAATGTGGACAGGTCAGAAGACCGTCCGATTTGTTCCAACGATGTCTGTGCTCATCGGACTCGAGTTCGAGTTTCGATTAGCACCCCGGAAAACCTCAGTGAGTTCACTGACGTAGTCTGGGTTTGCTCTTTCAAAGAGAAAGGCAATTAGGACGGCACATTTTTATCTGACCCCCTCCCCTCTCGTCAAGTGATCTTGATGAAATCGATTCCACCTCAACAATCTCAGTTCCGCATGCGAAAAAAAACCCCAGACCAGCAAACGCTGGGCTGGGGTTTTTGTGCGCTCACGCGCAGGCCTTTTCAAAACCGGTCATTTCGGCTGGCTTGAAACCGACGAAGACTCCCCCGTCACAGGCTTTCGCCCGAAGCAGGTGGAACCGATCAGGTAATGGCTGCTCAAGGACCTTCTCCGCCACGATGATGTCTTCCCAGTCCTGGCCCTTGGCTCCAGGAACGTGAATCACATCAGGCAGCATGAAGGCAACCTCGAACCCCTTGCGAGTCAGCTCAACAAAGAGCTTCCACGCGTAGGTTTGACCATCACCATGCTTCCCACGCGCTTCGTTGTACGGGTCGTTATCTGACCAGATAACGACTCGGTCGAACTCAGCGCGATCGACATGCAATGTCGCCAGAGTGGTGCAGGCATGCGCCACTCGAACAGACTCACCAGTGGCCAGGTGGATCGACCATCCTTTCTCTACGCCTTCGGTCACATGCAGCGTCCTGCAACCTTCGACGTTAGCTACTCGGATCGAGGAACCATTAAAACCCGACAACGGGGAATCGATCTTCTTCACTTTCGACACACCCTCCAGCTTACGGCCATCCTGGGTCAGGTAGATCTTGTGGACGTTCACCACTCGACCTGTTCTGCTCCGGAATGCCGACACAATGGCCGGGAAGCGACCGATGAACTCTTTTACCTTCTCACCCCCTTTCGTACGAGTTTCGTAATACTCAAGGGCAGGATGGAATTTCACGTCACCGATGTTGCTGTTCAGCGGGATACCACGGTGTTGAAAGTACAGCCGGCCTGGTTCAGCAGCTGGATCGGTCAGCTCGATCAGACCGCGAACGGTCCTCAGGTGCTTTTCCTTTCTCTTCTGCTCATCCTCCGGGCTGATGCCACGCCGTTCACTGACCACTACAGGAGTGATCTTGCGGGTGTGGTTATGGCCAGCTGTGAGCGCGTTTCTGACCTTGAACATGACGTCGGTATAGTCTCTACCAACGCCGTCCAGGATCAGCAGGCTAATCGGATCACGGCCTCCGTCCTGCAAGCAGGAGCAGATTGCCCGATCTTCATAGCCAGCCTTGTTTGAAAACCTGAAGTCGTCTTTCCCTCCCCCATTCCGGTGACGGTTTGGGAAAGGGCAGTCGACCAGGTGTCCATGGTTCTTGAGCGCTTCATCGAACGAGCTGGTCATACGTGGGATCACGTTCAGCCAGCCGCCATTCTGCTTCACCAGATCCAGGACTTCTTCAGACAGTTTCGGGCGATTATTGTCTTGACGATCCATAGCTACCTCCAAAAACGAGACAGCCATGTCCCCTAAGGGATTGGCTTGCCCTTAGGGTGGGATTTGCGCGAGCGCGAGTTTTTAAAGAGCCCATCTGCAGAGTTCTGCGGACGGAACCTTTTCCAGACTTCCGAGCGGAATTTCGCATGCGAAAGTTGGCGGAAAGATCACCGTCAACGCTAAGGATGGCTCTAGGGGAAATCAAGGACGCAAAGTCCACAAATGCAGAAAGGCCCGACGCCGCGAAGCGCCGGGCCTTGCTGTTTGTTCCGTCGAGGGCACCTCTAATGCTGCCGGCCTAGCTGGAAGCATTAGGGGTGCCCTAGACAAAGTCATAGGGCACATGATTTAGCAATCAACGCCGGCGGCAGCAAAAGCAGCGCAACGGTCGTGGTTAGCCTTCGTCACAGCGTTACGCGCATCATCTCCCTGGAACAGGAAGAGAGCTGCAGAAACGGCAATGGCAAAAGTGAGTGCATATTTCATCGTGTGGTCCTCAATGTGAATTGAGACGACCACTACCCTCCCGAAGGCGATGTGGATCGCCCAAGGGGTCGAGTGAGAAAGCTTTGGAAACACTCTGCGACGGAATAGCGAATGATGAGGCCAAGGGGGCACACACCAAACACCAAACCGAGCGAATGTCACCACGTAGCAGCGACTAGCTCAGCAAAATGGCGAATGGATGTGTTCACACCAAAACGCGAAATCGCAGAGATGAGTCCATTACGAACCCACTCAACACTGACTTGTTAAAGAACGGTGGTACGGATTGAGCTCGATGAGCAAGATGCAATGCACCTGGAACATCGAAACGATGAACCAGGAGAAAAGCACCAGGTTCATCGCAAAGCAGGTGATCAGAACGACGACTGAGTTCAGTCGTTGAACCAATCTCCCACCAAAACCCTTGAATACAAGAGTCGGGGCGGGGTGTGATCAGCTATCAGTGAGTTCACCAACAGCGGGAGATCACGAGAAAACGCCCTCACGATAGGTCTGGAAAACACTCCATTCAAGTACATGGTGTCCTGAAATGAAAAGGCGCCTCAGTTGCCTGAAGCGCCCTTACATTGATGAACTGATGGGATCAGTTGGTCTCGGCCATCGCTGCTACGCTTACGATCTCGATCTGATCAACCTTAACTAGCTTCTGTTGCTGGCTCCCTCCGACCAGCAGTACGGTCCAGGCTTTGGACGGATCATCGTGGACGCGATCGTTGGCCAGATAGCCGTTGACGATGGTGTCGTCCATCGCTACCCGAATGCCAATCACCTGCCGATCAGCAGAGATGGGGGTATACCCCTTCCCGTTTGCCTTTTTAGCAGCTGCAGGGGCTGGAGCTGCTTGAGCTCCAGTTGCCGGCTGGCTTTGGGGCGATTGGGGTGGCTGATGACCGTTGCCATTGATCTGCACATCTTTCGCTGCCGGTTTAGCATGCGAAACTGGGGTTTGATCTGGAGCCGCAGGCGGAACTGGGGGAACTACCGCGCCCTTCCCTGCCTCTTTTCCACCTACTGGCTTACCCTTCGCTAGCCGAACGGCATCTCGCACCAGTTGACGGCTGATCGAACCTTCGGCATTTGCTTTTTTGATGAAAGCGTCGAAGGTCTCCGGCTGGAGAGTCTTCAGCTGCTTCATTTCTCGCAAGACCTCTGGGTCAGAAGTAATCCCAAACTTGATGAGGTCAACCAGCTCCTCTGACAGATCCGCAAAGCCTAAATGGATCGATACAAAGGACTCGCTTCTGCCGAGATACTTGGCAATTGCCTGGTTGCTCAAATGCTCTCCCGCTGCCTTTGCTTCTGCTTTAGCGTCAGCGATTGCACGGCCCATCTCGTAAGGATTCAGACTTTGGCGCTGATCGTTTTCGATAACTTGAGCCAGAATGCCCTTGGCCTTCGAACGTTGCTTTGCATCCACGATAGCCTTTAGCTTGAATCCTGGACGAAGCACCGCCGCAGCATAGCGTCGGCCACCCATTTTTAGAGGGTACTTTCCAGTGTTCGGGTCTTTAGGCCCAACAATGATCGCTGTCTGCTGCCCTTCTTCGTCAAAGCTAGCAGCGAGTTCCTCGATGTCTTTGAAGTCCTTTCGGACCTGAGGTTTGACCTCAATCTGGTCAACGGTCAGCAGAATGACCTGATTTTCTTGCGAGGCATCAGCGAGATCGGTGAGATCCTTCAACCGCTGCAAGCTCGACATATCAAGGCTTTTGACCATTAGTTAATCCCCACTTTTTTCGCGCGTGCTTTGCTTTTGGTTGCGGGCGCTTTGGTTGGCGTCTTTGCAACCGGAGTGGTCACAGCTGGCTTCACTTCTACACCCGCCAGGTGTGCCATTTCCTCCATCAATTTTCTCATTTCTTTGCCCGCTTCTCGGTCAGCCCCCGCGCGCCGTAACGTCCAAACGGGGCGGCACTGCTTCAACGCTTTGTCGATAGCTCCTTTAATGGAAAGGCTGCTCTGAAGGATCTTAGGCCCAACTACCTTGCGAAGGTCCTCAAGGGACTCTCGGTGATCTTCCAGTCGAGTATTGAATTTGTTGCAGATGATCCCGGTTGGCGAGATTCGGGTGCCCATCTGCGGGCCCACCATGTCGAAGGTCTCGATTAGCGAGATCACACCATCAACGGCAAAGGCTGCCAGTTCTACCGGGACAAAGATGTGATCGGAGATTACGGAGGCCGCAATCATCCGGACGCCGTTAGTCGGCGGCGTGTCGATGATTATGTAGTCGTAGTCTTCCGCCAGCTTCTGGATGTGTTTGGCGAAGTTCGGCACTACAGACAAGCCCATTTGCTCTACCGAGCTCAGTGCGTCGTCCTTGTTAAGGGCGTAGATCAGATCAATGCCGAGCTCGGTTTTGAGCGGCTGCAGATCGGGCAGCTCCTCCTGGAACAGGTAGGCGCTACGCAGACCACCTACACGTCCATCGCGAGAAAAACGGCTCGAGAAGTTACCTTGAGCATCGAGGTCGATCCCCAGCACTCGATACCCCTCTTCAACCAGGTACAAAGCCCAATGGAAATCAATTGTTGTTTTGCCTACGCCGCCCTTCTGGTTCGTTACCGAATGAACGTCGGCGGGTTGCTTTCTCTTCTTAAACGGGACGACGACGGCCATTTGTGGCTCCTTATCTGAGATGGAAACCACTCTAACCGCATTGCTACCCTTTTCAAGTCAAAACGTCTGCTTTGCGAAAATAAATCTACGGCAAGGATGCAATGCAAAAGGGGAAGGATTCTCACCCCTCCCCTTTCGCTTGATTTCGCATGCTAAACCAGATCCCGGTTACCCCTACATCGCAACCTCTTGTGGATGCACGGTGGCGTGGTTGGTATTTGTTGTACGGTTGAGGAAATCAACGCGTCGAGCGGCTCCAAGCTTGTCGTAGAACCGCCCCATGTAGAGGTAGAAAGATCCATCCTTGTGGACCGGCTCGTAGTCGTTGATCCCATAGGCCTCCAGATAGCGCTGGAATTTCCGCCAGCTCCCCTCGTCCTTGTAGACGTATAGGACGTCGTAGATCATCCGAGACTTCGGTGCCACCACAATGGGAGCTGGGCTCTGGACTGAGGTAGTGACCGGGCCCCCTGCAAGCATTGCACTGCCGGTGTCGGAGCCACGCTGAATTACGACAGGAGAAATCTTCGGTTCGAACTTGCTAACCGTTGCGATCGCCTCTTGTTTGACGGGGGCGGCAAAGGGTTTCGCAATCGATTTCTGTTGTGGGGGATCTACCTTCACAAAGGTGGTGGGCTTCTCGCCATATGAGCCTGCGTACACAGCGCGGCCAGTCACTACTGGCGCGACTACGCTAGCCTTGTTGATCTCGGAGCCAGCGGTAATCCCGGCGACCTCGGTCCGCGCCCTGTTGGTGATCTCGGTTTTTTCCTTAGCCAGCCTGGCCTTGATTTCGGCGATGCGGGCTTCAGTCTTAGCATCAAGACTAGGTTCGTTTGCGCTAGCAACCACCACTGGAGCCTGCAGCTGCTTAGACAGATCGGCCAAGCGCTGATGTTCCTTCTGGGCCTGGGCGAGGTTTGCTTCCAGGCCCGCAAGCTGACCTTTCACTTCAGAGATTCTGGCGTGTATCTCTTCAACGGTCTCTGCTGCCTTGCGCTCAGCTTCAGCATTCGCAACGGCCATTGCGAAACGTTGCTTTTCTAGTGTACGTGCACTTTCCGCTTTCTCGGCTGCGGCTTTGGCTTGCTGAGTTGAGGTGGCGAACCTCAATTGTTCGATTTCAGCAGCAGCCCGTGTTTCTGCCTCGAGGACAGCCCGGTCGCGGTCGTTCTCAATGATGGACTGTCGGATCGTTGCCTTGGAGTTCTCTTCTGCTACGCGCGCTTGAGAAGCCTGGGTTGCCGCTTGAAACTCCTGCATGCGGCCGGCTTCAGTGGACGGGGCATGGCCAGAGTTAATGTCCTGCTCATAAGCAGTCGTGGAGAGCGATGCTTCAAGGGCTTTCTTCTGGCGCTCAAGCGAGTCGATCTGATCTTTGAATTCGTTCAGCCGCCTCATGTAGAGGATCTGGGATTCGGTGTACTTCTGTGCACCTAGGCTGTCCTGCATGCGCTGATCGTATTGAGACGTTGGCTCGATCGTCGCCAGCTCTGCCGGCTCATGTGTAGAGCTGCAGCCGGACAACACCGCGGCCAAGGTTATGGCCAGCAGGGTAGGTACCGGAAATGGTCGGTTTAGCATGCGAAATTTACCTTGAGGCCCAATGCACCCCGCGAGCACGCGGTCAGGAGAAGGCAGGGCCATGAAAATGGCTTTCTGACTAAATAGTGGGAGGGGAGTGCTCAATATCGGGAGTGAGGCCAATCACTCGTCGACTTTGATCCCAAGGCGTTCGATGAGGCCGACAAACTGGTCGTCGCCAGTCATGATGAATCCCATCTGCCAGTTGCCACTCGGTGTCTTCTTGATCACGCAGGGATAGCCGGTGTGCTCTGAGATGAGCCGGGTAAGACGCTCAATATCAGCGTCCTGACGTGGAAGCCCTACCTTGGGTTTGGGCTTACTGAGGTGGCGGGAAACCTCATCCTCGATCCGCTTAACGCTCCAGCCAAGTCGGACTGCCTGGGTGGCAATCTGGCGCTGTAGGGCTTTGGCCTCAAGCGAGCAGAGCGGACGGGCCTGGGTAGCGGTGAGCTTTCCGTGAATCAGGAAATCCTTGACTGTGAAATCGAGGGAAAGCAGGCGGATGTAGTTGGAAACATGGGACCGGCTTTTTCCCAACTCCTTGCCGATCAGGTCATGCGAAAGGCCGGTCTCTTGGATGTCCGCGTAGGATTGGGCTTCTTCGATAGGGTTCAGTTGAACCCGCTGGAGATTCTCAACCGCGCAGATGAAGCGGGCTTGGTCATGCGTGTAGTCGCCGATGATGCAGCGGAGGCGAGGGATCATCTTGAGT
Source organism: Pseudomonas sp. NY15437 (assembly GCF_048068435.1). Lineage (NCBI taxonomy): Bacteria > Pseudomonadati > Pseudomonadota > Gammaproteobacteria > Pseudomonadales > Pseudomonadaceae > Pseudomonas > Pseudomonas sp. NY15437. The sequence goes on from NZ_JBLUQC010000007.1 coordinate 267,066, forward strand.
TGGGCGGATCTCCAGCGCCGCTCGCCACAGATGATGTAGAACCCGCCTTGAGCGCGAGGGCACAGTACCAGCGGGATGGCGTTACCGCCGCCTTTCACCATGCTGTCGCCGAGCTCTTCCAACTCAGCAGGATGGAAGCTGCGACGGGTTTGCCAAACTCCAGGGTGCATGAGGTCAACATCAACATCCCGGTGCTCTACCGGGACCATGTTGATGCCTAAGCACTCTGATGTTTCTGGAGTGATTCTGGCCTCAGATTGATACACGTGAAACCCCTCGCGTCTGCATGAAACATGATACACGAGGGATAACATCCTGCACCTGTTTTTCAATCCCCCAAGGATCGGGAGGCCCGAATCGTCTCTTCCGATATCAGGCCCCAGGGGTGCTCGGTCGGCCGGAAGGAAATCACAAGCCCAGGCGATTCCCCTCGCTCAGTGTAGGGCAGAGGCTGGGCAATGTGCTTTTGATCGTCATCTGGAAGAAACCCGTTGGATACGAAGGCATCAATCACGGGTTTGCAAGCAGCCGTGACGCTCTCATGGTCAAGTAAGCGGGCTTCGCCGGTGATGTAGATCTCCTCGACGAGTAGGGGGTAGACCGCTGTTTGCCGCCACTCGTCGTAGATCTCCCGGTTCTCATACATCAGAGCTTCGATGCGCTTGAACCATGTCGCCTTGAGGCTGGTGGCTTTTGCATCGTGAAGCCTGAGCATGGTGTTGAGTGAAAGCAACTTTGCCCCCGGGAATGAAACGGTCAGCACACGGCTACCCCTGTCGAGCATCACTGAGTCGAGCCTCCCGTCTTGGTTCGCATGCTGAACTCGCTTGAGCCGCTCTGCAGCCTTGCTTGGTTTCCGCTCGGTAGCCGGTGGCTGATCCGCTACATCTTTCGAAGGCAGGGACGGAGAGTGGGCTCCCTGAAGTTGACGCGCGATGCGTTCCTGAAATTTTGGGTCTTGAGCAAATGCAGCTCGATGATTTGATCTGCGCATTGGTCCTCCTGTAGGGCAGGGGACCATAACCGCTGTGCTTGAAATGCCCAGTTGCATGGCTTCCAGGGCGTAAAGGTACCCACCTCCCTGAAAGGGAGCACCTCCTGACCACTATTAGGTCAAGAATCAGGAGTTGCTCCGTATGACCAATATTCGATCCGTCTGCATCGTCGACGACTCCCCCGGCATGCGAAAGATGGGGGCCAGCTTTCTGCAGAAGTCGGACATCGAGGTCCACCTGGCGAAAGATGGCTATGAGGCGTTGCACGTAATCCGTGAGGCGCGACCAGACGCCTGCTTCATCGACATCGAGATGCCAAATCTGGATGGGCTGAAGCTCGTCTCAATTCTTCGTGCATCGCCACAGTTCAAGTCCATGCCGATCGCCGTGCTCTCCAGTGCCAGCTCCCCGTTTGACGTTCAGAAAGGGTTGTTGGCGGGGGCTGATCGCTATCTGACGAAGCCTTTCACTGGGGACAAGATCGCCCAGGCGCTGGCTGATATGGAAACGATCATCGATGAGCAATGACATCAACAGCGGGCGGTATCGCTGCATCGGATACCGGATCGGAAGCACTTACTGCTTGAGCCCTTCGCTTGCGGTGAACGCCATCACTCAGGTCCCTGATAGCCCTACGCAGGTCCCTGGAACCAAACCGTGGCTGCACGGTGCAACCAAGATGGACGGAGACATCATCCCCTTCGTGAATATCTCCAGGTTCCTCTCAATCCCCCAGCAGGGCGGAGCAGGGGAGTTGAACAAGCCTGTGGCGTTGATCGTTCGCGGGGGAGTTGACGTTGGGGATGTTGGAGTGATCGTGGACCAGGTGGTGGGTTTTATCCCATCTGGAGAGCTAGAAGATGCCCCCAACGCAGACCTGAAGATTCCTCCCGGCCTTGGGGCCTGCCTTGTCGGTGTAGTCGCGGACTCCGAGAGAGCCTGGGCTGTTATCGACATTCAGGCCCTGATAGCTGACCCCAAAATGCAATCGATTGACCTCACTTGAGACAAGACCGCATGAGCAACAATTTTTCCTTCGTTCCCCTTACTGCGGTCCTTCTGATCGCAACTGGTGGCGCGGCTGGGTGGACGGGGTACAGCCTTCTCCAGGACAGCAAAGCCGACTCCTTCTACATGTCCGAAAGCTACGAGTTGAGAGCGGCGGCCATGCAGACGATCTATCTCTCAGACAAGGCCGCGGCCGATGGTGCATTTGCCTCGCAACTCTCTGACGCCGAAAGTCAGGTAGAGCGGGCCTTGATGCACCTTCGCAATGGTGATCCTGTGAAAGGGATTCCCGGTGCTCCTGAGTCTGTTCTCCGCAGTCTCGAAGCGCTGAGCGTGTCCTGGGATGGCATTGCCCCGTCGATCGCCAAGCTGCTCAGCGGTCAGTCCGGAACCGAGGCATTCAGTCGTGCGGCCAAGGACGCCAAGGTCTCCATCCAGAAGGCCATCGACACTGGCAGGGCGGCGGAGACTTTGCTGGCTGGCTTGAATGCATCCGCGCAACAGAAAGGACAGCTGACCCAGGCCCTCAATGATCTTGAGGCTGATGTTGCGGGGGTGACCTCCGCGACGGTTGTTGACGCGGCCGCACTGCAGAGTGCAGAGGCCGGGGTTGGCAAATATCTGGGGGCGCTCACTGCATTCGGAAACTCGTTGCCACGTGACAAGGCAATGATGGAAGAGCTGGTTAAGAGCTACCGCGGCGCAACTGCCGCCCAATCCCTGATCGACCAGGCAAGCCGACTCTCCACTGGTTCAGCTCAGAATCTTCCGCATGCGAAAGAGATCTGGCAGGCCCGTGACAAGATTGTGTCCGCCACCGATGCACTGTTGGCTTCAGTGAAGGCATTGCCTGATTCACGGGCAATCACGCCACTTACTGTTGCAATCCTGGGCACGCTGACGATCGCTTTGGCCATCCTCAGCATGCTTCTCGTAACTCGCGTTTCCGTGTCACGTGCACAAGCCGTCGAAAACCGCGGTAGCACCATTGAAGGAAGCCAGCGTGAGCGTTCGAAAGACCTGAGCTTGCTGTTGGCTGAAATCGAGCGGGTAGGGCGGGGCGAACTCGACCTGGAGTTGACCGATGATCGTGATTCCACGAAGGACATAGCCCAGCGTCTCAACACTGTGTTCTCCCGTTTCCACGAGATCTTCACTGAGACCAGTGAAACGGTAATGGGCCTGGCCGCAGCTACCGAGCAAACCATCACCACGGCTCAGAACGTTGATCGTAACCGTGATGAACAATTCCGGGCGATCGAGCACATCAGCTCGCTAATCGCAGACATGGGCACCTTCATCAATCTCATCCAGCAGCTGATGGGGGACACCCAGCGAGTTGCCAACGGCGTTGCCCATAAAGTCCATGCCGGGAGCGAATCGGTGAACGGGGTGCACGAAGGCATTCTTGTCCAGACCCAGCACCTCAACCAGATCCAGCATCGCAACAAGCACCTGATCGAGCGCTTCCAGATGCTTGAGCGCATCAGCGAGTTCGTGAAATTGGTTGCCACGAAGTCCCAGATCGTGGCCTACAACGCCTACCTGCTGGCGGATCAGATCGAAGGGAACTCTGAGATTTCACGTGCGATGGCAAAGAGCGGTGAGGCTGTCCAGGACCTCAGCATTCAATCCCAAGCGGTAGTCACCGAAATCGCTCAGCTGCTCAAAGACATGAACGAAGCCGCCCGCGATACCCAAGTCGCCGTGGATATTTCGCTTAATGAGATGCAAAGCCTCCAGCATCGATCTAACGCGGCACTTGCCTCGCTGAAGGACATCCAGGTGATCACTGAGAGCCTGACCACCAACGTCGATGATGTGAATCAGCGGACTACGAACCTGATCGCGCAGTCGTCCGAGGTTGCAGACACGATGGGTTCGATTCGCCACTACGCAACCGAGAACTCGGCCGCAAGTGAGCAAACCGCATCTGCCATGAATAACCTGAACCGCCAGGCGCAGAACCTTCACACCGGCATTCAGACTTTCTACAGCAAGCGCGCATGAACACACTCGATGATCTTGATGAGGAGATGGCCAGCTCTTGGATGAAGATCATCGAGGAGCGCTTCGCCATTGAAATTGCAGAGCACCGCCAGGCTGCTTTTGCCAGGGCTCTCTCCAGTTTCGCATGCGAAACTGGAGAGACCCTGGAAGGTCTCTTGGGGCTCTTTGTCAGCGGTAGGTTGGATGAGGCTCAGCGATTCCAGATCCTCCACTTGGCTACCAACCACGAAACACGGTTCTTCCGGTACCCGCCATCACTGGAAGCTATTCGTGAGGTTTGCTCCGGTATTCGTCATGCCCCTCGGGTCTTGTCTGTCGGGTGCTCCACTGGGGAAGAGCCCTACAGCATCGCTTGCACCTTGCTGCGAGCAGGTCGGGCAGCGTTTCAGGTGCACGGGTCCGATGTCTCCCACCCATGCATTGAAACAGCTCGCCGGGGAATCTACCGCAGTCACCCGGACCTACGGAGCGATGTCTGCATCCCACGGGGTGAGAACACCATCAAGTTCCACTCCTGGTTCCGGGACATGGTCACCTTCGAGCAGCACAACATTCTCTCGGATAGACCGGTCGGCTTCACGAATCCGGACCTGATCATCACGCAGAACATGCTCATCTACTACCGCGTGGAAACGCGCCACCTAATTTTGCAGAAGTTGGCAGCGATGCTGCCGGTGGGGGGCCATCTGCTTACGGGCCCAGCCGAGGACGGTAACTGGAACCCGATCGGGCTCAAACGCCTGCCCAATCATCTGCTCAATCTCTTCGTAAAGGTCGCCTAGGTAATGCCGAAGAATGTTCACGCTGCACATCTGTCTTGGATTCGGCCCCCGGTCATCCGGAGCGTTGAGATAGCAAAGGCGTCCATCGACAGCTATTTCAAAAGACACGCCGACCTCCAAAACCCTCCTGCTGGTGCCCAGCCTGAGTGGTTTGCGAATCAGAGAAAAGCGATGGAGGAGGCATTCCAGATCGTCAGTGAGCATGCTCGGCTCATCCACTCGGCTCTTACGGTCTGTGGTAGCACTGGCGGTTCTGCTTTGTCGCTTGAGATGCAGGTGGTTTGTACCGGCATTCAAGAGGGACTGATCCAAGAGGAGCGCGCCTCTGCAGCAGTCCTTGCCATGATGTCCGGCATGGTGATGCTGCCGAACTACCTCAAAATGGTCATCGATGGCGCGCCTGATGCCCCAGGCATCCTGGCGAAGCAGATCAATGAGATTCGCGAGATCCGTGGCGTTCCCTTGCTGGTCGAAGATAGCCTCCCGCCGACCATGCTCTCCTTCGAGTTTGTCGTCCCCCCGCATAAGAATCTCGCCGTAAGCGACGACCAGCAGCAGGAGGTTTTCTCTTCCGCTTCCCGTCGCTTCCAGTCGGCGTTCAGTTCTTACATTGGGACGCAGAACAAAGCAGCTCTGGCAGACATGCGCCAAGTCCTGCGTGAATTGCAGGAGGTCTCCCATAAGCCGGAGGTAGGCGACTTTTGGTGGGTTGGGGAATGCCTCCTCGAAGCACTCTCAATTGGGGGGCTGAGGAGCGGTGGTAACACGGTTTCCCAAATCCGCATGCTCTCTGTAGCTGTCCAGAAGATTGGCCTGGGAGGGGAGGAGGCCGCCTTGGAAGTTCTTGGTGCAGAACGTTTCAAGTCCCTTCTCTATGTCCTCAGTCTCTCGACCAAGAGTGCGCCCAGCATCGAGGCAGTGATGCGCGTATTCAACATCGGAAAGTCGGTCGACTCCGATGCGCTTGCGAAGCTGCAAAGTCGGCTCGAAGCCGCCGAGGCCACAACCATCGCTGATGTGGTGACAGAGCTAAAGCCCTTGCTTGATACCGCAATGGTTTCGTTGGGGCGGGCACTCTCGGCCAAGTCGGATGACGCCTTCAAGATTCAGTTGGAGGCGTACAGCGGTGCCATGCGCTCTACTGCCAACGTGTTCTATATGGTCGGCGAGGACGAGCTGGCAGGAGTTGCGAACAAGGCAGTATCGGTTACGGCAGGTGCCGCGACTGTTGCTTCTATCAGCTCAGCAATGGTCGAGGATCTGAAGTCCTACATTCTGTTCTTGGATGAGCGTATCAACCTCATCAACGAGAATGACGCCACCAAGGCATTGAACATCGAAGGCGTCAGCGCAGACGTCTTGGATACCCTCGTTGCTGAGTCCCTGGTTGAGGTGGTCAAAACCCGTCGCTCGGTGTCGCTCCATGTTGAAAGCGGCATGGGACAGGATGAACTCAAGGACGGGTTGGAGTCGCTGGTGAATACTGCCGCGGCTCTCAAGTTCTCGGGCGCAGAACATGTAGGTGGGCTGCTTACTGCAGTGTGCTCCGGCTTGGTCGGTCTGTTGGAAGATGGTGAACTGACCTACAGCCCGGAGCTGGATTTACTCGCAAAGGCCTTGGTGGCGATCGAGCTTTATCTGGAAGCCATCCATGCGAAGTTGGAACCTGATCCCGACTACCTGAGGAAAGCCGGCGATGCACTCCGCGAAAGGGGGATCGATTTCACCGAGGTAGTTGCTGTGACCTCCAACGAGTTGCTTCTGAAATTCGAAGCGGCTCAGGGTGTACCGGCCGAGGAGGAAGACCCATTCCTTACTGAGCTGTTCGAACTGCGTAAAGTTTTCGAGGACAGCTACACCAGCCTTGATCTTCGTAGTCGGCAACGAATGGACGAGCTGTACCAGTCTGCCGATCGCCTGGCTATGGCTGCGCGTATGCACGGTCACGAATCGTTTGGACGCATCGCAACCGCCGTCGCTGCCTACACGAAGGACGTGACCAACCGCTCGGTGAAGGAGGAGTTCGATTACACCCCGGAGCATTCGCTCCTGCGTTCAGGGGTGGAGATGTGCATCCGTTGCATGGATGAATACTCCCTCCGGAACAAGGTATCCCTCTTTGTCAAGGATACGGCTGATGCGCTCTTGGCGAAGGTCGATCCTGAAATGATGCGGAGCACGAGTTCTCTGGACGAGCAGGGCAGTGAGATGGCCGCTGCCGAGGCACCGGCAGAGTCCAAGCCCGGGTCGGAAGTTCATCCTGAGCCCGCCCCAGACCTCATGACATCTGAGCCTGATGCAGTGATTCTCGCCCATGAAGACCAGCTGCGTGAGATGCCCGAAGGTGTAGACCCTGTTCTGATTGACCTCTTCAAGCAAGAGTTCAGGGAGCAGCAGTCTGCGATGCTCGGTTACCTGCAAAGTGGACGGAAGGACATCAACGAGGCGTTCTGTCGAATAGCCCACTCACTGAACGGGATATCGGCTAGCGCTGAGTGCCGGCCGCTGGTGAGTTTTTTCGCCGCCCTGGAATCGAAGTTGTACCAATTCCGTAGCCAGGAAGTAAACCTACTCGACAGCGATGTCACTGCTCTGAGCGACGCCCTTATCGAGGTTGATCAGTTCCAGCAGGCCTTCCCCTGGAAAACAGAAACTCCGGCGCTTCATGCCTGGCTTTCGGTTGTGGACGGATTGGGCAGCGAGACCATTGAGGCGGAGTTTGTTGACCTGCTGGCCGAGCCTATTCCCGTACACGAATCTGTAGCTGCAAGTGCCCCATCTGAAGCACCAGTTGTACCTGCCGAGGAGGCGACACCGGTTTCGCATGCTAAACCGGGCCCGGTTTCGCAACCGTCAACTCCACGAAACATGACCGCGCTGAACGCAACTCTGGCCACGATTGAATACAGCATGGAGATGGCTGAGTTCTACACGGAGGAGGCTGAAGAGGTTCTACCGCAGTTGCAGGCGAACGTTGAACGGTGGATGGGCCAAATGGACGACCCAGAGTTGGTCTCCACCATTAAGCGGCAGATGCACACCCTGAAGGGCGCCGCTGGCATGGCCGAAGCAGCCTCGATCAGGTCCATCACCCACAACATGGAGAGCCTGTTCGAAAGTCTCGCGCTCAACATCATCCCTGCGTCTGCAGACTGCTCCAAGCTCGTTGAGTACGTGCTGGTTGCCCTTGATCAGATGACGAGCAGTATGCGTCGGTCTGTTGGCTATGAAGTTCCGACCGCATTGATTCGTTGCGTTGAAGCAGCGGTACAGCAGAACCGAGTCGACCTGAGCTTGCTCAATGAGGATGGCCTGGACGGCGAGGCAGAAGCAGGTCCTATCGGGAACATGCCAGATGGATCGGTACATACCTCCCCTGAAGCTTCGTTCCACCCGCACACAGCTGGTGAGGTTTCCTCCGATTTTCCGAGCGAAGAACAGTCGCTGGAGGCTGCGTCGACAACAGTGCGGGCCGATGGAGATGGTGGTGGACAGCATAAAAAGACTCGCCGCAGGTCACGCGGGAAGGGCGGCGAGAAGCGCCATGCAGCGCGCATCGCGGCACAACAGGTGGCGGACAGTGGCGAGGCTCAGATCGATGGTGGTGAACTCAGGCCTGAGCCCAACACCATCGCTCCCATGCTCGATGATCCTGAACCGGCGATCGCCGAGGAAGTTGTGATTGAAGTCGAGGCGCCGTTGTTCGTGCAGGCGCGGTCCGCCGAGGTTGACTGCGACCAGGACGAGGATCAAGTCGAAGTCCCGCAAGAGCCTCTACAAAACAGCCTGCGGGAATCCGTAGTGGGAATCACCATGGAGTCGGAACCGCTCAAGCCAGTTAAGAGCTCCGTCATCCGCGAGATCATTTTCAAGGCCTACGACTCGATCCACGGCGCTGACGACAAGCGTCGGAATAGAGCATCGGAAAAAATCAAAGTGGACCAGCGCTTGCTAGACACCGCGGTTGAGCAATCGAATGAACTGACGGCGGCTCGATACCGCCAACAGTCGTTGCACTCCGACATGATGATGCTTACCCGTGTCATCCGGGAGAAGCTCGAGGCCCAGCAACTCAACCATACGAAGTTCACTAGTGCTCTTCGGGTCTATATCAACCAACCCGTGCCGGCGGAGATGGCTCATCAGACTGCTACGGAATTCAACCTTGAGCGGTTCAATGACTTGTCTGCGTTGAATGTGACGATGGGGGCGCAGCTCGCCCAAACCATCCAAGACGTTGAGGAGATGTTCGCCCAGGGCAAGCAGATCAAGGACTCGTATCGACAGCAGGGGGCGCTGATTAAGGGCCTTCAGCGCGACCTTCTCGACAGCCGCCTGGTCCCTTTCCAGAACCTACGCCCCGCACTTACCTCCCTAATAGAACGCGAGTCGAGCAAGCTCGGGAAAAAGGTACGGACCGAGTTCAGCGGTGTGGAAGTAATCGTCGACAAGGTGATGCTCGACGCTATCCGTGATCCCCTCGTCCACCTGCTCAACAACGCACTGGATCACGGCATTGAGACTGAAGAGCAACGTGTTGCCCAGGGTAAGCCTGGCCAGGGTCGCCTTGAGATCAATGTGTTCCGCCGCGCTAAGAACATCGTCATCAACGTCAAAGACGACGGGAAAGGAATCGACACCTCGGTCATCAAGGCCAAGGCAATCGAAAAGGGCATCATCAGCAAAGACGACAAGCTGACCGAGTCAGACATTCTCCGTCTGATCACGCACAACGGTTTCTCTACAGCAGCCAAGGTTTCCCAGCTGTCGGGGCGCGGCGTTGGTATGGATATCGTTGCCACCACTGTCGAGGGATTGGGCGGTCGACTCATCATCGAAAGCACCCTGGGTCAGGGCACAACATTCACCCTGGAGATGCCTTTCACCATCGGCTCGAACCGGGCAATCCTTTGCAGAACTGGTGCCCAGTGGTTCGCAATCCCCAGTTACTCGATGTCCCAGATCATCAACTGCAAGCGACATGACCTGGAGCAGCAGCGCGCCCAGAAGGGCCAGGCGCTGATTGAGCATGAAGGCAAGGTATTCGAGGTGGTGCATCTGGCGGACCTCCTCGCTATGCCAGAGATGCGCGCGAGCCACGAAACTGAGCAGGACGTGCTCGTGATCCTTTGCCAGCAAGGGGAGACGCGTATCGCGGTAGAGGTCGACGGAACCGACTCTATGCCTGAGATCCACATCAGGAAGTTGGACGGCATCCTCGCCAAGGTCCGAGGCATCATCGGTGAGACTGAAATGCACGATGGCTCCCCGGTGTTTGTCATCGACGTGGCGGAGATGGTGCGACTCAACCTCAAACGGACCGATACAGGTTACAAGCTGCGCCAGAATCGCGTGAAGACAGTCAAACGCGATCTCAAGCCGGTCTGCCTCGTGGTCGACGATGCAACGAGCTATCGGAAGCTCCTCACCAAGCATTTCGAGGGACGGGGATACACCGTAGTCACTGCGCGCGATGGCCAAGATGCGCTCGACATGCTGCCGCTGGAGCGCCTGCCGGAGATTGTGATGGTGGACATGGAGATGCCTCGCATGAACGGCCTGGAGCTCACCAAGGCGCTTCGGTCTCGTTCTGAGTTCAAAGAGGTGCCGATCATCATGCTCACTACCCGAACCAACCTTGAGGAGGAAGCCTTGCGCGCCGGCGTGAATGTCTATCTGAACAAGCCATGTGACAGCGTTGCTCTGGACGATGCCGTCAATGAAGTCCGCCCGGATCACGCCCAGCGAGGAGCAGTAGCATGAGGGTCGGGCTCGTAAGCACGAGTAACGTTCAGGTAGCGCTCATCAAAGAAGTGCTCAGTCCCATCGTTGGAGAAATCACGGTCTACGATCTGAGCCATGCCGAGAGTGGAGACTTGGCTGCAACTTCAGTCCATGCGCTGATCGTGGATTTCAGCGACTCCGGCATCCTTGCGTCTGAGGATGTGCTGGAAATGGTGAGTCGCGAGGAGCCGGTGTGCGTGCTCAATGAACGTGAGCTGTACACCATGAGCCCGCCAGAGCGTCAGGCTTGGTGCAATAAGCTCGTGGAGGAGTTGAAGAAGAGCCTCCCGGACCTTGCAGATGATCTGGAGGCCAACAAGGCCGAGATCGACTCTCGTAGCGCGAATGATACGTGGGTGATCGGTTGCAGCTCGGGTGGTCCTAAGGCCATCCGCGACTTCCTCTCGGATCTCCCGGCTTTGCCGGTGAGCATCTTCCTAGTCCAACATCTGACCGAATCTGCGTTCAACACCTACGTTCACCGGGTAAGCGAATGCACTACTAGTTGGGAGGTTGTGCCAGCCGAAAATGGTGCCAAGGTATGTGCCGGTACGATCTTCGTGGTACCTCGTGACCAGACGGTTGAGATTAGGGGAGGTACGATCCAGTTGAGGCCGGTGAAGCCGAATACCTACAGTCCCTCAATCAACACCGTCGTCCGCTCTGTCTACAGCTCAATCCCCGGCAAGCTGGGGGTTATCATCCTCACTGGCATGGGGGATGACGGCGCATCGGCAATCCGGGACTTGAAAGGGAAGGTCAAAGTGGTGATGGCGCAGGACGCAGAGTCCAGCCAGGCACGGTCAATGCCCGATGCTGCCCGGGAGACTGGAGGGGTTTCGTTCTCCGGCAAACCATCTGATCTGGCGCGGCAGATGAGCGGCATGTACGGCATCAGCGTGTAAAGCGAAAGGCCGCCCGAGGGCGGCCTTTTCTTGGGTCAGGCGACGTCCTGGTCCCCCTCCGGCTCATCCTGCCCCTGTGGCACGACAGTCTGGATCTTCTGATCGAGGATCTTGGCTTCGATTTCTTCACAGATCGCCGGGTTGTCCATCAGGTACTGACAGGCATTTGCCTTACCTTGGCCGATCTTGTTGCCTTGGTAGCTGTACCAGGCACCAGCCTTCTCGATCACCGCCGCGGCCACGCCGAGGTCCACAATTTCACCGTGTTTGTGGATTCCTTTGCCGTAGAGGATCTGGAACTCAGCCTGACGGAACGGCGGGGAGACCTTGTTCTTCACCACTTTCACCCGCGTTTCGCTACCAATCACATCGTCACCTTCCTTCACCGCGCCGGTACGGCGGATGTCCAGGCGGACAGAGGAGTAGAACTTCAACGCGTTTCCGCCGGTGGTGGTTTCAGGGCTTCCGAACATCACACCGATCTTCATCCGGATCTGGTTGATGAAGATGACCAGGCAGTTGGCGTTCTTAATGTTGCCGGTGATTTTGCGCAACGCTTGGCTCATGAGGCGCGCCTGCAAGCCGACGTGTTGGTCGCCCATGTCACCTTCGATTTCGGCCTTCGGTACAAGCGCGGCCACGGAGTCGACGATGATCACATCCACGGCATTGGAGCGAACCAGCATGTCGGTGATTTCCAGAGCCTGTTCTCCGGTATCCGGCTGCGAGACCAGCAGGTCGTCGACTTTCACGCCCAGCTTGCCGGCGTAGTCCGGGTCCAGCGCGTGCTCGGCGTCGACGAAGGCGCAGGTTGCGCCAGCCTTTTGGGCCTGGGCGATGACCGACAGGGTCAGGGTGGTCTTGCCCGAGGATTCCGGTCCATAGATCTCGACGATACGCCCCCGTGGCAGGCCGCCGATGCCCAGCGCAATGTCCAGGCCCATGGAGCCGGTGGAGATTGCCGGGATGGATTGACGCTCCTGATCACCCATACGCATGACGGCGCCTTTGCCGAACTGGCGTTCGATCTGACTCAGTGCTGCTTGAAGTGCTTTTCCGCGGTTGTCGTTCATGGTTTCAACTCCGTACGTTGATAGACGCGATGTGCGTGAGTCCACTTTCACTTGCGCTGGGGCGTGACAGAACCAAGCACTTCTCGAACTGCCTTGGCTTGGTCTCCGAGGCATTTGTCGAATGACTGGTCCAGCAGTTGGGAAGCGCCAGGATTAGCTCGGCTGATGAGGTCGCGCAGGAAGTCTTCCTGCAGGTCCCGATCCGAGGGGAACGCTTTCTGATCGAAGTCGGCGCGAATGATGGTGGCGACCCCGAGTTTCGTGGTCACTTGGATGGTTTGCGGGTCAAGTCGAGTTGCGAATTGACGAAGGAGCGGAGAAGTTGTGATCTGGAAACTGTCCATAGAATGGCCCTCGGTGAACACAGGGCCAAGCTAAGGGTGGATGAGGTGTGACAGAACCAGTGGATTACACGCTGCAGATTTGGGGGGTACACCAACCCATGATGTCCTCGTAGTCCTTGCAGCAAACAACAGGCGTCCACCATACGAATGCATACATCTCCTCCAGGGACACTGGATAGAGCCGCATCGCGGTATCGAGGAGTGTACTTCCAGCCTTGAAACCGACAGTGGGCCAGGGCTTCGTTTGCTGCAGTTTTCCAACCGACAGAGCTGCGCTGAACGGGAATGTACCGATCGTGAAGCCGCTCAGGTGGATCGCGCGATAAGCCGCGATCCCGGCAGCGATCGAGGCATTATCGTTGTGAGATGCCATCTGGCGTGGATAGAGGCCACCCCACTGGCCGATGCAGACCTCCATACCTGGTACTGAGAACGACCCAGTCAGAGGGTTACAGACGACGCCGGCGATCGACTCCGCTGCCACTATGTCACGACAACCGGTGTTCCAGGTGGGATCGAATTCCGTGCTGTAGAGCAGCTTAGGGAAACAGTTCGGGAGAGCACCATTGAAGGCGCTGACCGCTTTCGACACGACTGGGTTTGCGGCTGCACCGCACATGTCGAACTTGGACGAGAGCGAGATATTGTGCCTTCGGGCCGCTTTCACACCGCAAAGCTTGCACGACTGCCCGCCCATCGCGACATCGATTGCCCAGTCTGGCAATTGCCAAATCCTTACGGCCATTGTCGTATAGGAGTTTCGGTCGGTACCCACGCTGAAGGGACCGCCGACAGGCTGGCCAATCACGCTATCGCCCCCGCCTTTTATGACCTCAACCAAAGCCACTGGTTGGTAGTGCGAGACGATGAGATGGTCCGGGCAGAAATGGCAGCAAGGGCCGAAGATCTTGTACTCCAGCGTCACCGGGTCGACGATGATGAGCGAAGCGATACTGGCGCTCATGGCCGCGGCTTCGGCTGATCTCACTCCAAAGCCCAGGGCAGCTGCAGCACTCGCTGTTGCTGACATCTTCACGAAGCGCCTACGAGAGACTTCCAATTCAATCCACCTGAAGAGTGAGGGTTTGCCCTAATAGTCGAGAGCGAGTGCCCTCAGTTGACGCTCCAGCACATGTCAGGGAACGGAACGCTCACCATCGGCAACTGCCCCTCTGCTTGAAACTGATCATCTCCGGACGGGGACATGACGTTTACTGTGGCTTCGCCTTCCTGGACGTTGACCATCACCATCACGTGCTCGCTGTCGTTCCCGGGCTTCCGTCCGGTGATGTAGACACCTTCACGCGACACATAGGCTGTCAGCCTGGCTCGTAGGCGGTCCGCGCCAAATTGGCCGGCGGCGGGAGCTACGGCCACCATTGCCCCCGAAACCTGAAGGGCCAGGTCATGGCGTACTTCAAAGGTGAGTTCGCCGACCCTGGCCTGGCCTTTTGTACTCCAAGCTTCCCCGGTGAACTCATAGGAGCAGTACCCGGATTCCCCGAAGTGAGTGGTTTGGCTCAGCCGAGATTTGAATTGCTCGAGCGCCAGCTTTTCTGCGTCTTCGGGATGGGTGCTTCGTGGGACTCGCACCCTCATCATCCCATTGAGGTTCACCGGGACTTCGATCGTCTGAAAGGCATCATCGTGGTCAAGCATTGGAATTGCTCCTGTGTCAGATGATGCGATTGTCAGCTTTCGCAATGGTGCCACCAGCACAACCACGAAATAGGGCACAGCCGCGCGACTATTTGGGTAAGGAACTCGAGGAACGGATTTTGGAAACGCAGATCATCAGCATCATCGGCTCTGTCCTTCTGCTTGGTGCGATCGCAGCTCTTTGGATTGGCAGGCTCAACAGCGCCGCGGGAAAGACATCTGGCTCGGATGATGGGCATGGTGCGCAGGCTGGAGCGGAGGAGGGGTTACATCCTGAGCCGGTAAGGACAATGAAAATCGAGATGATCCCCCATTCTCCTCCAGCCGAAACTTCGCGCCAGCCGGCGAAGACCGAGGAGGTACTCGTTGAGCCGGAGCCGGAAGTCAGGGCGGTCGTTGAGGTGACTCAGGTCCTGCCTCAGGAAGACTGCGCTGATGCGGCCCTCAACCTGCAGCTGGCTGATCAGTTGAAGGTCGTTGGCGATTTCGAGGGCGTGGCGGAGTACGCCAAACTCGTTCTCGAGATGAAGACTTCGTCTGCTCGTCAACGGGCCCGTGCTCAAAGCCTGTTGAGACGCGAGATGGCCCGCTGAAATTTATGAACAGCTGCTGCCGTACGTGCATGTTGAGACGTTGGGTAAGCGACGTACCCTTGTTCGTCCGTCACATCAAATCCAGGTGTGTTGCGCCACAGACAGTGCTGCTTCGAAACCTGCACGAGCCGGTCAGTGATCTCCAAGGTTGAATGTCCGCCGGCCGCAGCCTTTTCCCTTATCAGCCGAGCATTTTGGGGAGTGCTCTTGAGTGTGAGGAAAACTTCCCCGGTATCCATCACATCAGCACCAATGAACGTGCCAAGTACCCCGAAGGCCTCGATCTCGGCCCCGTAAATCGGAAGGGTCATGTGGGTCATGCCAGCAACTCCAGCAGAGTGCCCGCAAATCGGCTGTCCTTCAGCTTCTTCAGCGCTTCATTCTCGATCTGACGAACTCGCTCCTTGGAAACGCCCATCTTTTCAGAGAGGGTAGCCAGGGTCTGGGGTTCTCCTCCGCCAATACCGAAGCGCGCGATAACCACCTGCAGCTCACGCTCAGTGAGCACCTCTCCCAGGACATCTGACACGTAGGCTGCGGTGTTCTCTTCAATGACTTCGTCAGCGAAGCAGTTGTTCTGGTCGGCCAGGTGCTCGTGCATCCCTTCGGCTTCTGAACTCCCGCTTTCCTGGAAGGTTGAGTCCAGCGAAACCGGCTTACCGGAGCCAACGAAGAACAGCAGATTCTCGACGTCGTCCAGGGACAGACCGGTCATTTTGCTGAGGTGCGGTTTCGAGGCGTTCGGATGCTCCTTCAGGGCCGCGTTCAGTTTGCTCAACGCCCCATGCGATCCTTCCGGCAGACGGATCAGCTCCTGCTGAGTGAGGTCGCGCAGGATGGTTTGGCGTATCCAGGTCATGCCCAGGGTAGAGAATTTGAAGCCCTTCTCTGGGGCATAGCGATAGATGCTCCGGACCAGTCCCAGTTGGGCAGCCGAGCGGACCTGCTCCAGATCATTTGCAAACCGATACCCGGAAACGACCTGATCCACCAAGCGGATGTTGGCACTCGCGAAGAATCCAACTGAATCGTGGACTACACGTTCGGCTGCGTTGAACTCTTCGAGGGCGGCCAGGAGATCTTCGGCCGGAATGTCAGCTGTCGAAGCTGCCGAGTAGATCAAGCGCTGCTGGTCGACAATGGCCTGGCGCAGTCGGCGGAGTTCTTTCTGAGGATAGAGGCGGAGCTCGTAACCACCCGAAAGCATCAGCGAGGGCATGAGCTTTGGCGAGGTCCACTTGCCGTTGATGATCCGACCCACCGAGCGGCGAGGGATTCGCACCTCATCGGAGATGTACTTGACCAGGTCTTTGCACAGACCGGAGATGTCTTTGCACTTCGCCCGGAACTCGCCGGCCGCACGATTGAGCACCAGGTCGTAGGGGAGGATCTCAAGCACCTTCTTCTGCAGGTCCGCACGCACGGCCGCCACGAACAGGTTGTCCTCGAAGCCTGGCTCTGCGAAGGCTTTCAGCTCGGAGATCAGGGTCTGGATGGTGTTGAGCTTCTTGCGGAGTAGGGAGGCGAAGTCTGCATCAGGAATAGCGCCGGCGCGGACCCATGCGCCGTCCTGAAAGATCATCGCGGCGGCCTTGTCCACACTCTCGTTCTCACCAATCGCGTTCCAAATTTCGGAGACCAACCCTTGCAGGATGCTCGTGTCATTCGAGATCGCCTTAAGGACCCCGAATTGGCCGAGGATGATGCGATACCCCAACGCCTGCTCCTGGGGCAGGGACAAGAGCGATTTGGCGCCCTCCAGTACCGGCATAGCCGGTAAGGTGGAGGGGAGCAGGAAGCCCTTGCTGGGCTCCTGCAGGTCGTTCGACAGAGAGGTGTCGGTTGCAACCTCGGGTGCTGCGGTACGCTCGATGGTCATCATGTCTGGCCCCTTCAAGAGTCCGCCTTAAAGGCGGACTGGCATGAGAATGAATTTCTGATGGGGACAGTCTTTGGCCATCACGAGTGTGCCACTACCGGACCCCGTATAAAAAAATTGGAGTTCGTTCGTTTCGACCGCCCGGAATGTCTCCTGGGCGTATTTGCTGTTCAGACCCACCTCAAACGGATCACTGGAGAAGTCGCAGGGGAGCAGGTCCTCGGCCTCCTCGACCTCCGAGACACCGTTGGAGACGGACAGAACCTCAACCGACTGCTGACCAAATTTCAGCTTCACGGCTTGGGACTTCCCATCCGAAAGCAGGCTGACGCGAGCCACGGCGCTGGTAATTGCATCCCGGCTCATTTTGATGGGCGTTCCTTGCTCTGCTCGGGTGATCAGGTCGGCGTAGTTGGGGAACTTCCCGTCGATGAGGCGAGATGTGAGGACTCCGTGCGGCCCGATGAAAGCTACGAGATTGCCCGAGTGCTGAATCTCGATTTCCCCCTCGGAGGCGAATGTGGCCACGTCTTCGAGGCACGCAACCGGGAGAGTGAACTTGAGGGTGTTTTCGGTAGGGACCTGAATCTCGGCTGTTCCCATCCGATGCCCATCGGTCCCGACCAGAGTCAGCTTCCCTTCGCCGACATCGAACAGCATCCCATTGAGGTAGGTCCGCACGTCACGTCGGGCGACACAGAAGGCAATGCGCCGGATACCGTCCCGTAACGCCTGAGCGTCGATGGTCAGCGCCCGTTGGGTCTGATCCTCCGGTAGGAGTGCTTGTGGAAAGTTGGAAGCCGGGAGGGTAGCGATGCTGAAACGAGAACGACCGCAGGTGACTGTTGCCTTGTCCTCACCTACGGTCACGGTCACATCCCGGTCAGGAGGAAGGGAGCAGACGATCTGCTCGAACTTTTTGGCAGAGATACAGATGTCCCCTGCAGCGAGCACATTGACCTCAAGGTAGTGGAGAGTCATGTGCTGTTGCCCATTATGGGCGGTTACATCGAGCTGGCCTGCCTGTGCCGAGAGAAGCAGATTACCGGCGATGTCGCTGGCCTTATCAGATGCGATACGACCACTCTGCTTGAGGATATTGGCGAGACTTTCAACGCGGGCAGTGAACTTCATGGGCGGCTCCAGGCTTGTGAATATGCCTCTATTGGAGCCTCTTCTCAGTGGTGCCAGAAGCCGTGGAATGCTCGACCTCTGCTCACTTTTTGTTCAGGTGGTGTGCGTTGCGCTGGGACCATGCGTTGGCACACTTATCCTCTGAGTTACACACAGATTCGGTTGATAACCCTCACTTCGCGTATCGCAGGAAATCCGCAAAGCTGCTGGCCACTTCAGTCCTGTTTCCCTTGAAGCTCGCCTTCTGGGAGAAGCGCGAAGCCTCAACGAGCATCGACGTGACCATGCTCTTGTTCCCGATATTGCGGTAGTGCCTGGCGAGCACCAGGTAGGCATTCAACCGCGCTTTGTCGGTGCTGAACTGATAGAAGTCGTCAGGTGTTGGGTAGTACCCCTCGATGACTTGGCCCACCAGATTGAACAGCTTCAAGTTGTCCGCCGAAGTGACGCCCGGTATCTCGCTACCAGCTTTTGCAAGGAAGTCCTTTGCATCCAGCTTCAATCCATTCGAGAGGTAGGAGATCACCATCTCGCTTGCCGGCTCAGTCCCGGTCGAGGGGTCTTTGGCGAAGTAGTCCAATAGGTGATTCTGGAGTGCGGTCGAACGCTCCAGGTCACCTTGGTTGAGCAGCACCTGAAGTCGGATCAGCAGGGCGTCCATGTATGCACGCTCATTGTCCTTGCTCAAGGCGTCCAAGGTCTGGGCCAATGCACGGTCGTTCTTTGCCTCGGACGAAACCTGAACAAGCTGGGATAACGAGAAATCCCGCGCATCTCGGTCTTCGATCTGGCTGATTGAGGCGAGGGCCAGGTCAAATCGGCCCGCCTTGGCCTCTTGGACAGCCTCAGAGGCCTGTTCCCAATAAAACCCTTGGGCTGTACAGGCGAAACGCTCCGCGTCGTTCTGGAGGGCTCTGAGAGCCTCTGGCTCATTTGTCCCGGCAATACGAACTACGGCAGTGGTCTTCCAAACAGCTTCATCGCGGGTTGGACCACCAGGTGTCTTGGTGAGGTGGGCTGAGATGAGATCAGCGAGGCAAGCATCGTCTGCTGTTTGGTAGCAGTAGGCATGGGGCCTATCCGTTACCCAGGTCGGCTGTTCAACCGCGCATCCGCCAAGTACAGCGAAGGCAATGGCGAGGCCGACTGGTTTACCGTTCACGCGGAAAGCTCTACCTGGTGTGCGATGAGTCCGGTTTCGCATGCTAAATCGTATGTCGCCTGAGCAAGGGTTGAAGGCTTCCCCTGAGTTACCAGCGAGAAGACATGGGTCGCTACCCCGCACGCCTTCTTGGCGAACTCGGCAGCATTCGAGGCAAGAGGGATGATCCGCAAAGGGATGTATCTATGAGCTGCGTAGAGTGCCGCCTGCGAAGCTAGGCCCGGTTCGGCCGACACAATAATCTCGTCGGGGAGTCTCACGTCGAATATGTGGTCCAGAACGTCTTCCAGCTCAGCAGTGCTGCACGCATCTGAACTACTTGCACCGACCAGTAGAACTTTCCGCAGCGGGTCATCTGACTGGAGGCGGCGAGCGATGTCCTTGATGGCCATCTCCACAAGTCCAACTGGACTTGAGCAACCTGGGTGGAGGATCAGGGGCACCAGTGCATCCTTGTTCTGGACCAGTTGCATCCAGAGTCCGGCCCGGACCATCGAAACCTTGATGTCCTCCCAATCTGAACGACGAACTCCTTGGGTGACTCCGGCCGTTTCAAGCAGGAAATCGTCGCGGTCATCAATGCTCAGGATGTAGCGCCGGTAACCCTCGTCAATTCCCCTGAATTTCTCCGCCTCGATGAAGTGCATCAGCGACAGGTAGGTCTCTACGTGCTCGCCGGCTTCGTTCAGGTATCCGTTGAACGACCTGAACTCATACGGATCGAGGCTCGGTGGAGTGTCAGGTGTCATTGATCATGCCCTTCAAGCGGAGAAGACGATCCCGAAGCCCGATGACTCCAGGGGCTGTCGGGTACTGCAGTTCCATATCCTCCGCGTGTTTAAGGAGCGGTTCCAGCCGAAACGGGGGGCTGGAATCCCCGGAGACCCGTTGCACCAAGTGTTGTTGCCAAAGGCCTTTCTCCCCCGCAGTGAGGGCATCAACCTGGTAGCGCCCAAGCATTCTCCCGCCTAGGTCGCGTAAGCGGCGGTCGGTGCCCTTGATCAGCAAGGATGGCCACGCGCTGAAGTCAGCCGCGTGGAGTTGACGCATCAGATCCAGGTCTTCAATTGGAAACTCGCCGGCCCATTGCCGGAAGTCTGCATCGACGGGTTGCGGTGGTAGTTGCAGGACAGGCTCCTCCCTCAACCTTCCTACGAGGTGGTTGGAGTTGGAGAGCAGCTTGATGTTCTGCTTCACGACCGAGATGTCGATCCCGAGGCGTTTCGCGTCAACTGGTCGAATGGCGCTGATCGGCGCGACAAATGGGATTCGATTCAGGCTGACGTGAAACAGCGGGGCTGACCGATCCCCTTTATTGTTCCTCACCAGGTGCTGCAGGTTGACCGTTGACTCCGAACATAGCTCGGAAAGATCACACTCCAGGTCCACCATGCAAATCAGGTCCGGGTAGCTCACATCCGCCGCCACGGGCACAGCGAGGATTGCTCCACGTTTATCCGGTAGCGACGGATGCACCATAACCACCGGCTTCACACTCTTGAGGTCCCAGACCTCTCCCGCATCCATCCCCATCACTGACTTGATCTGCGCTGGAGAGCTGACCGTCAAGGCGTGGTTTGCGAGTTTCGGGCTTGTCTCTAAGATCGACCCTAGCAGCTCCTTGACACGGAAAGCCCTGTTCTCTGGCCCAAGGCCGGCTTCCCACATCAGGAAATTGTACAGGCCATTAATGCCGCCTTTCAGGCCGGCAGTTGGCCAGGGCAACTCGTCCGGACGGATTAGCTGGATTGCCCGCAACAGAACATCCAGGTCGAGGAAATGGGAGTTGGCCGGCAGACCCAGGCACGGATGGGGCAGCAGGTTCCGGTAGAAGGTCGAGCGGATGTATGGGTCATGCCGGGTTGATGAACCAAACCCTACATGCAGGGTGGAAGGGCGGCTGAATATCTGAAAAGCGCTCCTGGCCCATTCCAGTTCGCTACAGCCTTCATCAAGCGGCAACAGCGCCAGCTCTGAGTCCAGCAGAGAGACGGGATCGAGAAAGAGATCATCTCGCAGCCGAATGTTCGTGGTGGAACAGAGGGCCTCACCGTCCAGAGGGAGGAGCGCTGAGTCAAAGCGCAGGACCTGTCCTTCGGACGGGGAGCGGCCGGCAGTGAGAGTGTCGTAGAAATGGATGGCTGGCATTGATTCTTCACCTGGTTCATCCCAATAGTGGGGACCAAGTGCCCCTCCAGCCAGTGGAGAGGTTTACTTCATGTTTTGGGGGATTCCTGGGATGCACGATGGCTGGAACGACGGTGGCGGCTCGATATACTGCGTTTCACGTAGCTCTTCGAGGTAGAAGCCGTTGGACGGGACCGGCTCCATTGCATTGGTGTGCCTGCAAGGCCGGGTTCATCTCGTCCAGGTGCAGAGCGGCGAAGGCCGAGGTTGCAGTTCAACCTCGATCTGCGGCGCTGAACTGTCGGGCTTTCCTCCTTTCGCCCAAGTCGCACCGGAGGATGTACCTCACCTCCATACTTTCACCATCTGCTCGGCCTGCGCGTCGGCGTACTTGAAAGCCGGGCATCGGGAACGGCTTCTGTCCACGTTACCGGCGCAGCCACCTGAGCTTGGTACTCAGGTGGCAGTTGAAAGCCGCGCGTTGGATAGGAACCAACTCACACTGTTTTGAGAGTTCCACGTTTCGGGGTCGGTTGCGGGAACGGATAAGTCATCTGCTCACCGGAAGCGAGGTTCAGGACAAGCCAGTGCTTCTCGGTCTGTCCATAGCGGAGCAGTTCCCACACGATCCCCATCCCAGCCGTGGTAACTGAACGGTTGACCAAACAGTCCTGCGTACGGATAGCGTCTGCTGCTGAACAGGACTTGGTGTAATCGTCCTCCAGAGTGGGGATTTCCGGGTAAGCGTCCAGTACGTTGGGGTAGGTTTTGCGCATGGCTGCGCTGATACCGCCGAAGACAACCTGCCCATGCCGGTGGGCGTTACCAAGATCAAGCCACATACAGTTGTGCTTCACGCTCTGGCACGCACCAATGGCCACACGAGCGGAAGGCAGGTCCACAGCGGAAATGATCAGGTCCGCTTTGCTGATGGCGTGAGCGGTCTGAGGGGAGGGGAACCGGAACGGAAGCCCTTCCCATCCCATGCCAAGCATCAGGTTGTAGCGGTTGGCGAGGCACACAGCTTTGAACTGATCGAGGTCGCAAGGCCAGAAACGCTGGCGAACGAGGTTTGCCTCACGCACCACGGAGTCATCAATGATGGTGACGTGCAGTCCGTGCTGATGGCCGAGGGAAACCATTGCGTGATGGAACTGCGCAAGGCAATCCACAACCTCGCTGCCGTTGCCACCGGCACCGATGACAACTATACGCGGAGCTGAACTGCGCCAAGCCTCGGGGGTCTTGAAGTTGATCGGCTGTACAGCAACCTTCTCAGCAGCAGCCATGATTTAAGCCTCCCCGCCGATGGCAGCTTTCAGGGTCAAATGGTCGTGGTTGGCCAGTGCCGCCTTGAGTCGCTGATCGGGGAACTTCCTCGCGTTCTTCGAGGCGAGGGTGCGGTAGAACTGGACCAGTTCGCTGAAGTCTTTGATCTTGGTCAGCGGGATCACGCCACCGGCGTGGGTGTTGGTGCTTTCCAGCACAAAGCGCTGCCATACCGGGATGTTCTCGATGAGAATCTCCCGAGGAAGTTTGACGTTACCGGAGCAGAAGCTGCCGTTGGCGTAGGTGTTCCCGAAAGGCGCGTAGAAAAGCTCCGTTTCAGCCGTCGGCCGTGCTTTACCCTTGTACGAGAAGCAGCGGAACGATCCGTTTCCGGCGATGTACACAAGGCCCGGAATGGGGGCTTTGATCAACTCGTTGTTGAACGGGACTTCGATTACCTGGGGAGCGGTGTACCAGACAAGACGGTTACGCCCCTTCACCAGTAGATTCGGCGGGATGAACTCGCAGTTGGGTTCTTCCTCGCGCAGCAGGTCAATCAGTACCTCTTTGTCGAGGCTGGAGAACGCGCGGCCAGCACCGAGGGTGAAGTTCTTTCCGCCATCCAGAGGGATCACGGCGTGGGAAGTAATATCGAGGCGCTTGGTTTCCTTGTGATGGTGGATGAGCATCGCACGGCATTCGACTTTTTCACTGAGCATGTTCAAGGTCCTCAAGAGACTTGGTGATTCGCTGGAGCAGCGCAAAGCACTGCTGCGTTTTCACCAGTATCGGTCGCGTCTGCCGTGACAGAAGCTCCTGATCGAGCGGGAACGAAATGTAGATGTCACACAGACCTTGGACGCGCTCGTCGAAACTGTTGAGAGCTTGAGACTCAAGGCTTTGGTACTCGTCTTTGACGAAGACCACCAGTGTTTCAAACAGGCCGCATCCTTCCTCGGCGGAACCAGTCAGCTCATGTTCGCTGGTGGCGCGGTCCTTGTTGTCAGCGTGATGGAGACAAACTTCGAATGCGTCCTTGATGACGGACAGGACGGAACTGAACTTGCTACCAGCGGAGATTGAATCCCCAATTTGGGCAATCAGTTCTCTCATTTCCTCGCTCGGGTTGGCTCCTTGATCGTGGTTCAGGGTGAAGTGAGTGTCTTGGGTTAGCTGATCCATCTCTTTGAGCAGATACGCAGCTTCCGCCACGATTTCTTCGTCGCGGTCATCGTCATCTTCAAATCCCAAAGCCCAGGTCTCAAAGGGCAACTGAGCGACGGGAGTCTCCATCAGATAGCTCGTCAGTTCGTCAGGCGTGGAGTTCCGGACGCGATCTTTCAATTCACCGTAAGCGTCGGCGTAACCATTAAGGTCATAGCTGTGGACACCCATGAAAGTTGACGGGGTGTGGAAGTGAATGAGGAAGGAAGACATCGCGTCCAGCGCTTTGAACAGGAAGACTCGGACCTCCTGAAAATCCAAGCAATCTGTCGGGGGAAGGGGCAACTCAAAACGATGCAGCATCTTCGCACTGACGTTGAAGCTTTCCCCATAGACCTCCATAGCCAGCCATTTCTGCATCTCAGGGCAGTCAGCGCTGGTCACATCGATGAGGGTTTGCTCGACCTTTTGAATGAGGTGGTAGGCGCAGTCCGGCCCCATCTTCACTAAGTCGGCAACAGCATCAGCCGTGAACAGCCCTGCTTCAATGCAGGCCATTGCTTTCTGCGCAGCGGGTTGAAGCTCGTAAGCAGGGGTGCCCAGCAGTTTCGACCGGCGCTTTACGCCACGGATCAAGCCAGTCTTCGAGAAGGACAGCCGAGACTCAACGGCTTCGACGACCTCTTGCGTAACCAGGTGCAGCCCATAGTCGTTGGGGTACGCGGTCAGCCAATCGAGTGCGTCGTCACCGATGATGCCGCCCTCGTACGCATCGAGGCAGAAAGCGGCGTGGTTCTTGCGATCAACCAGATGACCGTACTCGCCAAAGGCGAGGCCATGTGCCTCCCGCACGGCCATAGAGACCTGCGGGAGAGCAAGGGGGGTCATCGCGGAACGGGGAAATTGATAGTTCCGGGGGAGGTAGGAGAGTTCAGGAGCGCCCATAGCCGCCTCAGCTGATCGTTGTTCAGGTCGTGATCGGGGTTTGTCGGCGCGGAGCGGGCGGTTTTGTCACCGTCCGCCCATGCCTTGAGGGTGGCGAGGGCGTCAGCCCTTGGCTCCGAAGCTGGCTTCACGGAACTCGTAGACATGGCGGTCGCCCTCGATAATGGGTTCAACGATCTTCGCGCCCATCAGACGCGGGTATTGGCGAGCGAAGTGTTTGAGCACTTCGGTTGGTTCCATGCTGGGATCAGGATCGTCCAGATCGAGGCCGGCATAGCGGAAAACACGGTCGAGGGTCAGGATGGCGATGGTCATGGGCTGTCCTCAGAATTTGCCAGCGAGAGAGGCGAATGCACCGTTATCAGCGGGCGCTACGGGTGCCGACTCGGCTGCGGGGGCAGAGTCCGCACCTTCGTTCAGTTCGTCGTCTTCCACGTCATCATCATCACCTTGCGATGCAGCGCTCGCGGGGGGCTGCACAGGCTTCGCTGCGGACTTGCTAGGCTTGGCAGCCTCCACGGCGGCAGCACTCAACTTGCGGATTTCATCCAGCGCGCTCAGGCCGGTATTGACCACTTCGGCATGGGCCGACACGCGGGCATATAGGGCCGTTTCCACTTCCTCGGGAGTACCCGACAGGACCATCGGTTTGGCGATGGCAGCGCGCAGCTTCTTCTCTGCGGGGGAGGCACTTTCGGGCGTGACGCCAATGTTTGCACTGAGGGTGACTTTGATCCGGCCTCCTTCGAGGCCAGCGATGTCGATGTTCAGGTGCTTGCTGCTGTCGGTCAGGGCTTGGCTGACTGCGGTAAAGAAGGTGGCGGTAGTCATTGGGTTTCTCCTTGTTTGCGATGGGGAAAGTTTCAGCCTTTGGTGCGCGTGCCAGAACCGTCCTGTGCAGAAATTTCAAACGCTTCGGGGAGATACCCGGCCCAAGAAAAATCCTTGAATGCCAGTACCGCTTTGATGAGGTCGTCAGTCTTCTCCGCAGCCAGCTTGGTGAAGGCTTTGTCACCCTTGACCTCGTTGTAGTGGGCCTCGAAGCCAGAGCGCTTGCAGTCTTCGATGATCCCGGCCTTCACCAGCGATTTCAGATAGCTCTCGTTCATCTGGAAGTGTTCAACGGGCTTCATGCCTTCGTGTTTGATGTAGGCGATGGATTGGCTACCCGAGAGGGAACGCTCGAAGGCGTCTGCGTTGTCGTTGCGGAACGGGGTGACGGAAGCGAGGTTGGTCAGCAACTCCAGTAGTTCGGATTCGTCCTGATCTGCGAGCTTCACCTCGACCTTGCAGCGGTCGCTATCGGAGACGAAATCACCGATGCCGAGACGTTTCTTGATGCGGGTCGTCAGTTCGCTGGGCAGGGAGCTGCGCATCTCCAGGTACATGCTGACAATGGCGATGGACAAGGCCAGTTTGCGATTGCCTTGAACTGCCTTGCAGGCCATTTGGCCGTAGAGGTTGAATGCCTCACGGCGGATCGATTTTTTCAATGCCTGCGGTTGAGAAGGTTTGGTGGCGCCTTTGCCCGAAGCCGGTTTCTGAGCGGGAGACGGCGGGGTGCGTCCAGACTCAGGATTGGTCCCGGTTTCTCCAGCCTTGTGGACGGTTGGCTCAGTCGCTGCCTGCTGTCCGGTCGCCTCAGCCAGTGCGGCTTGATAGGCGGTCTGCATCTGCTTGTTGCAGTTGCGGTCGAAGCAATACCCACCAGCTACTGCACCTTCCTGTCCTACGCTGGTGCTTACGACAGCACCGTACTTCTCGCAGGAGAGGCATGCGCCGAGTTGATTCTCACCGACACCGCTCGGGCCCTTTGCCTCCAGACGAACGTAACCGTCCTTGGGCAGAGTCAGATCGGTGTGGACGACGCCATAATCTGCCTTCGCCTCGATGATCTTCACTTGAATCAGGTCGCTGGTCTTCTGATTCCAGCATGTTGCGTTCTGGCACTTGGCCCCGCTTACTGCGGTTTCGAACAGGTCGATGTAGGCCGCAGAGTTGTGCGGGCAGGCTGCGCAGTCCTTGGTATCGAAGCGAGCGGTCGAGATGTCGCGGGAGATGGCGAACAAGCGATCTTGAGTTTCTTTCACCGTCAGATTCTGTTCGATGATCCGCGCCAAGATCGGAGCCTGATCGCTGTCTTCCAGACGGCAGAGAAGCTCGGCGTGGCCGATCTTGATCTGACCCTGCAACAGTGCTTCTTCAACCTCCGCACAAGCGCGGGAGAGCAGGATGCGACCATCGAGACGGGTCCGCGACCATCCGAGTAGCTTCATCACCTCGGCGTGGTCATTGCCGCAGTCAGCCAGCACCACCATCGCGTGTTTACCTTCCTCGATGGGGGTCAGGTCGGCACGCTGCATGTTTTCGATGGCGGCGATAATTCGCGCCTCGGCATCGGTCAGGTTGCGGATGATCGCCGGGATGGTTGGGATTTCCAGGTCTACGGTGCATTGCCAGCGGGTGTTGCCCGCAACAACCTCGAAGTCGAAGTCGGGGTCGTCAATCGGGCGAACGATGATCGGCTGCTGTACGCCGTGCTGACGGATGCTTTCTTTGATCTGGAGGTACAGAGAAGTGTGGCGGCCCTTGCGGGGGTCAACACTCGGATTGCGGCGGACGCGGGCAACTACAACGTGCTGCATGGCCGCTTGTTCGGTGGCGGCGTCTTGGGTGGGCAGTTGCTGGATCACGGCGTTCATGTTGGATGCCTCTGTGTGTTTGCGATGGACAAACTTTCAGGGGCATCGAGGTGTGCCAGAACCGGCAGATAAAGAATTTTTCTGACCCGCCTAGCTGCTGAGGTGGGGGCGTTTCAAAACCGATGCTGCGGGGCGAATGGAGGCCCGGGTTAAGGCTTGCGGCGCATGAAATCAGGAAGGACCACCCGAGCAAACACGTCTTCATCCAGGTGCGGGAAGTCGTCGTTCTTTTTGCGAATATGCTCCCCCCATTTATTGATTGCTCTTACCTGGCCTGAACTGAGGGACCAGTAACGGCGCAGGGTGGACAGCATGCTCTCCAGAAACTCTCGACGGTCAACGCTTGTGTGCTGAACCGCCTCTTTGAGCCAGTGCTCGAATCCAATGCAGAGCTTCACGTTTGCCGGACTGAGTACCGTCTTGTCGGCTGTCGCATTTCGCATAGCGCCAGCAACCATTTTCTCCACGTCCTCGCTTATCGCTCCGGTGGCTTTGTACTCATCATGAGCCTGTTTAAGAGTCTTCGAGACTGCAAACTTGAAATCGGTCATGACCTCACAACGGAAGCGAACGTACTGCACAACAGCATCAAGAGGAGGGAGGGGAGGGCGTGAGGTTGCGGTTGGCGTTTTGGATTCAGCCGCGTAATTCGGGTCTGATTTCTGAGAGGGAGTAGAGACAGGATCAGCTGCGGCTGCCGGCTCATCGGCAACTACGAGCAGGGCGAGACTGGTGACATCAAGCAAGCGATCCTCTGGCTGACCGAGGTGCTTCTTTGCACAGCTTGGCCCGGTGAAGGCCTCTGTACCGTCACCATCGGCAATGACGATGCCTTGCTCGCTGTGCAACGGCCTGTGGCAGAAGACACAGGTCGCATCAGAAGGGAGGAAATCACGTCGCAGGTAGCTCCAGGTCATTTCACTCCCTCCTTCCCATGTGGGTTACGGCTGCAACTTGATCAAAACTGTCCACTTGCCGTCAATGACCATTGGCTTGGTCTTGTTGGGGGCCAGTCGAAGCATCTCGGACAGCGATCTGTTGGCCAGATTCACGTCCTGGTTGGTACCGCATTTCAGAGCTGCACCATTCTTGATGGAGGTCAGGGTAGTGACCATCCCCACAACCTCCAGAGGCTGTTCGTTTCCTTCATTCGGGAGCGAACGCAATTTGAGGACCAGGCCAGTCTTGTATTCGCCATCGCGGCAGATCTCGCGCTTGGTGGCCGGGTCAACGAATGCAGCGTTGTAGCGGTGAGCGTCGCGAAGATCCATCTCATGGATCTCCCCGTCCAGTGGAACAAGAAACGACTCTGGCTCGTTCGTGCCGACAATGACAGAGACTTGGGCCTGGCTCGCTGCGGCCGCGCCGGAGAATGCGAGCAGCAGGGGAAGAAGACACTTGATCACTTGGAGCCTCACAGGGTCTGCGAAAAGGTAAGGGTGATGAGTCGCCAGGCTGCTTGTTCCATGAAGGATTCATGGTCGAGTTGCTGCTTAGGGGTTGGCTGCAGGTCCTCGGTGGCCAAGATCAGTTGCTCGACTTGATCCCAGCTAGAGGTGGGCTCTAGGCCATAGCCATCCTTGAGGATGCGGTAGAGAAACTCCTCTTTCCCCTCTTGATAGACCACCGCCATGAACGGGGGATGCAGGCTCTCGTAGTAGCCCAGGATGTACTCCATAAGCTCCTTGGCAGTCAGCGTGCTGAAGGGGCAAGCAAGGCCACGGTCGCCACTGAAAATCAGGGCCGATTGCGTCGCCGGAGTGGTCATAGAGCCTCCGCGGAAACGGTCACGCGGATCGGTTCGATGGAGCCAAAGTCATACTCGATGGTTTCACCACTCACGCCGGCAAACCGTACGTTGAGCCGATCCAGGCGGATCAGTGGGTTGGTGCTGCTGTTGAGGTCGACCTGAGGTACGTACATCCGATCAACGCCCAGGCAGAAGCTGATGGTGTTCTCTTTGATCTGAGGGCTTGCTGCTCGGATGAAGAAACCCTCGGGGTAATGGAAGATCTCGCCTGTCTTCACCAGTCCATTGGTTTCAGCCCCCAACAACCAGGTGCGTTCTTTCTGGAAGTCCTTCATCACGACCTCATGGCCGTTGTTGGAGGGCAGAACCACGTCCAGAACCTGGCCATGGCTGGAATCGGAGCCACTGTGGAGATTTACCTTCAGCCGGAAGCCGGTCATCTGCTTGATGCCGGTCGGGTTGTAAGGTTCGCCATCCCGCCAGAAGTTGGGGCATTCCACGGACGGGCCGTCCGTACGTTCAACGACCTGGACTGTGCCCGAGTGGACCTTGGATTCGTAGCTGTAGGAGGTCTCCTGCAGCTCCTTGTTCGCGCAGCCGGAGACGGCTACAGCGAGGGCCGCAACAGGGATGAGCATGATGATTCGCATTGGGGGTCCTTTACGGGTGCCAGGTTCCTGGAAGGTCTGGGGCACGGTTGGTGTTGACCAGTAGTCTGCCCAATTCTAACGACGCCCCTTCGGTATTCACGCCAAAGTGAGGGGCTGAAATTCCGCCCCGAGTGTTGGCTTGAACCAGCTGCCAACGCTGGCAGAGTCATGCCTTTCAGGTTGGAGCGATCGGTATGACTGTGATGCGAGAGATGGCCTGGCTGACGACGATGTCCGTGCCGGCGTTGAGCGGGGAGGAGAAGTTCGTCCGGCTCACAGGTTTGCCTGAGAGCCGGAGAAAGGAGGCCTGGAAAGCGATCACCGCTGAAAGACCTGCGCTTGCCAAGCTGCTTCGCTCTCCCGATCTGCAAGCGATGGTCGCCTTCTTTGACGCTGAGATTTTCGTCGACTCTGACGTTGTACCGAGCCTGCCTTCGGAGCCATTGAAAGGCCGTGCACGTGCAGAGGCTTAGAAGGGCCGTTCTAGCTCCTCTCTGAGGGTTTCAAAGCGCTGGCGTCGCTCCTCAATCGAGATGGGGGCCAGGGCCTCATCACTGACAGGGAATAACGACCCATAGTCCAGTTGGGCCGCTGTTGGGGGCTCCGGAAGAGCTACCTCCGGGGTATCGCCGAACTGGCTCATCAGCAGCTGGATCGCCGCTTGAAGCTCAGCTTGTCCCTTCTTTGATCGGCACCCGACCAACTGATGGCAAAGGTTGTCGATCGACTGTCTGATCTCGTCAGGGCCTGGTTTCTCGTCTGTGAGCCACTGCCGAGCCTGCTCTAGAGCATTCATCACGCAGAAGCCTGCTTTGGCCGGCCCAGGATCGCCCGGATCTCCTGGAGCGCCTTGGCCTTTTGCTCCTTGGTGAGAGGTGGGCCTGGCGGAACGTCAGGGCTGAGCGGTGAAAGATCGATCTTGGGCGAAGAGCAATGGCTCTCCTGGTGGGCCTGTGTAGGCGGTACCAGAGGCGCCTGTTCCTGATAGAGATCGAACATGTCGCCGCCGGCGTCGACATAGCCCTGAATGAGCTCACCAAGGGCAGCTTTCCCGTCTTCAGGGTCTACTGAGGAATCCCTATCTATTTTTCCCAGCAGCTTACTGTGGGCGTCCTGGATCTCGGCGAGGCCTCTGGGCGTTTCGAGCCAGGCCTTGGCCCGGGAAGCGAGGGATGCTTGGGTGGCGGTCATGGATTCAACTCCTCCTGATTTGGTGGGTGAATTCCCGCACGCTCCAAGTTGTGCCACTACCCTCTGCACAAAGGAAAATAATAGGAAAAAGGAAAAGAAAAGGAGGCTGGTATAAAGTCTATATATATCAATAGGATATGTTCATAATCGTGGAGCAAACCCAACTAGATTCGTGGGCCAAACCTGACTGTGCGCGGGAAAGGTCCATCAGATCGTGGAGTAATCCTCCACTGTATGGATTGAAACCGTGAAGCAAACCTGACTACTGCCCTTCACAACGTGGAGCATTCCTCAGTATCCCGATGCACAAGTCCTGACTGCTCCTGATCAGAGAACGCACAGAAAACCCTCCGGTGGAGCAAACCTGACTACAACCGTGAGCCATACCTCACTACTGGATATCGCTGTGAGTGGGTCATGGGTGGGCCCGGAGAAATGCTCCAGAGTCAGATTTGTGAACGGAAATTCGGGGGAGTACAGGCGAGGGAATGAGATGTGCGGAGAGGCCTATCAGGAAGATCGTTCCTGGATCAACCTGAGGATCGCCACCCAACAATCGTGAGGCAAACCTGAGTAGGAATGGTTTGGCTCAGTCTGGGCTGCGGGAGGATTTCAGTGGTCCCTTGCGGGAAATGATGGGGTATTCCTCAGTAACAGCTGAGCAGTTCTTGCACTTGGGAACTGAAGCCGCTGAACGACTTTGGCTTTAACGTGGAGCAAACCCTACTACCTAGAAGCAGGCTGCAGGTGTCGATTTGGGCGTGATGTTCAGCAGCGTAGAGCCTCCACTGGTGGGACGGACTTTATTCTCATAGCGGGCCTGCCAAGATGATCACGCGCAACGTGGAGCATTCCTCACTACGTTTTCGAGCGAAATACCAGGCGGCCGAGTCAGACTGCAGCGGCCAAAGGGGTCGATCCGTTGGACCAGTCGGTAACGTGATTCAATCCTGACCTTAGGGCACCAGGTGCAAGGATTACTGGCCGAATGGAGCCTCGGCCAATATCTACGGCCGGCAGTTTGGCGAGCATTCGACGGAGAATCTTGCGGACGCCTGGCGTGCCAAGTCTCCGGCGGGACTCCCGCCAATTCACCTCGGATATTGTCCGGTCCTCGCACATGGACATGACGGCGCTGCGGGCATGTTCGAGCACCTTTTTAGCTTCCGGTACCTCGAGCGCCAGCTCGAAGACTGCAACACGGCAGGCCGTATCCAAACAGAGCCAGCCGGCCTCGTTGATCAGTTTCTCATTGCTGCAGGTAGGATGCGTTGGGCTCATCTCACGATGATCCCACCGGTCGTACATGTAGTTGTGATGCGGAGCCGCGTAGAGGGCTGAGGGGAAGTCGCTGTCGACTCTGCCGAACACGTAACCTGGG
Source organism: Pseudomonas sp. NY15437 (assembly GCF_048068435.1). Classification (NCBI taxonomy): domain Bacteria; kingdom Pseudomonadati; phylum Pseudomonadota; class Gammaproteobacteria; order Pseudomonadales; family Pseudomonadaceae; genus Pseudomonas; species Pseudomonas sp. NY15437. The sequence goes on from NZ_JBLUQC010000007.1 coordinate 299,573, forward strand.
CCTGTGTAGGCCACTACCTGGTAGTAGTCGAGAACCCTCTCGATTACGAAGCTGATAGCCCTTCTGATGCTGGCCGCGGTGACCTCATCGACCATCCCCAGTTGAGCCCTGAGCTTCACCCGATTGATTGGGCGAAGAGTGCCTTCCTGTTGGGCACCGGCGATGGTTTTGGCTGCGGACGGTTGATTGGACATGCTTGCGGGCTCCTGGCTGACATCAGGAATGATCCAAGACCTGAGTTGGTGCCAGAACCCTGTCCGGGAAGTTTGAGCATCGTGTGCCATTCCTCACTACCAGAAATCGGGCGCAAGGTGGCAGAGCGGTGAGAAGAGGGCAGGCTGAGTGCTGGGGTGACGGCAGAGGGGAGGGAATGGTGGGACGATCCTCTGTAGACCCAGTGGGGCCTACTGGGTGGTACCGGCGGGTCTCCCCGCCGGCGGGGGATATTCAGCGAGCGCGTTGAGCGAGTCTCTGGACCTCACGACGTGCCTCCGCCTGGTGTCCCTTGACGATCGTGGTAACGAACTCGTTCGTTGGCCAGAGGCGGTATTTGTAGTCCGCGGCGCCTTTACCCTTCGGCAAGCGAACCTTGGTGTGCTCATAGCGCTGGATAGCCTTCTCTTTCACCAACTGCTCGAGAGCAATGTTCATAGCACGAAAGTCTTCAGGCATACGCTTTGAAAGGCCTCGCGCCGTCCCAGAGAGAAACTCTACCAGGGAGAACGAGAACGGGTGATTTGGTGAGGCATTTCGCCATTTGAACGAAAGCATTCTGAATAGGGCCCGGGCCAAGCCGTTAGTTAAACTCATCGACGTGGCGTATTGGTAGAGCCGGAAATCACCTTTAGCGATGCTTTGGGAGATCAACGGATGCAGTACCGCCTTGCAAAGAACTGCGCTTTCCGGGTCTTCACCAGGACCTGGCTCTTTGTATGCGGCGCTTCTTTTGTTTCTGCTTCGAACCGCTAGGAAAGGGAGGTAATTGGAGGATATGTCGATTTCCTCCCCATCGCTGGTGCGGGTTTGAATCAGAATCCACGAAGCGCTTAGTATAGCCAGCGCCTCCCGAAGTTCAGCGTATGTGTAGGTGTGCTTTTGGCTCTGGAGTTCTTTCTGTAGCTCGTAGAGCGTGAATTGCACAGAACACTCATCTTCATTGAACTTGGGACTTCCTTGAGTTGAGAATTTGCGGAGGGCCTCCTCCACAAATTCCTCCCTCGCTCCGGGGAAAACCCCGACGTGCTCAGGCTCTTGGGAAAGCTTGCCCTTGACCTTGAGGCGTTTCGACATTGCTACGGCATGGATTTCAACCCTGAACGGCTCTCCATTGATGGTGCCTTCTTTGACCATCTTCATTTCCTTAATGGAGTGGACAGTTTTTCCAGACCAGGCAAATCGAGGCAACGCGTCGTAGATATTGACCAAATTTCCTAGGTCGCTGTCATCAAGGGTGATCTGATATGCAGAGAACAAAGGAAGGGAGGATGGGACCAGAGAAACTGGTTCTTTACGACCTGATCCCCTGTTTCGGATTTTATTTATCCTGGCAGTTACACCGGTCTCTGTTCGTGACAGCGATTGCGAATTACAATCCAAACCAGTGAGCAAGTCGTTGTGCGAATCCATTACGTCCATTTCGGCATGCCATTAACAACAACTGGAAGGGGAAGATGATGGTTTCGAAGGTCCAGCAAGTCGCAGACATCGACGCACAAATCGCCGAGCTGCAAAAACAACGTGAAGAGATCATCAGCAGCCCGGGCTACCAGGCCGAAGCGGAATTCAGCGGCAAGCTTCGCGAGCTGATGGGTTCTTACGATAAAAGCCTTCGCGACGTGATTAAGCTGCTCGATCCCGAAGCGCGCGCTGAAAAGCCGGTGCGTACGCATAAGCGTGTGCGTACCCTGAAACGCTACAAGAACCCGCACACTGGCGAGGTTGTTGAAACGAAGGGCGGCAACCACCGCACCCTCAAGGCCTGGAAAGACCAATACGGGGCAGAAGCCGTAAACAGCTGGATCGAGTAACTCAGCTGATCTGGAAGGGGCCTTGATGGCCCCTTTTTCATGCCTGATCACTTTGCAGCCCGATCAATCAATGCCAGAACGCGGTAGCTGCAGTCCGACACCCCATCCGGGGAAGACAGCGCGCGATCGACTACTGCCTTGAACTCACTGGCAAAGGGACGGGGCTTATCGAGCATGCGAGAGATCTCGATGTACTGCTCGGCGGTGATCTCTACTTTCTCAGCACAGATGTGGTATTCGCCCTCGATGGTGACCCCGGCCAGTTCCTTCGCAGATGCATCCAGGTCAAACTGGCCTGGGGCGCTGAGGTACCGTTTCTGAATGCGTGCTTTGGTGATCTCATCGCTCGACACGCTGGCATCACTGCTGCCTTTAGGGCTGACCTGTGGAGTGGATTGGCCATGGAAGGTGACTGCTGCAGCGCCAGCTCCGAGGGTCGCGACGAAGCCGACAAAGAGTGTCAGTCGTTTGAGAGAGAGAACCTGCTTCACATACTGATCCGGCCATTGGTGATGGCCCGAGATTAACCAGCGTGGAGGTGTTTCCAAGCCAAAGTGGGGGGCTGAAATCCCGACGGGCGACTTGGATGGAATGGAGGGAAGCGCCTCGATATGGTGATTGAAGGATCAACCACCCAAGGAAGCGCAAGATGCTCATTCTGACCCGCACCGCCGGCGAGTCCATCAACATTGGAGACGACATCATTGTCACGGTTGTCGCGAACAAACAGGGTCACATCCGGATCGGTATCGACGCCCCAAAGGATGTGCCCGTACACCGCGAAGAGATCTACCGACGGATTCAGGCCAAAAATGTTGCCTCGTAACCTTTTCCGGCCAGCTCTCCTGGGTGGCATATTCCTGGTTGGCGGGTGCTCCTCAGCCTGGATTGCGAACCCGAGCCCGACCACCCGTAACCTCGTTGATGATCTGAAGCTCGAGGGCTATGTCTGCAAGGCGCTCCGGACGTCGATCGAGTGTCGGCAGGAGAAGCCCTACATGAAGAAAGCCCCGAAGGTGTGCACTTCGAGCACCGGTTGTGTTGAGCAGCCCGGCGAGATGGTCACCAACGTGTATTCCATCGAGCAGGACGCCTATGGAATCCCGGGGGTCATTCAATGGGTCGAGACGAAGCCCATAGAAAAATGATGAAGCCCAACAAAAAGCCCGACCTAGAGTCGGGCTTTTTCTATCGTGCAGGCTGCGAGTTCAGCAATTCGTGTGTCAGCTGAGACCTCCTCTTCATGCCAGTCCCCGCTTTCCGTGCCGACGGCCTTCAAGATCGCCAGTGTGAGCGGAGTGCCTGTCGACCTCATGCTTATGGCGATCGCCTTGGGACCCTGCTCCTCGCTGCTATTTGACCGGTTGAACACCATGCGGAGGGAGTCGGCTACGTCCCCCTGCACAATGGCGCCGATGTAGCTCCGGCCCAACTCCTTGGAGAGGATGTTGAACGCGGGGATGGCCACCGCGGACCTCCAGTCAGCAGCACCACGATGCTCACGATGAAGGTTCTGCCTGCGATGCTTGGCCAGGCTGAGCCGGGACTCAATTCGCCCGCCTGATGCCTTGGACGCGGACTCAAGACGGCTGATTTGCGAATCGAGCTGAAGTTCGTGGGATGTCCGGCGTTCAACACTTTCGTTGAAGCGGCTGATCAAGAGTGTGAAATTCACCTTCCCCTCTCTGCCGCGCGGATAGGAAGCGCGGCAACTGCTGTGCGGGCCCGTCAGATGATCAAGCACGCATCGTTTGTTGGTGTTACTTGGCGGTGTGATCCGTGGACTTGATGAACGCGATCAGGCCCGGGAGGTCCTCACCCATGGCATAGACGTCTCGCTTCAGGCCGGCCATCTGGAAACGCCCGTAGACCTTCTCGCCGGCGGGCATTTTCAAGGGGTTGGTGAGGGTAGCCATGGCGGTGACGTTCACTTTCTGAGGTTCCTTCTCCAGGACACACTCCCCGGCCTGCTCAAGAGCGGTCGCAGCGGCCTGGAAATACGATTGGAAAGCCTGTTTCCCGCCACCCTTCATAGCCACTGCACTGGCCTCGTAGAGCAGGTACAGAGATTCCGGCGACTTGCAGAGTACGGCTTCTACTCGAAGGTTGGAGGTGACCGGGGTCTTGAACTCGATGACCTCAGCCGCACTGGCCAGGAGCGGGGTCAGGGTGAGGAATGCGGTAGCAACCGCGCGGGAGATCATAGGAAGTCAAATCCGCTGGTAGATAGGAAGGCGACGTAGCAGCCACTGTGGCAGCGATAGATCGTGGGTGAGTACCCGAGATCCCTTGCCTGCTCTGCTGCTTTGAAAGGGCTATCAGTGGGCTCCAGCTCGATGAGTTCGGCTTTCCCCTCGGCCTGATGCCAGAGCTTGAAATAGACCTTGCCAGGCTTGTCAGCCGCGGTGTTGCTGGACATCAGCATGACCAGGGCTGCGCGCGGAAACCGCTCGATCGGTCCCGACATCGCGTATTCGGCAGAGAAGTTCTGGATAGATTCGACTTGTTGGTAGGTCAGATCGCCGAAGGCATACTCGACCAGTTCATTGATCGTGGTTGTCGGCGGCAGGTACACGAAGGTGACCTCACACTCTGCGGCGGGAGTTGCTGATGGCTTGCAAGCCATGAACTTCGCGCCCACCTGCAGGGGGAAGACCGCCATCCCGGGCTGAGTGCGTTCCAGTGGCCGGAGCCATAGCGAAGTGGAAACGCCCTCTCGTTCGAGCGTCAGGACTACCTCTGAGGCTTCGCGCTCCTCCACTTCGGTAACCACCACGCCGGCGTAATTCAGCAGGACCTGAATCCCTTGAACCACCTGCAGGTAGCCGGGCAAATCGCCATGACTGCGCTCGCGTCGGAGGGCATCAAGCATTGGCAGAGACCCAAGGCTAGGTACAAAGGCCTGTGTCATCGTGAATCAGTCCTCATCATTGGTCAGGGCCCTGCGGGCTGTTAGCGTGATTACCGGGTCCTTCGACGTGGCTTCGATGTCAGCCAGGGCTTTCCGGAGACTACTGATCCTGGATTCGTCAACGTCGCTTCGGGCGTCTATAGCAGCAACGTGGCTCGCGCTGAGGAGCTCAAGGACCTTACCGATTGGAAGTGTGTCGGGAAGCTCGTCGGTACCGAGTTGGGTCAGGGTGAATTGCTTTGCGTTGAACATGGGGAGTCCTCTAGAAGTGCCCGCCGAAGCGGGCAGTCTAGATCAGATGCCTTCCGGCACTTGGAGCCCGCCCAGGGCCGCGAACAGCGCCGGCAGGAAGTCAGCGAAGGTCAACATCATCAGGGTGAAGGTGGCGTCCAGCTGGGCCATTGCATCGTCGCCACCATCCTTCAGAGCCTGTTCCTGGAGCAGGTCCTCGAAACGGATTCGGCTGATGGCGAGCTTCTCATCGAGCACGAAGCTCAGCTTGTCCGACCACGCCAGGGCGAGCTGGGTTACAAGCTTGCCGGCAGTCAGGTGCAGCTGGATCTCTTCGCTCGTCAGGTCCTGATCTTTGCACTTCACCGAGCCACCCTCTTCATGGGTGTCGCGGAGCGTACAGTCGGCCAAGACTTGGAAGTCGCCTGGGGCTTCCTGGGCTTTCACCCACTCGGTGAGGGTCGCGCTCGGTGCAACCATGACGGTGACCGGGCGAACCGGGAGGGAGCCGATCGCCTCACGCAAGGTCGAGAGCAGGTCCTCTGCTTTTTTGGCAGAGGAGGTGGCGACCAGGATCAGGCCCAGGCTCGGCGCGATGGCGGCATGGGTGGTGGAGCGGCGAATGAAGGCACGTGGCAGCAGGGTCTGAACAATTTCGTCTTTGAGCTGATCGCGCTCTTTCTTGTAGACCTTCCGTTGCTGCTGCGTGGAGATCTCCTCGATCTTGTCCTTCAGGGCGTCGCGGACAACGCTGCCCGGAAGAATGCGTTCTTCCTTGAGGGTGGAGATCAGGAAGAAGCCTTGGCTTGCGTGCACCAACGGCGCGTCGGGGCCCTTGCCCAGGGGGGCTGTGAAACCGTAGGTAGTCAGTTCTTGGCTGGCACAGGGGCGGGCCGGTTTGCTCTTCAGGGCTTCTTCGAGGGACTCAGCGTTGAGCTGCAGATCCTGGGTGATGTTGTACGTGAGGAGTTGCTTGAACCACATGTGGCTGCCTCGTAATCAGGGGAGGCAGCCAGAGTAACGGCGCATGCGGCGGGTTCAACTCGATGCAGGGGGCTGGAATTCATTGCGAGAGAGGGGGGCTCAGTCAGAGCTTCAACGCGTCCAGCTTGGCCTCTGCGAGTGTCGGATGACGATCGATCCGGCCTGTATGGAGCTTCAGCACCCAATGGGGGTGAGATACACCACCGCCCTGGGTTGCAAGACTCGTTTGGTCGACGAAATGGATGGTAGCGACGCTGGGACCGTCTTTGGTGACCTGGTAGCTAGGCTTCCCGTTGATGTCCCAATCCTTCATAAACGTGATTCGAGCCATTTAGATGCCTATCAGTGAACGGTGATAGGAGTGGACATCGATTCGTCATCGATCTGAATGGCCTCAAAGCGCATGCCGAATTTGGCCTGAGGATCTTCGACGGCCTGCACGAGGCGGCCAGACATGTGGGATTTCGCGAAATCCATCATGGCTGCGCTGATGTCGCTGTGTTGGTACTGCTTGGACGGGCCGTTCGGGACGCTGAGGATGATCATGTCGTTGTTTCCTGGTTGATTCGATTGCCGCCGGCGGAGTGCCTTCGGGATGACGTCATTTTGCTCGGACGCGTGCGTGCCAGAAGGGGGCCTGCAGCTGAAGGGCCAGACCGATCATTGCGACCGGTAGCCAGGCGGGTGGTCGCTTTGCCTCCCAGGTCCTAACAGTCCTCACGTGAACGCCGAGATGATTGGCCAGGTCGGCTTGCTCTATGCCCAGCTGCGCCCGGGCAGCTACCAAGTCAGTTGCTGAAATCGCGGGGACAGGTTGCTTAAGCACCAGTGTCGTAGGGATGCCGAGGCACACCAGTGGTAGCCAACTTGGCTGTTTTCCCTTCTCCCAGTCGATCACCGTGGAGCGGTGGACCCCCAGGAGGTCGCCGACGTCCTCCTGCCTCAAGTGGAACACTTCCCTGAGTTCAGCCAGGTCGATGGTTTTCGCTACTCCGGACGGGGCTTTCATGCTGCAGCTCCCAGCACCTGGATCGCCGTCGCGCGCAAGTACATCAGCAGATCTGGAGATCGAGCCCAGTCTCTGACTGGCAAGAACCAGTCCCGACTGATTCGAATGGCCGGCTCGAAGAGGCCATTGGCTTCAGGGACCATCACCGGTGTTGACGAGTTGGCACGGAGCAGGACTTTCAATGGACAAGAGGTGCCGTCCAGGAAAAGGCCTAGTGATATCCCAACATCGGGCATGAAAGCTCCGGAGCGAGGCTCATGGTAGGTCTGGACAACCACCTGGCCATCCAGGAACGCGGAGTGCATGCAGAACCCGCTGTCCAGGAACTGGTCTTGAATGACCTCGCCGGCGACCTCGACCAGGTTCGAGGTAACACGACCATAGTGGAGATCCGGATGGTTGCTCGACATCAGGTGCTGGATCACCTGGTGATTGAGCGACTGGTCAATGTTCATTTGGTGGCCTCGCCCAGAACCGAACAAACGCCCCGGAGCACCGCCTTGCCGATAAGGTTCGGTGTGCCGCCGGCGATGCGCCCTTCGCGTTGAAGGCGCTTCACTTTTCGAGCAATGAACGCGATCTGGGCGGCCTCATCAGCATCCGGCAGACCGGGGGTACGCGGGAGATCCATCAGCTTGAAAGACCAGTTCGAATCCAGCTTTCTGCCTTCGTAAACGCTTACCTGGAAGGTCGAGCCCTCCAGGCTGATTTGGACCTTGAACTCGTCGTCTGCAGTCAGTCGCCCAGAAGACAGCTGAACCTTCAACTTCTCCAGCCGGGCGGCCAGTTGGCCGGCCAGGACATCCTTGACGTACTCCGGCGCTCTCTCTGGGAGACGGGAGATCGGGGCATAGCGGAAGCCCGGCCGGCGGAGACCTTGGCGGCCGTCCTCACTCTCATAGAGCTCGGTGTGCCCAGTCCTGATCGCGAAGTCGACCAGGTTGCGCCAGGTCGTGATGCCCTGCGAGAGGACTCGATCGTCGACCACCATGTCCGAGAGCTCGGCAGCAGCGCTGCGCTTCGGGGCGCCCGGCAGCTGATCCTCGTCGTTATCGGTGACCTTGGACGCGGTGCTGTTCACCGAGACCCGGCCTGGCTGCTGGAAGCTGAAATCCAGGGCCATTTGCGGGGCCTGGAAGGTAGAACGTTGAGTTTTCATGCTTACGCACTCCTCTGAAGATGACTCCATTGGAAATGCGCTTTACGCGTGCCAGAACCGGCCCACGAAAAAATCAGGTTGTCGTGGGTGTGAGGAGAGGGAGGAGGGCCGACGAGCGCCTTGCGATCGCCGGCAGGAGATCAGGTCAGTTGCAGGAAGGGACCGGCACGGTGCTGAGGAATTCAAGCTTCTTCAGCGCGAGCACCGCTTCGTCAGAGGTAGCAGGGTTCGCATACGCGGCGATGAAGCTCTTGATGACCGCTATCAGGAGCAATCCTGTTCCCTCGCAGCGCAGGGTCGACATAAGGCAGAACTGTTCAAGGGGAACCGATCCAAGACGATCGAGGAGATCTTCGCCGACGGCGCCGGCCAGATCCTCGATCAGGATGCGAAGGATGTGGTCTGGACCCGCTTCGCTGTGGTCGGAGGCTTGCTCGGGCAGGTCTGAGAAAGATAGGAAGCGGCCTGAGCCGTGGCCGTGGGGGAGGTTGCGGAGCGCATTGAGGTGGGTGTCGATGCGCTCATCGAGGGTCGAGCCTCTGGTCATGTGGGATCTCTGCATTCGCGATCTTTAAAGGCTATCAGTCGGAATGAAGGGGTTGTAGCGAAAGCGGGGGGCGCCGCTGAGGTGCGGAGCCGCTACAGCAGGAGACTCATCGGATTCAGTGTGATGACAGGCGCGGGAATGGCGGACAGTAGGGCGTGGCGTTGGCGTTTGGCTTCGAGTGCAGCGAGGGAGTTGGCAGGGTTAGGAGCTATGGGGGATGCAGGAACCGGAGACGAAGATCCAGCAAGGTAGTAGCCGCGCTTGAGCCTCTTATTGCATGCCTTTTCAAATACGGTATGGGCCTCTGTGTAGGAGGTTGCAGGCTGAACCACCGCGCGTTTGCCTGACGTACCAGAGCGACCGTAGTGAGAGAGGACTTCCCAAGTGTTGCCAGTGGCGACCAGGCTGAGGGTGTAGAACTTGTCGGAGTTTCCAGACTGGTACAGGTAGTTGCGGGTGATGCTGCTGGACATGGCATTTCCTCTGTTCGGAGTACACAGGATCAGCCAGGTAGTGGAGTGACAGAAGCGGTGGAAGTGCTGTTTCGTGAGGCCCCGGCTGCTATGCCGCCAGATCGGATCTGGTGCATGCAGCCGGTGTGCGGAAGGGCTTAGGCGGCTTGGGTTACCGCCGAGCCGGCCAGGGTTTTGCGATGAGCCTGGCTCAGGCGAGTAGCCCAAGTGACCAGCATCACCAGGAGGAAGAACGCCAGCCACAGGCTACCGATGCAGAACCACTCGATGGGGGAGAGCGGGCCACCTTTACCGAACATCAGGGTGGTGGTCAGAGCGCAGGCCACAACGAGCAGGGTCATGGCGATGTAGGCGGTACGGAGAAACGCTTCAGAGATCATGTTGGTAGCTCCTTCGCTATCCTGGTGGGACCGATCTGTGTCGTAGCCCGGCAAAGTGCACCGGCTATGTTGGCTGTATAACCGCCAGTTTCGGGCTTTCAAGGACCGAGAAATGAAAAACCCCGCCGAAGCGGGGCTTGTTGATCAGCTGCAGAGACGATCGACGTCGAAGAGCGGGTTCACTCGGGAGAGCAGCGTGTCCATCTGTCCTTCGGTGTACCCGGCCTTCAGGTTGCTGATCGTGGCCGTAAGGGTCTGGTGTAGGAGGATGTAGGCGAACATCAATTCATTGTAGCTGGGGCATTTGGTTGCAGGCTTTTCGATGGCGACATCCCACTTGGGGACGTCGTGGACGCTCCAGAGAACCTCATCGATAAGACAGGTGGCACCTGCTTCGGTGATCAGGACCTGTCGCCCGTTCATCTTGGCAACCTCTTGGCCATTCCAGTCGACGATGGACTCGGTGCCTTCTTCGATCGTGGTCACGCCGTCAGTTCTGGAGATCTCACAAGGAACAATCGCAGTGAGCGTGTCCAGTGTTCCGATGAGGGGGTCGCCAGAAACTGGATGGTAGGCGTAGAGGCGAGGGGTCTTAGACATTTGGTGGCTCCGTCTTTGCTGGAAAGTGGAGCCATTTTTCGGTCAGTTCGAGCGTGCCACCACCGTGTAGCTCACAGCGCCGGCGTGAAGTTCGGACAGTGTTTCCTTACCGCTCCAACCAGGTCCTCCTGATTGAACGGCTTGGTGATGTAGTCGGTCGCACCGTTCTTCTTTCCCAGGGCGATATCGAACAGACCGTCCTTGGAAGACAACATCACGATTGGAACCGCCTTAAAGGCGTCCCGGCTACGGATCAGTTGAGAGGTCTGGTAGCCGTTGAGTCGCGGCATGAGAACGTCGATGAAGAACAGATCAGGCTTGAAGTCCAAGGCCCGGGCCAGACACTCGAAGCCATCCACCGCGCAGAGCACTTCGCAGCCGGCCTTCTGGAGCATGACCTCACCGGTTTTGCGGATAGTCCGGGAATCGTCAACTAGCATGACGCGCAGGGGGGAGTTGCTCATACGGTTCCTCTGAAATCGTGCCTTCGATGGCAAGACCGGCGAATAGTCGCCGGTCTGATACCTGGATTCCAGCGTAGTTGGCTTGCTACTTTCCCAGCTGGCGGCCAGGGAGGGTAGCCTGAGCAATACGCATTGCTTCGCTCATCGAAGGCAGGCCGGAATACCTGGTTCCGTCCGCACAGCAGGTCTCCCAGTGCAGCGGCGCCTGGCCTGCACGGCTCGGTGCGGCACTGCTCCAGATCCGAGCTCCCGACTCATGTTGATAGATGCCCGGACGAGTCCGCTTCCATCCCTGAATGGCCTTGCTCACGAGTTCACCTCCGACTGCAGCGGGAGGCCAGTAGCCTGGTGCATGATCACTTTGCGTTTCGTACCAGCCTCCAGGCGATAGATCTCAACCTGCCCAGCGGCGATGGCGTCCCGTAGTTCCTGCTCTTCCCGCGGAGTGACTTCAGCCGTCAGGTGGGCCGCGACCACTTTGTGCAGTTTTCCATCTGCCATCAGGGTGAAGGTCGGACCTGGGCAGATCTTTGCGAAGGTTGCCGAGTGGCTTTGTGCCTGGTGCTTCCAGCCGAAGAGCACACCGTCCACGGTGTCAGAGAGCTTCGGGCGCTGAGTCTTGGTCATTGGATTGCCTCGTTGTTGAAGATTCGAGGCGTATTGGAATTCTCATCCTCGCGTGCCAGAAGCAGGGAAATGAGCCCCCCTTTTTGAGTTGTATCAGGCGTTTAGATGGCGACAATCGGAGCCTGTCCATTACAAAGCTCCCTCGATATGACGCCACTCACCCAGATCAAGATCGCCCGCGGCTTGTTCAAGGCCCCTCGCCAACTCACTGAGATTGATCGAGCTGCACTGGCAGCAATCAGCCGGTTGGGAGGTGTTGTATCGGATGCAAGGGCACTTGGGGAGCTGGTGGGGTCAAGCGAAGCGAACCCCAATAATCAGCGAATGCAGGGTGGCAGGATGATCAAGCGGCTCGAAGAGATGGGGTTCTTGGAGCGCCAGACTCAGACCGGTGACGCTGAACACTACGCACTGACCGAGTCAGGAAAGTCGGTTGCCTGGTCATCCGCGAGCTTCGGTCCGGAGCATCAGGCACTCCTTGCGTGAACCCATGCCCGCCGGCCTGGCGGGCGTTGACCATCCCCATCAGCCTTGGTCGACAACCTCTCCCATCTCCTGGATGCATTGATCCAGCTTCCCGGGATTCTTCCGATCAGACAACGTTCTCACACCTGCCAAGGCAGTGACCTCCGTTTGGGCCTTTGAATGCCCGTGATTGGCAGCAACCGAGAACCAGCAGTACGCCTCGAACTGAGGGTCGATGGCGGGGGCTTTTCCCAGTGAGTAGCTGAGCCCGAGTTTGTACATGGCCTCAACATCCCCCGACATCGCACGTTGCTTGAGAGTCTCTGCTCGGGACTCGGTGGAATCTGCCACCTGGTGCACCGGAGAGGCGACTTTGTCGACTACAGGGGATTTCGAGGAAGCCGCTACCGCAGCACTCGATTTGGTAAGGGCCAGATTCAGTGCTTTCACTGATTCAGCATCACCGGTGGCGGCCGCCTCTTTCAGCAACACCAGCCCGCGGCTGGGGTCGTTCAGGCCTGGCTGATAGGTGTTGTTGAGTAGTAAGGCAAACTCCCGCTTTGCGCGGACACTCGATGTGGATGCCTTCTCCATCAATCCAGTGCCATAGGGGATGTCCTTGCTGACCCCCTTGCCCAGAAGGTAGTCCCAGGCAAGAACACGGGTGGACTCTGCATGTCCTAGGCCGGAAGCCGTGGTGAGATATGCGACTGCAATCTCGGGATTCGCCGGCACCCCCTCACCGTTCTGGTAGACCTTGGCCAGTTTGTAGAGGGCATCCATGTTCCCGCGGAATGCGCTTTGCTCCAGGAGCTCGATCATGCTCCCTGTATCGCCGGTGGAGCCCACCCTTTCTGCTTCGGCCAATGCCTCTCGCCCAGCGTCGGGCGTAGGCGTGTCTGCAACCCGAATCTCAGGCCCGGTGGCAATAGGGGTTGGTTTCGCGCCGGCGGGGAAAACCTGAACCTCTGGCTCCTGCGGCTGAGCTTGCTCCTCGCTCGGCGCGGGGATTCGCTCAAGGCCGGCCACCTTTTGCGTCGTCCGTTGCTGCTGCGGGTACGCCTGAAGCGGTTCACGCGCGAGGGGCTCGTCGAAGGGGTTGCCCGGTCGATGAGCGTCAGTGCTGCAACCAGCTGCGAGCAGAGACAGTAGGAAGGTAGCGGGGATACGGAAGCGCTTCATTGAGAGGGGTCCTGGCCGAATCCGCGAAAGGATTGCAGATTCGCCAGGTGGACCCAACCGAAAGCCGGGCCCGGGTTTCCGATGTAGGAGGGCACATTCAGGCGTTGAGCAATGCCAGGTCTTCTTGGGTGTGCGGGGTACCGCCGTAGTTCAGGCGGCGGTACAGCTCTTTCAGGACGGTCTCATCCTCCTGATAGTTCAGCTCGATGCAGGGGAAGATGATGTTGTCGAATCGACGGCGTTTATCTGCAGGGCTCAAGTCGCGATAGAAGATCCCGCCGAAGATGCAGATTTCGCCAGAGATGAAGCGAGCAATTGCTGTGATTCGCTGCTGCCCATCGATCAGCCATCCGGACATACGGGTGTCGTTGCCGTCATTGTCAAAATCCCGTCCATTGACGACGTAGTAGCCCGTTCCAAGGCCAAGAAAGATGCCTTCGACGTACTTGATCTGTTGGTCAAGGGTCCAACAGAGCTCGCGTTGCCAGGGCGGCAGAACCAGATTCAGGAGTTCACGTTCTTTCTCAACTGTCGCTCGGGCAGGGGTGCCCTCCCACAAGGCGCTGATCGAGTAGGAGCGCTGCACCCCCTCAAGAATCGGTACGGGAAGTACAGGATGGTTCATAGAGCCCTCCAGGCTGGACTGAATTCTTGAAGCGTGTTGCTGCTTTGATGAGCTCATGTTCCAGCTTGGGCCGGCGTGCCACCAGCACGCCTGGCCTATTTCCCTGCCCTAAGTCCAGGCGCTGAGTACCTCTTGGGGCACTTCCGCTCGCAAGGTCAAAATGCATTGTTGTTCAGCTATGTCGTAGAACACCACTGCTTCGCCCTTGATAAGGGCCTGGCGTACGCGTTCGACCTTCACCTCTTCCGGAGTCTCGTCACCCCCATCGGTGCCGTCCCGGCTGACGAAATCCCGCATCAAGTTGTCCAGCGTCTCGGGCTGCAGCTGGTCGTAGGGAATCAGCATTCGAAGCCCTCAGCCGATCTGGCGCGCGCCATCGGTGCGAAGCAGCAGGCCGCGACTGCACGGGTAGGTGAAGTGGCCGTCGGGCCAGCGCACTGAGACGCGCTCCCCTCGGCAGCCTTCCATTCGGCAGCGGTGGACCGCGCCGGTGGCCATGCCTGCTTCGGCTCCAGACTGGTCGTAAACGAGATGCTGGGTACACTTGGGGTTGCTCATAGGATCACCTCTGATGACCTTGGTGGCCGATGAGGTGATTGTGGCCGCCCCTGGCTAGTGCCAGAAGCGGCGGCGGATCAGTTCCGGGTGACGCAGTGATTGATGAAACTGCGGATCATGTCGCGTTCGGGGCGGGCGTCGATCAAGAATCCGTAGAAGGACTCAGCGCGCTGCGGATGGAACCCGAAGCCTATCTGCTCTGCAGCCTGAAGGTCCCACAGCATCGTGGAGTCGGGGACGAAGCTCGCCATCAGGAAATCGCCGCTGATCTTCGGTGCTGACTGGAGCTTAGGAATCGTGTGGAACTGACTGTTGAGCCTCAGCGTGAAGCTACGCGCGGTGTTCAGGATGTTCTGGTTGTTCTCCCCGGCATCATAGAGAGCTGTGACCTTGATGCCGCTCGGGCCCGAACAGCTGAAGAGGAGTTTGCCAGTCCCGTTCCAGGTCTCCTGCTCACCTTTGAGGTAGACCGCCCCCTGCTTACCTTCGATGACCCAGTTGGGGGGAAGAAGGCCATTGTTAACCAGGGCCAGGCTGGTTGCTTCCGACACCGACAGCAGTTGCATCTTTCCGCCACCCACCTGTGCCATCTTCTCGAACAGCAGCGGACTCACACCCACACGAATCAAGTAACTCGTGATTGCAGCGCTAACGACCTGGCCGACATCGAGATCGGAAGAGGATGCGGTCTTCCTGAAGAACCGGTGCACTCCGATTTGTGCTTTTTGATCCGCAAATCGGAAGTGGCCACCGCCAAACGAAAGCACACAGGCGCTGTAGCAGACACCTGGGAGCGGCTTGCCGTACTCCCCGCTGTATTTCCCGATCGATGTGTTGACCCCACGTCGCCTGAGGGTGTCGCCCAACTCCATGGCGGCCACAAGATCGCCGCCGGCAGAGTCAAAGGCGAGCATGGGGACCTTCGGTCCGGCGCGGTCCAGGGCCTGGGTTACCTCTTTGGTAGTGCTGGTGGTGATCTCCCCGGAAAGGTAGATCTCCGCCGGCGCGGCAGTACCGTCGGGATAGGTGCTTTGCAGAACCTGAATTTTGGCCTGGGACGCTAGGGTTATCCCGGCCAGGGCCAGTCCAAGCGCCAGCGAGATTGCATTCCTGAGCCGGGAACGATCTGCACTCGACAGCATTACAGGTCGAACCGCTTAAACACGATCTTGCCCGTAGGGGTCTCTTGTACGAGATCGCCGTTCTTCTGGACAAGGAAGCGGATGATCCGCTTTCCGTCTTTGTCGATCGCGGTAACCGAGTCGTTTTCATTGCTCCAGCTGGCGACTGCCACGTCCTGGCCGTCGGCGCTGATGTTCTTTTCCTGAATGACCGCGATGCCGACAGTTCTACCCTTACCGTCTTGGGTCTCCATAGTTGCCTTGTAGGCGCCGACAATAGAGTTATCGCAGCCGGCAAGCAGAGCGAGAAGGATGGCGAGGGCGGATCGCTTCGAAACGGTGGAGGTGAGCATCGACTCTTCCAGAGTGAAGGGGAATCACTCAGAAGCTACCGAGTTGCTGGATCTATGCCAGCCAAAGCGAGGCCCGGAAATTCAGGCCTTTGGCTTGCGGCGGGACTTGGTAGTCTCAGGCTGTGGGATGTCCTGCAGTCCAGCCTTCACCATTCGACGGTACTGGTCGCGCTTCGGCGGGGGAGCCAAGGGCATGATATCCGGAGCTGCGATACCCTCACGCTGGGCCAGCCGGGACACGGTCTCGGCGTACGCCTCCTGGTAGTTACGGGTCCCGATACTCACCCTGATCTTGGCGTTGCCATCAGAGGTTTGGTTTGTGGCCCAGTGAGCACGATAGGGGGGCGTCTGAGAGACAATCAGAGAGATGCAGGCAACCGGCTTATTGATCCCAGCGGCACTGTGGTTACCTGGAACGATGCCAAGCATCTTCTCGATGTTGTCCCGCCATTCCATCGCCGCCTGCAGAGCTTGCTCCAAGGTCATCTCGGAGGTCGGTTTGAAGGTCTGGTAGTAGTCCCGACGACTCTCCTTGGCTCCTTGCTGAATCATGGGCCGGTAACCAACGATCTCTTTCTGCTGGTTCCGGAGAACTACGATGCGGCGCATGCGGAAGCGGGAGTCATCGATCCAACGACGTTGCCTGGTCAATTTGGGGCTTGCCAGGTCCAACGAATTGGCGGTCTCGGGGGAAGACGGACGGGGGGCAGAGAGGGGCACGGACAATGTTCCTTATCTATGGCCCTCAAATCAGCGCTGGGCCTTCCGAAGCCCGGCTATGTTCGCAAACATTCAGCCCGAATCAACTCCAATTGTCGGGCCGTAATTTCAGTCATATCCCCTGATGATCTGGAAAGGGTAGGGTGCGGCTGGCCCTCGCCGGCGAGCGGCCATACGCATGGAAGCGTCTACTCCGCCACTTTGAGCCAAACGGGTCCATGCCTGTTGGCTCAACAGGCGTGAGAAGGCTCAGGAATATCCATTGCGGCAATACGACCATCGCCTTACAAGCTGGCGGAGGTATGCGCCTGATGAAGGCGATCAAGGAAGCCGGCTCACCTAGCACGGTTGCTTAGGAACTGCTGGATTTTCCCCTGATGCGCTGGCGCTGAGCGCCTTGGTCATAGCGGACGAAGTCGTCCAGACTCTCCATTCGCGGTGCAAACAACTGCTCCAAGTCGTTGAGACGCCCCAAAACCATTGCCACGCGGACCACGCTGTCGAATGCCACGCTGCGCCCAGCTTCAAGGTTGGACAAGGTGCCGACACCAATGCCGGCGCGGGCGGCCACCTCGGACTGCTTCATCTGCTGAGACAGTCGCTCTTGGCGTAGGCGAGTGCAGATCCGCTTGACGACTTCATCCGGCTTGGCAAGGTTTAAATTCAGCATTTCGAGGCTTAAACCATAATATCTGACTTAAGAATCGGAATTATAGAGTTATCGCGGCGCCTGGGAAGCCTCGCGCCCTCTGGATTCCGAATTTGCCGCGAGCATTTCCGAGAAATAAAGCCTGTCACAGATGCTCGTAATCGTACTCATCGACGCATAACAGTAGGTCACCAGGCGGGCCAGCCAACGTGTATCAGGGGCGGTTAACACTTTATCCTTCAAACAAACGATCAAACCCTGCAGGGGCCTCCCCGAACGCTTCGCGTAACAAGTGGCGAGTCTCCTCCAGTGCATCAAGCAGTTCATATCCCGCTTCCTTGTGAACGCCACCGCTAAGGGTGGCGCCTCCAATCAAGCCCATTGCGAACGCGAACTGCAGATCAGCCGCTGGCTTGTCGCGACGGTGAACTGCAGCTTTGATGTCGTCCAAGGTGCTCAGAAGGACCCTGGAGAAGGCCACTGCATTAGCTTTGCTAGTCATCGCGAATCAGAGTCCCTGCCAGGTCTCGTAAGGATCAGGCGTTGCCCGACCAGTAGCCGGTCTTTACTTCGATCAGATCGAGCAGCCTCTCAATCAAACCGGCAGCGTACAGCTGGTCGTTCATCATTTCGTCTTCATCGCCGGTGCTATGGAATCGGGCGTAGGCAACGGGGCCAACCTTGAGGTGGCCCTCGGCATGCTGATCATTGCAGAAGCGTAGGCGCAGGGCCGATAGGCCCTCGCTCATTGCTTCTTTATGTAGCCCCGACCTGATCCGCTCTGCAAACATCTCGGCAACCTGGTCCAGGGTGCCCGCGTACCTGACAACGTGAATGAGGTCCGCGGCGTCCTTCGGCTCCTGTCTTTGATCCATGGCCAGAGCTTTCAGGATGACGAAGGCGGGGACGTCGGCAAAACGGATGCGCTCAGTTGAAATCCCTTGGCCATCCAATAGTTCACAGGTGACCTCCCTCTCCTTGAACCAGTCCGCTGTGATTCCCGCGTACCTGATGGGCATGGCAGAGACGTCTTCACCATTGATGTTGACCGCGCGCCTTGGAGCGGCATCACCCGCATCACGAAGTAGTTCAACTACTACTACGGTGTGATCATCCACTCTACGTTTCCACCGCCAAGAGGTAGGGTTCCCCTTGTCGTTGATCACCCTTTCGAATCCCCGTTGTTTCAGTTGTTTAGCAAGGGATGCGTACTCATCACCGTTGGCCAGGAGCTCGAGGTTGATCACTACATCCACATCGGATGTTCCTGCGTGAGCAGGCACCTCCGGCGGAGCCTCTGGCGTGAGGTACCGCGGGACCAGGCCTCCAATGAGGCGTAACGTGTCTTTCAGGGTCCCAAAGGCGGAAACCATGGTCAGCATTGTTCGCTCACATGCGTTGGTGACATCCGGGCTGTAGCCGCCAGCTGTCTTAGGTTTCATATCGCCCATGTAGACTCCATTTTCTCCCGGATGTACTGGGCCAGCTCCTTGTTCCGTCCCCGCCCATCAAGCAGGTCGAGGTAAAGGACAAAGGGGCTTGCCAAACTGCATTGGTCGTTGAAGGTTTGAGTGAACAAGAACGCCGAATGGTCGCGCTCTACAATCTGCACGTTGGCCCCCTTGGTGGTGGGCTTTAGCTTCAGGGTTTCTATTAGTGCTTTGGTCATCCCAGGGTGCACGACCAAGTCGACCATATCAGCCTCGGTGAGCAGGGGAGCGTAGGCATTAGCCGCAGCTGCCCCGGATAGGATGCACTCTCCCGAGATATCCTTCTCATGGATCAGCTCGGAAACCTCCCTCAGAAGATTTTTCCGGTTTTCAACAAACAAGTAGCCCCTCGTCTTGACCTCTGCTCGCAAGCGCCAATCTTCAGCCCAGGCATCGAGCAGCTTGCCAGGCTCAACCAGTCGCCGGCGCAGGGTGCGACCGCCACCCATCGAATCGCACCACTCTCTTCGCTCGAGTTCCTTCAGGACGACCGAACAGGTGTACGGTGATGTGTGCGCCATCTCCGCGAGTTCAGCGCCAGTCAGCCATTGGTGAGCGTGCATGAGCAGTGCATGCACTACGCCTTCGCGCGCATCAGTGAAGAGCGAAATGGTCTCTGGCCTTGAAGGACCCTTTGAGGGGTGAGCGATGTTGATGAGCCAGCCTTTCGAGCGAAGGTAGAGACTGCCGCTCTTCTCGAAGTAGGCGATCCCCCGTTCTTTGAGCGATTGCTTGGCGCCTGGGCTCAGGGTTTCAGCTGCGACAAGCCTGATATGGTCCTGGTCGTGAGTGGTTTTGGTTGCTTCATCTAGCACCCAGACAGCACGCTGAATGTCACGGGGATACGCGTTGCGCACCACCTCTACAGCTACCTGGACTGATCCCTCCATACTTTTTAAAGTGAGCAGGGCGTCAGGGGCTCCTTTGGACGGCGAGAGGCCATTCACCGGTTCAACCTCGGCGACACCCTCCAGCGCATCGTTTAGGGCGGCGGTGAGCAGCTCGATCATCTCGGCTTCGAACTGGACCGCGCTAAGCGTGGCAGATCCTGGATGCATGGTTCTTTATCTTCCAGAGGTAGGGTAGCTGGCCAGCAAAACATGCTGAATGCGCTTTAGTTTAGCTGATTTAGCTAGTTTAGCTGGCCAGCTAATGAGGCTAGTACAGCTTTATCTTAGGTCAAAACGCTAGTTTAGCTGGCCAGCTAATCTAGCCATATTGCCTAAACTAAATCAAAAAGCGGGTATTCGCAGGCTTGGCGAACGGTCAGAGATGAGCGCTCACCCCGCACAGATAGGCCTCTAGCTCGATACATTGGGACTGAATAGTTCCCACCAACTGGTGCAATTGATTGGCGAGGTCCCGGCGACGATCGGGTGAAACGTTCTGCCCATCACCATATAGCCCTTTGACGATGGTCTTGAGGGTGTCCAGCTGCTCGTCCTCAACCACGTAGGCAGTCGTACTCTCGAGTCGCGGGGAGAAGAGTTCGCGCCAGTGGGTGATGTGGCCGGTCACATCCCACGCAGACGCACAGGTAGTTTTCCAGCCCCCCTCGCAGTCCTCCGATGGGGGATACCACCGCACCACTGCCTGAGTGCCATCCTTGTATAGCCCTTGTACGGGTTCGGACCGCAGGGTGAAATCATCGTGGTTGGTCGCCACCGGTGGGTGGCTGATGCTCGTCCAGGCCATCGTGTATTCCTCGTTGTAACCCCGGCGCGCCCGGGAAAAGTTATGCGCGGCAACGGGTACCAGAAGCCAATTTCTCAAGCGCCTGGAGCAGTTGCTCGGCATCGTCCGCGCGGATCTGTACGACATCGGCCCCGCCGGCGAGACCCTGGCGGAGTTGGCGTCGGACCTCGGACTTCAGGAGCTTCGTCACAACAGCTTTAGTCCCGATCGCCTGGCCCCCCGCCCGGACCTTCTTCGGCCGGGCCTGGCCTGCGGCGTCCTCAAGGACAGCGAGTACGTCTCTTCCAGACTCCTCTGCGATACGCAGTGCCCGGAGAGAGGCTTCGAGCGAAGCCTTTCGGTTTGCTACCAGGTCTACAAGCTGTTGCGGAGCCTTCGCGAACTCCAGCAGCGAGCGAACATGGCGTATCGGCCTCCCGACAATCGCAGCGATCTCGATATCCATGCAGCCGGCTTGATGGAGGCCCTCGTACACCGTGGCGGCCAGGTAGGGGCGCATGCCAGCCAAGGCCATGCGGAACTCCGCCTGGACGGGGGCGGGGACAATCGCGCCAGCGCACACGGCGTCACGCACTGCTTGATATGGCAGTCCCTTCACAGTTCAACCTCCAAGGGGAGGATTTGGACTTCGTGGGCTTCGAAGTGAACGAGGTAGGTGTAGTCCTCGTCGGTATCCGAGCTGGCGTCGAAGGTGGCCAAGAAATCGGCTTCCGCGTACCGCCGATGTTGCGGGACGAGAATCGGATAGTGGCCCGTGCCAGTGCTGGTATCGCGGACACCAACGACCAGGTGCTGGTCGAGCCTGGAGAGCTTCTCACCTTCTTGCAGCATGCGGCCAATCACTTCCCTGATTTCGGCCGGTAGCCCGGACAAGTCGAGTTTGCTGAGTTCTTCGAGGTGATCGAGAAGGGGCTGAGTCTGGGTTGGGTGAAACATGGCTTCGCTCCTCATGAATGATGGAGCTGATGATCAGGGGTACCGGGGCGTGCCAGAACCACCACTGGAAAATGTGTTCAAGTGGGCGAGGGGGCTAGATGTGGTGTGTGCTGTTGATTCCAGGTGCTGACTTGGTCAGCGCCTGGAAGGAGGGAGGGGCAACTCTCAATCGATGGTAGAGGGTTGCTTGCGCTGGGAGCGTGGGCGGATCGGATTTCCAACCGGCTCAGGAGCCGGGTCAGCTGTCGTAGGCTCCTGCGCTGAAATGCTGTCCTGGGCAGCAATCCGGACCATCAGGTGATCGGTGATGAGGCCGAAATAGCTGGCGTGTAACTCCAAGGGGTGAACTACTCGATTCAAGACCTACTCCGTGTCTCTGATCTCCAGTGGGGACGACGATACAGCATTTGGGGTATCGGTCCACTTGGAATTGGGGAAGTGTTAATCGCTCAAAGGTCAACTTGCCGACTGAGGGCTGGCAACCTTTCCGAGTTTTTCCATGAAGTCCTCGACCGCCATGTCCTGCAGCTTGGAGATGCGATCGCGAAGGATCGACCAGCGCTCTTCCTCTTCCATGGCCATGTACTCGGCGCGGTAGCGACAACCGTCCAGGATCAGCTCCGTCGCCTGCGTCTGATTGACGACAAACACCACCTTGCCGTCGAGTTTGAGGTTCTCGCGAGCAAAGACCTCAGAGATGGAGTCACTGGGGTCGAGAGATGCATAGAAGCGACCGCGGAGGAAGTCCCCCTGGAAGATTTGCTGGCCCAGGAGGGGGCGCGCAGCATTCATCAGGATCTGGCCCGGGACCAGCTCCGGAATTTCCTTGAGGCCCGTGCAAACTGCAACGGGAGCTTTGGCCAGGTAGGTCAGGAGCTGGGATTCTTGATACTGCATAACGCGACACCTCATCTGTGTTGGTTGCAGCTATGGTCTCGGATGGAGTGAGTGACAGAAGCCTGGAGTGGAATTTCCGCCCACCGACTTGGCGTGCATACCGCCGGGGCTTCTGTAACGTTGACTGCCTCACTGCTGAAGCCAGATACCTGGCAAAGAGAGGCCCTCTTGATCCGTCGACTCGCCGTCATGGCTACCCTGTCCGCTGCCGCAACGCTGACTGCTGCCTGCAGCTCCGTTATCGAACAAGAATCCAAACTGAATGGCCTTGCAACCGCACAGCCGGCTGCGCTCTCTGCCAGCCAATCTCGAGCTCTAGCCTTCGACGACTGCAACTACATCGTTGACCATCTCAAGGCCCCGGCGAACGCCGGAACGAAGTCCCGGGCGATGTCTTACTGCCTCGGCGTTGATATCGCAAAGTACGGGATGAACTGAAACCCAGCATCGGCCGCAAAAGAAAAACCCCGCGTCCTGAGAAGGATCGCGGGGTTTTTTGTTGGCTCCATCTCCTGAAACCAGCTGACCTGGAAAGGCCGGCTGGGATGTTCAAGCAGCCGAAGCGTACTTGGCATCCACTTGTTGGAACTGGTCCAGCATCTCGCTGTAACTGATCTCGCCGCGGTTGTGCCGCGTGATGAGTTCCAGGCGATCGCACCCTTTCCTCCACTCGACCGTTGAAGCTACTTGGTCGAGAGTCTCTGGTGGTGCAATTGTCCGAAACCCTGAGTCGAAAGCGTCAGAGACAGCTTCGTCCAGGGTCTGGAACGTGAAGTGGGAAACCCAGCCGTTGGCCATAAAGACCTGGTAGCGGAATTTCCCGGGTGAGGAAGCGTCTGGCAGGAAGATCGCCCACTGGTTCCCGGACCAGTGCTTGACCGTCAACCCTACTCCTACCCGGTCCAGCTCTGTGAATACAGCGGTCAGCGCTTCATGGCGAGATAGGCTTTCCCGGACCATTTCTCGAACATTGGCGCTTAGACCTGACTGATCTGCATCTAGCGGTTGCCCGTCGCCCAGCAGCAGGCGTACGGACTCGGCTTGTTCCCTCATGCGAAGACGATTGGTACTCATGGGTGCTCTCCTGAGAGGCACTCATGCCCAGGGCAGGAAGTGCCCCGGGTTGGGATAGAAATGCGCCGGCGGGTGCCAGGGCGCTCGAACCACTCAATGTGGTGTGCAGCACCTGGCTTGCCAGGTTTTCTCCGTCCCTCAGAGACGTGACCGGCCGGAAAAGGGCACAGCATCAACCGGGCGGCCCAAAAAGTCGCCCGGAAGGTCTTCCACTAGAGGGAATGAGCGCCCCGGTTGGATGACCGGTTCACTCTGGGGTGCATGTGACGCCGAAAGGCGCGCATGCGGAGGATGGAGCCAGCGGTGTCTCCCCGGCTACCAGTAGAAGTTCTACCGGCGACCGAGGCCAGGAGAACAGTCCAGAGGTCTGGAACCGTACGCCTGGTGCTCAAAGTCCAAGGACTCAAGCAGGTAACGCGGATCTTGTATCACTGGCAGATGGCTGGAGCAACCCAAAAGGCCAAGATGAAAACTGACAGATCAAACCCGAGTAACGGTGATGAACTCGCCGTGTTGGTCACGTTGGGCGCGGCTAAAAAGCCAGCCGTCTTCGAGGCTGGCCAGGTCATCCCAATCGAGCGGGGTCAAAACGGCATTCCAGCCTGCCGCCAGATCGGTTGTGTAGTGGAGCGATCCGTTCGCGTCCTGCCGGATCACCAATTTCGGGACACCTTCTGGCAAGGAAAACCGGCGCGAGACGAGACTACAGGTCGAACACTTACCCTGGTTGGTGCAGCGACCGAACTGACCGCTCCACGCAGCCAACAGGGTGTTTTGAGATTCGCGCAAAGTGGGGAAGCTACGCGGGCGAAGTGCACAGCGAGGGGCTGGGTCGATACCGTCCACGCGCAGCCGATTGCGGCCCTGGCCGTCCGGGCCACGGGGATCAAAGGGTGGTGCCTCGAGGTAAATCGGCATATTGAGCTCCAGCTGAGGAAGAGATTATGGGGGCGATGAGGAGGCCCACGTGAGGGGCCAAGCGCCGGGTGTTACGTGCCGATCGGTGCTTCCTGGGGGCAGCGGTCCAAGTGCATCGCCAACTGCATGGAGGCGAGTTCGACGATCTTGGCCGGGGGCAAAGGTTCTGCAGCGATCGCCATTGCAGGACGGAGCACTCGGAAACCGTTCTTCGCTTCCCACTCAATCGCGATGAAGTGAATGCCAGGAACCTCATTCAGGGGTGGGGCGATCTGCCAGGTCTTGGTTGTTCTCGCGTACCCTGCCAGGTAGCCGAGCAGGTTTCCCCGAGCCTCCAAGGTCTGCTGATCAGGGGAGGAATCGAAGGAGGAAACAGCGCCCAGGTACTGGTCAGCTGGGTGAACACCAGGGTGTTTGCCATTGGCCTCGGCAATGATGCCTTTGCCGGTCAGAGCTGAGCGGTAGAGCTCTTGTGAGGCTGCACCGATCAGACGGACGCCAGACACCAGATTCATCGAGTAGAACCAGCACCGCACCGTGTCGATGTGGGGCTGGTCCTCCGTGACTTGCCAACCAGACTTTTCCAACCCTGCCTCAATGCGCTTGCGCATTGCTTCTCTGATTTTGTCCATGATTCCTGTGCCTGTGGTGTTGAATCGGACCTCCATCATCAGCGGATCAAGGCGTGACACCAGCCAGGGGAAAAAGCCAGGCCCACTTTGAGTTGTACCCAGCTTTTGGGTCGCTATCTTGGGCTCAGCATTAGGAGCTCACGTAACGATGGCACTCCCGCCGACAATCATCAGCCGCCGCACCTTCCTTGCAGGCCTACTTGCCGCCCCCGCGGTGCTTGCTGCCGGCCAGGCGTGGGGAAACGCCAATGCCGGCAGGCGCTACGACTGGCGTGTCGTTGCGCTGAACCGCGATCGATGGCTCGACCTCGAACGCCCGGACAGCAAAGAGAAGTCAACCTTTTGCTATTTCCGGCAAGGGCAAGGGTGGGATGTGCGTGGGTACCAGCAGGCTTGCGGCCTCCTGCGGGATGTGAGGTACAAGTCCACGGTCCGGATGAGCCCGAAGCTGCTCGACCTCCTATTCCTCATCCAGGTTTGGCTGCGGGTGAACAAGCTGCCTTACAAGATACTGGTGAACAGCGGCTACAGGACGCCACAGCACAACTCCTCTTTGGAGGGAGCAGCAAAGCAATCCCTTCACATTCAGGCGATGGCCGCCGATATTCGGATTCCTGGGCTCAGTGTCGACAACCTCGGCAGGCTGGCGCAGGCGATTGGCGTAGGAGGAGTCGGCTTCTACCCCGGTAAGGGCTTCATCCACGTCGACGTCGGCAAGGTCAGAACCTGGCGCGTTGCCCAGATGGATGAGCGAGAGCTTCACCCGTGGGCAGTTGAGCAACTGGACTCTTCCACAGACGCATTGTGGCTGGCCCAGTTGGCCCCTGAATGGCCAGATCTCATCGAAACTGGAATGCTGGCCTGAAACGGGCGCCTGGCTGGCTGTTGATGAGTTGCTGACTGTCCGCCTAGAGACTGATCCGGATTTCCACACGGCGGTTCGCCTGACGGCCAGATTCCGAGGTGTTTTCAGCAATGGGCTGGGAATCGGCAACGCCGCGGACTTCGATTCGGTCCTTAGAAATCCCATTAGCAGAGAGGTACTGCGCCACACTCTCGGCGCGGCCGTAACTCAGTCGCATGTTGCTCGGGTGAGCACCTACGTTGTCAGTGTGGCCGGTGATAACAGCGCGTTGCTCCGGATGTTCGCGCAGTGCGCCAGCAAGGCTGGCCAAACCGCTGAAGGCTTGCATCTGCAGATCGGCGGAGCCCGTCCTGAAGGTGATGTCTGACGGCGCCTTCACGACCAAAGCTTGGGTGCCTTGGGCCTGATCAGTCACCTGCTCAACGGTCAGTCCAGTCCCCTGCAGCTTTCTTTGCAACTCGGCATGCCGGCGGTCCAGGAGGTATCCGCTGCCACCGCCGACGCCTGCCCCAATGGCAGCACCGATGAGTGCTGCTCGGCCGTCTCCAAGTGCCGCCCCGATCAGGCCGCCGGCGACGGTACCGACCACAGTACCGACGGCTGTCCGGTCGATCTGATTCTCGCCAGTAGCTGGATTGGTCGTGCAGCCAACCAGTCCGATCAGGGCACCAGCGAGGCAAAGGGGCTTGATGATCTTGTGCATGATGGAATTCCTAGAAAGTGGAGCTCCATCATCAAGGCGGCCGGAACGTGCCAGAAGCGGGTCAAGCTCTCTGAGTGGTCAATCAAGTGCCAGCTTGGCTAGCTGCGTCGCGTCCCATTGGCCAGCGCGAACATCAACAATCTCTGTGATCAAGTGAACGCCTGGTCGTTTGATTGACTGAAGGCGTTTATAGAAACCGGCGAAATCCTTGGCAGGGTCAGTCCGGAAAATGATCGTCTGCTTGTTTTCCCTGACCGCTAGCACCTGTAGCAAACGCCTAGTCAGGTCTGGCCACATCCACTCCGGGATGGACTTGAGAGGTACGAGCAGGACGTCCGCGGCTCCAACTGCTTGCTCTATTTCGGGCTCCCAGTGTGGAGAGCAGTCAATCACCAAGCCAACGTCTGTTGATCCGGTTACCTCAGGGTAGAGTGGGTCGATGGATTGATACCCATAGCCCTTAGCCTGATGAAGTGCCCGGGCAATGGTAGTTTTACCACTTCCACCGATAGGACTATGAACAGCGATCGTCTTCATGACTGTCTCTCAATGAGATGATTTTCGAACCCAACATCTGCGATGCGTATGCGCCGAGGGTTCACCATTTTGCCATTTCTTGCCGCAAGGCATCCCTACTTGAAAGGCCAGCCGCAGTCGAAGTCGGTTTCGTCGATGGGCTTTGCCTGGGGCGAGAAGAAGTCATCCTGCTTGTCGGCATGAACCAGGGCTGCATCCAGGCGCGGCAGAGTCTTGGAGAAGCGAGTGGCGCTCGTACCATCGATGGAGTGTGCGCCAGCGGCTGAGCAGAGCTTGATGCGTTTGGCAGAGTTCACTCGCCCGACATGGAAATGGCAGTTCCTACGCCGCGCCAGCACGCCCCATGCGTTACAGGTCTTCAGCTTCCAATCAGTTGACCCGCCCAGGAACAGCCCGCAGCTGGGGCTAAGAAATTCTCGGACATCATCAGGTTCCACGCCGTCTTGTACCGCGATGAGAGTCAGAGTCGGAATTCCGGCCATTAGTTACCCCAGATTAAAGTCCTAAAATTAGTTTTCTTATGAAGAATCGATAGAAATCTAAGCTTGAAGTCTCATAGCGCCTGTCTAGCCTGAAGTGCCATCAATTCCC